>JAJPHT010000040.1 GCA_021325135.1 Pseudomonadota bacterium | reverse complement strand
TAGTAGAAGCCCTGGCCGGCGTTGTTGTAGTAGAAGCAGCAGCCGGCGGACTCGCGGTCGTTGGTCACGGGGGCGAAGAGGGGCTTGGAGTACGTCATGGTCTCACGCCGCGGCGCCTTGATAGCACCGCAGGTGAAAAATCCGGGGGGCCTCCTTCATCCTATGCGAGAAAAGCTGTGAAAGGGGGCGCGCGGTTCCCGGAGGCCCGGAAGCGTGAATCTGCGGATGGTGGCTGAAGGCCTCCGCCACGGGCGCCGGGAGGCGCCGCGGGGCCCGGCCACCCCTTAAATACGAGCGCCCCCGTGGGCGCGGACGTATGCTCGAGCCGGTCGCCCGGGACGCCGCGGCCCGCATCCTCCAGTGGACGCGCCAGGACCAGGCCCGCCTGACGCCCCTGGCCCTCGCGGTGGACCTGCCGGGCCTCCCCGCGCCCGAAGGCCGGCTCGCCCTCTCGCGCGTCCCGCTCCAGCGCCCCACCGTCCTCGCGGGCGGGTCGCGCTTCTCGCCCACCCCGGAGGACGCGCAGGCCTTCCTCGTCCTGGACGACGAGATGCCCTACGCGCCCGCGGGCGGCGCGGACCTGCTGAAGGCGGGCCACGAGGAAAGCTATCAGGCGCACCGCGGCGACGCGGGCTTCGTCGCCGTCGACCCCAACGGCCGCCTCCCCCCGGACGCGGAGGTCGTGGCGCTGGGCCACGCCCGCAGCCACGTCGAGAACCCCTACTCCCTCGCGAAGGCGCTGACCGCGCTGCGCGAGAACGCGGGCCCCGAGCGCCTGCTCTACCTCCCCGGCTGCGGCCTGCCCCAGGAGATCGCGCTCCTCGCCTACGCCGGCGTGGATCTCTTCGACGACGCCGCGGCCGTGCTCGCGGCGCGCCAGGGCGCCTACCTCACGCCCGAGGGCTCGCTCCCCGCGCAGGCGGCCCTGGACGCCGGCCTTCTCCCCGACGCGAAGCCCGAGACGCTGGTCGCCCACGCGCGCGCCGCCGTGCAGCAGGAGATCGCCCGCGTCCACGCCGCCATCCGCGCCGGGAAGCTGCGCGAGCTCGTGGAGCAGAGGAGCCGCGCGACGCCCGCCCTCGCGGCCCACCTGCGCCGGCTCGACAAGGAGGGCTACCAGTTCTTCGCCGAGCGCGCGCCGCTGCTGCGCCCCGGCCGCCTCTACGCCACCAGCAAGGAGAGCCTCGACCGGCCGGAGATCGTGCGCTGGCGCCGGCGCCTCGCGCGCCGCTACCGCAAGCCCACCAGCGCGCGCATCCTCGTGCTGCTCCCGTGCAGCGCGACGAAGCCCTACGCGCTCAGCAAGACGCACCGCATCCTCTTCAGCGCCCTGGACCGCGTGCGCAACCGCGCCGCCATCCACGAGGTCGTCCTCACGAGCCCCCTGGGCATCGTGCCGCGCGAGCTGGAGAACCTCTACCCCGCCAACGCCTACGACCTGCCGGTCACGGGCCACTGGGATGAGGACGAGAAGCGCATGATCCAGGACTCCCTCGTCGCCCTCACCGAGCGCAGCCGCTACGACCACGTCGTCGTGCACCTGGACGAGAGCGAGATGGAGATCGCGCAGCCCGCCCTCCCCGACTTCCACTACACCGTGGAGAAGGACCCGCTCTCCCCCGAGAGCCTGGAGAACCTCGCCAGCACGCTCAACAAGCTCGCCGACGCGCTGCCCCGCGTCGCGTGGCGCGAGCGCGGCCTCGACGACATGAGCAGCCTCGCGCGCTTCCAGTTCGGCGAGGCGGGCCACGTCCTCGTGGAGGGCGCGGAGGTCAAGGGCAAGGCGCCCTTCCTGCGCCTCCTGGACTCCGAGAGCGGCGAGCAGATCGCCATGACGACGCAGGACCGCGGCTACCTCAGCCTCGCGCTGGAAGGGGGCCGCCGCCTCCTGGAGGAGGGCCACTACCGCGTGGAGATCGACGACTTCGTCCCCCGCGGCACCATCTTCGCCGTGGGCGTGAGGAGCGGAGACGCCGAGGTCGCGCCCGAGGACGAGGTCGTCCTCCACCACGACGGCGACTTCCGCGGCGTGGGGCGCGCGCTGGTCGCGGGCTCCGAGATGGGCGCCATGCGCAAGGGCGCGTGCGTGTCCGTGAGGCATCACGTCGACCGCAAGAAGAAGGGGGGCGCCTAGATGCAGGAGTTCACCCGCGCCAAGTTCTACCAGCCCCTGGCCAAGGCGTCCCGCGAGGCGAGGCGCCTCACGGTCAAGAGCGGCGACGCCACGCACCCCAGCACGACGTTCACGCAGCCCGATCGCATGGAGGGCGAGGAGGTCAAGGCCTTCGTCGTCATCCTCCGCACGCGGGGCTGCCGCTGGGCGCTGGGCGGCGGCTGCACGTTCTGCGGCTACGTCAACGACTCCTTCATCCGGAAGATCGAGCCCGCGGAGCTCGTCGAGCAGATGCGCAACGCGCTGCGCGAATACGCGGGCGAGCCGATCCTGAAGATCTACACCAGCGGCAGCTTCCTCGACCCCTACGAGGTGGGCGAGGACGCGCAGGCGCAGATCGCGGCCCTCGTGCCCGCCTCCGTCAAGAAGCTCAACGTCGAGGCGCAGGCCCCTGACGTGACCGCCCCGCGCGTCGCCGCCATCCGGGCGGCCCTGCACGCGGGCGCCAAGCTGGAGATCGGCGTCGGGCTGGAGAGCGCGAACAAGACCGTCGCGCGCCACAGCGTGAACAAGGAGTTCTTCCTGGAGGACTTCGAGGAGGCGAGCCGCGTCGCCAAGGCCCACGGCGCGACCGCAGCGAGCGAGGACCGAGCCGCCCAAGAGGGCGGCGTGACGCTGAAGTGCTACACCATGGTGAAGCCCCCCTTCCTCACGGAGGAGGAGGCCATCCGCGACTGCGTCGAGACCGCGCGCCTGGCGGGGCCCCACGCGAGCACCGTCTCCTTCAACCCCATGAACGTGCAGAGCCACACGCTGGTCGAGAGCCTCTGGAAGCGCGGCCAGTATCGCACCCCGTGGCTCTGGAGCGTCGTGGAGATCCTCCAGCGCGGCCACGAGGCGTGCCCCGGCACCGTGATGAAGAGCGACCCCGTCGCGGGCGGCAAGCCCCGCGGCGCGCACAACTGCGGCAAGTGCGACGAGCACGTCCTCAAGGCGATCCAGGCGTTCAACGTGAGCCAGGACAAGCGCGTCTTCGCGAGCCTCGGCTGCGCGTGCAGGCGCGACTGGCAGGACCAGCTCGCCTTCGAGGCGCTCTTCCAGGGCGCGTATCCCGACCCGCGGCAGGCGTGGGAAGGCACCGCCGCGGCGCGCGAGTAGGCGGCCGGACCGCCGCGCCCCGCCAGGGACCCGCGCGAGAATGATAGCGGGACGGCCGGGACTCCATCGCCGCGCACCATTCGTCGCATGCTATCACGTTGGAGGGTTGCACCACCATCGACTTGCATCGTGCGCAGGAGAGGGCCCAGCGCATGAAAGCACGCAACCTGCTCGGCTTCGCCACCCTCGCGGTGGTCGCGATCGTCGTGACCGGCTTCGCGCTCAACTCGCTGGCCTCCTCGCCCAGCGCGCCCGCGAGCGGATACTCCGACTGGTGGAAGCCCAAGTCCACGGACTACAACTCAGACGTCACGCAGACGTGCCGCATCCACGTCGAGCTCTCGGAGGTCAAGCGCAGCGAGGTGTGCGACCAGGAGGCCTCCGTGACCCAGGGCGGAAACGGCGGCCACAAGGGCGCCGACTTCGACTCCAACGTGACGCAGAAGTGCAAGGTCTACATCGAGCTCTCCGACGTCGACGGCAGCGACCTCTGCACGCCTGAGGCCACCGTCAAGCAGGGTTCCCCCACCCCGCCCAGCCACCCCTCGGGCTCCTACGACCACAAGGGCGGCAACCAGGGCGGCTACGACAACAAGGACGGCAAGGACGGGTACGGCAAGGACAAGGACGGCCACGGCAAGGACGTCACCATCGACAACAAGGAGAAGACGACCTGCAAGGCGTACAGCCTCCTCGCGTCGGTCAACCAGTGCGACGTCCAAGGCGACGCGAACCTGCTCTCCATCGTGGGCGGCGGCGACAAGGGCAAGCCCGCCTGGCAGCCCGGCGGTTCCCCCTCGTGGAAGGGCAAGGGCGGCGACGTGACCATCGACAACAAGGAGAAGACGACCTGCGAGGCCGAGAGCCTCCTTGGCTCCGTCAACCAGTGCGACGTGGGCGGCGACGCGAACCTGCTCTCCATCGTCGGCGGCGACGAGGGCAAGAAGGGCTACGACTCGCCCCAGTGCTGCCAGGCGCCCGGCGGGTACGACGGCGGCTCCTACGGCGGCAAGGGCGGCGACTTCTCCTACGACAACGCGGAGAAGACCACCTGCGAGGCCGACGGCCTCGTCGCGCTCAACCAGTGCGACGTCGGCGGCGACGCCAACGCCTTCAGCCTCGTGGGCGTGACCAAGAGCATCCCCCTCGTGGGCGGCCTCCTGGGCTGAGCCCGCGACCACGCCTCGCCGCGCTGCTCACCCGGACGGCGGGGAATCTTGAACCCGACGGGCGCCCTCCGCCCAGGGCCGACCGAAGGTCGAAATACCCCTGGCGACTACACGACGTTCCGGCTGTAGAATGGAGGCGCCCTTTCCCGGCGACCTCGGAGCGATCTCGCCCGCGGCGGCCCTCGCCGCGGCGTCGCTCTGGGGCGTCGCCCTCGCCCTCGTCTCCCTCCGCGTGCGCCCGCGCGTCGCGGGCGCCCTGGGCGCGCTGGCGATCCTCACGTGGATCTCCGGCGCGCTGGAGGGCGGCGGCGTCGCGGCCTGGATGCTGCCGCCCGTCGCCGCGGGGGCGGCGATCGCCTCGGGGCGCCTCCATCGCTGAACCGGCCAGAACGCGCTTCGCCGCGCGCGCCGCATCGCGCGCGCATGCAGGCCGTCGTCGCGCTGGCGCCCCAGCCCGCGGATGCCGCGCACGAGGCGGGCCTCCGCCACGTCACCGACGCGCAGCCTGGCCTCCGGCGCCGCCGCGCAGGGAAAGGCTTCGCCTACGTCGACGCGCGCGGCCGCCCCATCAAGGATCGCGAGACCCTCGCCCGCATCAGGCGCCTCGCCATCCCGCCCGCCTGGACGGACGTGTGGATCTGCGCCGACCCCCAGGGGCACCTCCAGGCCACCGGGCGCGACGCGCGCGGACGGAAGCAATACCGATATCATCCGCGCTGGCGCGAGGCGCGCGACGCCACCAAGTACGACCGCATGGCCGCCTTCGGCGAGGCGCTGCCGCGCATCCGCGCCCGCGTCGCCCGCGACCTGGACCTCCCCGGCGTCCCGCGCGAGAAGGTCCTCGCCACCGTGGTCCGCCTCCTGGAGACCACCTACACCCGCGTGGGCAACGCCGAGTACGCGCGGGAGAACCGCTCCTACGGCCTCACCACCATCCGCAACGACCACGCCGAAGTGCGGGGCGCCCGCGTGAGGCTCCGCTTCCGCGGCAAGGCCGGCGTCCAGCACGAGGTCGAGGTGGAGGACCCCCGCGTCGCCCGCGTCGTGCGCCGCTGCCAGGACATGCCCGGCCAGGAGCTGTTCTGCTACGAGGACGAGCAGGGCGTCGTCCGCGACGTCACCTCCACCGACGTGAACGCCTACCTGCGCGAGATCAGCGGCGACGACTTCACCGCCAAGGACTTCCGCACCTGGGCCGGCACCCTCCTCGCCCTCGCCGCGCTCCAGGAGATCGGCCCCTTCCGGCGCAAGGCCGAAGGCAAGCGCAACGTCGTCGCGGCCGTCAAGCGCGTCGCGGAGCGCCTGGGCAACACGCCCGCCGTCTGCCGCCGCGCCTACGTGCATCCCGCCGTCGTGGGGGCGTACCTGGAGGGGAGGCTCGCGAAGCTGGACGACGGCGCCGGGAGGAAGGGGGCTTGGAAGGGGCTGGAGCGGGAGGAGGTGGGGTTGATGAGGGTGCTCTCGGCCCCTTTGCTGAGCGAAGGGTCTTGCCGGGCAAATTGAGAACGCTCCTCCACGCAATCGCACGCCGGATTCATATGGTCGATCGGCAGTGCGCATAACTTGGGATTATTCATGGCCCCGCGTCGGGACTTCGCATGGCCCCCGCCTAAGCGGGCGTTCGAAGGAGAAGATCTGCGTTATCAGCGGTTCCGAGGAATCGCG
>JAJPHT010000045.1 GCA_021325135.1 Pseudomonadota bacterium | reverse complement strand
GTGAAGTAGTACTTGTCCGTGGTGAACTTCTTGTGCGCGATGTCGATGGTGACGCCGCGCTCGCGCTCCTCCTTGAGGTTGTCCATCACGAAGGCGAACTCGAAGGTGGCCTTGCCCTTCTCTTCGGCCTCCTTCTTGAGCTTCTCAATCACGTGGGCCTCGATGTGGCCCGTGTCCAGCAGGACGCGGCCCACGGTCGTGGACTTGCCGGCGTCGACGTGTCCGATGAAGACGACGTTCATGTGGGGCTTGTCAGCCATGGTTGTTCCTCCAATGTCTGGGCGCTTGCGCGTCCCGCTGAATTCCCGCGGAGTGGCGGGCGTAGGCCGCGCGCGAGGCGCTGCCCGTCCTTCCCAAGGACACCCGTCGGCGACCGACTCGCCCGGGATGGTCCCCGGCCTTCGGGCGCCGCATCCTGCGGGGATGCAGTTGGGCCGCGGAACCGAAGGCCGCTATAAATAGATTGGCCAGGCGGGGTGCCGTTCCATCCCGGTGGGACCGGCGGTGGCCGTTTCAGGCGGTGGGATTCCGATGTCGCTTCGCTCCGCAGCGCAGGCCCGGAATCCCTCCGAGGAACAGCGCCTCATTACGTGACTATCGATTGAAGCACATGGCTGTCGCGGAGGCCACATCATAGGCGTTCCACAAGGTCAGACTGCATTCCAGGGGTGGATGCTGGCGAGGAACCGCCGGCGTGCTCTTGGTGCACGTCTCCCGGTTGGTTCCCCAGACGGCCTCGCAGGACGCGGAAACGGTTCCGCACGTGGCCTTTCCGTCTTCCACCGAAAAGCCCGTCGAATCTTGGGCGTTCACGAAGACGCGCAGCGTGGTGCAGTCGTAGACAGTCTTCGAGTTGGGAGGCGTGCACGTGACGGTGATGGGGCTCGCAGCCCCGTAGGCGGTGGGCACCGTGCACGTCCAGCCCGGCGCGGGGAAGACCTGGGTGGAGCAGGCGAAGCAGGCCGCGTTCGGCTTGTAGACCATCACGACCACGAGGCCATAGGGGAGCGTCTGCCACTGGATGACGCCGCGCGCGCAGGCCGCGCCGCTGGTGGCGTTGAAGGTGGCTGTGGACGCGTCGACGATTTGGCCGCACGCCGAGGCGTCTGGGGGCCCATCAGGGACCGCGGCGAGGCACGAGTCGTCGACGCAGCCGCCCTGCGCGAAGGGCGTGAAGGGCATGGTCAATACGAAGGTGAGCAGGAGGGAAGGGAGGAGCTTGTTCATGGGCGAAATCACCTAGTTGAGGTTGAGCTGGACGTCCTTCGAGCCGGGCTCGAGGCAGTTGACGGTGTAGGGAGGAAGGGGGGCTGGCGCACGATGGCCTGAGGCATCCAGGATGCCGTAGGCCCCGCACTCGACGTCGGGAGCCACGGTGCCCAGGTTCGCCGTCAGGACGGCCCAGGTCGGGTTCGTGATGCCCACGTCGCCCGTCCAGGCGATGGTGTCATTGTTGCACTGCGTGGTGCCGTTCACGGCCCCCGTGATCCCGTCGGCCGAGGCGCCCACGAGCATATCGGGGCAGTCCCACGAGCCTCCCAGAAGAGGATTCTTCAGGGGCGTGCACTTCACAATCCAAGGCGCAGGGATTGTCAGCACGCAGTTCGGAAGTCCGTTCGATTTGGTGAACGCCTGATTGGCGGTCCCGTCCGTCACCGTGACCTGAGGGGGAGTCGTCGGCAACAGGTCCACGCTCTGGATCGTGATGTAGAGAAGCGCCGTGGAGTCGTCGGGAGCCGTCGAGGGGGCCTGGGCGCAGTCCACACGCTGGCCCGGCACGCCCAAGCAAAGAGTCGGGCTCCCCAGCGTGATGACGGGTGGAAACTTCTGGGCCTGGAGACACGCGTCGGTCGGCGAAGAGGCCACCTCCAAGCCCCCTGCCCCAAGGCTCAGGGCCGGGACGGATTCACAGGTGTCTTCCAAAGGAGGCGGGAGCGAGACCCCAGTGGACGGGGCAGCGAGAAGCGAGGGGAACGAGCCAACGGCCAAGATGACGGCAGACAAGACAAACCAGACGCGCAAGCGAACCAACCGTGCGAAACGAACGCATTTCGGACCATAGGCGCTTGCAGGAAGTTACCTGCAAGACCCAAGAGGCTCGCACCCGGCTGCAACTGCTTCCCCTTCGCGCAGGTCGTCCTTCTCACCCTCCGCGCCGTCCCCCGAACGCCGGATGCGCCAGCGAGTGTCCGTAGAGCAGCAGCGCCAGCGAGAGGCCCGTGAGGGCCCACTTCGCGGCGAGCGCGGGCGCGCGATGCCGGGCGAGCCGCGGGACCCAACGGAGCGTGACGCCCAGCACGAGGAGCGCGAGGATGCCCGCCATGCCGGCCCACAGCTCCCAGTTGGAGCGGCGCTCGGTGAGCCCGTGCACGGTGCCCGCGACCAGCGTGGCGGCGCCGAAGACCATGTGGAGGTTGACGCCGCTCCCGCGCAGCCATGCGCCCGCGCGGACGAGGTCCTCCTTCCCCTTGGCGCCCGCGGCCAGGAGCCTGGGGAGGAGGGCACGTCGCCAGAGGTTCAGCGGCACGAGGACGAGGCCCGCCACCATGGTGAGCATGGCGACCTGCGCCCAGGGGAAGCCGCCGCGCTCCCCTCCGCGCTCGCGCGGGAAGGTCGCGTTGGTGGCCTGCGCGTCGGCGAGGCCCGAGCCCACGAGGAGGGCGAGCAGAAGGAGCGCGACGGCGCGGGTCATGCGCAGGGAGCGGAGCGCGCCCCCGGGGCATGAGCCGCGCGGCATTTTGCGCGGCAGAACGGCTCACCTGTGGCCAAAGCCGCAGTCGGCGGCGCGATCAAACCGCGCCTCAGCCCTGCTCGGCCGCGGCTCCCGCGGGGGCGGGCCGGTGGTGCGGGCGGAAGAACGACACCGCGGCCGCGACCAGCGTGATGCCCACCGCGAGGAGGAACGCGACGTGCATGCCGTGGAGGAACGCCGAGAGCGCGTCGGGCGCGCCCGCCATGCCGCCCCCGAAGAGGAAGATCTTCATCATGATCTCCTCGGGGATCTTGCTGAGCACGAGGGGGAACGCGATGGCGATGCTGAGCATCTGGCCCGTGTTCATGAGCATCGTCGCGGTGCCCGCCGCCATGCCGCGCTCGTCGGGGCGCACGTGGCTCATGATGCTGTTCATGTTGGGGCTGTTGAAGAGACCCGAGCCGCCGCCGATGACGACCATCCAGAGCGCGAGGGCCCAGTAGGGCGTGTGGTCGGTGACGGTGGCGAGCCCCGCGAGGCCCGCCGCGGAGACGAGCAGGCCCGTGGTGGCGAGGAGGCGCGAGCCCCAGCGGTCCGAGAGCCACCCCGAGAGCGGGCCCACGAGGAGGAACGCGGCGCCGAAGGGCGTCATGAGGATGCCCGCGGCGAGGGGGTCGCGCCCGTAGGGGCCCTGGAGGAAGAAGATGAGGATGAAGAGCACGGCGCCGCGCGCGAGGGAGTTGAGGAACGTGGAGAGCGAGCCCACGGCGAACACGCGGTCGCGGAACATGCCCAGGTCCATCATCGGGTGCTCGACGCGGCGCTCCACCCACGCGAACGCGGCCAGGAGGACGAGCCCGCCCGCGATGAGCAGCTCGACCACCGTGAAGGGGACCAGCGGGAACGCGACGAGGGAGAGCCCCATGAGGAACGCGCCCAGCCCGAGGGCGAAGAGGATGGAGCCCGCCCAGTCGAACACGGGCCTCGTCTCGCCCTTCACGGTCTGCCGGAGGCGGAGGACGCCCCAGAGCGTCCCGAAGAGGCCGATGGGGACGTTGAACCAGAAGACCCAGCGCCAGCCCACGGCGGTGAGGGCCCCGCCGATGACGGGGCCCAGGAGGAAGCCCGCGGCGCCCGCGATCTGGTTGACGCCGAGGCCAAGCCCCACGCGGCCGCTGCCGCGGAAGGCGTCGGTGACGATGGCGGTGCTGTTGGCCATGAGGAGCGCGCCGCCGACGCCCTGGAGCAGACGATAGCCCACGAGGTCCCAGCCGCGCGCGGCGGGGCTCGCGAAGCCCGCCAGCAGCGAGGCCAGCGTGAAGACCGCGAAGCCCGCGTTGTAGAGGTGCTTGCGGCCGAACATGTCGGCCAGGCGCCCGACCACCGGGACAAGCGCGGTGGTGACCAGGAGATAGCCCAGCAGCACCCACATGATGGTGAGGAAGGAGGCCCCGAGGCCCGCCATGACGTCGGGGAGCGCGATGATGAGCGCGCTGCTCTGGATGCTCGCAAGCAGGGCGCCCACCGTCGTCACGGAGAGCGCGACCCAGGGATAGCGGTCCGCGTGGGGCTTCACGCGGGGGCCTCCTGGAGCGAGCCGCCGGGGAGGCGCTGCTGGAGCGCGGCGAGCACGCGGGAGAGCGCGTCGAGGTCGCTTGCCGGGAAGCCCTCCAGCAGCGCGGCGAGGCGGCCGTGGGCGGACTCGCGGACGGAGCGCAGCACGGCGCGGCCCGCGGGGGTGGCGTGGAGCGTGACCTTGCGGCGGTCGTCGGTGGCGGCGGCGCGGCTCACGAGCCTGCGCTCCACCAGCCCGTCCACGAGGCGCGACGTGGCGGGCAGCGTGAGGCCCACGACGGCCGCGAGGTCGGAGAGCGAGGCGTCGCCGTGGCGCGAAAGATAGGAGATGGCGCGCAGCTGGCCCACCGAGAGGTCGTTCCGCTGCCGGCGCCCCTCCTCGCGGATCACGTCGACGAGGGCGGGGGCGGCCTCGGCCAGGAGCGCGGCGCAGTCCAGGGCCCTGCTGGAAGGGGGCACAGGCGATGCTGATACTTGCAAAGTACAACTATGTTGCGGTGCAACCAAATCGCACGCCTTGCCTGGCCGGCGCGCTGGCCGCCCGCAGGCGGAGCCCCGCGCCGTCGTCCGCCTGGGCGCCCTCTGCATCCCCGCGCGCTGGGCTGCGCCATGGCCGTCGCGGGCGTCGCGCTCCTGCAAGGGCCGGGCGGGTCGGCAAGCTAGCTTCCGCGTCGTGTGCCGGAACGGCCATGGATTTCCCGTCACGAGGGCCTCCATGCGCGCGGTCCCCGTCCTCGTCAGCCTGGTCGTCCTCGCGGCCGCGTTCCCGCTGACCGGGCCGGCGCAGGCCCATCCCGTCGACGTCGTGGTGGAGGGCGAGGCGTTCGACACGCGCGACGAGGGCTCGCTCCTCGCGGACCCGGCGGCCAGCGGGGGCGCCGCGTGGCGGCTCGACGGCCCCGGGAACGTCTCCACCGGCTGGAGCGGTGATCACGCCGGGACCTACCAGATCAGCGTGTGGGCGAAGGGGAGCGCGTCGGGCGGGCCCGCGCCGGAGATGACGGTGTTCGACGACGGGCGCGCGGTGGGCCACTGGCGCGTCAACGACGCGTACGTCCGCTACGTCGCCAACGACACCGTCGCGCAGGCCTCGCATCGGCTCTCGGTCGCCCTCACCGACGTGCCTCCCGGCGCCGCCCAGTCGCTGGCCATCGACAAGGCGGAGGTCTTCCTCGTCCTCGTGCTGGGCTCGGGGGACCCGCTTCCCATCTGGCGCGAGGCCGAAGGCTTCCCCACGCGCTCGGGCGGCTCGGCCATCGCCAGCGACGCGGCGTCCGCGGGCCAGGCGTGGTCCCACGCGACCATCGCGACGACGTTCCCCGTCTCGGGCGGCCTCCAGTATTTCCTCGTGACCGCCTGGGCCCGCGCGGACCCCGCCGGGGACACGGTGGGCAAGCTCGTGCTGCGCGTCGACGGCGCCATCGTCTGGTCGTGGTACGACGTGGCGCCCGACTGGAAGCCCTACGCCGCCACTGTGGCGCTCTTCGGGGGCAACCACACCCTCTCGCTGACGTTCACCGACGACGTGGGCGCCGCCGGGCCCGGGCGCGCGCTCCACGCGGACGCCGTGAGCATCGCGAAGACCGCGCCGGTGCGGCCCCTGGGCCCCGCCGCGCGCGTGCAGGCCGAGACGTTCCCCGCGCGCCTGGGGTGGGGCTATTCGCAGCGCGACCCGACGGCCAGCGGCGGCGCGCGCTGGAAGCAGGCCGGCAACGGCTCGATCATCATGACCTACGCGCCCGCGGGCCCGGGCAACGTCACGTTCACCATCACCGCGAAGGGGGAGCCCGCCCTGGGAGCGTGGCCCGAGCTGAAGCTGCGCATCGACAACGCGACGCGCATCCGCTGGAACGCCTCCTCGTGGCTGTACCGGACCTACACGTACCGCGCGTTCCTGGACGGCTCGCCCCACCAGATCGAAATCGCGTCCTACACCGCCTTCCGCTCGCCCAGCGCGAACCGCACGCTCTACGTGGACGCGCTGGACGTCCTCGCCGAGCGCGACCCGCTGCCGCCCCCCGCGCCGCTGCCGGGCCCGTCGGACTGGCCCTCGCAGGGGCGCGACCCGGACAACTCGCGGCTCAACGCCAACGAGGCCGCCATCACGCGCGGGAACGCGGCGAGCCTCGCGCCAGCCTGGAACTTCCACACGCCCCGCGCCGTCACGGGGAGCCCCGTGCTTCTCCAGGGGCACGTCTACCTGGGCGACTGGGGCGGCACCGTCTACCGCCTCAACGCGACGGACGGCCGCCAGGAGTGGAGCCGCGCGCTTGGCCACGGCGCGCTCTCCTCGACGCCCCTCGTCGCGGACGGCCGCGTCTTCGTGGGCACGGGGCTGGGCGAGCTGGCCGCGCTGGACGCCTCCAACGGAAGCGTCCTCTGGATCACGCCGCTGGACTCGTACAACGCGACGCGGGCCTACGGCGCCCCCACCTACCACGACGGAAAGGTCTACGTCGGCGTCTCGTCGGACCAGGAGTCGAACTTCTACGGCGACACGCCCGACTTCCGGGGCTCGGTGCTGCGCATCGACGCCGCCACCGGCCACGTCGACTGGCGATTCTACACGGTGCCCCCCGGCTTCACCGGCGGCGCCGCGTGGAGCGCCCCCGCGCTGGACGCGGAGACGATGACGCTCTACTACGCCACCGGCAACGCGTACACCAGCCCCGCGCACAACCGCACCAACGCCATCGTCGCGCTCAACGCCACGACGGGCGCGTTTCTCTGGTCCTTCCAGGCCTACCCCAACGACGTATGGACCTCCGGCGACCCCGAGGGCCCCGACGCCGACTTCGGGATGGCCGTGCGCATCTGGCAGGACGCCCACGGCCGCAAGCTCGTGGGGGACGGCAACAAGCTGGGCGACTTCTTCGCCCTCGACGCCGCCACGGGCGCCCTCGTCTGGCGCGCCAACAGCACGTTCTTCGGCGAAGGCTACCTGGGCGCCGGCAGCACCGCCTACGGACGCCAGTACGGCGCCATCGTCGCCGAAGGGCGCGTCGTCTGCCTCGACGCCACCACCGGCGCGCTCCAATGGGCCTCCACGCTGAGCGACCGCAGCTTCGCCGGCGTCGCGGTCGCCGACGGCATCGTCTTCGCCGGCGCCATCGACGGAAGCGTCTGGGCCATCCACGCCGGCAACGGCACGATCCTCTGGCGCGGCGCCGTCCCCAACGCCACCGCCGCCGGCGTCTACGGCGCGCCCATCGCCGGCGAAGGCACGCTCCTCGTCCCCTACGAGGAATGGACGTACGTCTGGGGGACCGGCGGCGTCGCCGCCTTCCGCCCGGCCGTGGATCAAGGATAAGTAGCCCCACCCTCCATCGCGCGCCCAGAGTGGGCCGCATGCAGTTCGAGACCACCCCCGAGCAGGACCTCATCCGGCAGACGGTGCGCGAGTTCGCCGAGAAGAACGTCCGCCCCATCGCCGCCAAGGCCGACCAGGAGAAGCGGTGGCCCGCCGAGAACATCCCCAAGATGGCCGAGCTGGGCCTCCTCGGCCTCAACACCGACCCCGCCCTCGGCGGCGCCGGCGCCGACATGGTCTCCTACGCCATCGCCATCGAGGAGCTCTCGCGCGTGTGCGCGAGCCACGGCGTCATCGCCTCCGTGAACAACTCCCTCTACCTCTGGCCCGTCACCACCTTCGGCACCGACGCGCAGAAGCAGAAGTTCGCCACACCCTACGCCCAAGGCAAGAAGCTGGGCGCCTACGGCCTCAGCGAGCCCGTCGCCGGCAGCGACCCCGCAGGCGGCCAGAGCACGGCCCAGAAGAAGGGCGACGTCTACGTCCTCAACGGCCAGAAGAACTTCATCACCAACGGCGGCCACGCCGACACCGTCATCGTCTTCTGCAAGACCGACCCCGCCCAGCGCCACAAGGGCATGAGCGCCCTCCTCGTGGAGAAGGGCATGCCCGGCTTCACCTGGAGCGAGCCCGAGCACAAGGTGGGCATCCGCGCCGCGCACTCCACGCAGCTCTACTTCGACAACGTCGAGGTCCCCAAGGAGAACCTCCTTGGCAAGGAGGGCGACGGATTCAAGATCGCCATGAAGACGCTGGACGGCGGCCGCATCGGCATCGCCGCCCAGGCCCTCGGCATCGCGCAGGCGTGCCTCGAAGAGTCGGTCGCCTACGCCAAGGAGCGCGAGCAGTTCGGCAAGCCCATCGCGGACTTCCAGGCCATCCAGTTCAAGCTCGCCGACATGGCGATGCGCATCCAGGCCTCGCGCCTCCTCACCTACCAGGCCGCCGCCCTCAAGGACGCGGGCAAGAGCTACGGCCCCGCCGCCGCCATGGCCAAGTGCTTCGCGGGCGACACCGCCATGTGGGCCGCCACCGAGTGCGTCCAGATCCACGGCGGCAACGGCTACACCACGGACTACGCCGCCGAGCGTCACTTCCGCGACGCCAAGATCACGCAGATCTACGAGGGCACCAACGAGATCCAGCGCGTGGTGGTCGGGGGCGCGCTGCTGAAGGGCGACCTGCGGTGAGGCGGATTTCGGCGCCTTCAATCCGCGCTACTTTTACCGTTGATTCACCAAGCGCGACACAAGATATTTGCGCGCGCCAGATTTGGTCAGAAAGGGAGCGTATGGGAATCTCCAGGCTGTTGCTTTTGGCGGCCGCTCTCATGGTTGGCCTTACGCTCACCCCCTACGGCCTCGCCACCACGGAATTCCCGTGGACCCCGCCACCTTGCCGTGGGTCCCTGCGCCCACCCTCGTCCATGCCATGGTCCCCAACCACGTCGCGCAGTCTTGCGCCGGAATGGCTCGATATTCGCCCGGCCCGATCCCTGCGGACCAAGGAATCGAGAGGGTGCGATTGACCGTGGAGGCATCGGCTTGCCGCATCACCGGCGCCAGCGTCGAATGGTCGGTTCACGGCACCGACTACAAGGCCACCCTCAACCCGGCCACCGCAGCATCGAATCAGTCGTGGCGATTCTCCATGGCCCCTCAGGGCTCCCGGGGGCGAGGGCGCTGGCGTCCCTTGACAAAACGGGCATTTCCTACGATGGCCCTTCGCCCTGCCCGAGCTACGCGGCCCACACTGACCTGACCATGACGACAACAACCGGCAGCGAGACGACGTTCAACGAAATCGCATGGGACTGCAAGCAGAGCTTCGCAGTCGCCCAATCGGGCGGTCAATGGTGCGCGACCACGGGCGGCTGGCGCTGCGACTCGTGCAGCATCGATCAGCCTGACCTTGGACCCGGCTACTTCGAAAACGACGTGGATTGCCGTTTCCATTCGATCTACTGGCCCAGCGATGACCACGATTGGTGGACGAACGTGGGGCACGACGGAGACAATGGCCTCTACGGGTTCTGCATCTCCTCCGGCGACATGCCGTGGAAGTACACGGCCCAGTGCGACAACGGGTTTGGCCCGGCGTAATGGGAAGGAGCGTGGAGGAGCCCATGCCTTGGAAGCGTCCCGGACCGTGGATCGTGCTCGGCTTGGGGCTTCTTCTCGTGGGATGGTGGGTCGGCTACGTTCCGCATTTTCAGGGCTCTCCGCCCCGGGTGGTGTGCGATCCGGGCGCCGCTCCGTCGGAATCCACATGCCATCTCACAAGCCCCGGAAGGGCCCTCTACTGCCCTCAGCCCGCGTCCAACGAGACTCAATCCACGTGCTTCCACGTTGACGATGCGCCTTGGTGGGAAGTTCCGGCGTTCTATCTCGGGAACTTCATGGCCATCGGCGGTTTGGCGTCCCTGGGAATCGCGGGCTGGCGGAAGCTGAAATCCAGGCGAACCGCTCGCCTGGCTTGAAAGCGCCTCTTCGTCTAAAAAATTCACTCCACCAGCGCCTCGTCGCCCGCGTGTCCATCCGCCGTGTCGCGGCGCCGGTTGTTCTCCTCCCACTCGCGGAGGGGGACGCGGACGGGCCCCTCGTGGCCGGGCTCGGGCACGCGCTCGTGGCCGGGCCTTCTCAGGGCGCGGGGCGGGAACCCGTCAGGCATGGGTCAGGGACCCGGCCCCGCGCCGAAGAAGCCTCTCGCCGGAGCCTCGCTCAGTTGGGCGGCGGGCAGTAGTCCTGCCCGTCCAGGCAGTCCACCGGGCGGATGCACGGCTTGCCTTCGAGGCAGTCGCGCCACTCGACGCACGCGCCGCCCAGGGTGGCGAAGCAGAGCTGCGGGTTGATGCACGAGAGGTCGGGCACGCAGCCGGGCGCCGCGCTGGCGGAGGGCGCGAGGAAGGCCGTGGCGACCAGCGCGGCCGACACGCAGAGCAGGGCCAGCTTCACGGGCTCACCCCAGGACGGGCCCGATGGCGTGGAGGTAGTAGTCGACGAAGCCCTGCACGTTGCCTGAGCAGAGGTAGCTCCACGGGACCACCTGGATGCAGTCCACGTGGACGCAGTCCGGCACGGTGCAGAGCGTGGGGGGCGCGGGGGGCGCGTAGGTGGGGCAGAGGTGCTCGGCGCAGAGGAAGCCGCCCACGTCGCCCTCGCAGAGCTTGCTCCACGGGTAGACCTCGAGGCAGTTGACCGGGCCCGCGGAGGCGGCGGGCGCGAAGAGGACGGTGACGAAGGCAAGGCTCAGAAGGGTCGCAACAGCCAGACGCATGGGTCTCACTCACAAGCCCCGAGGGGCGCGCGGGAAAATCCTCGTGGGCGTAAGGCCGTTGCGCGTGGACCGGTTCAGCGCACCTCGTCGGCTGCATCGACGTCCACGGGCTCGGCGGGCTCCTCGCGGTCCTTGCCGTAGAGGGCCCTGCCGCCCGCGCTCCCCGAGGGGCCGGTGGTCGTGAAGCCGGGCTCGACCGCGGCGTCGCCCTCGGCCGCCTCGCGGTCGCGGGGGCGCGCCACGCCCTCGCCGGTCCGGCCCCCTCCGCGCATGCGCCCCACCGGGTTCGCCTCCGCGGCGGGCTCCTGCTCTTCGTCGGGCATGGCCCCGCCTCGGACGCGCGCCAAGATGGGGCTTCTCGCCGTCTTGCCGATGGCGCCGCTTCGCAACGCTTACCCGGCGCGCGCCCCTTCGCGCCGCCGATGCCAGGCAAGCCCGTCGAGGTCGTCGCGCAGCAGGGCGACCTCACCACTGTCACGTCCGACCTCGTCGTCGTGGACGCCTTCGAGGGCGTGGAGTCGTTCGGCGGGGTGACGAAGGCCGTGGACGAGGCCTCGGGCGGCGCGCTCTCGCGCATCCTCGCGGCGGGCGACTTCAAGGGGAAATTCAAGGAGAGCGTCATGGTCCACCCCGCGCAGGGCGGCGCCAAGCGCGTCCTCCTGGCGGGGCTCGGGCCCGTGGACAAGCTGACGCTGGACAAGGTGCGCCGCGTGAGCGCCGTCGTCGCGAGACGCGCGCGGGACCTGGGCGCGCGGGAGGCGCACGTCGCGCTGCTGGGCGTGGGCGGCGCCGGCCTCGCGCCGCGCGACGTGGCGGAGGCCATGGCCGAGGGCGCCCTGCTGGGCCTCTACAAGTTCGACGCCTACAAGGGCGTGAAGAAGCAGGAGAAGACGGACGAGAGGCCGCAGCTGGCGCGGATCGTCCTCCTGGACAAGCGCGCGACCTCGGCGCGGCAGGCGGCAGAGGGCGCGCAGGTGGGCAGCGTCATCGCGCAGGCGACGAACCAGTGCCGCGACTGGGCGCAGTGGTCCGGCGACGACGCCGCGCCCTCGCTCTACGGCGACCGCGTCGTCGCGCTGGCCCGCGAGCACGGCCTCAAGGCCACCGTGCTGGACAAGCGCGAGATGGAGGGGCTCGGCATGGGCGGCGTGCTGGCCGTCGCGCGGGGCAGCGTGCGCGAGCCGCGCTTCTGCGTGCTGGACCACCACCCGCGGGGCGCCAAGCACACGGTGGTCCTCGTGGGGAAGGGCATTACGTTCGACTCGGGCGGCATCTCCATCAAGCCCGCCGAGGGCATGGAGAACATGAGGATGGACAAGTCGGGCGCCAGCGCCGTCATGGCCGCGGTGGTCGCGGCGAAGCGGCTCAAGCTCCCGCTGCGCGTCGTCGCCCTCGCGCCCTTCACCGACAACCTCCCCTCGGGGAGCGCGTACAAGCCCGGCGACGTCGTGACCACCATGAGCGGCAAGACCATCGAGGTCGTGAACACCGACGCCGAGGGGCGCGTCATCCTCTCCGACGCGCTGCACTACGCGGGGCGCTACGATCCCGCCGCCATCGTGGAGCTCTCCACGCTCACGGGGGGCTGCATCGTCGCCGTGGGGCACCACGCCATCGCGGGCATGGGCAACAGCGAGCCCCTCCTGGATGCGCTGCGCGAGGCGGGCTCGGCGGTCCACGAGCGCATCTGGCCCCTGCCCTTCTTCGACGAGTACGGCGAGATGGTGAAGTCCCAGGTGGCGGACGTGAAGAACAGCGCGGGCCGCATCGCCAGCAGCGTGACCGCGGGCAAGTTCCTGGAGCACTTCGTGGGCGACCACCCGTGGGTCCACCTGGACATCGCCAGCACGGCCTACCACGAGGGCGCGACGCCGCGCTTCAACGAGGAGTACTGCCCCGAGAAGTCCACCGGCGTCGGGGTCCGCCTGCTGGTGCGCTGGATGCGGGACTTCAAGGCGCCCAAGAAGGCGAAGGCGTAGGCGGGACCAGGTCTCGCAGAGGTTCACCTAACAGAATGGGGGGCCGATGATGCCGCACTTCACGTATTGGTACACCTGGGTCGTCAGGTCGTACAGGAAGGCCTCCGCCTGGTCCCTGAGAATGGCCGCGTTGATCTCCCAGCACTGCACCGCGGTCGTGAGCGGGAGCAGGGGGCAGTCGATCAGGGTCGCGTCGGCCCCGGGGGCCGCGCTGGCGAGGGGGGCCAGCAGCCCGGAAGCCAGCAGGGTGAGCACGAGGCCGACGGCGACGCGGCGGGAGGCATCGAAGGACATGGGAAGTCTCCGCCCTCCAAGGCCGAGGGAGATACAAAAGCGCTCGGCCGCCACGATCAAGTTCACAGGATTTCTCGGATGAGGGCTCCTCACTCCTCTTCCTCGCCCGAGGCGTACTCGCCTCGCTCCAGGCTGCGGCGCCGGCGGCGCTGCCCTTCGAGGTAGGCCAGCGTCTCCATGCTCTCGCGGATGCGGCGGTCGAGGGCGCGGTGCGTGTAGCGCCGCACGACGAGGACCACCAGCAGCGCGGCGACGAGGATGAGGATCGCCTTCGCGGTGTCCACGAAGACCAGCGCGTCGCCCACGTCGCGCAGGACGCCTTGCCGCGTGAGGAAGGGCACCAGAAGCTCCACCACCTGCACCAGGAGGACCACCAGCACGGCGTAGCCCGCGGTGCGAAGCTCCTTCACGCGCAGGTAGAGAAGCTCCTGCGCGAACTCGCCGATGGGGTTCGCCGAGAGGATGTAGACGATGCGCAGGACGATGAGGGCCCAGAGCACCGCGCACACGAACTGCGTCGTCTCCAGCGCCGCGAGCGTCGCGTCAGAAACCATGTCCACCACCTCCTGAGGGCCACAGGGGCATCACCTTGCGGACGCAGGGGTCCAGGGGGCGGCAGCCCCCTGGTCGGGGGGTGCAGGGGGGCGACGCGCCCCCTGCCGCGGAGTCGCAGGGCCGCCCGACGGGAGGCCTCGCGTCAGCGAGGCCGGACAGGGCGGCCATGCGACGGAGCGCTCCGCTAGAAACCAGGCGCGATCACCTGCCGCAGGCGGTCCAGGGCCTTGTGGATCTCCACGGTGGCGAGGATGTTGTTGGTGGAGGGCTGGAGGAGGACGACGAGGCTCGTGCGGGCGGAGACGCGGAACACGCCGATGGTGCCCTTGTCCGAGGCGAGGATCACGTTGCGCAGCGTGCCGAAGTCGAGGATCTCGGTGGAGCGGTCGCTGGTGCGCGAGAGCATCGCCCCGGCCGTCGCGATGAGCGTCGGGTCGGCCCCGCCCTTGAGGTCCCACGCCAAGGGCAGGCCGGCGTCGTCCACGAGGACCGAGCCCAGGATGCCCGAGAGGCTGGCCTGGAGACTCTGCAGGACCTCGTGAAGGGTCCGGCTCAGCTCCTCCGAGGGGCTGAGGTCCTCGGCGCCAACGGCCGTCGCCATGAGGAGCCACCAACCCGGGGCCCATGGCTTCAAGGCAGCGATGCGGCGCCGCCGCGCGCAAGCCCGCCCCCGCCGCCCGCCGCGCCCTCCCCTCGCGACCGACACCAGAGGTGCCCATCACTCGTCTGAGGCCGCCAGCGAAGGATCGCCCCGATGGTGCGAGCGCTAGAGGTGCCCCTCACTCGTTGTGGAACCCCAGCAAAGCAAGCCCCCCATTTTGCGAGCGTCAGCAAGGGAGCCCCCCGTGTCGTGGTGGGGGTTCCAAGGGGGCGAGAGCCCCCTGGCGGGGGGTCCGTGGGGGCGGAGCCCCCCGGCGGGGGGAGTGCAGAGGGGGAGGCCACCCCCCCTGCCACGAAGTCCGCACGCGCGAAAGCGCGTGCGACGGAGTGCTCCGCTGAACCTAAACCGGCCCCCGCGGCATGGTCGTGCCGACGCCGCGCGGCATTGAGGGTGCTACAGGCGCCTGTCCCGGGTGGGGACGCGGGGGCCGGCGGCGGCGCGAGGCGGCGGCGGGTACTTGGCGCTTGTGCCGGTCCTCAGTAGGTGAGGGAGGCGTAGAGGCTGAACTTGGCGAGGCCGCCGCTGGGGAGGGCCGCGGGGCCGGGCTCGCTGGTGGCGTGGAGGGTGTAGTCGCCCGCGGCGGGGAGGTCCGTGGGGGAGAGCTTCCAGGCGAGGGCGTTGGCGGGGGTGCCCAGGCCGAGGCTGTCGGCCTTGACCTCCTTGCCGTGGGCGTCCACGAGGCTGAGGTGGAGGCGGGCCGTGGGGGGCGCGCCGTCCTGGAGGGAGGTGAGGTTGAAGTCCACGAGGGCGTCGCGGAAGCCGACGGCGGCGACGTGGAGCGTCCACGCGCGCTCGAAGGTGCCCTGCACGTCGCCGGCGTCCTTGAGGGTGAAGCCGCTGGGGACGGCGGGGGGCGGGAGGTTGCTCCCCGAGGAGGCCTGGCCGTGGGGGGAGGGGGCGGCGGGCTGGGCCACCGGCTTCGTGGGCGCGGCGGGCGGGCTGCTGGAGCTGGCAGTGCAGCCGGCGAGGAGGAGGGTGGCGAGGCCGACGGCGAGGACGAGGCTCCGGCGCATGGGGGCCCCTCTGCAGGGTCGGACGTTCAGGCTTTGCCGAGGGGCCCTGAGGCCCGGCGGGCCGTGAGCCACAGGTACCCCTGCGCGTGGTCCCCGGGCGCGGCGCCGGTGGCCTCCCGCACGACGACGGGGACCTCCAGGCCGCCCTGCATCTCCAGGTCCAGCACCTCGCTGGCCCCCGCGGGGTGGACGGCGTGGACGAGCCCCTCGAACCAGTAGTCGTCGGGGAGGAAGCGGGCGTCGGCGCGGCGGGCGGGCGCGAGGCGGGGGGCGCCTTTCTCGCCGGCCACGCGGTGGGCGAGGTACGCGATGCCCGCGATCTCCAGGTCGAGGCCGCGCCGCGTGCCGGCGGACTGGTAGTACGCCGCCTGCTCCGCCAGGTCCGTGGGGAAGAGGGTGAGGGCGCCGGCGCCTTCGTGCTCGACGACGAGCCACCCCTCGACGTGCGTCTCCCAGAGGGAGAGCTGCCGCGGCGTGACGTGGACCAGCGCGGTGGCGCGGGGCTCGGGGTACGCGGTGACGAGGCGGCGCCGCGCGGTGACCTGCACCATGTCCAGCGCCTCGGTGAGGGGGCTCCTCAGGAGGCGCACGCCTTCGGGCGCGTCCAGCGGAGGCGCCAGCGCATCGCGCAGGCGCGGGTCGTCCTGCTCAAGGGCGGCGAGCCAGTGGTCGCCGTGTCCCGGCTTGGGCGCGTCCATGCTCTCAGGCGCGCTCGATGCTCTCCACCATGATGTCGAAGGTGAGGGCCTGCCCGGCGAGGTGGTGGTTGAGGTCCACGGTGACGCTGCGGTCGTCGAAGTCCACCACGTCCGCGTGGTACACGTTGCCCCCCTCGTCCTCCAGGTCCAGGTGCTGGCCGATGCTGATCTCGCCGCCCTCGAAGAGGCTGCGGTCCAGCTTGGTGACGAGGCGCTCGTCGCGGGGGCCGTAGGCCTCCTCGGGCGGGATGCGGATGGTGCGCGACTCGCCCTTGGCGAGGCCCATGACGGCCGTGTCGAAGCCGGGGATGACGTGCCCCGCGCCCACCTGGAACTCCAGGGGCTCCCCCGACTCGGCGTTGCTGTCGAAGACGTCCCCCGAGTCGAGGCGGCCGGTGTAGCGAACGGCGACCGTGTCGCCCTTCTGGACCTTCATGCGGCCACGCTACGCGGGTCCTGTAGATAAACGCCATCCCGCGCTGGGACGGGGCTTTTTTGAGGCGGGCCCGGCTTGCCCCTCTCGTGAGATGGCGGGCCGCGATCCTGGCGCTCCTGGCCTCGGGGCTCGTGGGCTGCCTGGGCCACGGCGCGGGGGACGAGCGGCTCGCGCAGCCCACCGACGTCTCGGTCGTGCCGCCGACGCCCACGCCCAGCACGAAGCCTCCGCCCACGCCCGACCTCAGCGATCCGGGCTACGTGACCAACGCGACGTGGCACGTGGGCGACGCGTGGGACTACGAGACGTCCAGCGGCCACGCGAGGACCATCCGCGTCGTGCGCGAGGCGCAGGTGGGCAACGCGACCTTCTTCGTGACGCAGGAGACGGAAGGCGTCGCGGGCAGCACTCCCCGCGCCTCGTACTCGCGCTGGATCGACGCCTCCAACTGGACGGTGGCGAACCTCACCGACTCGCACGGCTTCCAGACGACGTACTCGCCGCGGCTGCCCGACCGCGTGCTGCGCAACTCGTCCTACCAGTACAACCAGACCTACCCGGGCGAGACTGACGCGGTGTACGCCAACGTCCTCTACACGGGCCGCCCCTCCGTGACGCTCCCCTGGGGGGAGGTGCTCCAGGCTGCGCGCTTCGAGCACCGCATGGTGGAGGTCTTCCCGGACAAGAGCCAGCAGCGCATCTTCGCGGTGCACGTCTTCTCGGCCGACTACGGCAACGACCTCTCCTACCAGATCGGCGAGCAGGCGGAGGTCTACAACCTCGTCGCGGTGCGCTACGGCGAGAAGTCCCACGGCTCGCTCCTCCCCGGATAACGCCAAGCCCTGTAACCCCAGTAACATTCCATTCGCCACGGTGGATAGGTGGAGACGAGGGGTTGGGCTCTGCACCTGTCCTCCACAAAGGCTAACCGCCATGGGACTCTGGAGCGCCTCGGCAGCCCCTTCGAACCTCCGAAGGGACGGCCAGCCCCCCGGAGCCTCCTACTCCAAACCCGGGGGGCGCCTCCACGGCGGGGCGCCATCGCCTCAACCTCGGCGCCCCGCCCCATTCTCACCCGATCCCCAGCACGCGCAGCCCGCCGTACACGACGACGAGGTCCAGCGCGGCGGCGCCCACGAGGATGCCCGCCAGGTAGCGCCGCACGGGCATGCCCAGGCTTCCGAAGACGTAGAGCGCGACCGCGTCGGGGAGCCCCGGCGTGAAGATGAAGAGTGCCATGGCGAAGACGCCGAAGCGGCGCGCGAACGCCTCCGCGAGGCGCAGCCCCTTGGCGAAGAGGGGGGAGCGCGCGGCGCGGCGCTCCAATTTCTCGTTGACCTCGTCGCCCACGAAGAAGACCATGTAGCCCGCCACGAGCTTCGCCAGGAGCGCCACGGCGATGGCCACGACGGGGCCCACGATCACCGCGCCCGCCAGGAGCGCGGGCTCCCAGGGGAGCGGGATGCCGACGCTGCTCACGTAGCCGTAAAGGAAGAGCAGCACGCCCGAGCGCCACGGCACCGCGAAGCGCGGCGCGACCAGCGTCACGGCGAGGTGCGCGAGGAGCAGGAGCCCCAGGAGCGCGCACGTCCCGGTGAAGAGGGCGACCGCCTTCTGCTCGGGGTGAAGGCGGTGCGGATCGCGCAGCCCCGCCCAGAGCATCCTGCGCCCTTCGCGCGTCGCGAGGGCGTGCCGCGCGCGGCGCGCCGCCTGGCCGAGGCGATCGGGCAGCGCGGCGAGCCCCTTCGTCGCGGCGCGGGCGGGGTCGAGGAGGCCCGCGGGAACGCCGCGCCGCTTCGCCTCCTCCAATCGTGCGCCCACGACGGCGCGCTCGGTCTGGATGGCCCCGGCCAGCGCGCGCCGCGTGACGCAAAGCCGGTCCTCCGCCTCCACGAGGCGCCCCTGCGCGCGCACGACCAGGGCCGTCTCCACGCGCCACGTCCCCGCCAGCACCTCGGGGCCGCGGACGCAGTACGCGGGCGGGTCGCGCTCCTGGGGGCGCGGGGGCAGGCCGTCGAGGACGTCGTCCCACCGGAACGGCGGGTCCAGCACGCCGCCCGCGGGCGAGGCGCGCGTCTCCAGGGCGACGCGCAGAAGCGGGGGCGCCGCGAAGGCGCGGGGCGTCTCCCGGGGGCGCAGGCTCGGTCGCAAGGGAGCGGGCTTGGGCGTGGCCGCTATTGAGCGGCGTGGCCGCCTCGTCGATGGGAGGCGCGCGGCCGCGGCTCGTGGAGCATCCGCAGGCGGAGCTTCTTCATCGATGACCTCGGCGGCCCTGGCGGTGCGTCAAGGCGTCGCGCCCACCGGCGGTGGTGGCCGGACGGGTCAGGCGACCGGCCGGAGCCAGTCGTACCCCTTGTCCTCAAGCTGGAGCGCCAGCTCGGGGCCCCCGTCCTTGACGACGCGGCCGTCGAGGATGACCGTGACCTTGGTGGGGTTCACGTAGTTCAGGATGCGCTGGTAGTGCGTGATGATGAGCACGCCGTTCTGCGGGCCCTTGTAGGCGTTGATGCCGTCGGCGACGATGCGCACGGCGTCGATGTCCAGGCCCGAGTCGGGCTCGTCGAGCACGGCGACGGTGGGCTCCAGGATCGCCATCTGGAGCACCTCCAGGCGCTTCTTCTCGCCCCCGGAGAAGCCCTCGTTGACGTAGCGCCGCGCGAACTGCGGCTCGACGCCCAGCTTCCGCATCTTCTCCAGGAGGATCATGTTGAACTCCAGGGGCGTCAGGTCCTTCCCCTTGCTGCCGTTGTAGGCGGCGCGCAGGAAGTTCTGCACGGTCACGCCGGGGATCGTCATGGGGTACTGGAAGGCGAGGAAGAGCCCCTGGCGGGCGCGCTCGTCAGGCGGCAGCTCCAGGATGCTCTTGCCGCGCACCAGGATGTCGCCCTGCGTCACCTGGTACTTGGGGTGGCCCATGAGCGTGTAGGAGAGCGTGCTCTTCCCCGAGCCGTTGGGGCCCATGAGGGCGTGGACCTCGCCCTTCTGCACCTTCAGGTTCACGCCCTTGAGGATGGGCTTCTCCTCGACGGAGACGTGGAGGTTCTTGATCTCAAGCTCGGGGACGTTGGCCATGATATCATCCAGGGGGAGGGAGCTTCTTCTCGTAGATCTCGATGCCCTCGCGGAGGACCGCGAGGGAGAGGAGGGCGCACTTGAGGCGCACGGGGCTGATGGGGATGCCGAGCATCTGGACGACCTGGTCGCGGTCGATCGCCTTGATCTCGGAGAGGGGCTTGCCCTTGACGCGGGAGGTGAGGAGGCTCGCGCTGGCCTGCGAGATGGCGCAGCCGCGGCCGGTGAACTTCACGTCGCTGATCTCGTCCTTGTCGTTCACGTTGAACGTGAGACGGATCTGGTCGCCGCAGAGGGGGTTGTTGGCCTCGTGGTCGACGGCCGCGGGCTTGAGCACGCCGAAGTTGCGCGGGTGCTTGTAGTGGTCGAGGATGTGCTCGCGGTACATGTCCTCGCCCGAGGGCGCAGCCCCAGAGGGGTTCGGGGCGGAGCCCCGGGCGATCCGGTCCTCGATTCCGTCTGTCACAGCTGGAACACCTTCCTCGCGTGCTCCAAGGCGGCGACGAAGGCGTCGACCTCGGCGGGCGTGTTGTAGACGTAGAAGGAGGCGCGCACGGTGCTCGCGATGCCCAGGGCGTTCATGAGCGGCTGCGCGCAGTGGTGCCCCGCGCGGACGGCGACGCCCTGGTCGTTGAGGAGGCTGGCGAGATCGTGGGCGTGGATGCCCTCCATCTCCACGGCGACCAGGCCGCCGCGCTTGGAGGGGGGAGGACCGATGATCTTCACGGGGAGGTGCGCGAGGCGCTCGAAGGCGCGCTCCACCAGCTTGCGCTCGTGCTGGTGGATGGCGTCCATGCCCAGGGCGTCCAGGTAGTCGATGGCCGCGTGGAGGCCGACGGCCTCGGCGATGACGGGCGTCCCCGCCTCGAACTTCCAGGGGAGGTCGTTCCACGTCGCGCCCTCGTTGGTGACGCGGCCGATCATCTCGCCCCCGAAGAGGAAGGGCTCCATCTCCAGGAGCTTCTCGCGCCTGCCGTAGAGGACGCCGATGCCCGTGGGGCCCAGCATCTTGTGCGCGCTGAAGGCCAGGAAGTCCTCGCCGGTCGCGCGCACGTCGGTGGCCGAGTGCGGGACGCTCTGCGCGCCGTCGATGATCACCGTGGCGCCGGCCTCGTGGCCCAGCTTCACGATCTCCTTGACCGGCGTGATGGTGCCCAGCACGTTGCTCATGGCGGTGAGGCTCACGAGGCGCGTGCGGCGCGAGAGCGCGGCCTCGTAGGCGGCCATGTCCAGCATGCCCTCCGGCGTGAGCGGCACGATGCGCAGCTTCGCGCCCGTGAGGCGGCAGACCTCCAGCCAGGGCACGAAGTTGCTGTGGTGCTCCATCTGGCTGATGACGACCTCGTCGCCCGGCTTCAGCTCGCGCAGGCCCCTGCTGTAGGCCACGAGGTTGAGCGCCTCGGTGCAGTTCTTGGTGAAGACGATCTCCTCGTAGGACGAGGCGCCGATGAACTCGGCCACGCGCTCGTGGGCCGCGACGTACTGCTCCGTCGCGCGCTCGCCAAGCTCGTGGATGCTGCGGTGGACGTTGCTGTTGGTCTCGCGGTAGTAGCGGTCCATCGCGTCGATGACCTGCGTGGGCTTCTGCGTCGTCGCCGCGTTGTCCAGGTACACGAGGGGCTTCCCGCCAGAGACCTTGCGGTCCAGGATGGGGAAGTCCCTGCGCACGGCCTTCGCGTCGAGCATGGTCACACCTGGTCCGCCTACTCCTTCAACCCTTCAGCCGCCCGACGAGGGCGCCGCGAAGCTCCTCGCGGACCTCCTCCACGGGCACCTGCTCCAGCAGGGGGCCGAAGAAGCCCTCCACGATGAGGCGCTTGGCCGCCAGCTCGTGGAAGCCGCGCGCCTGGAGGTAGAAGAGCTGCTCGGGGTCCACCTGGCCCACCGTCGCGCCGTGGCTCGCGGAGACGTCGTTGTTCTCCACGTCCAGCTTGGGGATGGCGTCGGCGCGCGCGCCCTCGCTGAGGATGAGCGTCTCCTGGTGCTGGTGGCCCGACGCGTTGCGCGCCTGCGGGCCGATGTTGACGATGGAGTAGTTGGCCGAGTAGCCGTCCTCGGTCAGCGCGCCCTTCATGTCCAGCTGCGAGGAGGTGTGCGCGCCGTCGTGGAACGCCGAGTTGGTGACGTCCATGTGCTGGCCCGCGCTGCCGAAGAACGCGCCGATGAAGCGCAGGTTGCTGCCGGGGCCCGAGAGCGTGGTCTCGTTGACGACGACGGACGTGCCCGCGCCGAACTGGCCGTCCACCCACGAGAGGGTGGCGTCGCGGCGCAGGGTGGCCCGGCGGGAGCCCAGGAGGTGCGCGCCGTGGTCCAGGTCCTGGAGCGTGGCGAGGGAGAGGGAGGCGCCGTCGCGGACCTCGACCTCGGTGCCGGCGAGGACGAGGGAGCCCTTGGAGGCGCCGCGCTGGCGGGAGAGGAGCGTGGCCTTGGCGGCGCGCTCCAGGACGACGACGTCGCGGGCGAGGGCGCCGGCGGGGGCGACGCGCTCCTCCAGCCCCAGGGGCTCCGCCACCTCGACGCCCTTCTCCACGAAGACGAGATGGCCCGAGGACCAGAGCGCAGTCTGGAGGATCTCCCACTTGTCGGCGCGCGGGTGGATGCCCACCAGGGGGCGCACGAGGTCGGGGTGCTCCCGCGCGGCGTCGGCCAGGGGCATGACCAGCACGCCCGTCTGCTTGGGGGCCTTGACGGCGGGGGCGGGCGCGTCGGCGGCGCGGCGGGCGAGCCCCTGCAGGTCGACGCCGGAGAGGTCGGTGCGCCGCCAGCGGGGCGCCTCCATGCCGGCGAAGCGCTGGAAGGCCTCGGCGCGGACGTCCGCCAGCCACGCGGGCTCGCCCCGGGCGCGGGCCCGGTCGCGGATCGAGGGGGCAGAAAGCACGGACATGGGGGTCCCGGACGCGCGACCATCCAGCATCCTGTTCATAAGCGTATCCGCACCTTGCGCGAGCCTTGCCAGGGGCATCTGGCTTGGGGTACCGGCAAAAGTGGGGGGTTCGGGGGGCGCAGCACCCTGACGTTTTGACCGTTTGATCAGGGGATACGAAACGTCAGGGGGCGAGCCCCCCGAACCCCCCTTGGGTCGCCGCGCTGCGGCGCGGCGTAAACGATCCTGCTCTATGCGCCGACCGCGCCGCACCCGAAGCAGAACGGCTCGTGGAGGCGTCCTTCGCGGCCGCACTCGTGGCAGAGGTACGCCAGGGAGGGGCGCGGCTTGGGGTTGAACAGGAGGACGGCGTTGGCGTAGCCGGCCGTCACGACGGCGGCGAAGGCCCACCCTTCCGGGTCGAGGCCCAGCGTCTGCGCCTTGCGGCTGGCCCAGACGCCGGAGCAGACGAGGAGGCCGCCCAGGCCCGAGAGGAGCGCCAGCCCCTCCACGCGCCAGGGTTGCGGGAGGAGGACCGAGAGGATGGCCCACGGCGTCAGGAAGGCCAGGGTGCACGCGAGGGCCGTGCCGACGAACGGGCGCGTCATGGCCGGGCCTCCGCCCCGTGGGCGATAAGGCGTCCTGAACGCGCGTTCTCCAGGCGTCCCTTCAGGGCGCCCACGGCGCGCCCGCCACCGGCTCGGGGGCCAGGACGGGCAGGCGGGGCACGTCGGCGAGCGCGTTCTTCGCCTCGGCCAGCGCGATGCTGGCGGCGCAGAGGCTAGAGACGCAGAGGCGGTAGGCGTCGTCGCGCCCGGGGCACTGGTCGAGGTCGCGGGCGGCCTCCGTGGCGATGAGGACCGCGCGCTCCACGGCGCGGTGGCGGCCAGCGGGGCCAGCGGCCCGGGTGGCGAGGGCCGCGGCCTCGGCGGTGAGCGCGGCCGCGGCGGCCGCGAGGGACGTGTAGGACTCAAAGCGGGGTGCATCCATCCGACAGGTAACATCCACCCTCCGGCTTTGAGCTTTGGCTCGCCGGACGCCGCTGTTACCTCTCACGGCATGCGGCGGTACACGTTGTCCATGAACTGCTGCACGCGGTCGGTCTCGCGCTCGATGCGCCCCAGGGCCTCCAGCGTGATCCACGCGAGGAAGAGCACGACGACGTTCATCAGCTGCGCGATGACGTAGCCCAGGATGCCCACGTTGGGCGCGCCCGGCTGGCGCGTCACGACCAAGACGGCCCAGATGAGGAACGTGAACACGCTGGCGCCCGTGATGAGGGAGATGACCACCATGATGCCGCCGCGCATGCGGTGGAGGGTGTGCGCGCGCTCGGCGGCGCGCTCCGAAAGCCGCGTGGCGAAGCGAGCGTCCCTCCTGGCTCCGCCGCTGACGTGGTCTGGCGCCATCCCGCGCCGTCTGGCGTCGCAGCGCCAAAGGGGTTGTGACGGTCGCGTCAATCCTCCGGCGGCGGAGCCCTCGCTTTCCTCCCCGCACGCTCCCGCCACAGCGCGCGCGGGCATACCGTCAAGTACGTCCTGAGGACGAGGCCAGGAGCCGTGCTTGTCGGCTCCCCGCGTCACCGGCGCGCCCTGGCGTGGGGCGCAGGGGGGCTCGCCGTCGCGCTGGTGGCCGCGACGCTGGGCGTGGCCGGCATCGCGTGGTACGCGGCGGACCACGTCATCCACCCTCCCCGCGTCCCCGTGACGCAGACGCCCGCGGACCTCGGCATCCCCTACGAGCGCGTGACGTTCTCCTCCCTCGACGGCGTTCCCCTCGTGGGCTGGTGGATGCCCGCGCCGGGCGCCTCCGCGACGGTGGTGTTCCTCCACGCCTATGGCGCCAGCAAGCAGCAGTCGCTGGCCGTCGCGCCCTTCCTGCACGCGGCGGGCTACAACGTGCTCGCCTTCGACTTCCGCGCGCACGGCGAGAGCGGCGGCACGCACACGACGCTGGGCGTGGAGGAGACGAAGGACGTGGAGGGCGCCGTGGGCTGGCTGGAGGCGCGCGGCGGCGCGGGCGCCGTGGCGCTCCTGGGCTGGAGCATGGGCGCGGCCACCGCCATCAACGCCGCGCCGCGCCTGCCCGCCGTCAAGGCCGTGGTCGCGGACAGCAGCTTCGCGAGCCTCGCCGCCGTGGCCGGCCGCTCCCTCCACCAGGCGACGAACCTGCCGCCCCAGGTGGGGGACGCGACGATCCTCTTCGCCTCGTGGATGACGGGCCACGCGCCGGGCGACGACGACCCCGCGCGCGCCGCCCGCGACGGCCAGCAGCCGCTCCTCCTCATCCAGGGGGGCAAGGACGCGCTGGTCCCGCCGGACAACGGCGTGGCGCTCCAGGAGGCCGCCGGGTCGCGCGCCCAGCTCTGGGTCGTGCCCGGCGCCGCGCACACCGACGCGCTGCGCGCAGGCGCGGCCGAGTACGAGGGGCGCGTGCTCTCGTTCCTCTCGCAGAGCCTCCAGGAGGCGCCGCCGTGAGGCTCTTCTGGAAGGCCGCCATCGCGCTCGCCGTCTCCGTCCTCGTCGTCGCCAGCGGCGCGGTCGCCTTCGTGAGCTATCAATCCGCCCAGAGCCTCGTCCACCCGCCGCGCGCGGCGCCCACGGCCACGCCCGAGGACGTGGGCCTCGCCTACCAGCGCGTCGCGTTCAACGCCTCCGACGGCATCCCCCTCGTGGGCTGGTGGATGCCCGCCTCGCCCGCCAAGGGGACCGTGGTCGTCCTGCACGGCTACGGCGAGTCGAAGAACCAGAGCCTCGCCTACGCGCCCTTCCTGCACGCGGCGGGCTACAACGTGCTGGCCTTCGACTTCCGCGCGCACGGCGAGAGCGGCGGCGACCACACCACCGTCGGCATCGACGAGGTGAAGGACGTGGACGCCGCGTGGGGGTGGCTCGCCTCGCGAGGGGACGTCCCCATGGGGCACGTCGCGCTCCTGGGGCTCAGCATGGGGGCGGCCGCCGCGATCAACGCCGCGGAGGACCTCCCCGTGCGCGCCGTGGTGGACGACAGCGGCTTCGCGACGCTGGAGAACATCGCGAGCCACAGCATCACGCACTTCACGCACCTGCCCAAGTACCCCTTCGGGCCGCTGGCGGTCTTCTTCGCGAGCCGCCTCGTGCACGAGGACGTCGCGCAGAACCAGCCGGTGAAGGCCGTCCACGCGCTGCGCGCGCCGGTCCTCGTGATCCAGGGAGGCTCGGACGACATCGCGCTCCCCGACGCGGACGGCCGCGCGGTGTTCGACGCGGCGCCCCCGGGCTCGCAGTGGCTCCTGGAGCCGAAGGCGTACCACGTCGGCTCGCACGGCGCGGACCCCGCGGGCTACGAGGCGAAGGTGATCGCGTTCCTGGACGCGGACGTGGCGCCCCCACCTTGACAGGTCCCTGGATGTCCCTTGGAATCTCCGATCCCTTCAAGGTCCATGGCCGTCGATATCATGCCTGATGGCCATGTCCCGCAACGTCGAGGACGCGCTGGTGGCCGCGGGCTTCGGCCTGCTCCTCTTCAGCGCGCTCTGGGACGCGCCGCTGGCCGCCGCGGGCAGCATCCTCTTGCTCGCCTACGCGCTGGCCCGGGAGTCCGCCCGGCGGCCCCGCAGGCAGTAAGCACCGCGCCTTGAAGACGCCCCGCCCCGCTTCCCGCGCGTGGAGGCGAAGGGCGAGCGCGCGAGGCTCCTGCTCTACCTCTGGCGCCTCTCGCGCCCGGAGGTGTGGCTCGTCACGCTAGTCCCCATGCAGGTGGGCTGGCTCCTTGCGTCCCACGAGCTGGCGCCCGGCTTCGGCCGCTGGGCCTCGTTCTGGGAGCTTGCCGCGGCGCGCGGCGCCACCAGCGCGGACTTCCTCGCGACGCTGGCCGCGTGGTGGGGCGACGCGCGCGGCTGGCTTCTCGCAGCCCTCGCCATGGGACCCCTCGTCTGGCTGGCGACGCTGCTCATCAACGACGTGCACGACCTGGAGAGCGACCGCGTGAACCCGCGCAAGGCGTCGAGCCCCCTCGTGCAGGGCGTCGTCTCCCGCGGCTGGGCGCACGCGGCGGCCTACGTCGCGGCCGCGCTCGCGCTGGGGGCGGGCCTCCTGGCGGGCGCGGCGTTCGGCCTTCTCCTCCTCGCTTGCCTCGTCCTGGCGTGGCTCTACAGCGCGCCGCCCGCCCGCCTCAAGACGCGCCCCGGCGCGGACGTGCTGGTGAACGCGGTGGGCGTGGGCGCGCTGGCCGCGCTGGCGGGGTGGTCGTTGGCTGCGCCCCTCTCCGCCGCGCCGTGGGCGTTCCTGCCGCAGGGGCTCCTCGTGGCGGCGGCCGTGTACGTGCCCACGACCATCGTGGACCTGGAGCCCGACCTCGCGGCGGGCTACGCGACGTTCGCAACCCGGCTGGGACGCAAGCGCGCCTACGCGGTGGGCTTCGCGTGCTGGGTCGCGTCCAACGTGGGCGCCCTCGCGCTGAGCGCGGCGGACCTCGTCATCCCGCGCCGCATGCTGCCCATCCTCCTCGTCTTCGCGCCGCTCCTCGTGTGGGAGTACCACGCGTTCATCGGCAAGGCGCGCGACGCGCCCGCCATGATCCAGGGCGTCATCCTCTGCTCGCTCACCTTCGCCGCCGTGAACGCGGTCTTCGCGCTCATGTACGCGGGGCTGTGGGTGGGCTGAGGATCTCCTCGATGGCGGCCGCGCGCTCCAGGTCCTCCCCCGTGAGCACGCCCGCGAGCCGCCCCTGGGCGTCGACGACGAGCGCGGGGGAGCGCTCCTGCGAGATCGTCTCGGCGGCCTGCGACGCGGGGAGGTCGGCGGGCACCACGGGCGCGGCCGCGACGTGCGCCTCCACGGGCGAGCCGGGCGGCGCGTGCGCGAGCGCCTCCAGGCGCGCGAAGCCAACGGGCCTCCCGTCGCGGGCCACCGGCAGCGCGAGGCGCCGCTCGGCGCGCATGCGGGCGATGGCGTCCCGCGCGGCGGCGTCGGGCTCCAGCGGCTCGATCCGGGCCGCGAGGTCGCCCGCGCGATAGGCGGCCAGCGCCTCCACGAGCACGGTCGCATGCTCCTCGGCGCTGGCGCCCGAGAAGACGAAGATCGCCACGAGCACGAGGAGGAGGTTGCCCAGGAGGAGCGCGCCCAGGCCCAGGAGGAGCGCCACGCCGCGGCCGATGCCGGCGGCGACGTGCGTCGCGCGCGCGAGGCCCATGCGACGCGCGAGCAGCGCGCGCACGAGGCGGCCGCCGTCCATGGGGAACGCGGGCAGCAGGAGGTTGAACAGGCCCAGGGAGAGGTTCGTCCAGCCCAGCCACTCCACGAAGCGCGACCACCCCGCGTCGGGGACGAGGCCCAGCGCCCACGCGGCGAGGAGCGGCGCGGCGAGGACGAGGTTCGTGAGCGGCCCCACGAAGGTGATCCAGAGCTCGGCCGCGGGCTCGCGGGGCATGCGGCGGAACGCGGACACGCCGCCCACGGGCAGCAGCGTGATATCACGGACGGCGACGCCGAAGCGCAGCGCGGCCAGGCTGTGGGCCAGCTCGTGGAGGAGGACGCTGGCGAAGAGGCCCACCGCGAGGAGCGCGCCCCAGGCCCACGCCTGCGCGTCGGGCGCGGCGCCCGCGGGCGTGAAGTACGCGGCCGCCATGAGGTACGCGAAGAGGGGCAGCGCGAGGAGGAGCGTGACGTGCAGCCGGACGGGGATGCCGCGGACCCGCAGGAGGGTGAGGCTGGCGGCCACGCCCGGGGGAAGGGCGCGCCCGTGCATCAGGACGGCGCCCTTCGGGCAGGCTCAAGCCGCGGAGCGTCTCTGCGGACGCATGATCCCGCTGCGCGGGCCCCACTCGCTGCGCCCCGTCCGCTTCCTGGGCCTCTGGGAGCCCGACGGCTGGCGGCTCAAGGTCTACAGCATCGCGCAGGGCCGGCCGCTGGCGCGCCCCGAGGCGGTGGCCGCCGCCAAGGAGGCCGCGCGCAAGAGTCTCCCCGCTCCGGGCGCGGGCAACTACGGCGTGGGCTTCCTGGGCGTGCACGACGGGCGCGGCGCGGTGTTCGCGTTCCTCGACTGGTGGGCGGACGAGAACGAGCTGCACCACCACGTGTGGACCGCCCCGGGGGACGCGCCCACGGCGCTGACGCCCGCGCCGGGCAACAACCCCAGCGTGTGCGTGTGGGACCTCGCGGTGCAGTGGCACGAGCGCGAGGCGTGGGTGAAGCGCGTGCTCGCGGGCGGAGGGGACGTCGAGGGCTATCTCGCGGAGCGCCTCGACGCGGACCTCTGACCTACTTCCCCTTCATCTCCCACGTCGTCTTCTTCACGAAGGCGTCCATGGAGCCCTTCTGGTCCTCGGTGGCGAAGCACTGGCTCACGGCCTCCAGCTCGTAGGCGAGGCCCGTGTTGAGGTCCACGTCGAGGCCGCGGTTGACGCTGGCCTTGGCGAGGCCCACGGCGATGGGTGCGTTCTTGGCGATGGCGTTGGCGAGGGCCATGGCGCGCTTCATGAGGTCCGCCGCTGGGACGACGTCCAGGACGAGCCCGAGGGCCTTGGCCTCCGCCGCGTCGAAGCGGCGCGCGGTGAAGATCAATTCCTTGGCCTTCTGCGGGCCCACGAGGCGCGGGAGACGCTGCGTGCCGCCAAAGCCCGGGTGGATGCCCAGCGTGACCTCGGGGAGCGCGAAGAGCGCCTTGTCGCTGGCGAGGATGATATCACAGGCCAGGGCAAGCTCCAGGCCGCCGCCAAAGGCGAAGCCGTTGACGGCCGCGACGACGGGCTTGCCGCAAAGCTCCAGCTCGCGGATGGCGCGCTGGCCAAGCTCGGTGAAGCGGCGCGCGTCGGCGACGCTCTTGGTGGCCATCTCCTTGATGTCGGCGCCCGCGATGAACGCCTTCTGCCCCTCGCCGGTCACCACGAGGACGCGCACCTCGGGGTCCGCGGCCGCGGCCTGGACCTGCTTCTGGAGGTCGTGGAGCACCTTGGGGTTGAGGGCGTTCAACGCCTCGGGGCGGTCGATGGTGAGCACCGCGACGTGGCCCTCCTTCTCCAGGCGCACGAGGGGGAGGTCCCACGGGGCGTTGGCGGCGCCGAGGCGGCGAAGCTCCTGGCTCACGGGGAAGGAGGCGCCCCAGCGCGCGTGGACCTTCTCCACGAGGGCGAGGGCCTTCTTCGTGCCCATGGCGTTCATCATGGCGAAGGGGCCCTTGGCCCAGCGCAGGCCCACGGTGGCGCCCTTGTCGACGTCGACCGCGGTGGCGACGCCCTCCTCCACGAGGCGCGCCGCGATGCCGAAGGTGACGCCCAGGAGGCGGTCCTTCACGGCCTCGAACCGCGCGGGGTCGGGCGCGCCGCCCAGGGTCCAGTCCTTCTTCTCGACCTCCACCTGGTGGACGAGCCGGCGGGCGGGCTCGTAGGCGGCGCCGAAGCCCGCGTGCAGCGTGCGCTCGGCGTGGAGGGAGATGGGGACGCCGGTGACGTTCATCAGCTCGAAGGGGCCCATGCCGATGCCGAAGGCCTCCTTGGCGGCGGCGTCGATGGTGGCGACGTCGGCCACGCCCTCCTCCAGGAGGCGCACGGCCTCGTTGACCCAGGGGACGAAGAAGCGGTTGACGGCGAAGCCGTAGGCGTCCGCGGTGGGGATGGGCACCTTGCCGATGGCGCGGCTGACCTTCACGAGGTCGTCCACGACGCGGGGGTCCGTCTCGCGGCCCGCGACGACCTCGACGAGCTTGTTGACGGCGGCGGGGAAGAAGAAGTGCAGGCCCGCGACCTGGCGGGGGCGGTCCGTGGCGGCGGCCAGGTCGGTGACAGAGAGCGAGGAGGTGTTGGTGGCGAAGATCGCGCCGGCCTTGGCATGCTTCGACGCCTCGGCGAAGACCTCCTTCTTGACCTTGAGGTCCTCGAAGACGGCCTCGATGACAAGGTCCGCGTCCTTGACGGCCTCGTGGACGTCGGTCGTGCCGTGGAGGCGCGCCATGATGCCGTCCACCTCGGCGGCGGAGGTCTTGCCCTGCTCGACGCGCTTGCGCAGCGGCCCCTCGATGCGCTCGCGCCCCTTCTGGACCAGCTCGGGCTTCACGTCGCGCACGTGCACGTCGAAGCCCGCCTGGGCGAACGCCTGCGCGATGCCCGAGCCCATGTTCCCCGCGCCCAGCACCGCGACCTTGTGGATGGCCATGTCGCCGCGAACGGGAGAGGGGTTCATGGGGTTTTCCGCCCCCACAAGGCGCTCCCCCTCCCTCGTGGCGGACGCCCCCCGCGCCCCGCGGCGCTCCCCCATCGCGACCCACCAGAAAGGGCCCGTCACGATCGGTCGTCCATCAGGGCGATGCTCCCTGTCGAGAACTCCACCAAGCGCCCCTCACTCGTCTGGGACCTCCAGCGAGGGAGCCCCCTATTTTGCGAGCCCCAGCAAGGGAGCCCCCGTTTCGTGGTGGGGGTTCCCAGGGGGCGTGAGCCCCCTGGCGGGGGGTCCGTGGGGGCGGAGCCCCCCGGCGGGGGGAGTGCAGAGGGGGAAGCCACCCCCTCTGCCACGAAGTCCGCACGCGCGAAAGCGCGTGCGACGGAGTGCATGAAAGGAAAAGAAAGCCCGCCCCGCGGGACGAAACAGGTTGGGGGAACCGATGGGTCGTGGGATGGAACAGGTCGAGGACCTATTGCGGGGCGGGCTTCCGGGTGGCCAAGTCCCGGGGGCAGAGAATAAGCGGTGCGTGTCACCGCGGGGGAGGACTCAGTGGGCGCCCCAGGATTTCTCGTCCTCGGCGGTGGGATGGTGGAGGGTGTCGAGGGCGTTGCGGGCGTCGGTGAGGCGGCGCAGGGCGATCTCCAGCTCGTGCTCGGCCTCGTCCAGGGCGCGGCGGGCGGCACGGCTCTCGCCGCGGGGGGCTTCGAGGCTGATGCGGAAGGCGCGGTCGCAGGCGGCGCTGGCCTCGTCCACGGCGCGATGGGCCTGGAGCAGCTCGTCGATGACGGGCGGTGGGGGGCTCGCGTCGGCCATCGGAGAATGGTGTGCGCGTGGGATCGTTGAAAAGAGTGTCGGAACTCCGGAAGGGGCGCCTCGGGCATAACAGGGGCGCAGGGGCGTCGCTGCAGGGCCGCACTCCCCGGGGTGGGCGCGTGACGCTCAAGCGCCTCCGGGGGCCCTTTCCGCCGTCAAGGGCCATCGCCCCGGCGCGTCCGGACGCCATCGCCCTTGCCCCGCCGCCGCGCAGACGCCTCCCAACCAACGACAGCCTCCCACAGTTTGATCCTCTCCGCGGCGGCGCTTCTTCTCAATAAGAAAACCCCGGGGCCCAAGACTTCGACCGTGGCGGCCCCGGGGGGCGCGGGGTGGGTGCAGCGGTCGCTTTCCCCGCTCGCGCCGGCACACGCGACCCCGCGCGAACCCCCGAGGGGCGTTCTTCAAGCATAAAAGATACGCAGTCGATTTTCGATCCGTTGATCCACACCCTGAATGCGGGTCGTGTTGGCGATGCCTTTTTCTTGCCGGTCGCACTTCGCATCATGATGCGACCGCGCCGTCTCGCCGCCGCGTTGGATGCCCTGGAGTCGCCCGAGGCCAGCGTGCTCATCCGCATGGCGGTCGACGAGCCGTTCAACGTGCGGCAGTTCCACGCCGCGACGCAGGCCTCGCCCTACACGGCGAAGCAGGTGCAGACGCGCCTCGAAGAGTTGGGCCTCATCCGCACGACGTACACGGGGCAGGGCGCGGTGCAGGCGGCCACCATCCGGCTGACGCCGTGGGGCCGCCGCGTCGCGGAGAGCCTGCTGGCGGTGGAGGACGCGATGGCGGAAGGGCTCTCGACGCGCCGCGATAGGATCAGCTGAGCGCGGCGCTGGCGTCGTCGTGGGCTTCGGCGCGCCGCACCGCGCGCTCGAAGGCGCTGCGGCCCGAGAGCGCGGCGAGGACCTCCTCCTCCATGAAGACCTGGGCCAGGAGCGCGGGGTCGCGGCGCAGCGCCTCCACGATCTCGGCCTCGGCGCCCTCGACGTCGAGCATGCGCTTCGCGAGGAAGAACGCCATCTCCAGGTGGGCGCGCCCGTCGTGCGGGGCCGCGAGGCGGAGCGCGGCGGCGTGAGCGGCGAGCGCCTCGGCGGCTTGGCCCGCGTGGTCCAGGTGCCACGCCAGCTCAAGGAGGATCGCGCCGTCCTCGGGCTCGGCCTGGGCGGCGCGGCGCGCCCAGGCGAGCGCGCGCTCGGGGTCGCGGGCCAACTCCGCGTTGCGCGCCTCTTCCAGGCAGGCGGCCGCGCTCAGGCTCACGCGCACGCCGCGGCGGCGCCTGCGGGCCCACGCGACGGCGCCGCCGCCCGCGACGACCGCGCCCACGGCGACGAGACCCAGGGGCGCCGCGCCGGAGGGGCCCGCGAAGGGGAGCGGCCCCGCGCGCTCGCGGACGAACGTGGTGAACGCCAGCTGCCCCTCGACGTCCATGCGCGACGCCGAGCCGCCGCTGTCCGGGGAGAGCGTCGCGGAGAGGTCGCCGCGCAGCACGTCGGCCTCGCCCGCCGCGGGCCGGTAGGTGGCGGGGCCCGCGCGCAGCGAGCCGCCCAGCGCGCGCACCTGCACGTCGCCGGCCCTCGCATGGGCTTCGGCGGTGGCGAGGGCGACGGGCGCCACGCTGCTGAGGTCCAGCGTCGCGTCGTCGAAGGAGACGTAGAGCCACGAGCGGGCGCGCGACTGGATCGCCCCGTCGCTGGAGCGCTCGCCCGTCGCGTAGTCCGCGCTCCCCTGGGAGGAGGAGAGGTGGACCGCGGGCCCCAGGAACTTTACCGCGCCAGGGCCCGCGAGCCGCAGCGCGCCCACGCCGTCGACCTGCACGAAGGGGCGGTCGATGCGCGCGTCGTAGAAGGGGAACGTCGCGCCCGGGTCCGAGGCGACGCTGCCCGTCGCCTGGCCCGGGCTGCGCAGGGTGGAGGGGGGACGCGACTCGGCAGTGGCGCGGCTCCACGCGGCGTCGACGCGCGAGCCGGGGCCCGGGTACGCGCCCAGCCAGCCCGAGGCGGAGGCGTCGCGGCCCGCCGTGAGCACGACGCTGGTGCGCTCCTCGCAGCCGCCCTGGAGCTGCGGCCACTGCGCGGCGACGCCGGAGCCCTCGACGACGTACGCAGTGTAAAAGCAGACGCGGGCGGCGGCCGCGCGGATCTCCAGCGTAGCGAGCCCCGCGGCATCGTCAAGCAGCACGGCGAGGGGCGCCGCCTCCACGCGGGCGCCGTCGCCCAGCGCGACGGGTCCTTCCACCGTGAGCGTGCCCGATGCGGGCTCGGCCGCGGCCGCCGACGGCGCCGCCAGCGCGACCGCCGCCAGGATGCCAATAACAAACGTGCCCAGCTTCATCTCCAATCCTGACCTGGGGCGCGCTAACGCGCTTGCCCCGTATGACGTTATGCCGTCGCTCGTTGATCTGGGCGCGGAGGCGAGGGAAAACGGGGGTGGACTTCACCAGAATCCTCCACGGAAGGCGCAACCTCCCGCCCGCGCCCGCCTGGGAATTTTCGCCCGGACCTGCAAGGGTCCGAGAAGGTCGCCGCCCGCGCTTCGCTAACAATCCTCCACGATCGGGAGCGAAGGCCGCGCCCCGAGTGCCGCCTGCGATAGCATTATGGCGCTGAGGTCCATGAGGGGCCCGGTCGACCGACATGCGTCTCCCCATCGCCCTTCCCCTGCTGCTCCTCCTCCCCTTGGCCTCCGCCGGGCCGCTCGACGGCTCGCAGCCCATCGCGGCCGTCGCCGTGCAGGCGTCCGCCACCTCGGTGCTCGTCGCGTGGGTCCCCGCGCCCGGGAACGTGGACGGCTACGTCGTCTACGGGCTGCACGACGGCGCGGCGACGCCCCTCGCCTCGCTTCCGCCCACCGCCGCGCAGGCGCAGGTGCCCGCGGGCTACGCGGCCTACGAGGTCGCGAGCGCGGCCGACCCGCAGGAGGGCGTCGTCGCGCAGACCTTGGCCTCCGACCCGTGCATCTACATCGGGACCGTGCCGCCCTCGGTGGAGATCAACGACATCACCAAGTGCATCCCGTCCAGCATCGGGCCCTAGAAGCAAGCCGTCGCGCGCGCCGCAGCGCGCGCACCCGAGGGGGGTTCGGGGGGCGAAGCCCCCTGACGTAATCGTAATAGCACCAAGTGAAAACGTCAGGGAGCTGCGCCCCCGAACCCTCCGCTTAAGGCGCCTCGGCGAGCCGCGCCCGCAGCGCGAGGCGCCTGCGGCCGCGCAGCACGCCAAGCTCCACCTCGCGGCCGATGGCCTCGCGCGGAAGCGCGCGCAGCAGCGCGTCGAGGCCGTCCACCTCCTTGCCCTCCAGGCCCACGAGCACGTCCTCGGGCTCCAGCCCCGCGGCCTCGGCGGGCGAGCCGGGCTCCACGCGGTGGATGAGGATGCCCCCCTTGCGGCCCGGCGGCGCGAGCGTCTGCCCCACGACGCCCAGCCACGCGCGGCGCACGCGGCCGAACTGGAGGATCTCGTCCAGGACGAGCTGCGCCGTGCTCGCGGGGATGGCGAGGCCGATGCCCTGCGCGGGGAGGAAGAGGGCGGTGTTCACGCCCACGGCGCGCCCGCGCATGTCCACCAGCGGCCCGCCCGAGTTGCCAGGATTGAGCGGCGCGTCGGTCTGGATCACGTTCTCGATGAGGCGGCCCGACCCCGAGCGGAGGCTGCGCCCCAGCCCCGAGACGATGCCGAGGCTCACGCTCCCGGCAAGGCCGAAGGGAGAGCCCATGGCGAGGACCATCTCGCCCACGCGCAGATCGCCCGGCGGCGCCAGGAGGAGCGGGTCCGCGTCGGGCTTCTCGATCTCCAGCACGGCGAGGTCCGTGTGCGGGTCGCGCCCCAGGAGCGTCGCCTCCCGCGTCTCGCCCGAAGGCAGCACGGCCTCCAGGCGGCGCGCGCCCTCGGTGACGTGGTGGTTGGTGAGGAGGCGGCCCCGCGCGCTCACGAGGAAGCCGCTGCCGCTCCCCGTGGGCGGCCCGGAGCGCGCCTCGCGCCACGCGCGAAGCTGCACCACGGCGGGGCTCGCCTGCGCGACGAGGTCGGCGAGGCCGTCGGAGAGGGAAGAGAGGGGGAAGGCGCGGGAGAGGGTGCCGGCGAGCATGCCCCCCTCTCCGCGCGCCTTGCCTTGAGGACGGGGCGGGGCCGCGGCTGGTCACGGCGGGCGATGGCGAGGGAGCGAAACCGGCAAATGGGGGCGCGGCCGGTCGCAGGTCGTGACGGACCGCATCATCGCCCTCACCGCCCTGGGCCGCGACAGGCCGGGCCTCGTGGCGGACGTGTCGGGCGCCGTCACCGACCTGGGCGGCAACATCGTCCACGTCGAGCAGTCCTCCATCTACGGCCTCTTCTCCATGGTCATGCTCATCGAGCCCGCCGACCTGCCCCCGGGGCTCGACCTCTACCGCTTCGCCTACGAGCTTTCCCTGCGCGGGCGCGACGTGGGCGTGGACGTGAAGGCCGAGGTCGTCGAGCGCGAGGCCGCGATGCGCAGCAAGGACGTGCGCGTCGTCACCATCGTGGGCAGCGACAAGCCGGGCGTCATGGCGGCCATCACGCGCACCATCGCCGACGCGCGGGCCAACATCGAGCGCATGCACCACGTCGCGCAGGGCGACCTCATGGCCTTCGAGATGTGGATCGACGTGCGCGGCGCCGACTTCGAGCAGCTGCGCCACGCCATCCGCCGCACCTGCGAGCGCGTGGGCGTGGACGCCGTCATCCAGCCGCACAGCATGTTCCGAACGACCAAGCGCCTCGTGGTCTTCGACATGGACAGCACCATCGTCGACGGCGAGGTCATCAACGAGCTTGCGCGCGCGGCCGGCGTCGAGGCCCACGTCGCGTCCATCACCGAGCGCGCCATGCGCGGCGAGATGGACTTCCGCGAGGCGCTGCGCGAGCGCGTGAAGATGCTCAAGGGGCTCACCGTGCAGGACCTGGAGGCAGTCGCCGGCAGCCTGCGCCTCACCCCCGGCGCGGAGGACCTCGTGCGCGCGCTCAAGGAGATGGGCTTCCGCCTCGCCCTCATCAGCGGCGGCTTCACCTTCTTCACCGACCGCCTCAAGCGCGAGCTGGGGTTCGACTACACGTTCGCCAACCGGCTCGTCATCCGCGACGGCGTCGTCACCGGCGAGGTCGAAGGCGACGTCATCGACATGCACAGGAAAGGGGAGATCCTGGAGGAGCTGGCCGCGCGCGAGGGGCTCAAGCGCGACGAGGTCGTGGCCGTGGGCGACGGCGCCAACGACCAGATCATGATCCGCAACGCGGGCCTCGGCATCGCCTTCAACGCCAAGGAGATCCTCAAGCGCGCCGCCTCGGGCAGCCTCAGCCGCGAGAACCTCAAGGGCATCCTCTACGCGCTGGGCGCCACCGAGTACGACCTCAAGCGTTGAGCGTCTTCCGGTTGTCGCGCCATCGCTTGTACGCCGCGTAGGCGCCGAATCCGAGGGCCGCCATGGCCAGGGTCCGCATGACCTTCATGCTCCGTCCTCGGCGCCGCCCCCTTTCACCATTCGCGCCCATCGCTCGATGGCCGCGCGTGCCAGCGCCACCCCGCTCCCAGCGCCTCCCACCGGGGAAACGCCTCCGAGACGTCCGCCCACTCGTCCTTGAGCGGCCGCAGCGCCAGGTCCGCGCCCAGGCGGCGCGCCACGCGGGCGATGGGAAGCTGAAGCTCCTCGGGCGCCCGCACCGCCAGCACCACGTCCGCGGGCCCCAGAAGCCGGGGATCACCGCGCACGACGTCGTGCACGAGGGCGCGCAACGGAGCGGGCGCCGCCAGCACGCGCGCGTCCACGTCGGTGACCAGCACCTCGGGGCCCAGCGCCGCCACCGCCAGCGCCGTCTCGAAGCGCGCGCCGGCCCCCACCTCCACGACGCGCCGCGCCTTCGCCACGCGCGCGACGAGGGACGAGGGCAGCGGCTCCACGCGACGCGAGCGCCCCAAGACCGAAAAAGCCAACGGGCAGGGCCGCGCATCGCCCCGTGACGTGCTGCTCCACTTCCGCAACTTCGAGCACGACGACCTCTTCGAGGTGGTGCGCCTCGCGAACCGGAGCCTCAACGAGAGCTACGACGGCGGCCTCTTCCTCCAGCTGGGTGACCTCTACCCCGAGGGCTTCATCGTCTGCGAGAGCAAGGAGGGCATCGAAGGCTTCCTCCTGGGCGTCATCGAGCGCGCCTACGAAGCGCGCATCCTCATCCTCGCCGTCGACGAGCGCGCCCGCGGCAAGGGCATCGGCGCGCGGCTGGTCAAGCTGTTCGAGGAGCGGTTCCTCCACCGCGCCATCCGCCGCATCAACCTGGAGGTGCGCGTCACCAACGAGAACGCGATCCGGCTCTACGAGCGGCTGGGGTTCGAGAAGAGGAAGATCCTCCCGAAGTACTACGCCGACGGGGAGGATGCTTACCTCATGACGAAGCTCATCGCGTGAGGACGGACCGGCTGCGGGGACGTGCGCATAAGAGGGCGGACGTAGGCCCACAAGCTCCCGGGTCGGGTCAAGAGAGCGCGGGCGGGACGACGTGCGCGCACCTGCGCCCACCTCCGCCAAAAGATTGACAGGTCAACGTCAAAGCCGCGCCGCCACGCGCTCGCGGTTGGCGGCCAGGGCGGCGAAGCGGCTGCTCACCAGCGCGGGGCCGGAAAGCTCGCCCCGGGAGGCGAACTGGGCCAACTCCTTCCCGAGGAGGAAGATGGCGCGCTTGTGGTCGCCCTTGGAGCGGTGCACGTGCACCGGGGAAATGCCGAGGTTTTCGTACTCCACGAAGGAGTCGCCGTTCACGACACCGGTGCTCTGCAGGTGGTTCTTGATCTGGCAAAGCAGGGTGTGCATTTGGATCAGTTCATCCTTCTGCATCGAACCCACCCGTTGCACCCCTATTAAAACCCGAGGGTAGATAAACCTTGGTGCCAGGCCCGTCGTTCCGCCGGATGCAATGGAAATCCACGTCGCCCGGTCATGGGCCTTATGTTGCCAACGTCATGAATCCGGTTTTCAGGTTGTTTTCCGTGCATGACAACGACAGACACGACGAATTGTCGCCGCGGCGACGGAAATCCGGCCCGGTTGACCTCCTCCCGACGGACCCGTTTCGGGCACATAAAGAGCGCACTGGAAGCAGAGGAAGGTAGCGACCCGATGGACGACCGCGTGCCGGCAGGGAGCCTGTCAGCGCCGGACGGACGACGGAGGCGCCACTTGGGCAGCCGGACTTGAAGCTGACGCCGGGCTAGCCAGAAAGAGGATAGGAGAACAAAGGGGGCCCGCGGCTGCTCGCCAGGGGCCCCGCGGAGGGGCAGGTCACGAGGCGGCCGAAGCCCCTCGCGACCCGCCCTTGACCTCGCCTAGGCGAGGTCCGCGCGGGTCACCACTTCGACGCCGGCGGGCTTCTTGGTGATGTTGCCCGTCTTGACGCCCACGAGGGTCGCGATCTTCTTGTCCATCGCGATGTCGATGAGGCGCTGCGTGACGACGCCGTCGAAGACGACCTGCGTGACGCCGGGCGTGTCCTTCTTCAGCGTGTCCGCGAGGTCGCGCACGGCCACCTTGTCGCCGACGCGCTCGAAGGCGTCGTTGAGCATGACGGCCTGCAGCTTGCCGCTGAGCTCCTCCAGGATCGCGAGGTACTTGCCCTCGCGGTCGCCCTTGGGGCGGGCGGGCTCGGCGGGCTCCGCCATCTCGGCGGCCGCGGGCTCCTCGACGGGCTCGCGCGGGGCGCGGCGCTCGGCCGGACGCTCCTCGGCGTCCTCCACGGGGCGGCGCTGCTCGGCACGGGGGCGCGCGTCGGCGTCCTCGGCGGGCCTGCGCTCGCGGCGCTCCTCGCGGGGGCGACGCTCTTCACGGGGCGCCTCGCGCTCGCGCTCCTCGCGCGGCATGCGCTCCTCGCGGGGCTCGCGGCGGTCCTCGCGCGGGCCGCGCTCGTCGCGGCGCTCGCCGCGGTCGCGCCGCTCGCCGCGCTCCTCGCGGCGGCGGTCGTCGCGGCGCTCCTCGCGGTCCTCGCGGGGCGCGCGCTCCTCGCGGCGCTCCTGGCGCGGCTGCTCGCGGCGCTGGGGCTGCACCATGGGCGTCATGTCGACGCCCTCGATGGGGGAGGTGAGGTCGACGTCCTCGTCCTCGTCCTCCTCGGCGTCGGCGGGGTGGCCGCGGCCCGAGGGGCGGCCGCGGCGGTCGCCGCCGCGGGGGTTGTCGCGCGTGTCGCGGGCGCGGCCCTGCTCCAGGGAGTAGAGCTCGGTGAACTGGTCCGCGGGGATCTTGTTGCGCAGGGCCTTGATGAGCTGCTTCTGCGTCAGCTCCTCGACCTCGTGGGCGCGGGGCGCGCGGGCGAGGAAGTCGATCTCGGCGACTTGGAGAAGCTCCTTGAGGATCAGCTCGCCGCCGCGGTCGCCGTCCACGAACGCGATGGCGCTCTTGTCCTTGCAGAGGTCGATGATGGTCTTGGGAACGTTGGTGCCCTCGACCGCGATGGCGTTCTTGATGCCGTGCTTGAGGAGGTTCGCGACGTCGTTGCGCCCCTCCACGACGATGATGGAGTCGGACTTGCTCACGTTGGGGCCGGCGGGGAGGCGGTCGGGGCCGTAGCTGACCATGTCCTCGACGCGCACGGAGTCGCGCACGGCCTCCATGATGGAGGCGCTCTCGCCCTGGCCCATCTCGCCCATGGTGGCGAGAAGCTCGCGGGCGCGGGCGATGACGGCGTCGCGCTTCACGCTGCGCACGTCCTCGATGCCGCGGACCTTGATCTCCGCCTTGGCGGGGCCCACGCGGTCGATGCTCTCCAGCGCGGCCGCGAGGATGGCGGTCTCGACCTTGTCGAGCGAAGAGGGCAGGTGGATGTCGCCCGTGCTCTTGCCCTTCTTGGAGTCGATGATGACCTCGATGCGGCCGATGCGGCCGCTCTTCTGGAGGTCGCGCAGGTCCAGGTCCTCGCCGAGGAGCCCCTCGGTCTGGCCGAAGATGGCGCCCACGACGTCGGGCTTCTCGATGACGCCCTCGGCGGCGATGGAGGCCCGGATGAGATACTTGGTCGTGGTCGGGTCGATGTTGGTGGAGTTGGACATCGTGTGTCTCCTGGAACCGGGCACGCCGCAGGATCGGCTCCACTGGGGCCAGGGTGCCAGGCCGCGGAGGTCGCCGGCGCGGTTCGCCGGGTCGCCTGCCCAAGGAAGGGGGCATACGCGGACGCGGGCCGAGGCCCATCACGTCCGAAGGATGGTGAATGGTGGACGAGGAGACGCGGGGTCTCCCGGTTCGCGCCGCCCATGCCGGCTCGGGTGTTAAAACCTTTGCCAAGCGGCCGGAGCCCGGCGTGGGCGTCGTGTTCCAGAGTTGCCAAGCCGCCGCCTGCACGGAAGTATGCCATGCTCTTCCGACGATCGGTCCCGATCCTGCTTCTGGCAGGCCTGCTGGCGAGCCCCCCGGCCGCGGCCACGGCGAGCCTGCAACGGACGATCTCGCCGGGCGCCGGACCGTTCAACGGCCTCCAGATCGCCCTGGCGGACTTCAACGGGGACCGGCGCCCCGAGGCCGTCGTGCAGAGCGACGATGGCAGCGTGTACGTCGTGAGCCCCGCGACCGGAGCCGTGCTCGCCCGGTTCGCGCCAGGGAACGCGGGCTGCACGTCGGCGTGCTACTCCTTCGAAGGGGTCAGCGGGCCCATCAACGCGCCCGTCGTGGCCGACCTCGATGGCAACGGCCGCCTCGACGTGGTCGTCGCCGACACGGCCGCGGTGGTCGTGCGCTTCGAGGTGAGCCCGGCGGCCAGCAACGCGACGCACCTGGCCTTCGTCAAGGTCTGGGAGCATCGCTACAACCCGTACCAGTCCTTCACCACCATGGACGCGACGCCCGTCGTCGCGGACTTGGACGGCGACGGCAAGCTCGACGTCGTGGTGGTCACGGAGGAGACGGGGGTCTTCGCCGTGAGGGCCAACGGCACGACGCTCTGGGCCCGCGCCATCCCCGGCGGCCACGCGTCGCCCAGCGTCGGGGACCTCGACGGCGACGGGAGGCGCGAGGTGGTCGTCGCCAACGACGCGGGGACCGTCTACGCGCTCAACGGCGCGACGGGCGCCACGCGCTGGACGTTCCGCGCCTCGGCCTACGTCACGCCCGCGAGCATTCCCGCCGCGCCCACGCTGGCCGACCTCACCGGCGACGGGCACCCGGAGGTCGTCTTCGGCGCCCGCGACGCGCACGACGCGACCGACTTCACGCGGGACCACTTCGTCCTCTTCGCCGTGAGCCCCAACGGGCAGCTCCTCTGGAAGGCCCAGCCCTCGTGGGGCGCGCCCCTCACGCACACGCGGCCCATCGTGCTCAGCGTCGGGGGCCGGCCCGTGATCCTGGGCGGCGACTGGAACACCATCGGCCACAAGCCCGGCAACTTTGAGCGCGTCGGGCCCGGCCATGCGTTCCTCTTCTCCGCGACGGGCAAGGAGATCTGGCACCGCGACCTCAACGCCGCGGAGAGCAACAAGGACTTCGCCGTCGCGGACGTGCGGGGCGACGGCAAGCAGGTGGTGATCGCGCCGGGCACGAAGGACGGGCGGACGGGGCTGCTCCTCCTCGACCTGGCCGGAGGCGGCGTGAAGGGCTTCCTGGCGACGCCCCCCGTCACGCGCAGCGGCGTCGCCGTGGGCGACCTCTGGGGCGATGGCACCTTCGGCATGGTGGCCGCCGTCAACGCCTCGGGCGGCGCGCTCCAGGTCTGGCACGGCAGCCAGCCCCTGCGCGCCGCGTTCCCGGGCTGGGGTGCGACCTAGGGCCCCATCGTTGCGGCGAGGCGCGCGGCCGCTTCCTGCGGCGCGAGCCCTTCGACGTGCAGCGTCTTGCGGCGCGAGGTCGCGCCGGCCCCCACGCGCACACACGAGGCCGGGACGCCCAGCGCGTCGGCGACGAGGCCCACCAATTCCGCGTTGGCCTGCCCCTCCTCCGGGGGCGCGCGGACCTTCGCCTCCAGGCGCCCGCGCCATGCGTTGAAGCCCGCGGGGAAGCGGCTCTCGCGGCTGCCGGGCACGACCTCCACCTCCAGCGCGCAGCCCCCCTTGGCGGGCTTCACCGCGACGCGCCAGTCCACGAAGCGGGATCGGAGTCCCCTCGCTTGGACGTTGCCCAGTCGTGGCGAGCGGGTGATGGGCCCTCGTGCGCGGGCTCCGCGAGGGGATTCTCCAGGCGCGAACGCCCGCGCGCGAGGCCGAGAAAAATCCCCGAGTTTGGCCGTCGGCTGGAGCGGGGCTTCACGTCAGGGGGCTTCGCCCCCTGAAACCCCCGTGGGTGCGCGCGCTGCGGCGCGCGCGACGACCGTTTGTTTCAGGGCGATACCTCGAACACCTGCACCTTGCCCCATCCGTGGTGGTACTCCGCCACGAGCTTGCCGTGGTGCTGGTTGATGAGGTCGTTGAGGTACTGGTCGTCGAAGGGCAGGCCGATGTAGTTGTCCTTGACGACGTACTTGAGGTGGCCCGCCTCGATCTGGCTCTCGACGAACGTGTGGTCGACGTACCAGTGGTACGCGGGCTGCTCGTTGTACCAGTAGAGCGTGAAGCGGCCCAGGAGCGTGCCGTACTGGATGGCGTCGGGATCGTGCTGGTGGATGTAGTCCGCCGCCTCCTGCGTGCCCTCGCCCAGGTACTTCTCCTGCGACTCGCCCAGGGCGAAGATGTGATAGCTGTCGTTGGCGGCGCCGTAGGCGGGCACCGCGACGAGGATGGCCGCGACGCCGATGGCGATGGGGGCGAAGCGCGGCGCCCCGTCGCGCGTGAGGCGGATGTTCGCCCACGCGAGCAGGTCGCGCAGCGCGGCGCCCGCGAAGCCGACGCCCAGCGCGAGGAAGGGCGCGAAGGGCAGGAGGTAGAACCCCTCCTTGCGGTCGCTGTAGAAGAAGAACGCCGCCATGACGACGGCCGCCAGGGGCGCGACGAGGTGCTCCAGGCGCGCGGCGGGGCGCCTCAGGAAGCGGGCGAGCCCGATGGCCAGGCCAAGGAGGCCCAGCACGAGGATCGGGCGGCCGAACTCGGCGCCGAAGCTGAACTTGGGGTCGGTGAGGTACCACGACCAGTCGCGCGTCTGCTGCGCGACGTCCACGAAGGCGGCGCTGGCGGTGTTGACGCGGCCCGCCTGCCAGATGAGCTTCACCCAGAGGTTCGTGATGGCCTGGAGCTTCCAGAGGAGCGCGAGGTAGAGGAGCGCGCCCACGACGACAGGCGCCACGCCCAGGCCCCCCTGCACCAGCGTCTCGCGCACCTCGGCGGGCGTGGCCTTGCCGCGCGCGCGGCGCGCGACGACGAGGCCCACCGCGGCGACGAACGCGATGGCGGCCACGAAGAGGATCAGCACGCCGGGGAGCTTCGCCAGCGCGGCGCACGCGCCCGCGATGCCCACGCCCAGCGCCGAGCCGCGCGTGCGCGTCTGGAGCCAGCGCACGAGGAAGTACGCCGTGAGCGCGACGAAGAAGACGAACCCCGAGTCGAGCATCGCGCGGCGGCTCATCTGCACGTGGAAGGGCAGCACCGCGATGACCGCCGCGGCGGCGAGGCCCACGAAGCGGCCGCCCAGCCGGTTGCCCAGCGCGTAGGTGACGGCCACGGTCGCCGTGCCGAAGAGGATGGGCGGCAGGAGCGCCGCCATGTCGGTGGGCCCCATGACGCGCATGAAGAGCGCCGTCACGTAGAGGAGCAGCGGCGGCTGCGAGACGAACGGAGCCGTCGAGAACGGATCGATGGCGGGGTAGGAGAGGAACAGGAAGTCGCGGCTGAGGTAGCGCGCGACGATGGCGTACTCGGCCTCGTCGCCGTAGAGGTGGTGGTCGCCGATACCCGCGAGGCGCAGCCAGAGCGCGAGGGCGAGGATGGGCAGCAGCCAGGCGTGCTTCAGGAGCGCGCCCCACCGGAGGTCCCTCCAGGCAAGCTTGCTCGCAGGGCGATGGGACACGGACTCCATGGGCGTCGCGCCCCCGGCAGCCTGCGGCAGGTTGGCGCTTTTGGATCAACGCGCGAACGCGCCCGAGCCCGAATGGCTTGCCTCGCTGGTCTTGCGGGTCCAAAGAACGCAAAGAGCGCGAAGAGCGCCAAGGTCGCGAAGTCTCCTTTCGTCGCGTCCTTGGCGCTCTTCGCGCTCATCGCGTTCTTTGGACCCTTGACCAGGGAGGCAAGCAGCGGCGGGCTCAGCGCTTCTTCGGGGGAGCGTCGGGGGAGTCCACGGAGGGCGTGAGCACCTTGGCCGCTCCGTCGCCCTTGACCACGAGCGTCCGGTGGGGGAAGGGGATGTCGATGCCGTTCTGCTCGAAGGCCTTCTTGATGCCGAAGCGCAGGTCGGAGGCGATCTCGTTGCGGTCCTTGAACTCGGGGATCGTGACGCGCAGCGTGAAGTCCAGGCTGGAGTCGCCGAAGCTCTTGAAGCGCACGCGCGGCTCCCAGGGCGCCTCCTTGAGGACCTTGGGGTGCGCCTCCGCCACCTGGAGGAGGACGCGGCGCACCGTCTCGGGGTCGGAGCCGTAGTCCGCGCCCACGTCCACGGAGAGGCGGTACTTGGAGTCGGGCCCCGTGTGGTTGACGATGCGCTTGGACGCGAGGCCGTTGTTGGGCACGATGATGCTCTCGTGCGTCATGTAGTTGTAAAGCCGCGTCGTGCGCAGGCCGATGGTCTCCACGCGCGCCGTCTCGCCCGTCTCCAGCATGATGTCGTCGCCCTCGACGAAGGGCTGGTCGAGCATGATGAAGACGCCGCTGAAGAGGTTGCCCAGCGTGTCCTGCGCGGCGAAACCGATCACGATGCCCGCGATGGAGGCGCCCGCGAAGATGACCGTCGGGTCCCAGCCCAGCTGGCGCAGCGTGAGCACGCCGCCCACGACCCAGAGCACGACGACGCCCACCTTGCGCACGACGGGGATGATCACGTCGTCCATCTTCGTCTCGGTGCGCGGCGCGATCTCCTTCTCGTAGTAGTAGAGCCCGGCGTCCATGAGCTTGTAGAGCACGTAGAGGCCGAAGACGCCCACGCCGATGGCCAGCGCGATGCGCGCGACCTCCTCGGTGAAGAAGTTGCGCGGAAGCACGTGCAGGCTCGACGAGAAGCCCAGCGAGAGCGCGAAGAGGAAGAGGGGCAGCCTGAGCTTCTGCGCCATCTCGGTGGAGACGTACTTGGCGGCGCGCAGCGTGGCGACGCGGATCACCCAGTTGCCCGCGAAGACGGCCGCCACGGAGGCGACCACCCAGAAGGCCATGTCCAGGAGGAACGTGCCCCACACGTTGTCCAGCGGGGGGCCCAGCGGGTTCTGGAACGCCTCGAGCACGAGGGGCGGCGCGGCGTTGGCCACGGCGACGTCCTGCACGACGCTCGTGAGCGCGCCCGTCGCGGTGCTCACGATGCTGACGTTCACGTGGAAGACCGCGTCCGCGCGGGGCCGCTCCATCGCGCTGAACGTCACGGTCACGTTGGTGGGCACGCGCCCCGCCGCCGGACGGACCGGGAGCAGGAAGTCGTTGGGCTGCACGCGCACGGACCAGCCCGGCGCGCCGTCCACGTGGACGTTCACGTAGAAGTCCGTCGACGGGTTGAGGTTCGAGAGCGCGAGCACGGCCGTCGCGTCCTGCCCCACGTCGGCGGAGAGGCCCCCGGCGTCCGCGCGCTCCACGATGACCGGCGCGTCCTCCGCGCTCGCCAGGGGCGCCAGGAGGACCACGAGGAGCAGGAGGGGCAGCAGCCGGCGGACGGCCATCGGCGCGGCAAGCCACGCCCCGCTCAAAGGGTTTTCGCGCGCGCCGGAAAGGCTATCCGCGAGGAGGCCTGAGGGGGCTTGCCCGCTCCACGACCGGCCCCCGACCTGTGACGGGGCCCCCGCGGGGAGGGCGCACACGGGTCCCTGGCCATTGGGCCACCGCTGGAGCGAGGCGCGAGCCTCATGCGTTGATCGCGGTTCAACCGGGGGCCGCAGAAGAAGTCCCGCTCCCCGAGAAGCCCGCGCGCGGGTCAGGAAAAGGAGGCCGCACGGCGGTGTGATGCCCGCTTGCGGACGAGGAATTGCACTGTTAGCGCGCGGCGACAGGGGAGCTTCGGACAGCCCTCGGCCCCGCATTCTGGGCGCGCGGCGTCATCCCCGCGGGTCCCGCGACGGCAGCCGGACGCGCCGGGCCACGCCGCGGGCGTCCTCCGGAGAAGGGTTCTCGTCCGGCCGGACCCCGAGCAGGAGGAGCCAGGAGCTGCTGATCATGACGGCGAAGCTGGCCACCATGGCGACGGCGGCCACGTGGAGCCCCCACCCCACGCCGGAGAACAGGAGGGCCGCGCCGATCATCTCGGCGCCGTAGCAGGCGATCCCGCCCATCGTCCGCAGCCGCGAGACGCGATGCGCCACGTGGCTCTTCGCGACGGGGGCGTAGCTGCGCAGGTTGAGGACGACCAGAACCAGGCAGACGGCGAAGAGATCGATGGCGACCGCGCGTCCGTCCTGGCCGCCCATGAGGGCGAGCGAGCAGCGCATGAACACGCCCGCCAGGCTCGCGAGGATCATCCGGGCGCGATGCCGGAGCGCGGGGTCGGCCGTGATCACGGGCAGGTGCATCGACATGGCCACCACGACGAGGCCCGTGAGGACCGCAGCGCCCCCGCCGACCGCCAGGAAGAAGCCTTCCCACTGCTCCGGCTGGTAGGTCGTCACGGGCCCGGCCCGCCCGGCGATGGGGAGCCTCGTCTTCGGATCTCCATGGCCCTCGGGTGCTCGTGCGGCGTCCCAGGGCATGTCAGTTCTGGACCGCACCGCCGGAGCGGCCCCAAAGGGGGAGCAAGCTCGCGGGCGGCGCGTCGGAAGCCAGGGGGCTTGGCCGCGGCGCCGCCCCGCGGCGAAGGCTCAAGCCAGCGTCGCGGCCTGCGCGCCGCGTGAGCTTCCTGCGCCCGCCCGACGGCCCCGGCGTCGCCTACGAGTTCTTCGCCCCCTTCGCGCACGTCGAGGGCCGCTTCGAGTGGTGCCGCATCCGCAGCCCGACGCACGGCGTCTTCGACGTCTTCATCGTGCTGGGCGCCTCCACCAGCGTCCCGGCCACCGTGTACGTCTCCTCCGAGGCGGGCGCGCGCTTCATGGCGGAGCGCTACCCCGAGTGCGAGACGCACCGCGTGCCCGAGGACGACCTGCTCCTCACCGAGCGCGGCGACGGGCGCGTGGTCGCGGGCATGCTGCGCGCCGAGGTGGGCCCCATCGCGCTGGCGGAGATGACGCTGGTGGCGCCTGCGGACGCGACGCCGCAGCAGGCGCCCTACGGCGGCGAGGGCCGGCCCGTGTGGGGCTCGAAGCGCTTCACCTGCTGGGGCGTGGACCTCGCGCTGCGCGGCAAGGCGCAGGGCGCCGTGTGGTGGGCCGACGGCCGCGAGGAGCGCCTGGAGGACGAGCCCGCCATCGTGACGCTGGGCTCCTTCGGGCGGATCGCGCCGCTCTGAGCGCCCCTGTGGCGATCACGCCGGGAGCGGCGCCGCCGAGAGGGCGGGCCCCGGGAAGAGCCGCACCGTCTTCCAGTCGCGCTCGCGGCGCACGAGCCCCGCGCTCTCCAGCTTGGTGACCTGCTTGGATGCGGCGGAGGCGCTCATGCCCAGGGTGGCGGCAAGCTCGCTCTGGGTGATGCCCGGGGTGGCGAGGAGGACGGCGGCCACGTCGCGGCGGGGGCCGTCCTTGAGCTGCGCGGTGGTGCGGCGCGTCTCGCGGTCGACCAGGCCGACGGCGAAGAAGCGCTTGGAGAGGCCCGCGCGCTCGGCGGCGACGAAGCCTTCGCGCTCCAGGCGGTCGAGGTGGTAGACCGTGGTGCCCCAGCCGAGGCCGGCGCGCTGGCCGATCTCGCTCACGTTGAGGCCGGGCGACTCCTGGATGAGCTTGTAGACTCGGTCGCGGTGCCCGTTGTCCAGGAGGTTGCTGCGCGTGAGGCGCGAGTAGAGGGCGAAGGCGCCCGCGCCGGCGAAGCGGAAGGCGCCCAGCGACTGGAGGAGCGCGAAGAGGCCGGCCGCCGCGATGGCGGGGGGCGCGGCCTTGCGGGCGAGGGGGACGAGCTTCGCGGCGGCGTCCGGCGCCGGGTCGGGCGCGGCCTGGGGCGCCGAGGCGGGGGTGATGGTGAGGTCCGCCCCGCCCGCGGAGGCCTTGGCGCCCACGGGCAGCGCGGGGGCGGGGACCGCGACGTGCGGAAGGGGGGTCAGGGAGGCGTGGGGCGCCGCGGGGATCGCCGGGACCTGGGGGAGCGCGGCGTCGGGCGCGCGGGCCTGGACGCTGACGCGCGCCTCGAGGGCGGACGCGGCGGGAAGGGTGGCGGCCAGCGCCAGGAGCGCGACCGCGATCAGGAGCTTCCTCATGGGCACTGGTCCCCTTCTCGGCGGGGGCCAGCCTTCCCCTTTGTGGATGCGCAGGGAAACTGAGCGGGCCCGGGCCCCAGGGGACCTTGTCCCGTCCTTGATATCGCATGGGCTACTGCCCGAAGAGGACCCGGCCGAGATGCGTCCCGCCCGCGTCGGAAGCGGACAGCGCCAGGCCGTAGGGCCACGTGCAGGGCGGGAAGTCCAGCGAGGAGGCGGCCGCCTGGCCGGGCGCCATGGGGACGGGCTGGGCGCCGCCCGAGGCGAGCTTGCCCTCGGAGCCGGGGCAGAGGAGCGCGGCGTCCAGCGCGGTCACGCTGCCCTCCGGCGGCGTCCAGACGGAGAGGTCCGCGTGGACGCCCTGCGCGTCGTGCGCCCACCAGGTGAGCGTCACGCTGGCGTTGCCCAGCATGAACGTCTCGTTGACGCGCGGCCAGCGCACGATGCTCGCGGTGGCGTCGCCCTCCGCCGCGCCCACCTTCACCTGGACGCGCAGCATCGTCTGGTTGGCCAGGGAGACGGCGGCGTCGAAGGGGCGCGACTCGCCGGGCCTCAGGTGGACGGTCTGCACGTCGACGACCTTGCCGTTCACCAGGTAGGCCGCGAGGGCCGTCGCGTCGTGGGGCGCGCCGGGCGTGAGGGAGATGACGTAGTGCGCGACGATGGCGTCGTCCTCGTGGAACGCCGTGGAGGCCGTGCCGTTGGGGAAGCGCAGCTCAGGGCCCACGAGCAGGAAGGCCGCGCTGTCGTTGGTGGCGTTGGACGCGGGCGTGGCGCTCGTCGGCGTGGTCCCGGGGGGCGTGCCCGCCGAGCTCTGCGAGGGCCCGGCCGCGCACCCGGCCAGGACGGAGACGAGGAGGGCGAGGAGGGGGAAGGCGATGCGCCGGCGCATCGCGTGTACCGCGCCGCCCCAGGGAATCAAGATGGCGGCTTCCCGGCCTCGCCCGGCTCAAACGATCCCCGCAGCGTGGATGGCGAGGTAGATGAGCACGGCCGCGGCGACGATGATCGCGACCTTGAACGCGAACTTGAGGAACTTCCACGCAAGGAGGACCAGGACGACGACGATGACCGCGGCGACGATGGCCTGCGTCCGCGAGAGCACGGGCAGCGAAGCGAGAAGGTCCATGCCTTCGCGAGGCCCGGGCCCCAGGAAGACCCTTTCGATCCCCGCGTGGGGCCTAGATGCCGCGCTGCTTCGCGCAGTCGGGGCAGATGGTGACGCTCTTGCCGTTCTCGGTGGTCCGGTACTTGACCTCCGAGGCCTCGATCTTGCGGCCGCAGCTCTTGCAGATGATCATGGGCGAGCGGGCGAGCCTTCGGCCCCTTCAAATGGCTTTCGGGCGGTCTCCGAGGGGAGCAGCACGTAGAAGCACGCGCCCTGGCCGGCCTCGCTCTCCACCCAGACGCGCCCGCCGTGCTGCTCCACGATGCGCTTGACGATGGCGAGGCCCGCGCCGCTGCCGGGCTCCTGCGTCGCGGGGCCGCGCTGGAAGAGCTGGAAGATGCGGTGGTGGTACTGCGCGGGGATGCCCGGCCCGTTGTCGCGCACGAAGAGGCGCAGCCCCTCGGGCGTCTCCTCGTGGCCGATCTCCACGCGCGGCTCCTGGGCGTGGCCGTACTTGAGGGCGTTCTCCACGAGGTTCGCCACCACCTGGTGGATGCGGTGCGGCTGGGCGCGCACGATGGGGAAGCGCCCGCGCGGGAGGACGACCTGCGCGCGCCGCTCGCGCACCTTCGCCTCCATGCTGTCGACGACGACGTCCACGACCTCCTGGAGGTCCACGTTGCCGAACGCGTCGTCGCGCTGCACGATGAGGCTGAACGCGTGGAGCGCCTTCACGCGCTCCTTGAGGCGCTCGCTCCCCTCGCAGATGCGCCGCGTCATGTCGCGCGCCTCCTCGGGGCTGATGCCGCGGTCGAGGTCCTCGTGGAGCAAACCCGCGATGGTGCCGATGCTGCGCAGCGGCTCGCGCATGTCGTGGGTCGTCCAGAGCGTGAACTCCTCCAGCTCGCGGTTCATGTTCTCCAGGCGGCGGATTGTCTCGTGCTGCACGCGGTTGGATTCGCGAAGCTCGGCCTCCAGCGCCTTCAAGGGCGTCACGTCGCGGGCGAAGACGACGAGGCGCGCGGGCTCGCCGGGCAGGGCGCGCGCGTCGAGGAGGAAGTGCTGGCCGCGCGAGGCGCACTCCACGTCGTGGGCCTCGCCCCGCGCGAAGCCCGCCTCCAGCGCGCCCCGCAGCACGCCCGCGGCGTCGGGGAGAAGCTCCGGCAGCGCGCGGCCCACGGCCTCCTCCTGAGGCAGGCCCAGCATGCGCGCGGCGGCCGGGTTGAGGTCGAGGATGCGCCCCTCGCGGTCCAGGACGTGGAGCTGGAGGCGCGACGTCTCGAAGAGGGTGCGATAGCGCGACTCGCTCTCGGAGAGGCTGCGGTTCGCGGCCTCGGCCGCGCGCAGCGCGCTCGCGTTGGCGGACGCGCTGGCGACGCTGGCCGCGACGGTCTGGAGGAGGTGCCGCTCGCGCTCGCCGAACGCGCGCTGGCCGCGCTTGGGGCCGGCGCTGAGCGAGCCGATGGCCTGCCCGCGCGCGTCCTGCACGAGCGCCGCGACCGAGCCCGAGGCCGATCCCGGCCCCTCGCGCCACTCCCGCGGGCCCTGCGCGCCCGAGAGCAGGAGGCGCACCTCGCCCGCGTCGAGGATCTCGCGGCACGCGGCGAGGATGCGCGTCGCGACGGAGTCGAGGTCCGCGCTTCCGGCGACCTCCGCGCTCATGGCGGCGAGGCGCTGGTGCGTGCGAAGCTCGGCGTCGGCCCACTCGGCGAGGCGGCCGAAGCGGCGCACGTGGAGGAAGACGGGGACCGCGGCGAGGGTCGCCCACGGCGAGAGGGACGCCAGCGCGACGACGCCGAGGCCCAGCGAGGCGCCCAGCGTCGCGCTCATGGCGCTGAAGGGCATGAAGCGCGCGCGGAAGACGCGCAGCGCGGGCTCGCCCTCCATGCGGCCGAAGAGGAAGCTCACGAGGAGGCTCGTCGTGACGCTGAAGACCAGGGGCGAGGCGAGGGCGAACCAGGGCGAGGGGACGCCCCACGAGCGCATCGCCAGGGCGACGCCCGCGGCGCCCGTCGCGGCCAGGGCGTACTGCGCGACGTTGAACGCCGCCTTGTACGCGGCCCTGCGGTGGACGACCTGGCTCGCCAGGGAGCTGGCCGCGACGCCCAGGACGACGTGCGCGGGCGGCAACGCCAGGACGCCCAGGAAGAGCGCGATCTCGTCGAGGCTCACCTTGGTGCTCTCGGCGCGCCAGTGGAACACGAACCCCTGCTTCTGGAGGAGGAAGAAGAGGAGCGCGAACGCCGCGGTCGCGGGCCAGAGCACGGGGCCCAGCGCGAGGGGCGCGAGGGCGAGGAAGGCGGCCGCGGGCGCGCCCAGGGCGGCCAGGAGCGCGGCCGCGAGCGCGGCGGCTCCGGCGGCCACGGTGGCGCCGAGGACGGGCGCGAGGGCGTCCCGCGTGGGGGCGCGGGCTGCCCGGCTTCCGACGAAGGACATGGCGCCTACCCGCTGGCGGCCGCCACGGCCGCGCGCACGTCCAGGAGGCCTGCGCCGTAGAGGGGATCGGGACCTTTTGGCCCGAGGTCCACCGCGTGGGAGACGAGGTCGTCGCGCGTGGCCTGCGCGCTGAGGCCCGGCCCCGCGTCGCGCGCGAGGGCGGCGGCGCCCGCGACCCACGCCGCGGCCTGGCTCGTGCCGCTGCCCGTCGCGTAGAGGCCGCCCGCAAAGGTGGAGGTGATATCAACGCCCGGCGCGGCGAGGGCCACCTGCGGGCCGCTGCTGCTGAAGGGCGCCAGCGTGCGCGAAGGAGAGATCGCGCCCACGGCGAGGACGTGCGGGTCGCTGGCCGGGAACGAGACGCAGCCGGCGCAGGGCCCCTTGTTCCCGGCGGACGCGACGACGAGCACGTCGTGGTCCGAGGCGAACGCCAGCGCGCGCTTCAGCGTCGTCGTGCCGTCGGCGGAGAGGGCGAGGAGCGCGACCTTGGCGCCGTGGGTCGCGCACCAGACGAGGCCGAACGCCACGTCCGACTCGCGGCCGTGGCCCGTGCTGTCCAGGACCTTCACGGCCATGATGGGCTCGTTGCCGACGCCCGCGACGCCCCACTGGTTGCCCACGACGGCGGCGGCGATGCCCGCGACGTGCGTGCCGTGGCCCGCGTCGTCCTGGGGCGGCGAGCCGGGCGAGAGGAGGTTGACCCCGTGCTCGCCCGAGGGGCCCGTCCACAGGTTGGCCGCGAGGTCCGGGTGCGAGAGGTCGACGCCGGAGTCCACGACGCACAGCGGCGCCGCGCGATGGCCGGTGGTGACGGCCCACGCCGGGGGCACGTCGGCCGCGACGAGGCCCCACTGGAGCGGGATGCCCGGGTCGGGGAGCGCGGAGGAGCCTTGGCCGTTCCACTCGGCCCCGTTCCATTCGGCGCCGTTCTCGTCGACGACGTTCCACTCCGCGCCGTTCCACTCGGCGCCCGTGAGGACCGCCTGCCCGTCGCGCTCGGCGAACGCGACGAGGGGCGAAAGCTGGAGCGCAAGCAGCGCGGCGGAGACGTCGGGCACGTCCGCGCGCAGGACCGACAGCTCGGGCGAGGAGCCGGTGATGGAGCCGCCTAGGGAGGCGACGAGGCCCGTCACGGGCGTCAGCGCGCCAGGGGAGTAGCCCACGAGGAGCGTGCCTCCGCCGGAGGCTCCCAGAAGGCCCGCCTCGGACACGGGCACGAGGCCGGGAGCGAGGACGAGCGCAAGACCGAGGGCGAAGGCGATCGGGCGCATGGTGGCGCGCCTGCGACGCGTCGCCTATTTGACGATGGCGCGAGTGCGGCGCTTCGCCGCTGCGTCGATGCGCGGCGGGCGATCAGCGGAGCTTCCGAAGCTCCACCTTGAGGCAGCGGTCCTCGACGTAGAGAAGGCCCGCCTCCTCGGCGATGCGGCGCGCCTCCTCGCTGCGGATGCCAAGCTGCAGCCAGAGGGCCTTGGCGCCGGCCGCCACGGCCTGCCGCGCGACGGCGGGCGCCTCGGCTGGAGGGCGGAACACGTCGACGATCTCGATGGGGCCGGGCGCGTCCGCGAGGGTGGGGTACGCGCGCACGCCGAAGATCTCCGCCGCGCCGGGGTTGATGGGGATGATATCATAGCCGTGGTGGAGCATGTGTTTGGGGATCTCGTGGGCGTCCTTGCCCGGCGTCGCGGAGCAGCCCACGACGGCGATGCGGCGGAAGCGCCGCAGCAGGTCGACGGGGTCGGCGCTCACAGCCGGCTCACCGCCTCGTGGAGCCGCGTGAGATCGGGAATGAGCGCGTCGGGCGAGGCGGCGCGAAGCTCGCCCGGGTCGCCGTGCCCGTTGGCGACGGCGATGGTCCTGGCGCCCGCGCCGCGGCCCGCGACGACGTCCATCACGGTGTCGCCCACGAACACGGCGCGCCGCGAGCCGACGCCCAGGCGCGCCAGCGCGACGCGCACGCCCTCGGGGTCGGGCTTGGGGCGCAGGACGGTGTCCACGCCCACGACGGTCGCGAAGCGCTCCTCGACGCCCAGGGCGCGGAGGACCAGCCGCGCGGGGTCGGCGGCCTTGGTGGTGACGACGGCCATGGGCGTGCCGGGGAAGCGGTCCAGCGCCTCCAGCGCGCCGGGCGTCGGGCGGACCAGCGTGGGCGCCACGGCCTCGAAGCGGGCGCGGTAGGCGCGCACGAGAAGGGCGGCGTCCGCGTCGCTCACCTGGCACAGCTCGCGGAACATCAGGCGCAGCGGCGCGCCGATCATGCCGGCGACGCGGTCGCGGGGGACGGGGGGCATGCCCGTCTCGCGCAGCGCGTGCTCGAAGGCGTCGTGGATCGCGGCGGCGCCGTCGACAAGCGTCCCGTCGAGATCGAAGAGAAGGGCCTCGGGCTCCACGAAAAGGGGAGATCGGGCCGCGGCTTCAAGCTGCCCTACGGCAGGGTCCAGGGGTCCACGTCGTCGGTGGGGGTCTGCCGGGGGGTCTCGCGCTTCTCCGTCGTCATGGAGGCGCCGTCGTTCTCCCAGGTATATGAAGGAGCGGAAGTCGCCTCTTCTCCCTCAGGACACCCGGACGAGGTCCCGGAAGGCCTGGACGCGCTCCTCGATCTCCTTCAAGGTGAGGTCGACGAGGCGGTCGGGCCCGAAGCGCTCCACGCAGAAGGAGGCGAGCGCGCTGCCGTAGAGCACCGCGTTGCGCAGCGTGGCCTCGTCGGCCTTGCCCTGCTTGGCGAGGTAGCCGTAGAAGCCGCCCGCGAACGTGTCGCCCGCGCCGGTGGGGTCGAACACGTCCTCCAGGGGGTAGGCGGGCGCGCTGAAGACCTTCCCCTCGTGGAAGAGGAGCGCGCCGTGCTCGCCCTTCTTCACGATCACGGTGCGGGGCCCCATCTGGCGGATGATCCCCGCGGCGCGCACGAGGTTGGGGACGCCGGCAAGCTGCCGCGCCTCCTCGTCGTTGACGATGAGGGCGTCCACGCGCGCGAGCGTCTTCACCAGCTCCGGGCGCACGCTGCCGATCCAGAAGTTCATGGTGTCCGCGACGGTGAGCTTGGGCGTCTTCACCTGGTCGAGCACCTGGCGCTGGAGCACGGGGTCGATGTTGGCGAGGAACACGTAGGGCGTGTCGCGCCACTCGTCGGGGAGCTTGGGCTGGAACGTCTCCAGCACGTTGAGCCACGTGCCCAGCGTGTCGCGGTGGTTGAGGTCAAGGTGATATCGCCCCGCCCAGCGGAACGTCTTCCCCCCGGGCACCACCTCGATGCCCGCCAGGTCGACGCCGCGCCGCCGGAGGAACGAGAGCTTCTCCATGGGGAAGTCGTCCCCGACGACCCCCACCAGCCGCACCGGCGCGAAGAACGACGCCCCGGCGGCGAAGTACGTGGCGCTCCCGCCCAGCACGTCCGAGGCCTTCCCGTAGGGCGTCTCCACGCTGTCCAACGCCACCGTGCCGACCACAAGCAGAGGGCTGCTCACGCCGCCGCAAGCAAGCGACCGCACCTTGAGGTTTGCCCCCTTTGCGAACCAGCGAGCGCCCGTTTTTTCGCAGAAATGCCGGACGCCTTGTAGGGGCCGCAGGCGCCGCCGAAGGCGGCGCCGGAGCGCCCCTAAGGGCATTTCTGCGAAAAAAGGGGCGCTCGCCGGGGGCCCGAAGGGCCCCCAGCCGAGTCGGTCCGCGCCTTCGGCGCGGACCGAGGCTGAGACGCGAAGCGTCTCAGAACCAGTCCCTCCAATCCGGCCCCAGGATCGCGACGACGAGAATGATGAGCCCCAGGAAGGCGGCGCCGGCCTCCTTGCTGGTGACGCCGACGGCCCCCGGGGCGGGGTGGGGAAGGAGGAGGATGCCGGCGGCCATGGCGCTGAGGAGGGCGGCGCCCACGGCGAGCAGGGCCCGACGCATGGGCGCCGGGGAGGGGGCGGCGGCGCTTGCGCGCTGCGCTGGGGCCGCTGCGTCGTTGCGGCGTTGTGGCCCTTCAGCCGGCGCGCTCGCGGCGCTCCTGGACGATCTCCTCCAGGGGCACACAGTCGCGCGTCTGGAGCGCGAAGGCGGACACGTCCCAGCCGAAGTCGACGACGACGGGCACCTGAAGGAGCGTCGTCTCGCCGTCCTGGAAGCACCCCTGGTCGCGGAGGTGCCGCAGCGCGGTGGGGCTCAGCGCGACCTGCCGGATGGGGCGTCCGGCGGCGAGGGAGCCGCGCATCGCCGCCTCGATCTGGCCGCGCAGGTCCCCCGGGACGGCCTCCTCCTGGACGGGGCGCACCGGCATGCGCGGCGGCGGGGCGAGGGCGCGCCCCGGGTCCAGGGGCGCCAGCGCGTCGCGCAGCGTCCGCGCGGCCTCGCGGTGGAGGAGCACCGTCTGGTCGAAGTCCGCGCGGATCTCCCGCGTGGGGGCAGCGCGGGCGGCAGAGGCCAGGACGCGCATCTCCGTCTCGGCGAGGCTCAGGAAGGAGTCCAGCAGCGTCCGCTCGCCCCAATCGAGGAAGTCGTGGACGACGACGTGCGCCGACGCGCGCGCCCACTTCCTGGCCCCCGCGCGCGCGACGCGGTTCGCCTGGAGGACGAGCCCGCGCAGCCTGGCGAGGTCCTGCTGCATGCCCGCGGTGGCGCGGCGCGCGAGGATGCCGTGATATCGCGGGCTCAGGAGCGGCTCGTCGAGGACCAGCAGCGCGTCGACGGTGTCGCCCAGGGCCGCCTGCACGTCGTCGGACGTCATCCCGTACCAGACGTGGTCGGGCGCGCGAGGATACGTCTTCTGGTGCGGGGCCTTCGGCGTCCCTGACGCATGCCGGGTGTTACAGGCGCTCGACGATCGTCGCGATTCCCTGGCCGAAGCCGATCCGACACCGCTGGCGCACCAGCGGCGCAATGCGCCGTGGGTCCGCTGCGGCGGACCCACACCTGCCTGGATGACCGGCTTACAGGCGCTCCACAATGGTCGCGATGCCCTGGCCAAACCCGATGCACATGGTGGAGAGGCCGTAGCGCTTGCCGGTGCGCTCCAGCTCGTTGACGAGCTTGGTGACCAGCGCCGCGCCGGTGGCGCCCAGGGGGTGGCCGTGGGCGATGGCGCCGCCGTTGACGTTGACCTTCCTGGGGTCGACGCCGCAGTCCTTCTGCCAGGCGAGGGGGACGCTGGCGAACGCCTCGTTGCACTCGAAGAGGTCGATGTCGCCCACGTTGAGCTTGGCCTTGGCGAGGACCTTCCTCGTGGCGGGGATGGGGCCGGTGAGCATAAGCACGGGGTCGCTGCCCACGGCGGCCTGCGCGACGATGCGCGCGCGGGGCTTCCAGCCGCGGCGCTGCGCGTTCTCCGCGCTCGTGACGACGACCGCGGCGGCGCCGTCCACGATGCCGCTGCTGTTGCCCGCCGTGATCCTCCCGTTGTCGGGGCGGAAGACGGGCTTGAGCTTCGCGAGCCCCTCCGCCGTGGTGGGGCGCGGGTGCTCGTCCGCCTCGACGATCCTCTCCTGGCCGTCCACCGTCACGCGCACGGGGACGATCTGGCTCTTGTAGCGCCCCTCGTCGCGCGCCTTGGCGTACTTGTGCTGGCTCTCCAGCGCGAACTGGTCGAGGTCCGCCCGCGTGAAGCCCCACTTGTCGGCGATGCGCTCCGCGCTCTCGCCCTGGTGGAGGATCTCGTAGAGGTTGGCCAGCTCCTCCGAGACGGGGCCCGCGTCGCTGCCGATGGGCACGCGCGTCATGTGCTCGACGCCGCCCGCGATCACGAGGTCGTTGACGCCGCTCATGACGCCCTGCGCGGCGAAGTTGATGGCCTGCTGGCCCGAGCCGCACATGCGGTTGAGCTGCACGCCCGCGACGCCGTCGCCCCAGCCCGCGAGGAGCGCGACCTTGCGCGCGATGTTGAGCCCCTGCTCGCCCACGGGGGTCACGTTGCCGTAGATGACGTCGTCGATCTCGTCGGGGCGAAGGCCCAGCCGCTCGGTCAAGGCCTTCAGCGGCATGGCGCCCAGGACCTCGGGGTGCGTGTCCTTGAAGGAGCCGTTGCGCTTGCCGAAGGGGGTGCGGATCGCGTCGACGATGACCGCTTCGCGGGGCGAGGCCATGCTTGGCCATCGGGCCTTTCCGAATATAAGGGCTGCCTCTCCCGGGGGCGACCTGCTGCGCCGCGACACACCGGCGGGGCTCAGCGGACCCGGGACGAGTAGCTCCCGAAGGAGGCGGGCCCGCGCGTCGGGGCCTTGCGGACGAGGGCGACCTGGGGGAACGTCCTCGCGATGCCGCGCTCCCACTCGGCGTACATGCGCTCGCCCACGGTGACGTCGAAGAGGACGACGATCACCACGTCGAAGTGCTGGGCGTAGCGGACGCACTTGTCCGCCACGGTCTGGAGCGCCGCCACGTCGGTGGGGCCCTTGACCTCGATGGCGATGCGGCCCACCACGATGTCCGGCCGCGAGGAGCCCACCTGCACCTCCGGCAGCGCGGCGGGAAGCCTGGCGCGGAGGTACCCGAGGAGCTCCATGTGGTAGGGCAGCTCGTGGTCGTGGCGCATCGAGGGGGAGAACGCATCGAGGCACGCGCGCACCATCGCCTCCTCCTCGGACGCCGCCGCGCGGCGCGCCAGGCTCTCCGCTTCGGCGGGCGCGACCCAGCGCGTGGCGCCGTCGCGCCCCGCGTGCGGCACGAGCCCGCGGCGGCGCTGCTCCTCCTCGAAGCGGGCGCGGGCCTGGCGGGCCTCCTCGGCGCGGCGCGCTCCGGCTTCGGCCGCTTCGCGCTTCTGCCGCGCCTCCGCCTCCTGGCGAGCGGCCTGCTCGGCGGCCTCGCGCGCCCGCTTGCGGCGTCGCTCGCGCATCGCGTAGGTCCCGCCCGCCGCGACGAGGGCGCCCAGGACGACCCACCCGGGCGCGCCCGTCCACGCCCAGCGCAGGAGAGACAAGGCGCCCCAAAGGGCGGCGATGCCCAGGATCGCGACGCCCAGCGAGGCCGAAAGGAGGGCACCATCCCGCAGAAGCGCGCCCCAGGACAGAGGGGCCTGCGCGGGTCGGGACCCGGGCGGCGCGGCCTTGCGCGGGCCGCTCCAGAGCGCGAAGGCAAGGGCCGCGGTCAGCCCGCTCAGGAGGACGAGGCAGGCGGCGAGGATGCCCAAGGCCTGGGCCGGGAGCACGCCCCCCTGCTCGCCCGATCCCCTGTTATCTGCCTTTGCCAAGGGCCCGCGTCACGCCCGCAGCGGCTCGGTGACCTGCACGTTGCGGTCGGGCACGAGGACCCCGGGGGGCTGCTGCGAGGCGACCCAGGCGAGCACCTGCTCCACGGTGGCGGCGGCGGGCCCCGCGCCGAAGGTGAACGCGGTGCGGTCGCGCAGGAAGGGCGAAGGCACGCCGCGCATCGCCATGTGGCCGGCCTGGAGGTCCACCAGGCGGCCGTCCGGAAGGTACGCCCCCAGCCGCTCGCGGCCCTGGGGATCGCTCCGGGTGATGAAGAGGACGACGCGCGCGCCCGCCATGGCAGGCCTCTTCGCGCTGGGAGCGAGTGAACCTTTCGTCGGGCCCGTGGGTGGGGTCCAGGGGCGTCCCCGCCCCTGGCGGGGTGCAGGGGCAGAGCCCCTGCCACGGAGTCGCGCGCAGCGCGGCCCGCAGGCCGCGCTTGGGAGGCGCGCGACGGAGTGGATGGAATCCCTCACACTCGGGCCTCTTCCTCCTCGTCGGGCTTGGGCTCCTGGAGGATGGCGCCCGCGAGGCTCGCGGTGAAGACGCCGATGAAGCCGATGCCGCACACCTCCAGCGCGCCGGCGAGAAGGCGCCCTCCCAGGGTGGCGGGCTGGAAGTCCAGGTACGCGACGTTGTCGAACGTGTTGAGGCTCCACCAGAGCGCGTCGCCGAAGCTGGAGAAGGCCGGGTTGGCGTCCGACTCCAGGGCGAAGGCCAGGAGCGCGCCCCCGGCGACGACCGCCGCGGCCGCGAGGAGGATGCCGCCCAGGTGCGCGCGGTGGACGACGCGCTTCACGTAGCGCCCGATGCGCCGGAAGCGCGCGACGAGGCCCAGGAGGCGCAGGAGGCGCAGCACGCGCACGAGCCGCACGAGGCGGATGCCGCGGATGATCGCGAGGCCCGGGACGCCGGTGACGAAGGCGCCCCCCACGGGGATCAGGCTGGGGATCTCCCACCAGTGCCAGCGGAGGTATTGCCGCCAGTCGCCGCACCGGCGCGCCTGGACGACGAAGTCCACGATGAAGACCGCGACGATGCCGAGGTCCACGGCGTCGAGCCAGGTGAACTCGGGGCTCTCCTTGGCGTGCGCGAGCTGGTAGATCCCGATGGCCACGCTCACGATGGCCAGCGCGGAGATGAGGAGGTCGCGCCGCACCTGCGCGGGCGATTCGCCGTGCTCGTCGCGCGCCACGCCGCATGGCGGAGGGCGGCGGGCGCAAAAGCGTGGCGCCTACCGGGCGGTCACGCGTCCACGCACTGATAGCTCAGGCGGCGGTGCCCCTTCCCCTTGTTCTCGGCCTTGCCCACGAGGACGCGGCCCACCTCGCGCACGTTGCCCACGTGGGTCCCGCCGTCGGCCTGCACGTCGAGGCCCACGATGTCCGTGAGGCGGATGCGCTCAAGGCTCGGGTCCACGAGGTTCTCGGCGGTGCGCAGCAGGTCGCGGCGCTCGAACTCCTCGCGGCCGATGTCGTAGTTCCTCACCTCGTGCCCCTTGGCGATCTCGGCGTTGACGGCGGCCTCGACGCGGCGCGGCGTCTCGGGGTCCCAGCCGTCGAAGTGCACGTCCAGGCGCGCGCGGTCGGGGTAGAGCTGGCCCCCGGTGAACTTGGCCTTGAAGTCGCGGTAGACGACGGCCGCGATGAGGTGCGCCGCGGTGTGGTGCCGCATGAGACCGTAGCGCCGCGGCCAGTCGACCTCCACGCGGACGCGGGCGCCCGCGGGCGGGGTCCCGCCTTCCAGCGTGTGCGAGACGTCGCCCACGTGCCCCCCGCCCTCGATCTGGGAGTCCACGGCCCGCGCCTCGCCCCCGTCCCAGCGCAGCACGCCGTGGTCGGCCGCCTGCCCCCCGCTCTCGGCGTAGAGGACGGTCTGGTCGAGGACGACGCGGTTGCCCTCGGCGCGCAGCACGGTCGCGTCGCAGGCGCGCAGGTAGGCGTCTTCGAGATAGAGGCGTCGCGTCACGGAAGCCAGAGGACCCGCCTGGGGCAAAAGGGTCATCGTTAAGTAAGTGGGAAGGGAAAGGTGCGCGGCTTGTCCGAACCGCCCGCCGCCCCCGACGTCGCTTCGCTCTTCCCCCTGGTCTACCAGGAGGTGCCTGCGGCCATCAGCCTGACGCGCATGGGGGACGGGACCTTCGTGGACGCGAACCGGCACATGCTGGAGATGCTGGGCTACGAGCGCTCGGAGGTCGTCGGCCGCAGCGCCTACGCCCTGGGCGTGTGGCGGGAGGCGCCCCGCGCGGACGTGCAGGCCCAATTGCGCGCGCACGGGCGCGCCCGCAACGTGGAGCTGGTCTTCTACCGGAAGGACGGCGCGCAGCGGCACTGCATCGTCTCCCTGGACGTGGTGAGCGTCGCGGGCGCGCCCTGCGTCCTGGCGGTGGGCATCGACATCACCGAGCGCCGCCGCGCGGAGGACGCCCGCTCGCGGCTCCTCCTGGCCGTGGAGAGCGCGGACGACGCCATCATGACCATCGACGCGCAGGGGCGCTTCCTCACGTGGAACGCGGGCGCGGAGCGCCTCTTCGGCTACTCCAAGGAGGAAGTCCTGGGGCAGGACGGCCAGATGCTCCTTCCTCCCGACCTGCCCGACGAGTCGAAGCTCCTCGCGGACCGGCTTCGGGCCGAGGGCGCGCTGCGCGACCACGAGACGAAGCGCCGCCGCAAGGACGGCTCCCTGGTGGACGTGAGCGTCAGCATCAACCTCGCGCGCGACGCCGAGGGCCACCTCATCGGCTACACGGGCGTCATGCGCGACATCACGGCGCGCAAGCGCGGCGAGGAGGAGGCGCGCCGGCAGCTGGTCGCGCGCAAGCTCGTGCGCGGCATCCTGCGCGCCCTGACCGAGGGCTCCTCCGCGACGGCCGTCTCGCGCCGCGCGCTGGGGCGCACGCTGGCGGCGGACCTCGAAGGGCAATCCCTCGACGCGACGCTCCAGGCGCTGCGGGACATGGGGCTGGGCGCCATCGCCCTCGCGCGCGAGGAGGCGGGCCGCTACGAGTTCCACGCCACCGACATGCTGGAGGCCGGGCGCGGCCACTCGACGCCCACGTGCCACATCGCGCTAGGAGTCCTGGAGGCGACCGTCGCCCGGCGCCACGGCGGGCACGCGCTGGGCAGCGAGATCCGCTGCCAGAGCCAAGGCGAGCCCGCCTGCGTGTTCGTCGTCAAGGCGCGGGACGGGTGAAGCGGCCCCGCAGCGCCCGCCGGGTCCCCCACCTCAGGCGGCGCTCCTCCACAAGGAGGTCCCCGCGCCACCCGGCCAGCAGCGCGCGAAGCTCGGCCTCGGAGAAGTGGTGCGTCGCGACGCCGCCGCGCTCCCACGTGCCCGGCTCCACCTCGCGCCCCTCCCCTTCGCGGGCGTCGCCGCGGGCGAAGACCTCCAGCACGAGCGCGCCGCCGGGGCGCAGCGCGCGGGCCCACCCCGCCAGCGCGCGCGGGCGGTCGGCCGCGGCGAGGTGGCCCAGGACGTGGATGGCCACCAGCGCGTCCAGCGAGCCGTCGCGGAAGGGGAGGGCGCGCGCGTCCGCGACCAGGCGGGGGCGCCCCGCGTCGCGGAGCCCCTCCGGCGCCCAGTCCAGGGCGACGCTCTCCGCCGGCAGCGCGCCGGCCACCTTCCCCCCGCCCGCGCCGAGCTCCACCACGCGGCCGGAGAGGCCCGCCAGCAGGGGCGCGGCGTGGACGGGCCCCCGCCAGGGCGCCGCCTCCCGGGCGTGCTTGCGGCGCCAGGCGTCCCGCGCGTCCACGCCGGGCACCCGGGCGGAGGGGCCCTGAAGCTTGCGGGGCCGGGGTCCCCAGCGGACCTTGCGCTGGGATGAAGACGCCCCCGGGACAAGGCGGCCCCCATGAGCGCCGTGCTGCTTTCTCCTGAATCCTCCCTGGACGCGGCGCTCCTCCCCGACGTTTCGATCGGTGTATCCCCACCCGAGACGGTGCCGTTAAGTCAACCTGCGACCAAGGGAGACGCGGTCCTGATGTCTGCGACCGTCGGCCCCGTCCCGTCCCGCTACGCGATCTGGCGCTCCCTGGAATCCCGCGCGGATCGCCTTGCGAGCTACGGCGCCCTCCTGGTCGCGGCGCTCGCCGTCGTCGTGTACGTCGTCTTCTGATCTACGCGCCCGGCGGCGCGACGACGCCCGGCAGCCGGGGGTCGTCAAGCTCCAGGAACAGGTGCGCGATCCCCGCCGCCCCAAGGAAAAGCGAGGGGTGGAGCCCCGCGGGCAGGGGGTTGGGCCAATCGGTGGCCTCTCCCCATCGCTGGCGGGCGCGCGCGCCGAACGCCTCGACGGCGGCGCCCACCACCTCCCGCGCGGCGGAGCGCCCCGCGTCGCCCCCCACGGCGTGGCCGATCCGCAGCGCGCACGCGGCGCGGCCCGCCACCCCGTGGCAGAGCGTGAAGTCGCGGCCCGGCTCCTGCGCGTCATCCCTCAGGCGCGCGACGGTGGTGGCGAGGGCGACGCGCGCCTCGTCGAGGAGCGCCGGGTCCTTGAGGCGGGGGAGCGCGAGGGCGCGCGAGAGGCCGATGCCCGGCGCGCCGTGGCACCAGTTCGCCTCGCAGGGCCACGAGCCGTCGGCGCGGGGCTTGGCCTTGAGGTCGGGCCAGTTGGCGTCGCGGGGCTGGAAGAGCGCGCGCTCGTAGGCGAACGCGGCGCGGGCGCCCGCGCGGTGCCGCTCCGCGTCCGTGCGCGCGGCGAGGGCCGCGAGGGCCGACCCCACGCCGGCCGCGCCGTGGCTGTAGCCCGTGAGGCCGTCCCTCCAGGCGAGCCCGCCGCGCTCGGAGCGCCCCGCCGCAAGGGCCGCGTCGCCCAGGCGGGCCGCCAGCTCGGGCGCGCCGCGCACGCCGCGCGCGCCCAGGTCCAGGAGCGTCGGGATGCCGCTCCCGGCGCCGAACATGACGTCGACCTCGGGGCCCGGCGCGCCGTCGCGGACGAGCGCCGCGGCGAGGCGCAGCCCGCGGCGGGAGAGCGCGGCGTCGTCGAGGAGCAGCCCCACCTCGTGGCCGGCCCACGCGACGCCCAGGCTCCCCATGAGGAACGAGAGGCGCCACTCCGCGCCCACGGGCTCGCCCTCCGAGCCGGGGCCGCGCGCGTGGCGGAGGGCGTGCTCCATGGCGCCCCGCGCCGCGCGGCGGTGCGCGCGCTCGCCGGTGCGGGCCGCGACGCGCGCGAGGACCAGCGCGACGCCGGCCGTGCCGCGGTAGACGGTCGCGTCCAGCCCGACCAGCTCGGGATGCGCCTCGGGGCCTTCGGGGTCCTCGCCGGGAGGGATGGCGCGCGCGAGCCACGTCGCGCACGCGCCGTCCCACGTCGCCGACTCCGCAAGGCGGTCCGCGAGGGCGGAGGCCTCGTCGAGGAAGCGGCTCACGGCGCCGCCTCCAGCCGCGGCGCGAGGATCTCCCGCGTGCCCGCGTTCAGGTGCGGCGCGTCGGGGTCGACGCCGGCGCGCGCCAGGTGCCCGCGCACGATGGCCAGCCGCTCGGGGTCGCCCTGCGCGCCGCGCGCCGCGAAGAGCCCCTCCGCCACGAGGCGCGAGCGGTGGAGGCCGAAGCTCTCGTCGCCGCCCGGGTCCTCCGCGAGCCCCACGCCGGGCGCGAGCCGCAGCGTGAAGAGGGGCGCCGCGCGGCGCAGGTAGGGCGCCACGGCGGCGTGGACGCGCGGCAGCGCGGCGGCGGCGCGGGGCCATTCTCCGGCGGGGACGTAGAGGACGGCGGAGTCCGCGCGGCGGTACGACTGCGGGTCGTCCATGAGCTTCAGCATGAACGCCGCCTTGGCCTTCCGGAGCGCCCGCGTCGCGGCGGCGAGGAGCGGCGCGGCGCCCTGCGGCGCCAGGTGCCAGTAGACGCGCACGAGGGGCGTGGAGGATGATATCACAGGCGCGCGGGCGTGGATCCAGCCGGGCTGGAGGTCGTCCACGATGGCGGCGTGGCGGCGCAGCGCGTCGGCGAAGGCGCGGCGCAGGTCCTGGTCGGGCAGGTGGGCGTAGGCGCCGCGCCCGTCGTGGGGGCGCCCGTAGGCCTCGTGGTAGAGGCGCGAGGCGACCTCGGCGACGACGGGCTCCGGCGTGCGGACGGGCGTGCGCAGGCGCGAGGGATCGACGCGCTCCGGCTCGCCGTCCCAGGCGTACTCGTCCCGGGAGAGGATGGCGACGCGACGCGCGAGGTGCGCGACCTGCGCGGGGCCGTCGAGGTCCAGCGGCACGTCCAGCGTCACGGCGCGACCCCCAGCCACTCGCGGGCGTAGGCCTTGGGGTCCTCCGCGGCGGCGTTGGCCAGCGCGACGGCGACGCGCGCGCCGGCGGGCATCTGGTCGCGCCGCTGGAGGCTCTCGAACCCCACCAGCGCGAGGCAGAAGGGGGCGTACTCCAGCGCGCGGGCGAGGAGGGCGCCGCGGGGCGTCGCGGCCTCGCGCGCGTAGGCGTCGAGGAAGGCGCGGCACGCCTCGTGGGCGCGGGAGACGGGGAAGGGCACGCGCTCCCGCATCTGCTCCAGGGTCTCGGCGTTGTGGAGGAGCCCCGCGCCGTACCAGAAGCGGACGTGCTCGGCGAGGTGGCACGCGACGTCCCACGCGGGGTCGCCCTGCCCCCACATCTCCCAGTCCACGAGGCGGAGGTTCAGCTCGCCCTCCGCGCGGGCGCCGGCGCCGACCAGGTAGTTGTCCCAGCGCACGTCGCCGTGGACGAGGCCGCGCGCGTCCAGCCATTCGCGCATGAGGCCCGGGACGCGGGCGTAGAAGGGCGCTTCGCGCCGCAGGAGACGGAAGTACTCGGCGTCCGCGGCCCCGCCGGGCTTGGGCGGCGGGAGGCCCGGGATGCCGGCGAGCTTCCACGCGGCGGGCAGGTTGCGCGGGGGCGCCGCGAGGCGGCCCGAGGCGAGGGCGCGGGCGCCCACGGCGTGCGCCGCGGCGAGGGCGCGCGCCGCGGTGCGCGCGGCGTCCGCGGGGAAGCGCACGTCGCCCAGGTTGAGGTGGTACTTGCTCAGCGTCGTCGCGGGGCGCAGCAGCCGCGTGACGAGGATGGCGCGCCCCGCGTCGTGGTGGACGAAGCCGGGCGTCCAGCGCCGCGTGCGGGGGTGCGAGGCGAGGACGCGGACCACGTCCGCCTCGGCGCGCAGCGCGCGGCGCCAGACGGGGTCCTGCGGGTCGCCGGCCTGCTTCACGAGGAGGCCGCCGCGCGGCAGGAGGACCTTGTAGTTGCGGTTGCGCCGGGAGCGCCCCTCGACGCGGAGCGGGCCGTGGACGAGGGTGCTCCGCGGCACGAGGCCGCGGCGGAGAAGGTAGGAGGGCACGCCTTCGAGCGCGAGGCGCGGAGGCGCGCGGTCCATGGCGTCAGCAGATGGTGCGCGAGAGGGGCAGGCTGCCGGGCGTCAGCGAGCACACACCCGTGCACGGCGGAATCTTGGCGTCCGAGCCCTTGGCGCCCAGGGAGCGGGCGTAGGGCGCGCGGTCGAGCCTCTCGATCTCGGAGACGGTGGGGGCCATGGTCACACCTCAGCCGCAGACCTTGCGCGAGAGGTTGGGAATGCTGCCCGGGGTGAGCGAGCAGATGTTCGTGCACACGGGGCCCGCCTCGGGGCCCGCTCGGACGCCCAGGGAGCGGCCGTAGGGAGCGCGATCGAGGCGCTCGATGTCGGAGACGGTGGGGGGAGCCATGTCTTCAAGCCTCGGACCCCCAACCCGCGCCACTCTTTGTCAAGGTTTCGGGCGCGGAGGGTCCCGGATGTGCCCGGGCTACACCACCTCGACGACGCCCACCATGCCGGCGCCCACGTGGAAGGCGCAGTAATAGTAGTACGTGCCCGGCGTGAGGAAGGTGTGCGTCGCCGCCTGGTTGGGCGCGAGGCCCAGCGAGAACGTGTCGGGGTTCCCGTCGCGGTTGAGCGGATCGTTGCCGTGCCCGGCGCGCGCGTCGTCCAGGCTCGCGGCGGTGGTCACGGTGTGCGCGATGGCGGGCGTCTGCCACTGGACCGTCGTGCCGGCGGGAATCACCAGCGCGGCGGGCGCGAACTGCGTGCCCACGGCCTCGACGGTCACGGTGGCGGCGGGGGCCTGGACGGGCGCGACGCGGTAGACGCCGGCCGCGTCCGCGACGTAGAGCGCGCCGTCGGGCCCGAAGAGGGCGTCGGTGGGGAGCGCGAGGCCCGTGAGGAAGTCGTCCACCTCGGTGGCGTCGCCGTGGGCGTCCAGCGCGACGCGGGCGACCTTGTGCCCCGTGTCCTGCGTGGAGAGGCCGTGGTCCTGCGGGTCGGGGAAGAAGGGGCCGCACTCGGCGACGAACGCGGCGCGGCCGAACGCGCTGCCCGCGGGCGCGACGTCCAGCCCCGTCGCGCAGACGTGCCAGCCCAGGAGCGCCGTCGCGTGGGGGATGCCCGCGCAGTCCGCGCCGGGGAAGAGCGGGTTGTTGGCGGTCGCGACGTCGGTGCCCGCGTCGCTGCCCTGGTTGAAGCAGAACGGGTAGCGGTAGTCGGTCCCGGGCGCGACCTTGAACAGCGCGTCCTGCGCGTCCTGCGGGAACGTGTCGGGGCCGTTCATCGCGGTGTAGGCCGTGCCGTCGCTGGACCACGCGACGCCGAACACGTTGCGGAAGCCGTGGGCGAGGACCTGCACCTTGGAGGCGAAGTCCGCGTTGCCGGGGTCGGCGGCGACCGCGCCCGCGTCCAGGGGGCTCCCGTTGGCGTCGGTCCAGCGGAGGATGGCCGGGCTCGCGGAGACCTGCGCCGCGTCCACCGTGAGGAGCGCGCCCGAGTAGGGGAAGGCGTCCGCGGAGCCGCCGCTCACGCCGTCGTCGTTGGAGTTCCCGTTGGCGATGGCGAGGCGGCCGTCGGGGGCGAAGCGCAGGTGGTTGGTGTTGTGGCGCCCGTTGGGCAGGCCGTCCACCACGACGCGGGAGCCCGCGAGGTCGATGCGCGTGACGTAGCCGTCGGTGCGGCCCGAAGCGGGGTTGAGGTGCGAGTCGCTGACGTACATCGCGCCGTCGGGGCCGAAGGCGACGCCCAGGGGCTGCGCGAAGCCGGAGGCCACCGTGGAGGGCGCGCCCGAGGCGACGGGGCCCGCGGGCGTCCACGTCAGGGGCACACGCTGCACGTCGCCGGTGAGCGTCGTCGCGTAGAGGTCCGGGCCGCCGGGCCCGAAGGCCAGCGCGGTGGGGCCGGCGACGGGCGCCAGCAGCGCGACGGTGAAGCCCCCGGCCACGCGGGGCGCGGCGGGCGGGAGCGGCTGAAGGGCGAGCACGCCGGGGGCGAGCAGGAGCGCGACGAGGGCGACGATGGACAGCCTCACGGGACGGCCTCGCCCGGCGCAGGCCCAGGGGTGGCGATATCGGTTTTCCCCAATGGCTACCCACTGGGTGCCCTCAAACGTACAATCCGCCGTTGACGTGCAGGACCTGCCCGGTGAGGTAGGACGCGTCGGGGCCCAGGAGGAAGCTCACGACGCCCGCGATCTCCTCCGGCCGGCCCACGCGACCCAGGGGGATGGTCTTCTCCCGCGCCGCGCGCTGCTCGGGCGTGTCCTGGCCGATCATGTCGGTGGCGATGGCGCCCGGGGCGATGGCGTTGACGAGGATGCCGCGGGGGCCAAGCTCCTTGGCGAGGCTCTTGGTCATGGCGATGACGCCCCCCTTGCTCGCCGAGTAGTGGGCGCCGTGCTTGCTGCCCATGGCGCCCAGGACGCTGGTGAAGTTCACGATGCGCGCGCCGTCGGGCAGGTGCGCCAGCGCGGCCTTGGTGACGTAGAACGTGCCGGTGAGGTTCACGTCCAGCGCCTCGTGCCAGTCCTCGGGCTCCACCTTGTCCACGGTGGCGCGGCGGTAGATGCCCGCGTTGTTGACCACCGCGTCGAGGCGGCCCAGGGAGGAGATCGTCTCCGCCACCATGGCCTGCGCCTCGTCCCAGCGCGAGACGTCGGCCTTCACCACGAGCGCGCGCTGGCCCATGGCCTCCACGGTGGTCCGCACCGCCTCGGCGCCCTCCGCCGTCTGGCGGTAGTTGATGACGACGTCCCACCCGTCCTGCGCCAGGCGCTCCGCCGTCGCGGCGCCCAAGCCGCGCCCCGCTCCCGTCACGAGGACGACCCGAGCCATGGGCGAGGCGACCGCGCCCCAAGGGAAATGCCTTATGGACCGCCGCCGGTGCCCCCGCGTCCATGGACCCCCGCTGGCATCCCGCGATCCTCATGGGCCTCGGCGCGCTCCTCACGCTCGTCGCGTACTTCACGAGCAACCACTACCCCATCGTCGCGGTCGCGACGGGCATGGTCATCGGCGGCCTCACCCTCGCCGCGGGCATCACGCTGGCGTACATCAACACGTTCCGCCGCCCGCGCGAAGGCCCCCAGCAGGGGTGGAGCTGGAGCCGGCGCTAGTTGCCGCGTTGCGCCTCTTCTTGGTGGCCCGCGCGTCCTCCTTTCCCGTGCCCCGCATCGACCCCCGCGCCCCGCGCTTCAACCAAGGCGTGGTCGGCGCGCTCTCCCTCGTCGCGTTCGTGCTCAAGGTCCCGCTTCTCCTTCCCGTCCTCGCGCTCCTCCTGGGCGCGGGCGCGTTCCTCGGCCCGCAGGCCAACCCGCTGGCGCTGCTCTGGAAGCACGCCGTCGTGCCCGCGCTCAAGCTGGGCCCGCCCGCGCGCCTCAAGGACGCGGCCCCGGTGCGCTTCGCGCAGGGAGTCGGCTTCGCGTTCCTCGCCGCCGCCTCGCTGGCGCTCCTGGTCTTCGCCTCGCCCCTCGTGGGCTGGGGTCTGGCGCTCCTCGTGGCCGCGCTGGCGCTCCTGGCCGCCGTGACCGACGTCTGCGTGGGCTGCGAGGTCTACTCGCTCCTCGCGCGCTGGACCGGGCGCTCCGCGCAGGCGTGAGCCATGGACGTCCTCGCGCGGCTGGGCATCGCGGCGGCCCTCGTCGCGCTGGTGATCGCCCTCGCGTGGGCGCGCGCCCGCCGGCGCGCAGGCTTCCGGCCGCGCCTCGCCCGCGTCCCGGAGGACGTGCTCCCCGCGCCGCGGGCGCCCCTCACCGCGCTCTACTTCACGAGCCGGCTCTGCAGCGAGTGCGCGGAGACGCCGGGCATCGTCCTCGACGCCGCGCCGGAGGTGCCCGCCGTCCCCCTCTCGGTCCACGACCGGCCCGGCCTCGCCCGCGCGCTGGGCGTGACCGAGACCCCCACGCTGCTGCTCGTCGACGCGGAGGGTCGCATCCGTTACGCGCAGGCGGGCAACCCGACGCCGGCGGCGCTGTGGACCTACGTCCGCGAGGCCTGGGACTCGCTGGAAGAGGAGGGACGGTTGTCCAGGGACGCAACCGCCCTGCTGCCTCGCTTGAAATAGCTCCACGCCTTGATCGCCCCGGGCGAGGAAGCTTGGCGGGGCCGCGGGCCATTGTGCCCAACACCCGCGGTCCCGCACAGGCCCCCGCTGGCCGCTGGCGTACCAGCGGCGCAATACGCCCTACGCGCCCCTCGCTGCGGCGAGGGGCGATAGGCATCGCACGCGCCTCGGCGCTGCGCGCCGGGCGCTCTTGACGAGGCTCAGCGCTTGCCCTTCTTGGCCTTCTTGGCGGCGGGCTTGCGCGCGGCGGGCTTCTTCGCGGCCTTCGCCTTCTTCGCGGGCTTCTTGGGCGCGGCCTTCTTCGCGCCCAGGCGGGGCTTGATGGGGGTGGGCCTGCCCTCGATGTTCGCCACGATGCACTGGCCGAACTCGCTGGCCTTGATGGGCTCGACGCCCATCTCGCGGGCGAAGTCGTAGGTGACGAGGCCCTGCGCGACGGTCTTCTCGAAGGCGGCCCGCACGAGCTGGCCCGCCTCCTTCCACCCCATGTAGTCGAGCATCATGACGCCCGAGAGGATGACCGAGCCGGGGTTGACCTTGTCCTGGCCGGCGTACTTGGGCGCCGTGCCGTGCGTCGCCTCGAACACCGCGAAGCCGTGGCCCACGTTGCCGCCCGGCGCGATGCCCAGGCCGCCGATCTGGCCCGCCGCCGCGTCGCTGAGGTAATCGCCGTTGAGGTTCCCGGTGGCCAGGACGCTGTACTGGTCCGTGCGCGTGAGGAGCTGCTGGAACATGTTGTCGGTGATGACGTCCTGCACGAGGACCTTGCCCGCGGGCACCTTGCCGCCGTGCTTCTCCTGCACCTCGGCCCAGGTGACGACGTGCTCGCGGAACTCCGAGGTCGCGACCTCGTAGCCCCACTGCATGAACGCGCCCTCGGTGAACTTCATGATGTTGCCCTTGTGGACCAGCGTCACGCTGGGCAGCTTGTTCTCGATGGCGTGCTTGAGGGCCTTGCGCACGAGGCGCTTGGAGCCCTCCTCGCTGATGGGCTTGATGCCCAGGCCCACCGCGTTGCCGCGGAACTTCTTGGCGCTGACGCCAAGCTCCTTCACGAGGAAGTCCTGGAGCTTCTTCTCCTCCGCGCTGCCCGCCTGGAACTCGACGCCGCTGTAGACGTCCTCGGTGTTCTCGCGGAAGATGACGATGTTCATCTTGCCGGGCTCCTTCACCGGCGCGGGCACGCCGGGCACGTGGTACACGGGGCGCACGCACGCGTAGAGGTCAAGCTCCTGGCGCAGCGCGACGTTGAGGCTGCGGATGCCCTTCCCGATGGGCGTCGTGAGCGGGCCCTTGATGCCCACCACGTAGTCGCGGAACGCGGTGAGCGTGTCGGCGGGAAGCCACTCGCCGAACTTCTTGTTGGCCTCCTCGCCCGCGTAGACCTGGAACCAGACGATCTCCTTCTTCCCGCCGTAGGCCTTGCGCACCGCCGCGTCGAGGACGGGCTGCGCCGCGTGCCAGATGTCGGGCCCCGTGCCGTCGCCCATGATGAACGGGACGACGGGCCGGTCGGGGACCTGCACGGTGCCATCGGGCTTGACGGTGATCTTCTCGCCACGGGCGGGCGGCGTCAGGTGCTGGAAGGCCAGGGGGATCGCCTCTTGGGCGCGCCAACCGAGTGCCCCCTATTAGGGTTTCTCCGGGGGCGGACGCCGCAGCCGCGTGACCACAAGATTCAAATCCGGAAGCGCCTCATCGAAAGGCGGGCAACGCCCCCGGCGCTCCGCGTTTTCGCGGCGCTCACGGTTCTTTCCCCGCCGCCCCGCGCGGCCCGAGTCGAGCGATCATGGCCTCGAACACGATGAAACGCAAGATCGGCGCCGAGGAGGCCGAGGAAGGCTTCCTCCTCGTCGAGAAAGCCTGGCTCCCCAAGCTCCCCGCCCCCGGAACGCCCTTCCAGCTCACCGTGGGCAAGAGCACGCTGAAGACGAAGATCCAGGAGAGCGGCCCCTGCCACTGCCGCGAGCCCGAGCACGTCCACTACCGCATCGCCCTGCCGCTGATGAACCCCGAGATGGGCCGCACCGCGAGCCTCCGCGTGATCAAGGACGACAAGCTCGTGCTCGAGTACGAGTGATCCCATGCGCGACGCGGAGCGCATCCTTCTCGCCAAGGCGGAGGCCGACCTGGACGCGGGCCTCCACCACCTCCGCGAGCGCCTCTCCCAGGAAGCCCACGGCCCCCTCGCCTTCCTCGCCCGCGGCGTCGAGGCCGCGGTCATGGGCGGGCTGGCCGCGCTGGAGCTTCGCCCGCGCCTGCGCGAGGACGTGCAGTTCCTCCTGGACCTCGCCCGCCGCGTGGACGCCGGGGAGGACGCGCTACGCCTCGCCCGCGAGAACGCGCCCCGCGTGCTGCGCCTGCGCGAGCTGAACCTCATCGTCAAGGTCAAGGACGCGCGCTTCCAGCCCGTGCTGGAGCGGTGCGAGGCCGAGATGGCCAGGCGCCTCCCCGACCTCGCGACGCTGGCCCGGGTGGAAAGCGCGAAGGACTACGACGACCTGCTTCTCCAAGCCTTCCCCACACGCGAGCTTCCCGACCGGATCGTGGAGGAGAACACCGCTCTCATGGAGTGGGTCTTCGACCACGCCGACGCGAACCCGGACCTCCTCCGCCTGCCCCGCAGCCTCGTCCCCAAGCTCACCCTCATCGGCCGCGACGTGACCCGGTGGCAGACGCAGCGCGTGAAGCAGGGGCTCGACCAGCTCTACGGGAAGCCCCCCGCCTGAAGGGCCGGAACGGATTCGCCCGCAAAGCCAAATCCCACGAGCGCCCAGCAGGACCCATGACGCGCGCGCCCGTCACCGACGCCTACGCCGAGAGCCGCATCGCCGAGAAGATCGCCCCCCTCCCCTCCAAGCCCCGCCAGGCCCTCGCGCGCATCAGCGCCGACCTCAAGGCCTCGGGCCTCGCCCCCAACGCGAGGCTCCACTACCTCAGCGCCATCGCGGACCTGGGCCGCCTCGCCGACGCCACGCGCTCCGACCGCATCCTGCGCGCGACGCCCCCTTCGCGCCGCGAGCCGCAGGACTTCCCGCGCCACCCCAGCCACATGAGCTACAAGGACTGAGTCAGAGGCCGTCGACCTGCGGCTTCTGGCCCAGCCGCACGCCGATCTCGTTGCGCAGCGCCGTCATGCCGTAGCTGAACAGCTCCATGCAGCGCGCGCTCTCCTTGAGGTGCCCGATGAAGGCCAGGTTGAACGGCTCCTCGATGGGGTCCACCAGGGGCTGGCCGCAGAACTCGCAGGGCACCTTGCGCGGGCTCGGCGCCACGCCGCGGCGCTCGAAGAGGTCCGCGCTCACGCGGGCGCAGGAGCCCTCCGGGGATGTGAAGGTGACGGAGACGCGGCTCAGCAGCTGGGGCGGCAGGGCGTGCCGGGGCCGTCCACGAACGCCAGCAGGTCGCCCGCGAGGGCGTCCATCGCGGGGTTCCCGGTGCAATTGGGGTTGCAGGGCTCCTCGGGCGGGCCGCCGGGCCCCGGGTCGGCGGCCACGACGGGGACGGAGAGCAGGACGAGGGCGCAGACCAGGAGAAGGGCGCGGATCACGGGCCCGGAGAGCCCTCACGCCCCCTTAACCGGGCGCAGGGTTTTCCCTGCGGCCCCTCAGTGCTTCGCCTGGCGCAGCACGTTGAGCGCGCTGCCCGCGCGGAACCACTGGACCTGCTCCGCGTTGAAGGTGTGCGTCACCTGGAACTGGTCCTTCGTGCCGTCCTTGTGGTGGAGGACGACGGTGAGGGGCTTGCCGGGGGCGAGGGTCTGGAGGCCCAGCACGTCGATGCGGTCGTCCTCGCGCACCTTCTCGTAGTCCTTCTTGTCGGCGAACTTCAGCGGCAGGAGGCCCTGCTTCTTGAGGTTCGTCTCGTGGATGCGCGCGAAGCTGCGGGCGAGGATGGCGGCGCCGCCGAGATATCGCGGCTCCATGGCGGCGTGCTCGCGGCTGCTGCCCTCGCCGTAGTTCTCGTCGCCCACGACGACCCACGGCTGGCCGGCGGCCTTGTAGGCGCGCGCGACGGCGGGGAACGCCTCGGTGGCGCCCGTGATCTGGCTCTTCCCCTTGCCGGCCTCGCCGGTGAAGGCGTTGATGGCGCCCAGGAACATGTTGTCGCTGATGTTGTTGAGGTGGCCGCGGAAGCGCAGCCAGGGCCCGGCGGGGCTGATGTGGTCCGTCGTGCACTTGCCCTTGGCCTTCAGCAGCAGCGGCGCGCCGGTGATATCACGGCCGTTCCAGGGCGCGAAGGGCTCCAGCAGCTGGAGGCGCTTGCTGTCCGGGGCGACCTGCACCTGGACCTTGGTGGGGTCCTTGGCGGGCGCCTGGTAGCCGTGCTCGTCCTTGACGAACCCCTTGGCGGGGATCTCGGGGGCGGGCGCGGGGGCGTGGAGGCGGTACTTCTTGCCGTCGGCGCCCACCAGCTCGTCCTTGAGCGGGTTGAAGTCGAGGCGCCCCGCGAGCCCCATGGCCATGACGAGCTCGGGGCTGCCGATGAAGTTCAGCGTGCCCGCGTTGCCGTCGTTGCGCTTGGGGAAGTTGCGGTTGTAGGAGGTGACGATGACGTTCTCCTCGCCGGGCTTCAGCTCGGGGCGGCTCCACTGGCCGATGCAGGGGCCGCACGCGTTGGCCAGCACGGTGGCGCCCAGGGCCTCGATGGCCTGCATCTGGCCGTCGCGCTGGATGGTGAGGTGGATCTGCTCGCTGCCCGGCGTGACCAGGAGCGGGCTCGCCATCTTCGCGCCGTGGGCCTTGGCCTGGTTGGCGACGTCCGCGACGCGGCTGATGTCCTCGTAGCTGGAGTTGGTGCAGGAGCCGATGAGGGCGACGCTGATCTTGTTGGGGTACTTCTCGCTGGCGACGGCCTCGGCGAGCTTGCTGATGGGGCGCGCGAGGTCGGGCGTGTGCGGGCCCACGACGTGGGGCTCCAGCGTGGAGAGGTCGATCTCGATGACCTCGTCGAAGTACTTCTCGGGGTGCTTCGCGACGTCGTCGTCCGCCACGAGCAGGTGCTTGTGGCGGTCCGCGACCTGGGCGAGCCCGGCGCGCTCGGTGGCGGCAAGGTAGGTGCGCATGCGCTCGTCGTAGGGGAAGACGCTGCACGTCGCGCCGATCTCGGCGCCCATGTTGCAGATGGTGGCCTTGCCCGTCGCGCTGATGCTCCTGGTGCCCTCGCCGAAGTACTCGATGATGGCGTTGGTGCCGCCCGCGACGGTGAGGATGCCGGCGAGCTTGAGGATCACGTCCTTGGGCGCGGTCCAGCCGGAGAGCGTGCCGGTGAGCTTCACGCCGATGATCTTGGGCTGGAGGACCTCCCAGGGGAAGCCCGCCATGACGTCCACCGCGTCCGCGCCGCCCACGCCCACGGCGACCATGCCCAGGCCGCCCGCGTTGGGCGTGTGGGAGTCGGTGCCGATGATCATGCCGCCGGGGAACGCGTAGTTCTCCAGGACGACCTGGTGGATGATGCCGCTGCCGGGCTTCCAGAAGCCGATGCCGTACTTGGCGGCGGCGCTGGCCATGAAGTCGTAGACCTCCTGGTTCTCCTTGAGCGCCACGGGCATGTCCTTGGCCGCGCCCTCCTTGGCGACGATGAGGTGGTCGCAGTGGATGGTGGTGGGGACGGCGACGGAGGGCCGGCCCGCCGTCATGAACTGGAGGATGGCCATCTGCGCGGTGGCGTCCTGCATGGCCACGCGGTCGGGGTGCAGCAGGAGGTACGCCTTGCCGCGCTCCATCTCCTGCCCCTCGGGGTCGTGGAGGTGGCCAAGCACGATCTTCTCGGCCAGCGTGAGGGGGCGGTTGAGCCGGGCCCGGACCTTCTCGAGGCGCGTCTCCATCTTCTTGTAGGATTCCTCGACGAAGGCGGGGGTCGACTCGATGGTGGGCAACCGGTCAGTCCTCCAGGTTCCTGCGGCCGCATTCCCCCGATCAGCTATATGCCGGTTTCCCCCGCCGGGCCGGGCGGCGGAGCCCCCGATTTCGTGGGTTGAACCAGAGGGTGCTTCAACCTCCCAAAGTCAGAGGAGGGCACGGTCGTCCACGTGCAGAACGAGCTCTCCCCCGCCCTCGGCCGGACGCTCAACGAGCTTCGCACGATCCAGTACCTCGAGGAGACGGTGGGCCCCGCCGGGCTCCGTCGTCTGGCCGATGCGCTGCCCGACGAGGAGCAGCGCGCCATGGTGCAGGCCTTGAGGCGCCGCGCCGCGAGCGCGTCCCTGGAACTGGAGAGCATCCTGGAGGACTGGACCGCGCACTTGACCGAGGCGCCGCGCAAGCCCAAGCCCTTGGCACCCGGCGGCCTCGACGCGGCGGAGATCGTGGAGAGCTTCGTGGAGGTCAAGCGGGCAAGCGCCGAGCTGCTGCGCCGCGCCGCGCGCGACGCGCCCACGCCCGCGCTCAAGGAGCGGCTCGTCTCCCTGGCCGACGAGGAGGACGCCGCCGCGGGAAAGCTCCAGTCGCTCAGCGGGCAGCTTGCCAGCTCCAAGGATCAGGCGTGACGCGAGGCGCAGGGCGAGCCGCGGCCGAATGGCGGGCTACGCCCGCTTGGCGATCGCCATCACGCGGAACTCGTTGGGCCCGGGCGGCTCGAACGACTTGCCTTCGCGCGCGCCCTTGGTCATGGCCACGACCTCGAAGCCGTTGCGCTGGAGCAGGGCCCGCGTCTGGAAGGGCGTGCGCAGGCGCAGGCCGTGCACCTCGCTGAAGTCCGCCAGAAGCTGGCCGTCCTTGACGACGACGTGCTCCATCTCGAACTCGTAGACGTCGTCCTTCAGCTCCAGGTTGGGGCGCGTCAAGCGCAGGACGCGGGAGCCGTCCGAGAGGTCCGCCTCGTCCCAGCGGTTCTGCGGGTTCCAGCCCAGGGGGCTCCAGAACTCGAAGACGAAGAGGCCGCCAATGGGGAGGCGGCGCGAGAGCATGGAGAGCATGCGCGAGGCCTCCTCGTCGGTGCGCAGATAGCACCACGCGCCGAACATGCTGATGGCGGCGTCGAACTCCCCCTCGGGGAGCTTCTTGGTCATGTCCATGCGGTGGAGGTGGACCTTCTTGGCGACGCCTTCGCCCTTGACCTTGGCCTCCGCCACGTCCAGGAGCGCCTCGGAGACGTCCACGGCGTCCACCTGCATGCCGCTCTTCGCGAGCAGGACCGCGTGCGTGCACGTGCCCGCGCCCAGGTCGAGGATGCGCTTGGGCTTGCCCATGGCGTAGGTCTTGAACACCTTGGCCAGGTACTCCACGTCGCCGTCGTAGTCGACGCGCTCGGAGTAGATGGCGTCGTAGTAGCCGGCGCTGCGGCCGTAGGGGCGGCGCATCGGAGGCCCGATGGCGCGCCGCCTGAAAAACGTGCTGCCGCTACGGCGCGCGCAGGTCCAGGGCGTGCTCGCCGCGCGACGAGCGCAGGACGACGTGGAGCGCGGGGAGCGCCGCGACCGCGGCGGAGAGCGGGACGGCGATCTGCATGGCCGAGCCGGGCGACACCGCGCCTTCGACGTCCTGCCCGTGCAGCTTCTCGCGCGAGTCGCCGTCGAACACCTCCACCTGGAGCCCCTCCAGGGGCGCGTCGGTGGGGTTCCGCACGTCGATGTGGACGCCCTCGGCGTTGCGCGTGCCGGCCACCACGGGGCGCGGGGCCGGCTTGCGGCGGCGCTCCAGGAGCCCCAGGACGCCAAAGCCGCGCAGCGCGAAGGACAGCACGCCCAGGATGGGCACGAGCACGAGGGCGTCGCCCCAGCCCGCGCCGCCGATGACGAACACGGTGGACTGGGTGTCCCAGAGGCGTTCGATGGTGCCGTGGTGCAGGGCGAGGCTCAGGACGTCCCCGCCCAGGAACGGCCCCCAGAAGCAGGCGGCGAACACGCCCGCCACGGCGGCCGCCCTCGTCCGGTAGCGGCGCACCGCGTAGATGCCCACGATTACGGCGGGAATGGTGAGGAGGCGCGTGTCGGGGAGGATGACGCCCTCCGTCGAGACGAACGCGCTGAACAGCGCGCCCAGCGCGACCATGATGCCCAGGTCGATCCAGCGCCGCTTGTCCTCGCGCCACGCGACGACCTCGCACCCGATGGCGATCGCCAGGAAGAGGATGGCCTGGGGCGCGATGCCCATCCCCGGGAGCCCCGGGAGGGCCCATGCCTCCTGCTGGAACGTGGCCGTCCGGAGGAGCCCCTGGGGGCTGGAGTCGGGGAGGACGACGTCGTAGGCACCCATCTCGACGGACACGTCCGTGGCGCCCGGCGCGCCGTCGGCCGGGTTCGCGGTGTTGTCCCAGATGATCGCGGCGGCGACGCCAGGGGGGATCGTCACGTGGGACTGCCCCTGCGTCGCGGAGCGCACGGCGAGGAAGGCGTCCCCCGGGACGACCCAGTCCGAGTCGTTCGCGAACCGCTCGGCCTCCTCGCTGGTGAGGACGAGCACGTCGATGGGCGCCGTGGCGTTCCACGAGACGAGGATGGGCCGCTCGGTGGCGGAAGGGTCCAGGGGCACGCGGACGTAGTGGTGGGCGTGGATGGTCCTCGGAGCGTTGTCATCCTGGCCGAGGGCCGAAGGCAGGAGAAGGACCAGCGCGAGCGCGACGAGGACGATTCGGGACGCCTTCCCCATGGGTTCGACCGCCCAGCGTGGGCGGGCTTCCCTATTTGATCGCTGCGGAACTCCCAGAGTGTTAGGCTGGACGTGGCCGCGCTTCGGGGGTCACTTGATCCCCGCGCCGGGCTGCACGTCCTTCGCGGGCGTGAGAGGCGCGACGACGCCGTCGACCTCCGCCGCGAGGACCATGCCGTTGCTCTCCAGCCCGCGGATCTGGCGCGGCGCCAGGTTCGCGATCACGACGATCTTCTTCCCGACGAGCTCCTCGGGCTTGACGTGCTCGCGCAGGCCCGCGAGGATCTGGCGCTTCTCGACGCCCAGGTCCACCTGGAGGACCCAGATCTTGTCGGCCTTGGGGTGCGGCTCGCAGGAGATCACCTGGGCGACGCGGAGGTCCAGCTTGGCGAAGTCGTCGATGGTCACCTGGGGCTTGAAGGGCGAAGGCGCGGGGGCGGCGGGCGCCGCGGCGGCCGGGGGAGGGGCTTGCGTCATGGATTCCACCATCTTGGGGTCGAGCTTCGTGAAGAGCACCGTGGGCTCGTGGACCTTGTTGTGGGGCCGGATATCGCTGAGCGCGTCGTCCCAGCGCGCGTCGTGGACGTTGCCCGTCTCGCCCAGCGTGCGCCAGAGCTTCTCGGCGCTGAAGGGGAGCCAGGGCGCGGTGAGGAGGGCCAGCGAGCGCACGAGGCGCAGGCCCACGTGGAGCGTCGTCTTCAGCGCCTCGGGGTCCTCCTTGGCCTGCTTCCAGGGGGCCTTCTCGTCCCACCAGCGGTTGCCCTCGGCGGCGAGGGCCATGACCTCGCGCAGCGCCTTCTTCAGCTCGACGCGGCCCAGGAGGTCGGTGACGGTGGCGTGCGTGGCCTCGATGCGCGCGAGCATGGCGCGGTCGCGCTCCCCCAGGGGCCCGGCGGGAGGGACGTGGTCGACGTGCTTGCGCGTGAAGCTCACGACGCGGTGCGCGAGGTTGCCCCAGGTGCCCACCAGCTCGTCGTTGACCTTGGCGACGAAGTCGGGCCAGTCCCAGTTGGCGTCCCCCTTCTCGGGGAGGTTGATGGCGAGGTAGTAGCGCACGGCGTCGGGCTCGAAGGTGGAGAGCGCCTCGTCGACGGTGATGAGGTTGCCGCGGCTCTTGCTGAACTTCGCGCCCTGGAAGTTCATGAACTCGTTCGCGGGCACGTCGTAGGGCAGGTTGTACGCGCGCCCCTTGCCGTCGCCGTACCCCATGAGCATGGAGGGCCAGATGATGGTGTGGAACGGGATGTTGTCCTTGCCCAGGAAGTAGTAGCTGCGCGCCTTGGGGTCGAGCCAGAACTCCTTCCACGCCTCGGGGTGGCCCGAGAGCCTCGCCCACTCCTTGGTCGCGGAAAGATAGCCGATCACGGCCTCGAACCAGACGTAGATGCGCTTGTCCTCGTAGCCCGGGAGGGGGATGGGCACGCCGTAGGTCATGTCGCGCGTGATGGGGCGGTCCTTGAGCCCCTCCGCGAGCCAGTTGCGCGTGAAGTTGATGGTGTTCGCGCGCCAGTGGTCCTCGTTCTGCGCGGTCCACGCCTTGAGGCGCTCCTCGAAGGCGGGCAGGCGCAGGAAGAAGTGCTCGGTCTCCCGGTATTCCGGCGCCGCGCCCGAGAGCTTGCTGCGCGGGCTCTTCAATTCCTGCGGGTCCAGCGTGCGGCCGCAGTTGTCGCACTGGTCGCCGCGCGCGCCCTCGAAGCCGCAGTGCGGGCAGGTGCCCTCCACGTAGCGGTCGGGAAGGAAGCGCCGCGCCGTGGGGTCGTAGGGCGCGGTCATGCTGCGCTTGGTGATGTGGCCCTGCTCCAGGAGCGTGAGGAAGACGTCGTGCACGACCTCGCGGTGGTTCGCGGTCGCGGTGCTGGTGAAGAGGTCGAACCGGATGCCCAGCGCCTTCAACGACTCCTTGTGGCTGGCGTTGTAGGCCGCGGCGAACGTCTCGGGCGCCATGCCGGCCTTCTCGGCCGCGACGGTGATGGGCGTGCCGTGCATGTCGGAGCCGCTGACCATGGCGACCTTGGCGCCCTTCATGCGCTGGTGGCGGGCGAACACGTCGGGCGGGAGCAGGCTCCCCGCGACGTGGCCCAGGTGGAGCGGCCCGTTGGCGTAGGGCCACGCGACGGCGACGAGGATTCGCTGCTGCTCCATCAGGCGTGGGCAGCCCGGCGGTGGCCCTTAAGGCCTGCGGCCGAGGCCACGGCGCAGCGCCAGCGCGAGGAGCGTCGCGCATGCGACGAGCGCCAGCGTGGGGCCCGGGGTCTTGGCCGCCGGGGGCGCGGACGCCGCGGCGGCGAGGTCGGGCGCGGGCTCCAGGTGGATGGAGTACGCCGAGCCGGGGTCGCCGCGCAGCAGGAGGAACGCGGGCCGCCCCGCGAGGATAGTGTGGTTGAGCGGGGCCTCCAGGCGCTCAAGGTTCGCGGAGCCGCCCGCCGTGACGAGGTCGTCCCAGTCCACGGAGACGCTGCCGTTGACGAACACGCGCCACGCCTGCGAGGGGACGATGACCCATCCCTGCGTGGCGCCCAGCGTGGCGTTCACGTCGGTGACGCCGCCCGCGGTCCCCGCGGCGTCGAGGTAGCGCTGCGTGATGGAGAAGGTGCCGTCCCCCTTGACGACGACCGTGTAGCGGCCTGGCGCCAGCGGAGGCAGCGTCTGGATGCCGCGCGCCCCCTTCTGGTCGAACATCGTCGTGCCGTTCTGGGCGCGGACCATGATCTCGAAGGGGCTGCGCACGGCGTTGAGGAACACGACCGCGCTGGCGTTGTAGGCCTCGCGCCCCTCCACGAGGAACGTCCACTGCGCGTCCTTCCCCTGGTGGGGCGTCTCGAAGGAGGTGAGCGTGTCCTCGGCCAGCGCGGCGGGAGCGGCGCAGAGGATGGCGACGAGGAGCGCGGGAAGCAGCCTCACGCGGGCGCATCCCCAGGGGGCCGCAAAAGCCCTTGGCCGGCTGGCGTGCATGCACAAGGGTTATCAAATGCCGGTTCTCATGCAGGGATCGATGCCGCTCCACATGCCGCACCCGGCCGAGGTGCGCGCGCTGCGCAAGAAGCTCGCCCTCACGCAGGCGCAGCTCGCGAAGGCCGCCGGCGTCTCGCAGCCCCTGATCGCGCGCATCGAGAACGGCACCGTGGACCCGCGCTGCTCCACCTACAACGCGATCCTGGAGGCGCTCAACCGCGCTGAAGGGAAGGGCATCCTCCTGGGCGAGGTCATGACGCGGCCCGTCGCCACCGTGCGCGCCACCGACACCGTGAGCGTCGCCATCCGCGTCATGCGCGAGAAGGGCATCAGCCAGGTCCCCGTGCTCGCCAAGGGCTCCCCCGTGGGCAGCCTGTCGGACCGCGTCATCGTGCACGCGCTCTCGGAGGCCACCGACGCGGACGCCCTCGCGCGGACGCCCGTGCAGGACCTCATGGCGCCGCCGCTCCCCATGGCCGGGCCCGAGATGGGCGTCGAGCAGGCGTACCGCCTCCTGGAGGACCAAGACGCCATCCTGGTGCTGGAGAAGGGGAAGGTCGTCGGGATCGTCTCGAAGGCTGATCTCTTGACTTTGGTCCGCTGACCTTTCATTCTCCACCGGACCAAAGTAGGGACTGTGGTCCGGCGGTTCGTGGGTTCGGGTTGCATCGGGGACCGGCGAGCAGGGGGAGAATCACTCGGACGAGCGCGCCCCGCGCACCAGGACGTAGCCGCCGATCCCCACGAGCGCGGTCGCCGCCAGCGGCACCACGAACGCGAGCCCCGCGAGGCCCAGCACGTCGCCCAGCGCGGCGCTCCAGAAGACGGCGGCGCCCAGGAGGGCCGTGACGGCGAGGGCGAAGAGGGTGGCCGCGCCGCTGCGGGCCAGCGAGGCGAGGGCCGCGCCGTTGGCCTGCTCCTCGGGGATGCCGCGCGAGAGGGCGCGCCAGCGCAGGCGCGCGGCGAAGTCCGTCGCGTGGAGCGCCCAGAGGAGGACGAGGACCGCCAGCGCGAGGCCCAGGCGCGCGAAGGAGGTGCCGCCCGTCTCGGCGACGCCGAAGTCCTTGAGCGTGCGCAGCCAGTCGAGCTTGCTCTCGCCATACGCCGAGAGCGTGACCACGGGCAGGGCGACGGCGGTGGCGAGGGGAAGGGGCGAGCCGCGGGCGAGGAGCGCGGGGAGGAGCAGGAGCGCGAGCGCGGCGAAGAGGAGCGCGTTGAGCGGGAAGGCCCCAAGGTCCAGCGGCACGAGGCGCAGCAGGCTGGAGCGCAGCCCCAGGAGCATGAGGAGCAGCGCGAGGAGCGCCAGGAAGGGCGCGCGCACGAGGAGGCGCATGGCGCTCACGCGATCCCCTCCCGGGCCAGGAGCGCGTGCAGGTCGTCACCGGGGCGCCACGGGACAAGGCGGGCGCCCGCGGCGGCAACGCGCCTCGCGGCGGCCGCGTCCTCGCGCTCCACGAGGCGCGTAGCACCCCTCCACGCCTCGCCGCGCTCGGGGACGAGGGAGAGCGCGCGCACGTCGATGACCACCAGGGGCAGGCGCCGGCCCTTCTCGCGCAGCATGACGCGCAGGTGGCCCGCCGTCTCCGCCAGCTGGGCCGCGGTGGCGGGCGTCACGCGCGTCACGACGACCAGCACGGGGCGCGAGCCCACGAGGTGGGGCTGGAGCTGCTGGAGCGCGCGCACGGGCGTCGCGGCCGCGTCGGGCTCGCCGGGGGAGAGCGCGCGCTCCAGCTGCGGCATCTGCCCCTCGCCCGCCTCGGGGGGCTCGGGCAGCCCGGCCTTCGCGCCATAGGTGGCCGCGCCGACGCGGATCCCCTGCGATAGCAAAAGGCGGCACGCGGCCAGCGCGGCCTCCACGCCGTGGTCCAGGCCCGTCTCCAGCGTGGTGCCGACGCGCAGCGCGTCGCCGCCGTCCAGGAGGACCAGCGCGCTGCGGCGCCCCTCCTTGTCGTACTCCTTGACCAGCGGCGTGCTGCCCGGGCCGCCGCGGCCCGCGTAGGCGGAGAGGCGCCGCGCGGTCGCGCGCCAGTGGATGCTCTTGGGGGGATCGCCCCAGGCGTAGTCGCGAAGCTCGCGGAAGTCCGCGCTGCCGACGCCCAGGCGCGCCTGCTGGAGGCGCAGCGCGCCCGCGCCGCGGCGGCGGAAGCCCTCGGAGGGGTAGACGCGGGGCGCCACGCGCAGCGTCTCGGCGGGCGCGATCTCCGTGGAGCGCGGCGCGAGGAGGCCCAGGGCGTCGATGCGCTCGGCGACGACCGGGGGCAGCGCGGCGGCGCCGCGGGCGTGGACACGGAAGCGCACGATGGCGCCGCGCGCGCCGGGCCCGTGGTGGAGCGTGAGGTTGCTGCCCCACTCGATGCTGGTGGACTCGGGCATGGGCGCGTGGACCTCGACGACGTCGCCCGCCTCGGAGGCCTGCGAGCGGACGACCATCTCCACCGCCTCGCCGCGCCGGGGCGAGCGCGTGGAGAGCTGGCGGCTGCCCAGGGGATCGCCGCGCGGCTGCGTCGCGATGGAGTAGGCGAGAAGGGAGAGCGGGAAGACGGAGAGCGCGAGGAGGGCGAGGTTGCCCACGGCCATGCCCAGGCCCAGGAGGCCCAGCCCCGCGGTGGCGAGGGCCGCGCCGGCGCGGGCGAGGCGGGCCACCTCAGACCCCCGCGCGCTTGGGCGGCGCGGCCTCCGGCGGCTGGTTCCCGAAGCGCAGCGGCGCCTCGGTCTTGTCCAGGACCTCGCGCACGACGGCGCGCTCCTCGCGCCCCTCCAGCGCGCGCTCCACGTCCAGCAGGATGCGGTGCGAGAGCGCGTCCTCGACGAAGATCTTCACGTCGTCGGGCGTCACGAAGTTGCGCCCCTGCACGTAGGCGTGCGCTCGGGAGAGGCGAAGGAGCGCCAGAGCGCCGCGGGGGCTGGGCCCGGCCGCGACGTGGGGGTGCTCACGCACGCCGCGCACGAGGCGGCTGATGTAGACGAGGAGCGCGGGGTGGACGTAGACCTTCTCCTCCACCTCCTCCTGCATGCGGCGGAAGCCCTCGGCGTCCACCACGGGCTTGAGGTCCTTGGTGGGGTCGTCGCGCTTCCACGCGAGGCGGCGGCGGAGGATCTCCGTCTCGCTCTCCACGTCCTTGGGGTAGCCCGTGGTGAGCCGCAGCACGAAGCGGTCCAGCTGCGCCTCGGGGAGCGGGTACGTCCCCTCCTGCTCCAGCGGGTTCTGCGTGGCGAGGACGAAGAAGGGGGAGGGGAGCAAGTGCGTCTCGCCCTCGATGGTGACCTGGCGCTCCTCCATGGCTTCCAGGAGCGCGCTCTGCGTCTTGGGGGGCGCGCGGTTGATCTCGTCCGCGAGGAGCACGTTGGTGAAGACCGGGCCGCGGGCGAGCTGGAAGCGCTCGTCGCGGCTGCTCCAGACGTGCGTGCCGGTGATATCACCGGGGAGGAGGTCCGGGGTGAACTGCACGCGCTTGCTGTCGCAGCCGATGGCGCGGGCGAAGGCCTTGACCAGCAGCGTCTTCCCGAGGCCGGGGTGGTCCTCGAAGAGGACGTGCCCGTTGGCGAGCGCGCCCGAGAGGAGCTTGCGCAGGAGGAGGCGGTCGCCCACGAAGGTCTGGGCGACGCCGTCGAGGATGCGGGCACACGCGGGCTGGGGGGCGTCCATGTCAGCGGCTCCGGATCGGCGTCTCGATGGCTTCAAGGGCGGCCTTGTGGGCGGCCAGCCGGCGGGCGGCCGCCTCCCGGCGGGCCGCGCGGGAGCGGCCCTCCGCGGGGTGCGGCGCGGCGAGGATGGCCTTCAGGCGCGGCGCGGCGTCGGGCGCGGCGGCCTCCAGCGTCGCGCGGTACTCCTCGAAGCCGGCGCCCGTCTCCAGGTAACGGGCGAGCACCGCGGCCAGAGGGGCCATGCGCGCGTCGTAGAGGGGCGTCGCGTCTTGAGCGTGCCGGCGCGCTTCGCTGCTCCACGCCTCGGGCGCCTCGCCTTCGCGCGCGCCGCGGCGGATGCGCGCGAGCAGCAGCAGCGAGAGCGCGACGCCCAGGCTCCACTCGTAGAGGGGCAGGTTCCCGACGTGGAGGGCGACGAGGCCGCGGTACGAGAGGTACGTCGCGCCCACGGCGGCGCCGGCGATGAGCCCGGCGGGGCCCGGCACGATGGCGCCGTGCCCGCGCGCGACGAGGCTCCGCCGCGCCGCCAGGAGCCCCGCCGCGCCCGCGGCCGTGAGCGCGAGGGCGAAGCGGAGGCGGCCGCTCTCGGGGAAGTCGCCCGAGAGCCACCAGCCCAGCGCGAGCCCGGCGGCCAGCGTCGCGAGGCCCACCCCAGCGAGGAGACGCCCGCGCGCGGCCTGGAGGAGCGTCGCGCCCGCGATCAGCAGGGCGAGGGGGGGCGCGGCGCGATCCCAGGGCGCCACGAGGCTCGCGGTCACGAGGAGCGCGGCGGCGACGAGGCCCGCGCCGCGCAGCAGCGTCGCCGCGGCGGGGCCCAGGCGGCGGTGCGCGAGAGGCGCCGCCCCCATGGCGACCAGCGCGGCAGCGCACCCGTCGAAGAGGCCCGCGGGCAGGATCGTCGCGGAGCGGAACACCAGGAGCGCGACGGCGAACGCGACGCCCGCCACGAGCCAGGCGCCGGCCTCGGTGGGGCCCGGCGTCACCTCCTCAGCCATCGGCCCCCTCCAGCGCGCGCTCCACGGCGTGCCGCGCCTGGGCGAAGGCGTGGTAGAACGCGCGGTCCACGGGCGCCTCGCTGTAGTCGGCCGTCTCGAAGAGGCGCGCGGCCTCGGCGAGGCTCGCGCGCGGCGCGGGCTCCAGCTTGGGGGAGAGCGCGTCGACGAGGTCGCCCGGCGTCGCGCTGGCGTCGAGCTTCGCCGCGCCGCGCAGCGCGACGAACCCCTGCTCCACCGCGGCGCGGTAGGTCGCGACGGGGAGGCGCGCGAGGGCGGGCGCGGCGAGCCAGCGCGCGCGGCCGCGGGCCTTCACCTCCAGGGGCAGGACGCCCGGCTCGCCCGCGCGAAGCTCGAACTCGCCCTTCGAGCGCAGGCGGACGCCGGGCGCCACGAGGACGAAGCGCGCCTTGCGCGGGCGCCCCTGCGCGTCGAAGGCCTGGGCGACGACGCGCACCGCGGTGCCGGGCTCGGCGACGGGCGCCACGCCAGGCGGGAAGTCGGGCCACGAGAGGTCGATCCGCCAGCGCGGGCGCAGGACCACCCTCCGCACGACGCCGCCGGGGCGCAGCAGCCACGCGCCCAGGCCGCCCACGAGCGCGGCGCTTCCGAGGGCGATCCAGACCCACGCGGGCACGAGGGCCCAGAAGGGGGGCAGCACGCGGAGGTTGGCCGTCTGCTCGGCGGGCGCGCGGTCGCGGTCGCCCGCGAAGGCCAGCGTGATGGCGTGGTCCCCGGGAGGCAGCGCGCCGCCTTCCACCTGGAAGCGCGCGACGCCGGTCGCGTTGGTGAGGAGCGTCTTGAGGGGCGTCGCGTTGCCGTCGACGTGAAGCTCGACGATGCCGCCGCCCAGCGCGGAGCCGTCGTCGCTGGTGACCTGGGCGGTCGCGGTCCAGCCCTCCGTGGGCCCGACGCGCGAGGGCGCCTCGACGACGAAGCCCGGGCGGATGGCGACGCGCACGACGCCCGTGGCGTTCACCTGGAGGTCGGGCGCGCGGTAGTCCACGGCGTAGGCGCCGGGCAGCGCGTTGGCGGGCACGCGCACGCGCGCGACGAAGTGGCCGCTGGCGTCGGTGGTCGCCTGGGCCGGCGGGATGGCGACAATGCGCGTGGCGTTGGTGAGCGCGACGGTGACGAGGCGCCCGGCGAGGCTGGCGCCCGAGACGGCGAGGTCCCCGCTCACGAGCCCCACCTCGCCGCGCAGGAGGATGGGCGCGTTGGCGGGCGCGAGGATGGTGCCGCGCGTCACCGCGACCACCTCGTCCGCCTGCGACGCGCCGTGGTGCGCGTCCCCGTCGTAGGAGAACGACAGCGCCAGGCTCCCCGTGGCGTTGGCCTGGAACGCGGCGGTGAAGAGGCCCGTGGAGTCGGCCTGGAGGTCGCGCTCCTGCGTCGAGCCGATGGACCACCGGATGGTGGCGGGCCCCACCGGGTTCCCGTCCACGTCCACGAGGCGGCCCGTGGCGTTGGCGGGGAAGCCGGCCGCGGCGGTGGCGTGCGCCAGGACGATGCGCGTGGGCGTGAAGACGTCCACCGCGGGGTCGCTCCAGCTCCCCTCGTAGCGCAAGGGGCCCGCGCTCACCGTGCCGCCCGAGGCCACCAATTGATAGCCCTGCGCCGCCACGTCCACGGGCACGCGCGACTGGATGCTGAAGCGGCCGAACGCGTCGGTCTGCCCCGACGTCATGAGCTTGCCCTTGGTGGCCTTGGTCGCGTTGAGGTAGAGGTCGACGGGCGCTCCGCCCACCGGGCGCCCGTTGGAGGCCTCCACCGTGCCGTTCACGAAGTAGACCTCGCCCTTGACCATGCGCGGGGGCGCCTCGGTGATGTTGGTGAACGTCGCGACCGCCGTCTGGGGGCGCCCCTCGTCGGGGTTCGCCTCGCGGCGCGGCTCGGCGGCGGCGTCGAAGAGGCTGGGGTAGTTGTTGGGGTTGTTGACGGTGTACGCGCCGCAGCCGCCCAGGTTGACCTGGTGCCAGCTCCCGTCGGGGAACATGACCTCGGGGAACGCGTGCGCCTCGTTCACGACGACGCGCGCGGGGATGCCCGCCGCCTGCGCCGTGACCATGTAGGCGAACGCGCGGTGGCGGCAGCAGCCGTGCCCCGAGAGCGCGAGGGCGAGGTAGAGGCTGTCCACCTCGTCGGGCCCGGGGATGGGGCCGTCGGTGAAGGAGCGGAAGTAGGCGTTGAGCGCGTCCAGCGTGGGCCCCACGAGCGTCGGGTCCTTGACGCCCGCGCGCGCCATGACGATCTTCGCCGCGTCCGCGATCCCCGGGGGCAGCGCGGGCACGAGGCCCCGCGCGTAGTCCGAGACGCGGGCGCCCGGAGGAGGCGAGAAGGAGAAGTAGCCGCTGTCCACGAGGAAGGTGAGGTTGAGCGTGACGCGCTTCTCCTCGTTGCCCAGGACGTAGAACGTGTCCGCGCCGTCCTTGAGGAACGAGAGCGGGCGCGCCAGGGGCGGATCGGTGCTCCACGTGGAGACGACGAACCCCTTGGGCGCGACGCTGAAGATGGGCACGGGCGTGCCCGGATGGATCTGCACGGGGAAGCTGCACGCGACGAGGCTGTCGTAGGTGAGCGACTTGTCGGGCTCCACGGGGCGCAGGCGCTTGTCGGCCACCTCCAGCGTCGCGCCGTCGGGCCCAAGCTGGTCGAAGGCCTTCAGCCGCTTCATGGCGCCCGGGCTGGGGTTGCAGACGTAGTCGATGACCACGGCCCCGCCGCCGCTCTCGCGGTCCAGCGCCCACTCGTTGGGGACGTCCCCTGCGCCCGCGACGTAGTTCCCCGTGGAGGCGCCCGTGAACCCGCCCAGCGCGTTGGGCCCCGCGACGAGGCCCTTGCCCCCGGGCGGGCCGAAGGGGCGGAACGTGCCGTTGGAGAGCTCGCTGGCGAACTCGTCCATGCTGGCCGGCAGCGGCGCGAGGCTGGGCGCCAGGAGGACCAGGGCGAGGGCGAAGGCGCCCAGCGCCCACCAGAGCCTCGGGTTCAACGCCGACCCAGGCCCCGCCCCGGGCTTGAAGCTTGATGCTTCAGCCGCCGACCTCGGCGGCCTCCTGCGCGGCCGAGGGGCGGTCCCGCCTCGCCTCGTCCAGCCCCACCAGGAGGATGCCCGCCAGGACGACCGCCCCGCCCAGGAGCGTCGTCGGGGGCGGCACCTCGTGGATCTGCGGGAGGAGGAGCGCGAGGAGGGAGGCGCCCACGGGCTCGCCCAGGATGGTGGTGGCGATGACCGGCGCGCGCACGTACTTCAGCGCCCAGTTGAGCCCCGTGTGGCCCAGGATCATGGGGCCCAGCGCGAGGGCGAGGAAGAGCCCCTGGTTGGCGGCGCCGTAGGTCGCGAAGCCGCCGCCCCACGGCGCGGGCAGCGCGACGAGGAGGATCGCCAGCGTGACGGTGGCGCCCGCGTAGACGGGAGTCACGTAGGCGAGCAGGCCGAGGCGCTGGCGATATCGTCGGCCCGCGAGGAAGTAGAGCGCGGCGCAGAGCGCGCCCGCGAAGGCCAGCGCGTCGCCCACAAGGGGCATGGCGCCGCCCCGGGCGTCTCCGCCCGCGATGAGGAGGCCGCCGCCCAGCGCGACGACGATGCCGACCCACCCCAGGGGGCGCGGGCCCTCGCCGAAGAGACGGTGCGCGGCGAAGCCCACGAACACCGGGTGCAGCGTGACGAGGACGACGCTGGCCGCGACGCTGGTGAGCGTGACGCTGGTGATCCACGTCGCGAAGTGCAGGCCCAGGATCGCGCCCACGCCCAGGAGCATCGCCCAGTCGCGCCCCGAGAGGCGCGCAAGATCGCGGCGCGCGAAGAGGATCGCGAGGGGGACCAGGAGGACCGTCGCGTCGAGCAGGCGCCAGAACGCGATCGCCAGGGGCGGCGCGCTCCCCGCGAGGCGGATGACCGGAGCCGCGGTGGAGACGGCGAGGATGGAGAGCATGATCGTCCCCGCGACGAGCCAGCCAGGGGGCCTCATGCGTACTCTCTCAAGAGCGCCGCATAGATCTCCTCGGCCTCGCGCAGCGCGTCGACGCGCACGCTCTCGCGGTTGGTGTGCGCCAGGGCGGGCTCGCCGGGGCCGAGGATGACGCAGTCGAGGCCCGCGGGCGCGTAGCGCGACGCCTCGGTGCCGTAGGGGAAGCCCACGACCTCGGGGGGCTGGCCGCGCACCGAGGCGACCGCGCCCGCGGCGGCCTTGACGAGGCGCGCGTCGGCGGAGGTCTCGAAGGGCGGGTGGTGGCCGATGGTCTCCAGGCCCGGGGCCTCGCCCGCGCGGCCGAAGGCCTGCATGAGGTGGCGCTCGACGCCCGCCGCGTCCATGCCAGGAAGATATCTGATATCAAGCTCGGCGCTGGCGCTGGCGGGGACCTGGTTCACGGCCTCGCCCGCCGCGAGGCGGCCCACGTTGAGCGTGGGGCGGCCCAGGAGCGCGTGGTGGCCCGGGAGCGGCGCGGCCTGCAGGGCGTGGAGCGCGCGCACGAGGCGGTCCGCGGCGTTGTCGCCAAGCTCGGGCATGGAGCCGTGCGCGTTGCGGCCCGCCGTCCGCGCGCGCATCCAGAGGACGCCCTTCTCGGCTGTGCCCACGGCGAGCCCCGTGGGCTCGCCCACGACCACGGCCTCCAGGCCCGATAGCAATCCGTCGCGCAGCGCGCCCTCGGCGGCGCCCATGCGCGTCTCCTCGTCGGTGGTGAGGAGGATGGCGCAGGGCGCGTCGGGCGCAAGCTCGGCCGCGCCCGCGAAGGCCGCGACGGCGCCCAGCATGTCGCACGCTCCGCGGCCCCAGACGCGGCCCTCCGCCAGCGCGCCGCCGTGGGGGTCCTGCTTCCACCCTTCGCCCACCGGGACGACGTCCACGTGCCCCGAGAGGGCGAGCCTGGGCGAGCCGCGCGTCCACAGCACCGCCTCGGGGCCCTCGCGCGTGCGCCGCGGCGCGAAGCCCAGCGCGCGCAGCGCGGGCTCGACGCCGGCGAGCACGTCGTGGGGCGAGCGCCCGGCGCGGCGGATGAGGTCGGGCAGCAGGGCCTCGGCGCGCACGCGGCTGGACCCGTGCCGCTCGGGATGAAGCTTCGCCCCTCAGCACGCGCACAGTTCGAAGAGGTCCTGCTCCGTGTCCAGGATCGTGCCGTCGCTTCCCACGGCCTGGAGGACGTAGTCGTAGTCGCCGAACCCCATGAACGCCGTGCTCAGCAGCACGACGGTGGTGTTGTTGGCATCGATGTCCAGGGTCTTCTCGTCGTGCCCCGCGTCGCGGGTGCGGTAATACTTCACCGTGATCTGGACCTTGATGCCGTGCATCGCGGCCGCGTTGCCGTTGGAGAGCGCGACGTTCCAGCGCATGGCCTGGGTCGTGGGCGACGCGCCAAGCAGCTCCACGTGGAACTCGCCCGCGGTGGGGGCTGGGGGCTGCGGCGGGAGGAAGCATCCGCTGGCGAGCACGAGGACGGGCACCACCAGGAGCGGCGGCCAGCGCACGCGGCGGCTAGGCCGCGGCCCCTCTTGCGCCTTGCGGCTCCTCACGACACCGTGACCAGGGCGTGGCCTTCGCCCACGAGGCCCGACGCGTCCGCCACGCGGACGCCCACAGGGTAGGTCCCCGCGGCGGGGAACGCGTGCTCCACCGCGAGGCCCCACGCCCCGTCGCCCGCGCCGAAGTCCCACTGCGCCTGCATGGGGCGGCCCGAGGCGCCCGTGAGGGCGGCGCCCAGCTCCGCGACGTGGCCGCCCAGGTCGCGCGACGAGAGGGCGGCGCCCGCGGCGGGCCACACGCGCACGTCCATGTCGACCCGGGCGGCCTGTCCGCTCGACGAGGTCTCGGTCATCGTGACGCGATGGTCGCCCGGGTCCGCGAAGGCGTGCACGATGCGCTCGCCCGCGGCGGTGGTCCCGTCGCCGAAGTCCCACGCCAGGGCGTCGCCGCCTGCGAACGCGAACGCCTCGAAGGTGATGGGGCTCCCCGCGTCGGTCTGGTCGGGGAACGCGAGGGCCTGCGTGCCGAAGGGGTCGCTGCCCGTGATGCTGCTGGTGCCGCGGTACTCCGGCTTGGAGACGGCGGGCCCCGCGGCGCAGCCGATCTTGTTGGCGGCCACGACGTCCACGTTGGCGACGACGTCGCCCAGCGCGGGGTTCACGTTGTAGATGAGGAAGTCGCCCACGGGCGCGGCGTTGGCCGTCTCCCACGACATCCAGTGGTAGCCGAACTGCTCCTGCGCGAGGCCCAGCTTGAAGTCCGCGCGGCAGCCCGTGGTGGCGTCGCGCACCGCGAAGGGCACGTCCGCGAACGCCTCGCCGGGCAGCGTGAAGAGCATCTCGTCGCCGAAGCGCACGGCGCCCGCCCACGTCGCTCCCAGGGGCGGAAGCGCGAAGGGGGGCAGGATCGCGCGGTCGATGGGGTAGTTGTCCACCGCCTGCTGGATGCCGGGCGTGTCGTGCGGGTTCGCGCCCAGCACGAGGGCCAGGAGCGCGGGGTTCGTGATGGGGATGGCGAAATATTCCATGTCGCCGTCCACCGCGTCGCCCGCCACGGGGCGGCCGCCGGTGGCCAGCGCGTCCAGCGCGCGCTCGCCCAGGAGGTCGCCGAAGCGGACGATCTGCTGGTACGGGTCGCCGCCGCGGTTGTCCTCGATGGGCGCCTCCTGGTGGCCCAGCGTGCCCTCGGCCACGACGACGGTGCCGCCCAGGCGCGCCTGGAGATAGTCGCGGGCGGGCCCCAGCCAGTCGGAGGACATGAGGCTCTTGGCGACGATGTCCGCGTGCACGCCGAAGTTGACGAACGTCGCCACGTCGCGGCCGTCGGGCGCCTGCGCGCGCAGCACCGAGAGCGTGTCGTCCACCGGCCAGCCCACCATCATGTCTCCGTAGGAGAGGTTGGTGCCGATCATGTCGGCGTGGTGGGCCACGGCGACGGTGAGCGAGGCGGGCTCACGGGCGCGGTACGCGTCCTCCAGCGCGCCGATCGTCTGGTCGTGCACGAGCTTGAGGTAGGCCGGGTCCGTGGGGCCCCAGATGCCCATGAGCGTCGGCGCGGCGTGGCTGTGCGAGGACGCCACCACGACGTGCCCCTGCGGGACGCCCAGGTCGCGCTCGACGCTCTGGCGCACGTCCAGCGTGCCGTAGGCTCCCTCCTGATAGCCCGAGAAGTAGCCCTGCGTGTCGACCTCGGCCCACATCACGGTGGCGCCCGTGGCGTTGCTCACGGAGAACGCGCGCACCTGGAGCGGCGTGTTCGGGTCCGTGCCCGTGCTCACGCGGTCCGTGCCGTAGCCGCCCAGGTACTGCGGCGTCGCCGGGGTGATATCACGCGCTGCGGCGCCCACCAGGAAGGGCGCGTCGGCGGGGGCCGGGGCCGCGCGGGGCGCGACGGGCGCGAGCGTGGGCAGCGACGCGGCGAGGGGCGCGAGGAGCAGAAGGGAGATGGAGAGCGTGAGCAGCGCGCGGCGCATGGCGGGTGGCCTCCCACGCCGCGCAGGCGTGCGAGGGGTTCTCAGGGTTGTCCTTTCACCCTATGCGCGTCGGAGGACCGCCCGGGTGCCTACAGTATGTACGGCGGCGCCAAGGCGGCCCGCGCCTCTTCGCGACGCAGGGAGAGCTTCGCTTGAACCGCACCATGGCCTCGGTCCTCCTCGTCCTGGCCGGCCTCTTCGCCTTCACGGCCTTCTTCGCCTTCCTGGGACGGAGCGTCGCCACGGGGCTCTGGTTCGGTGCCCTCGCGCTGGGGCTCGCCGCCGTGGGCGCCCGAGGGCTCGCCGCCGGCCCCACCTCCCCCCGGCCCGAGCCTGAGCAGGTGGCCCGCAGCCTCGCCAAGACCCCCGTCCCGCCCGTCGACGACGCGACCCTTGCCGACCTCCCGCAGCCCCTCACCGCGTGCCCCGACTGCGGCTACCTGGGCATCCGCCCCGCCACCGTGCGCGACGGCGCCTTCGCCGGGGGCGGCACGCTCCTCTCCCAGCAGGTGTGCCCCCGCTGCGGCTACCAGGGGCTGCCGCTGTCGTTCGAGAAGCGCGAGCAGTACGGGGCGTTCCTGCGGGAGCTGGCCAAGGGGCACGCCGCGACGGGCAGCGCCCCCGGGCCGTGACGCCCGGCGATCAGAGAACGAGCCGCCCCCGCCGCGGAGGGTGCGCGACGGCGAACGTCTCCATGAAGAGGCCCAGCACCTGGACGACGACCATGGCCACCAGCGCGGGCCATGCGCCGGAGGGCGTCGCGAAGGCGAACGTCGTGCCCAGGACCGTGGTCGCCGCCTGAAGACGGAAGTAGACGATGATCTGCGCCTCGTGCTGCGCCCAGTTCCCGTCGTCCACCGCCACGTAGATGAACGACGCAAGCGCCACGATGCACGCGTCGGCCAGGAGGACGCCGCCCCGAGGGGCCCAGACCGGGCCGCTTCCGAAGAGGAGCAGCACGCACGCCAGGAGCAGGGGCAGAACCGCAGCCGCGACCATGAGAAGCCCCACCGTCAGCCGCACCTCTGCCCAACCCTTGGCGGCGAGGAGGACAGACGGGAATGCCGCGAGGGTCGCGAGGGAAGCAGCGATCCCCAGGGCCTCCCAAGGAGTGGGGGTGATCATCGCCCCACGGGACACGCGCGGCGAGCTTGTTATTTTCGCCTGTGGGCGCCCGGGGTGGGTTGATCGATCAGGCGGAGCGAGAAAACGGAGAAAAGCTAGTGGGGTGAGCCGGACTTGAACCGGCGACCTTCTGATCTTCAGTCAGACGATCTCCCAACTGATCTACCACCCCAGTTGGTCCATGCGTGCGATCCGCCCGCGTCCAGCGAAGGAGCGCAGGCAGCAGACCGGAGCCGCCATCCCTTGGGATCGCGCCCCAGGGCGTCCCTCCATTTCGGAGCCCCTATTTGAGCATTCGGGCCTTTCGTCAGGCGGAGGGGGCTACCGCGTCACCGGCAGCGTCACGGCGTCCTCCTCGACCTCGCGCACGGTGACGCGCTCGCCGCGGCCGGCGCCGGGGTAGAAGAGAGGCACGAGGAGCGTCGTGCTCAGGAAGATGCACCCGATGGCCAGCGCGGCGGCGAGGGCGCCCTGGCTGGACAGCACGAGCTTCATGGGCACGAAGAGGAGGAACGCGATGATGGTGGCGATGACGACGTAGAGGTTGGCCTTGCCCGTCGTGCGGTAGACCTCCTCCATGTCGCCCACCTCGCGGTAGTTCCAGACGTACTGGATGGCGTAGTCGGAGCCCACGCTGATGAGCAGCACGGTGGGCAGCATGAGCGTCATGGACTTCTCGATGCCGAAGAGGGGCAGCAGGCCCAGCCACCAGACGCCGGCGACGACCATGGGCACCATGACGGCGAGCACGTCGCGCGGCTTGCGCAGCACCGCGAAGGCGATGACGAACGTGAGGCCCGCCGCGATGTAGCTCACGTAGTCGAGCCACGGGAGGCCGTACTTGACGAAGAGGTAGAACGTGTCCTGCGTGCCCACGAGGTTGACCGACTTCACGGTGTCGGGCTTCTGGGGGCCCTGCGTGGCGCAGGGCGAGCTGGACTGCTCGGGGTTGCCCACGTCGCAGTTGAGCGCGTCCCAGTCGCCCTGGAGGCCGGCGAAGTCCTCCTTGGCGATGTGGTAGAACGTGTGCGTGACGGCGTAATCCGCGTCGGGCGAGACGAAGATGGCGACCAGGGGCGCCCACACGGTGGAGTTGTACATCAATTTGATATCGTGGCGGATGGCCGCGGCGTCGTGGGGGACGTTGAAGTTGGGGTCGCTCTTGGCCTTCTCGGTGAGGATGGCCGGGTTCGTGAGGCCGTTGCGCAGGTCGTAGTAGGTGCGCAGGCCCAGCATGAGCGAGGCGACGTTGCTGGACTTGGGGACGTGCTCCTTGTCGGCGACGAGGCTCGCGTCGAGGCTCGTGAGGTACTGGAGCGTCTTCCAGTCGGCGATGTCCCCCTTGATGACCACCAGCTCGGTGCCGGAGCCGCCCAGCGCGGTGTTGTAGAACTTGTAGCTCTCCTCCAGGTAGTCGCCCTGGCGGAAGCCGCCGGAGATGCCGAAGTACTCCTCCAGCTTCGTGCTCTCGTAGTAGAGGGCGCCGGTGAGGATCACCGTGACGACGACGACCGCGGTGCGGTTCCTGCTGATGCCGCGCGCGACGGCGCCCATGAGGAGGCTGGGCTTGAACGGCTTGGGCTTCGCCTGCCGGCGCCTCAACGCCTGCGCGGCGGGGATGAACATGACCGAGAGGAAGAAGAGCGACGCGAAGGCGAAGATGCACAGGAACGCCAGGTCCCGCATGATGTGGAAGCCGGCGAAGTACATCGCGACGAGGCCCGAGATGCTGGTCACGGTCGCGATGGCCAGGGCGGCGCCCGCGCGGCGGCCCACCATGCGCCACACCTCGTCCTTGCTCCGCCCGCTCGCGACGTACTCCATGTACTGGTTCGTGACGTAGATGGCGTACTCCTTGCCGACGCCCATGGTGATGGGCACGATGAGGAGGCCGAAGAACGTCAGCGGGATGTGGAGGTAGCCCATGAGGCCGTACGTCCACACGAGGCCCATGCAGAACGAGACCATGGCGATGAGCATGGACGTGACGTCGGTGAACGCGACGACGAGCACGAAGAACGTCGCGATGAACACGATGGGCGCGAAGGTCTGGAAGTCGCTCTGCGCCAGCTCGGTCAAGTGGCCGTTGATGGACTGGCCCAGGATGTAGGTCTTGGAGCAGTCGAACGCGGGCCCGTTGTTGAGCAGGTTCTTCTGCGCCATGTTGGGGCAGCCCTGCTCGCGCCACTCCATGGCGGCGTGCACGAAGCGCGTCGCGACGGGGACGACCTTCTCGGGGCCCTCCTTGGTGACGTTCACGTCGTAGATGAAGACGATGATGGCGCCGGTGTACTTCTCGTTGGTCTGCGCGGCGATGACGTCGGGCGCGGCCTGCTCCAGCACGTCCAGGTCGCGGGTAAGGGTGAGGTCGTCGCCGGGGAGCGCGAAGGCCGACTCGTTGGGCGGGTTCAGGGGCGGCTTGTTGGGATCGCACGCCGCGGGCCCTCCGGGGAGCACGGGGACGGGGACGGGCGAGGCGCCCGGCGCGCTGCAGACCACCGCGTTGGCGGGGTCGGGCTGCCCCGAGAGGGTGTAGTTGATGAGCTTGGCCAGGTAGGGCAGGTCGATGACGTACTTCATCTCCGGCACGCGGGCCTGGATGTATTGCGCAGCCTCCTCGGCGGCGCGCACGCTGTTGGGCGACGTGATGTTGTCGCGATGGCAGTTCTGCCCCTGGGGTCCGTTGTCGCACACGGTGGCGTTGGAGACCTCGATCCAGAGCGTGTCCGCGTTGCGGAAGCCGGGGATCTTGTCCAGCGCGGCGTAGTTCGCCTGCGCCGAGGGGTGGCTGTCCGGCATGAGGTCGTAGTCCGTGGAGCGGACCTGGATCTCGGTGAGGCCGTAGGCGAAGGCCAGCGTGATGGCGACGTAGACCGCCACCACGACGGCCGCGTGGCGCACGCTCCACGTGAAGACGCGGGAGACGGCCTTGCCCAGCGCGCGATCGACGTCCAGAGCCATGGCCTGCCCTTCTGCCGACCCACCCAGGGAGACATAAAGCTAGAGCCCGGCCGGAGAAGGGGCGCGACCGACGCAACGACGGAGAGCCGCGTTTCGTCCGTCCCCCCAGGGGCAGGGCGGAGTTGATCCCCCGCGGGGCGCGTCGGGGCGCGACGTGCCCCCATGAACCGCTTCCTCCCCCTCGGCGTGGTCCTCGCGCTCCTGCTCCCCGCCCCCTTCGCGGCGGCGGAGGCGGACCTCAGGGCAAGCTCGCCCCTCTGCGACGTGGTCACGGTCTGCGTCGACATCCTCTGCCCCGTGCCAGGCCTGGACGTCCTGCCCCACTGGAGCGACTGGCTCCTGGGGTGCGTGGAGTCGATCCACGTCCACGGCATCCTCTCCGTCTGAGCCCGCGCGACGAGGCCCGCCTCACCAGGCCGCCAGGAGCGCGCGCAGCGACTCGCGGTCCGTCTCCCACGTGAAGAGCCTCATCGCCTCCTCCGCCCCCACCCAGCGCCCCTCCTCGTGCTCGGGCGTGTGCAGGGGCGGCGTCGCGTCCGCGTAGCGGGCCGCGAACGTGCGCTGGCGGTACGTCACGCCGTCGTACCCGACGAACGACGACTCGCGCCCCAGGTCGATGAGCTCCAGCGGCGGGCCCAGGCCCGTCTCCTCCGCGATCTCGCGGAGGCACGCGCGGACGAGGGTGGGGACCTCGGGCGTCGCGGGGGGCCCGCGCAGCATCGCGGGCGCGGGGCCGTGAGCATCCTCGGGCTCGACGCGGCCCGTCACCGACTGCCACCCTGCGGCGCGCTCCGGCGGGCGGCGCAGCAGGAGGACGCGCAGCGGGCGCGCCGCGAACACCATGACGTTCACCAGGCGCCGCTCCGCCACGAGCGCGGCATGGCGGCGCCCGCCAAGAAGCGTTTCCAAACGATTATGGTGCGACCCCGGAGATGGAGCCGCATGGCCTGGAGCCCGCTCGCCGGCACGTCGCGCCTCCATGAAGCGCCGCGCCCCCCGGGCGGCCTCGCCGGCTCCAGCGGCCCCTCCCTCGTCGCCCGCGCCCGCCTCCTCGCCTGCGTCGCGGGGGCCGTGGCCGTGTGGGGCGCCGCAGGCCTCCTCGCGGGCCGCCTCGACGGGCGCGTCGGCGGCCTCGCCCTCGCGCCGTGGATCGCGCTTCCCGCGCTCCTCGCGCTCGCCCTCCTCGTCCCCGCCCGCCGCCGCGGCGGCGCGTGGCTCACCCTCGCGGGCCTCGCCGGGACCCTCGCCCTCGTGCTGGCCGTCGCCGGCCACGCCCTCGCCCCGTGGGGCGGCCCCGTCCTCGCGCTGCTGCCCACGAGCGGCGCGTGGGGCTGGACGCTGGGCCTCGCGGCCGCGCTCCTCGCCCCCTTGCTGGCGGGCGCGCGCCTCGCCGCGCTGGAGCGCGCGTTCGACGCGTCGGGGAAGCGCGCCGGCCTCGCGCTGACGCTGCGCGTCGTCCTCGACGCGCCGGGCCGGCTCCCCCGGCACCTCGTCCGCGGCTGGAGCCTCGCAGGCGTCGCGCTCCTCGACCTCGCCACCCTTCCGCTGCGCCCCCGCGACCGCCTCCACGCCGAGGCGGACCTCGACGCCCTCGCCGCCGCGCTCACCGAGAACGGCGCCTCGTGCGAGCGCGACGGGAGCGCCCTCGTGGTGCGCCTGCCGCCGCGCGCGGAGGGCGCGCTCTCCCCCGCGCTGCGCGTGCGCGCCTCGCGCCTCGCGTTCCCCGCCCTCGCCCGCGGCGCGCACCTGGACGTGCGCGGCGACGCCGCCGAGGCGCGCCGCCTGCGCGCGTGGCTCGAAGGCCCCTGCTGCCACGCGCTGGTCTTCTCGTGGAGCGACGCGGGAGTGCGCCTGGAGCGGCGCCTCAACGCGATGCTCCGCGAGGCGCAGGGCGCCGCGACGCTGGAGGAGCGCAGCGTCCTCATGGAGGAGGCCAGCCGCCTCGCCTCGGTGCTCCTGGAGCGCGACCTCAACGGCGAGGAGCACGCGATCCTCGCGACGCTCAAGGGCCAGCGCCTGCGCGGCCTCCTCGCGACGCGCATGTTGAGCGAGCCGCCCGGCTCGCGCCCCGAAGGCCGCGTCCTCGCGCCCGCCGCCGCCATGGCGCCGCCCCTCTCGCGCGTGCTCGACGCGGGCGGCCTCTCCGCCGTGAAGCGCCTCGTCTTCCTCCCGCACTGGGTCCTCCCGGTGGCGACGCCGTGGGGCGAGGGCGAGGTCCTCGTCAACGCCCTCACCGGCAAGCCCGACCCCGACGGCCCCGCGCTGCTGGACGCCATGCGCCGCCGCGCGCCGACGCACTTCCTCGACGCGGGCAGCCGCGCGCAGTTCCTCCCGGCTCCCGCGCCCAACGCGGCCCTGCTCCACGAGGTGCGCGGCCTCGGCGCCGTGGCGCACGCGCCCGCCGCGCTGGAGCTCGTGTACGTCCCCTTCGTGGGCGCCGCGGAGGGGTACGTCAACGCGGTGACCGGCGGCGCGCCGCTGGACCCCGCGCTGCTCTCGGCGCCCGCGTGAGGCCCAGGTCCCCAGGGCCCCTGGCCAAAACGATATCCCGCCCGCCGCCGCACGCTTGCCTGCAGCCCGGCCTTGCCCGCTGCAAACGATGCGCAGACCCGCTCCCCGGCCAACCTGATCAGTTGGCCGGGTGCGCGGCGATCCGGCCGAAGCCTCTCCTCGCGCCCCTTGGGCGCTCGTCGGGATCGGCCTCTCGAGCCCTCCCTACCGGGAGTGCTCGATCCACAGCTGCAGCCTTTCTTGCAGCAGCGCGCTGATCTCGGCGCCGCTGACCTTCCCCTTGTGGCGCGCCATGATGGGGCCCATGAGGGGGCCCGCGGCGCGGAGGCCCTGCTTCGCGACGAGCGCGGCGTTCTTGGAGATTTCCTCGTCGATCTCGCGGCGCAGCGCGTCCTTGTCGAGGCCGCCGAGGCCGAGGGCCTGCGCGGCCTGCTGCGCGCCGATCCCCTGCCGCGCCATGGCCTCGAGCACGCCGGGGAGCGCCTCCTTGGCGAACGCGCCTTCCTTCACGCGCGTGAGGGCGTCGAGCATGCGCGCCAGCGTCAGCCGCTCGGCGGGGACGCCCTTGGCCACGAGCTCCGGCAGCGTGCTCAGCAGAAGGCGCGCGGCCTCCTTGGCGAGGCCGGTGGCCTGCACCAGGGCCTCGAACTCGCGGTCCCACTCGCCGCGGACGATCTGCCGCGCCTGCTCCTCGGAGATGTCGCGGTGCTGCTTGGGGAAGCGCTCCAGCTTCTGCGCCATGGTCTCGGGCAGGTCCGCGCGGATGCGCTCCACCATGGCGGCGTCCAGCCGCAGCGGGGGCACGTCCGTCTCGGGGTACATGCGCGCGCCGCCGGGCAGGGGGCGGAGATAGCGCGACGTGCCGTCGGGGTTGAGGTCGCGCGTCTCCTCGGGGACGCCGTGGAGCAGCAGCGCCGCGCGCGCAAGCACGCCCTGGAGCGCGACCTCGGCGACCTCGCGCTTCTCCACGACGAGGGCGAACGCGTCGTGGGGTCCGCACCCCAGGCGCTGGCGCGCGGCGTCGACCTCGGCCTGCGCGATGCCGTAGGCGGGAAGCTCGTCGCTGTGGAAGATGCCCTTGACGCCGGCCTTGACCTTGGCGTAGTCGGCCAGCTCGCGCCCGACACGGGGCGGGGGCATCGCCTCGTCGCTCTTCTTGCCCAGGAGGCCCGCGAGGTGCGGGAGCTTGACGCCGTGGACGCCCTGCCCGGAGGCGATGGCGCCGGCGATCATCTTGGCGTTGCTCGCGCGGAAGCCCTCGGTGAGGTCGACGACGGGGCGCTCGTAGTCGGACGCCTTGGCGCCGCGCGCGAGAAGCTCCTTTTTGATATCAAGAAGGTGGGCCTGCCGACGGACCTCCCATTCGACGGCGGGCTCGATGAGGCGAAGCTCCTGGACGCCCTTGATCTCGACGCGGGCGCCTTCGCGGATGCTGACGTTGAGGTCCTGGCGGATGGTGCCGATGCCGCGCTTGGCCTTGCCCGTGGCGCGCAGCGCGCTGCCGATGGCCTCGGCGACCTCGCGCGCGTGGGCGGGCCCCTTGAGGTCGGGCTCCGTCGCGATCTCCACCAGGGGGATGCCCAGGCGGTCAAGCCGATAGCGTTGCAGGTTGCCGACGCGGTCGAGCCTCCGGGCGCTGTCCTCCTCCAGGCAGAAGGTCGCCATGCGGACGGGCCCCTCCTTGGCCTCCACGAGCCCTTCGGTGGCCAGGAGGCTCGTGCGCTGGAAGCCCGAGGTGTTGCTGCCGTCGACCACGATCTTGCGCATGACGTGGACCTCGTCCACGGGCTTGGCCTTCAGCAGCAGAGACATCTGGAGCGCTGCCAGAAGCGCCTCGTGGCCCAGCGCGTGGGGCGGCTCCTCGTCCATCTCCACGAGGCACGCCGTGTGGCGCTCGCCCACGTACTCGAAGCGCAGCGCCTTGCGCGCCTCCTCCACGGCGGCGCGGTCGATCTCGCCAAGCTCGCTGGCGGTGGGGCGAAGCTGGCGCTGGAAGTCCACGTCCACGGCCTCCGTCTCGTCGAGGCGGCTGGGGCAGCGGCAGAAGAGCTTCGGCGTGTCCAATTGCTGGTGGATCTCCAGGCCCGCCTTGAAGCCGAGGGCTGCGTAGTCGGGCGCGCTCACTGCGCCACCTCCGGCCGGGGGAACGCCTCGACGTCGGTGCGCTCGTCCATCTCGCCCGCCATGGGGGTGAGGAAGAGACGCCGCGCCTCGTCGCGCGTCTTCGCGTGGGCGAGCACCCACATGGCCTTGACGTAGGCGACCTCGGGGAGCATGTCCTCCGCGGGGATGACGCCCAGGCGCTGGAGGTCGCGGCCCGTGGAGTAGACGTTCATGTTGACGCGGCCGCTCAAGCACTGGCTCGCCATGACGACGAACTTGCCTTCGCGCTGGAGCTTCTCCATCGCGGGGAAGGTGCGCTCCGCGACGTGGCCCAGCCCCGTGCCCACGAGGACGACGCCGTCCAGGACGACGCTCTCGATGTGGTCGGGCCAGAGGCCGGGGTAGCTCTGGATCATGGCGACGCGCTCGTTCATCGCGTCGTCCACGCGCACGGGGCCCTTGCCCGCGTGGCGGTGGGGCTCGGTGAGGCGCACCACCGGGCGATTCGCCTCGAAGTCGACGCGGCCCAGGGGGAGCGCGTTGAGGGACTGGAACGCGTCGCGGCGGCTCGTGTGCATCTTGCGGACGCGCGTGCCGCGGTGGATGAGGCAGCTCGCGTCGCTGGTGTCGCCGTGCATGACGACGACGACCTCGCCCAGACGCGTGCCCGCGGCGACGGCCACCGCGGCGTGGAGGTTCATGCTGGCGTCGCTGGAAGGGCGGTCGCTGCTGCGCTGCGCGCCCACGAGGACGACGGGGCCGGGCAGGTCGTGGAGGAAGAAGGAGAGCGCGGCCGCGGTGAACTGCATGGTGTCCGTGCCGTGCGTGACGACGACGCCGTGGGCGCCGGCGTCGAACTCGGCCTTGACCTCGCGGGCGATCCTCTGCCAGTGCTCCGGCTGGAGGTCCTCCGAGAACATGCTGAACACGATGCGCGTGCGCAGGCTCGCCGTGTGGGCGAGCTCGGGCACCGCGCTGGCCAATTCCTCGGGGCTCGTGACGGGGTGGACGGCGCCGGTGCGGTAGTCGACGTAGGACGCGATGGTGCCGCCCGTGGCGAGGATGCTCACCACCGGAAGCCCATCGCGGGCCGCCGTGGACTTGGGCGCGCGCTCCCGGGCGGGCACCTTGCGCGCGAGCCGCAGCGAGGCGCCCTCCACGGCGACGCCCACGTTGTAGCCGCTGGAAAGCTTCAGCGTCAGCACGTGGGGCGCGCTGAAGGCGTGGTGCTCCATGACGAGGCCCTTCCAGACGCGGCCGTCCGCGGCGCGCACCTCGACCTCGTCGCCAAGCCCGGCGCCGGCCTCCTGGAGAAGACGGGCGACCGCCTCGGGGTAGTCCATGGTCCCGGCGAAGGCGGGGTCCCGGGAAAAAGGTGTTGCGCTGCCTGCCCTTCGGGTCGGCGTCCTCCGGGCTCGCCGGTGTTCTCCGTCTTCCGTCACGTCTTGACGCGACGATCCCCCAAGCGTCGCCGCGTGGCGTGGTGACCCTCGCGTCCAGAGGGCTACTTGTAGAGGTCGCCCCAGAGCCCGGCGAAGGCGTCCAGCAGGTCGGGCGTCGGCTCGTGGGCGAGGAGGAGGGCCTGCACGCGCTCGGGCTGCGCGAGGCGGATGCGGTGCGAGCCGGGCTCGCGCTCCACGAAGCCGGCCTGGGCGAGCTTGGCCAGGTGATAGCTGACGCTGCTCTTCGCCATGCCCAGGCGGTCGACCAGCGCGCCGTGGGTCATGGGGCCCGCGTCCAGGAGGAGGAGCGCGATGTGGAGCGGCACCTCCTCGCGCAGGAGCCCCAGGAGGTCGCGGTCCTCCTCGCGCACGCGCTCGGCCTTGCTGGTCGCGTAGTAGCGCGTGTAGCCCCCCTGCTCGCGCGCCTCGACGAAGCCCCCCTCCACGAGGCGCTTGAGGTGGTACTGCACAAGGGGCGCGGAGACGCCCAGGTTCCTCTCCAGCCCGCGGACGTGGATGCCCGCGTAGCGGCGCACGGCATCGTAGACCTGCTTGCGGATGCCCGGCTTCACCCCGTCGCGGGGCACGCTCAGCTCCTGCGCCTGGAGAAGAGGGGCACGAAGAGGAGCAGCATGATGACGAGGTCGAAGAGGGAGATGACCAGCTCGATGTCGTCGTGGAGGACGAAGTGCGTGACGACGTTGTAGGCGCTGAAGACGTTCTTCGCCGCGAAGAGGACGAACGCGAAGCCCACCCAGCGCAGGCCCGGGTTGCGCTTGCGGCCCGCGGCGCGGAACGCGATGAGCGCCATGACCAGCGCGAGGAGCGCCACCACGGCCGAGGTGGCCGAGGAGTAGGGCGTCGCGGCAGGGTCGGTGCCGTCCAGGAGGGCGAGCATGGCCCCGCGAGCACGGCCGACCGCCAAGAGCCTGTTGGAGCCTTGCGAGGGTGCTTCCGGAACGCTTAAGCGACGCATTCCGTTCGAGGGCTGTTAAAACCCCCTTGAGGAATCGACCATGACCCGACCCGTCCTCGTCTCTCTCGCCCTCCTCTCGCTTGCGCTCTCCGCCGCCGGCCTCGCCTCCGCCCACGTGACCAAGACGCAGGGCGCGTACAGCCTCAAGGTGGGCTGGGGCGACGAGCCCTCCGCCAGCGGCACGCGCAACCACGTGACGCTCCAGGTCTGGAAGACCGACACCGAGGAGGGCGTCACGGGCCTCGCGGACACGCTCAACGTGACCGTGACCCACGCGGGCCAGTCGAAGCAGCTCGACCTTGAGGAGTCGGACGAGGACCCGGGCAACTACTCGGCCCCCATCCTGCCCACCGAGGCCGGCCTCTACACCGTGCAGGTCGACGGCACCCTCGACGCCTCCACGCCCGTGCACCTGGACTTCGCCATCGAGGACGTGCAGGACGGCAACGACGCCGCGTTCCCGGCGAAGAACGACACCAGCGCGCAGGTGACGCAGCTCGCGCAGCAGGTCGAGTCCCTCCAGACGCGCGTCGCGGCGCTGGAGGCCAAGGCGACCACCACCAGCAGCACGCCCGCGACCGTGATCTCCTCCTCGCCCGCCGCCAAGGGCACGCCCGGCCTGGAGGTCGGCCTCGTGGTCGCGGGCCTGGGCGCCGTCGCCCTCGCGCTGGCCGTCGGACGCCGCCGCTCCTGAGGCAACCGTCAAGAACGTGGTGCTCCGTGCGCGCTCCTGCCTTGCGAAGGATCGTCCTCCTCGCCGCGCTGGCCGCCGTGCTCAGCGCGCCCTTGGCCGCCGCGCACGCGAGCCTCCAATCCAGCGATCCGCCCCCCAACGGCCACGCCGAGTACGGGCTCTCCGTCGTCGTGATGAACTTCACCGAGGACGTGGAGCACCAGTACACCGACGCCGACGCGCTGGACCTCCAGGGCAACAGCGTGAAGGCGGGCCCCATCGAGTTCGACGCGGAGCACCACAACCAGATCCGCCTCCCGGTGAAGCCCCTGGCGGACGGCATCTACACCGTGAACTGGCAGACGCTGAGCGTCGACTCGCACAGCCTCCAGGGCACGTTCATCTTCTCCGTGGGCAACTCCACCATCAAGGTCCCCCTGGACCCCAACGAGGTGCACAACCACCCCAGCGGCGACGTGGTGAAGGACGGCTTCGCGCGGGCGGTCTTCTACGCGGGCCTCTTCCTCGCCCTGGGCCTCCCCTTCTTCCTCCTCGTCATCGACCGCGACGCGGGCATGCCGCGCAGCGCGTTCGCGACCGCCGCCCTCTTCGGCATCCTGGGCGCCGCGGCCGCGCTCCTCAACGTCCTCCTCCTCGCGCAGCGCACGGGGCTGGGCTTCGGCTCGGCGATCTCCACCGAGGCGGGGCTCTCGTTCGCGTGGCGCGGCGGCCTCCTCGCCGCCAGCGTGCTGTGCGCCTTGGCCGCGGTGGGGCTCCCCGGCGCGCGCCGCCCCCTCGCGGGCGCGGGCGTCCTCCTCGCCCTGGGCTCGCTGGTCGCGACCTCCCTGGGGAGCCACGCCTCGGCGGACCGCGGGGAGCGCGCGCTCTCGCTGGCGGCCGACGTGCTGCACCTCGCCATGGGCGCCGTCTGGGTGGGCGGCGTCGTCGGCTTCCTGCACACCCTCTGGGGCCGCACTGCGCAGGAGGCCAGCCGCGTCGTGCTGCGCTTCACGCCGTGGGCCCTCGCCAGCGTGGGCGTCCTCCTGGCCACGGGCACGTGGGCGAGCTTCCGCCACGTCCCCACGCTCTCCGACCTGTGGCTCCAGCCCTACGGGCGCCTCGTGCTCCTCAAGGTCGCGCTCCTGGGCGTCCTCGTCCTCATCGGCGCGTACAACAAGGAGATCATGGGGCCGCGCCTCGCCCGCGGCAGCGCGAGCCCGCGCTTCTTCCGCCGCGTGGTCCAGGTGGAGGCCTTCACCATGGTCTGCGTCCTCGCCGCCGCGGGCGTCCTCGCGTCCACCGCGCCCCCCGAGGTCGGGACGGAGCAGGCCTCCCTGGGCCCTCCCGCGTACTTCGAGCTCACCAACTTCACGAAGACGACGCACGTCGTCCTCCAGGTCAGCCCCAACCCGCCCCAGGTGGGCGTCCAGAAGATCGCCGTCCTCCTCCACCCGCTCTCGGCCGAGGGCATCCCCAACGCGACCGAGGTCTCCATCAAGGTCGCCCGCGCCGGGGAGAAGGAGCCCGACGCCATCATCCCCCTGGACAAGATCAACGCCGACACCTTCAGCGGGGAGGACGGCTACTTCACCTCCGTCGGCACCTGGCGCGTGTGGGTCCTCCTGCAGCGCCCCGACGAGTTCGCCAAGCTCACCTTCGACGTCCCCGTCGCGGCGCCCGGCGCCGCGCCCGCCACGAGTTGATATCATGCGCCTCGCCCTCGGAACCCTCGTCGCCGCGCTCGTCCTCCTCGCCGCGGCGCCCGCCCACGCCCAGACCCCCGACGTCCCCGCCTGCACCAAGTCCGGCACCGTCATCTCGTGCGAGGTGGAGCTCCACGAGTTCAGCGCGGGCTTCCACATCGCGCCCGAGCGCATCGACGGCGTCGTGGGCGACACGGTGAGGATCCACGTCATCAACCTCGGCCCCAGCCCGCACAACCTCCTCGTGTGCGGCGACGGCGTCTCGCCCGGGACGACGTGCAACGACAAGTGGGCCGGCCCCACGAAGAACCTCGGCAACAACGAGTCCATCGACCTGCCCCCGTTCACGCTGAAGAAGGCGGGCACGTTCTACTACTACTGCGCCATCCCCGGCCATGCCCAGGGCGGCATGGTGGGCGAGCTGAAGGTCACGGGGGGCGCCACCAACAAGTCCGGAGGCGAGGCCGCGCTGGGCGCCATCGTCGCGCTGGCGGGCGTCGCGTTCCTCGTCCGCCGCCGGTGATCCCCCTTGCGCCGACTCGCCCTCCTCCTCACCCTCCTCGCGGCCCTCGCTGCCGCCCCCTCCGCGAACGCCCACATCGAGGGGTTCAGCCAGGCCCGCAGCCTCCTCCTGGGGCCCTACGCGGCCTACGTCGACCCGCAGCCCACCAACGTCTACGCCAACAACAGCATCTCCTTCTCGGCCTTGGTCTCGGACAACGCGACGGGGAACTACGTCACGACCCTGGGCGCGACCATGGTCATGCGCGGGCCCGACAACTGGTCCAAGAGCCTCGACATGGCGCACGACCCCACGGGCTACCTCGTCGGGTCGTTCATCCTGCCCGCGCGGGGCAACTACTCCGCGACGTTCATCCTGCACGCGCCCAACGGCACGGACTACTCGCAGAGCACCACCTTCACCGCGTACCCGGACCTGCCGGTGCGCATCCAGTCTGCGGACCTCCAGCAGGACGTCACCACGGGCTCCCGCACCGTGCTGGCCATCGAGACGGTGGACCCCATCACGGGCCAGAGGGTCGACAAGCTCAACGACCTCCAGATGAACGTCGAGCGCTGGAGCAACGACCACTCCCAGCTCTTCGACCAGCAGCAGGTCACCCTGAAGCACCAGTCCAAGGGCCTCTGGACGTATGATTACAATTTCCCCAAGGCGTCCATGTACCATCTCCGGTTCGCCAGCCGCTCCGGAGGGTTCAATTACGACGATGTGCCCATCCTTCATCTCTATGCGACCGACCCCCCGCCCGCCGACGCCGGAGGGAAGCACCTCCTCCCGGGCCCCGAGCTTGGGCTGGGCGTGGTCGCCGTCGCGATCGCAGGGTGGACCCTCCGAAGGCGCTGACCTCTGGCCTGCGCTCCCTCGGGGGGAAGCGTCCCCCCGAGCCCCCCTCCACGACCCGAACCAACGAACCCACGAACCAGCCCCCTTTCTGGCGGGGTCCGGTGGTTCGCGGGTTCGGGTTGCCGGGGGCCTGGGGGCGGAGCCCCCAGCTTCGACGCCGGGAGCGCGATAGCATGCCCTACGCGGGAGAGTTCGTCTTCAGCTTCCTCTTCGACCTGGGCGGCGAGGTGCGCCTCGCGGACGCCACGAAGCTCCTGGCCACCGTGGGCACCGCGGAGCGCATCGAGCCGGGCAAGAGCGCGCCCACCTACGTCCAGATCGTGCGCCCCCTCACGCTGCGCTACGCGCCGCGGAAGGTGGAGACGGACAAGGGCGCCTTCGACGTGGCCATCGAGGCGCACGTCTACGCCATCGGCGCCATCGCCGTCGTGCTGCGCCTCCCCTTCCGCCTCGCCTCCCTGGCGGAGGTCAACGACGCGAGCCACCTGCGGCCGCGCGACGGGCCCAACTTCGAGGGGATCGCCCGCGAGATCGTCGCCACGCTGGAGGCGCGCCTGAAGCCCGCCCTCGTGGAGACCTACGACGCGGACGTGGAGCCCGAGCCCTACCAGGTCATCGTCCTCACCGAGACGGAATTGAGCGCGCAGGACCTCTTCCTCCAGCAGCGGCAGGCCCTCGCGGGCATCGTCGCGGGCGAGCGCAGGCCCGAGCGCCTCAGCGCGGACGAGGTGCGCGACAACCTGCGCACGTGGTTCAGCTACTACCAGGACGACCTCGTGATCGCGGACTGGGAGCGCGCGCTGGTCATCGAGCCCAGCGGCAAGTACGACGACGTGCTCAGCGTCATGCAGAGCGCGAACCTGGAATTGCTGGAGCTTCGCGCCTACGACAAGTACCTCGACGCCGTCCTGGAGCGCGCCTACGACGACCTCACGCGCTTCTACGGGCGCGGCGGCCTCTTCCGCAGCGCGCGCAACGTGCAGGAGGAGCTCTCCGAGGCGCGCATCGACCTCGTGCGCGTGACGGACACCATCAACAACATCGGCAAGATCTTCGGCGACTACTACCTCGCCAAGCTCCACCTGGGCCTCGCCGAGCGCTTCCACCTGAGCGAGTGGGAGAGCATCGTGCGCGAGAAGATGGCGACGTTGAACGAGCTCTACACCCTTGCGTCCCACGAGGTGGAGCACCGCCGCGGCATGGCGCTGGAGACCATCGTCGTCATCCTCTTCGTCATGGACCTCGTCCTCATCTACCTCGTGAGCGGGAAGTAAAGCCTGATCCACCCTCCGGCCGCTCCCCCGCCGTGGACGTCGCCACGCACGCGCTGATCCCCTACGCGGCGGCGCTCGTCGCGCTCAGGCGCAAGGGCGACGCCCGCTGGGCGTGGGCCGCCGTCTTCGGCGTCGCCGCGGCGGCGCCCGACCTCGACGGCCTCCTGGGCGGGCTCGCGCGGCGCGTCGACGCCCTCTGGTTCCTGCAGCACCGCGGGCTCTCCCACAGCCTCTTCGGCGCGCCCCTCTTCGCCTTCGCGCTGGTGGGCGCCCTCGCGCTGGCGGCGCGCGCGTGGCCCCGCAGGCTGGGCCTCTTCGCGTGGCAGCCCGCGTTCGTCCCGCTGCTCGTGCTGGGCTCGTGGACGCACCTCGTCCTCGACGGCGTGACGCTCTCGGGCGTGCCGCTCCTCTTCCCCTTCTCGTCGCGGCGCTTCGGCTTCGAGGTCTTCCCCTGGCAGGTGGACCTCCTCTTCCCGATCCCCGCGGCGATCCTCCTGCTGCACGCGCTGGGGCGCCTGCCGCCGCGGCGCGTCGCGCAGGCGGGCGCGCTCGTGGCGATCCTCCTCCTCGCGCTCGGCGCGGGCCTCCTGGCGGAGCGGCCCGCCGACGCGGCGCACGCGTACCCTCACGGCCTCTTCCGCGAGTGGATCGTCGTCGACCGGGCCGCCAACGGCACCCTCGTCGCGGAGGTGGACCGGGACGGCGCGCGCGTCGACCCCACATGGTTCCCCGAGTCGATCCCGCCCGAGGCCGCGCCCGCCATCAACGCCGCGGAGTCCACCAACGCGTACCGCGGCTTCCTCCTGGGGAGCTACGGGCCCATGGCCCTCGACGCGGAGCCCGCGCCCGGGGGCGGATGGATCGTCTCGTTCACCGACGCCGCGCAGCGCTACGAGTCGTTGCACGAGCCGTGGTGGGTCCCCGCGGAGGACCGGGGGCTGGAGACGTTCCTGGTGCGCGACGGCGTGGCCACGGAGACGCGGCAAGGTTGGTAGAGAAGACTGAACGCGTCTCCCGCGGGTGCGGGCCAGGAGACGATTCCCATGGTCCAGCGGTCCCTCCTCGTCCTGGCTGCGCTCTCCCTCCTGCTCGTGGCCGCGCCGGCCCAGGCCGCTGGCATGGCGCGCTCCATCGACCTGAAGGCGTGCGTCGCGTCCTTCACCGACCCGTTCGCCTACTGCAGCGCGGGCTTCGGCCCCTCGTGCACCTCCACCTCGGCGTGCCTGGGCGCCAACGTCGCGGAGACGTGGAAGGACCTGGAATGCGTGAACGCCACCTGCTCGCCGTGGCTCCCCTCGTGCGTGACCGTCACCGTCTGGTTCCAGGACCGGCCGGAGAGCCCCCGCGTGGACCAGGAGATCTGCTCCCCCGTGGTGGACGTCCGGCCCGCGGGCGTCCTGCCCTGAGGGCGTCCTGGCTGAAGCGCCCTCGTGGGCGCGGCAAGGTTGGCAGGCAGGATTGAAGCCGCTCCCGCCCATGGGCGAGACGAGCGATCCCATGACCCTGCGGCCCTTCCTTCTCCTTGGCCTCCTCTGCCTTGCCCCCCTCGCGGCGCCCGTGGCCCAAGCCGCGTCCACCGACCTCCTGGGGTGCGTGTTCTCTCCCATCGACGTCTCGGCGTTCTGCGAGGTCGGGTTCGGCCCCTCGTGCACGTCCACCTCCGCCTGCATCGGCGTGGACGTCTCGGAGATCGGCAAGTACAAGCAGTGCACCATCGCCGGATGCACCCCGTGGCTCCCCAACTGCGTGGGCGTCACGGTCTGGTTCCAGGACTGGCCGGATCAGCCGACGTTCAAGCACTGGGGCTGCCTCATCGGCGAGATCGTGCAGGTCCTCGGCCCGTCCTGAGCGCCTTCACGCCTCGGCGGGCCCTTGGCGGTTGCGGAGCGTGTCCTCGGTGGCGTCAGGCTCACGGGGGGCGCGTCGCGCTCCGGCGGCGCAGCAAGGTTGGCAGGGAGAGTTGAAGGAGCCCCCGCCCGTGGGTGAAGAGGGATTCCCATGACGACACGAGTCTTCCTTCTCATCGCCCTCCTCTGCCTCGCGCCTCTCGCAACGCCCGCCGCCCAGGCCAAGACGTCCATCGATATCCTGGGGTGCGTGTTCTCTCCCATCGACCCCTGGTCGTTCTGCGAGGTGGGCTTCGGCCCTTCGTGCACCTCCACTTCGGCCTGCCTGGGCGCCGACGTCCTGGAGTCGGGCAAGAGGTACGAGTGCGTGACGGCCTCCGTGTGCACGCCCTACCTGCCCCTCTGCGTGCGGGTCACCGTCTGGTTCCAGGACTGGCCGGAGAACCCCAGCATCGACAACGAATACTGTCGGCAGAACGTCGGCGCGATCTTCGGCCTGCCCTGAGGCGCGGACGTGGCAAGGTTGGCAGAGAGGATTGAAGGCGCTCCCGCCCATGGAGCGGGACGCGATCCCATGATCTCACGACCCCTCCTTCTCGTCGCCCTCCTCTGCCTCGCGCCTCTCGCAACGCCCGCCGCCCAGGCCGAGCCCACCGACTTGCTGGGATGCGCGCTCTCGCCCATCGTCCTCGATGCGTTCTGCCAGGTCGGGTTCGGCCCCTCGTGCACGTCCACGTCGGCCTGCATCGGCTTTGACTTCTCGGAGATCGGCAAGACCACGCTGTGCGTCGACTCCGTGTGCACGCTGTGGATCCCCGACTGCGTGGGCGCCACGGTCTGGTTCCAGAACTGGCCGGACCAGCCCATCTTCAAGAAGTGGGGCTGCGTCCTCAGCAACGACGCCTCGCAGGTCGTCGGCCTGCCCTGAGGCGCTCACGCCTCGGCGGGGAGGTGCAGCGTCCGCTCGGGGAGCGGCCCGAAGTGGCGCGCGACGGGCCACTGGGGGTTGAAGGGCGGGTTGCGCAGGCGCTCCGCCACCTTGCGGTCGCGCTCGACGCGCGCGCTGGCGCGGACGAAGAAGATGCGCAGCGTGTCCTCCGCGTTCTCGGGCTCCGGGGGAGGCGGGAACGGATACGTCACGTTGCGGCAGTTGAGGAACGCCTCCAGCGCGGCGCGGGCCCAGAACGAGCTGGGGAAGTGGTGCACGTCGTCGTGGCACGCGCGGCAGATGAGCACCAGGTTGCGCAGGTCCGTGGGGCCGCCCAGGCTGCGCGGGTGGATGTGGTGCTTGGTCAAGGACTCGACGGCCTTCTCGTCGCCGCACACCGGGCAGCGCAGGATGCCGAACGCGAGGACGAGCTCGCGGGCGAGGGCCTTCTTCGTGCTGCCGACGCCATCGAAGGCGTGCATTCAGTCTTCCATCGGGGCTGGGCGACTACAAGAACATTCTGGCTTTTTCCACCGGAAAGGATCAGGTGACTTCGGAATCTCCGGATGCCGCGTCCTCCGGATGCAGCGCGGCAGGCCGCGGCTCGACGCCGCCCGCGCGCTTCGCCGCCTCGCGCACGACCTCGGCCGGGATGCCCGTGTGCGCGGGCAGGCGCGCGAGGAACGCCCGCTCCTTCGCCGTCAGGGGCTCGTCGAGGTCCCCCCTTCGACGGATGTCGGCCTCGTAGCCGGCCTCCTCGTCGTCCAGGGGAGGCGGCACGGGCAGGCGGGGGGCTCGAGCGCCTTCCGGCATGGGTCCTCCTCGCCGGGGAGCGGGGAAAAACCTTCCCGCCCGATGCCCGCAGCGGACGGGCTTCGCCAGGCGACGGCTCAAGCGGAGCGGGGCGCATGCCCTTCGCGCATGAAGCTGCTTGCGATCCTCCTGGCCCTCGTCCCCCTCGCCGCCCTCCCCCTGGCCAACGCCGCCCCTCCGAGCGTCTGCGGAAGCACGGGCGACTGCCTCGCCGACCTGGGCCTCGTCTACGGCTGCACGGTGAACGGCGGCTTCGTCCGCGCGGACGCCCCCATCGACGGCTGCCAGCCCCAGGTCTGGACCTGCGCTTTCGAGGGCTACTTCGGCGGCGCCGGAGGCGACAACCTCTGGCGCAACTTCGAGTTCTCCTGCACGCCCGTCCTTCCTTGAAAAACAAGTCGCCGTGCAAGGCGCCCCGGGCGGGCCGAGCCGACCTTGCGACGGAGTGCCCGCAGGCACGGAGTCGCAAGGTCGGTGAGGCAAGCCCGGGGCGCTTTTTTCGCCGCAGCCGCGGCTGCGGCGAAAAAAGCGCCCCGGGCGGGATTCGAACCCGCGTCAGAGCCTCGACAGGGCTCTATGATAGGCCGCTACACTACCGGGGCAGACTCCGAAGGAATCCGCGGGCGCAGAAGCGCCCAAGGGGCAACCCACGAAAGCGAATGCCCTATAAATACGTTCTTTACCCCGGAGCGGCTGCGGCGTCGTCATGGAGAAGCCGGTGATCGTCGCCCGGGGAATCCGCAAGTCCTACGGCAAGGTGGAGGCGCTGCGTGGCGTCGACCTGGAGGTGGAGCGCGGCACGATCCTGGGCCTCCTGGGCCCCAACGGCGCGGGCAAGACGACGCTCGTGCGCATCTTCTCGACGCTGCTGCGGCCCGACGGCGGGAGCGCCAGCGTCGCGGGGCTCGACGTCGTGTCGGACGCGGCCGCGCTGCGCCGGGCGATCGGCCTCGCGGGGCAGTACGCCGCCGTGGACGAGCACCTCACGGGGCGCGAGAACATCGCGCTGGCGGGCCGCCTGCACCACGTCGGCCGCGAGGCCGCGGCGGCGCGCGCGGAGGAGCTTCTGCGGCGCTTCGACCTCACCGAGGCCGCGGACCGCCCCGCGCGCACGTACTCGGGCGGCATGCGGCGGCGCCTCGACCTGGCGGCGAGCCTCGTGGGCGACCCGGAGGTCATCTTCCTCGACGAGCCCACCACGGGGCTCGACCCGCGCTCGCGCCTCGCGCTCTGGGGCATCATCGAGGACCTGCGCCGCGAGGGGAAGACCATCCTCCTGACCACGCAATACCTGGAGGAGGCCGACCGCCTCGCGGACCGCATCGCGGTGGTGGACCACGGCGTCATCATCGCCGAGGGCACCGCCAGCGAGCTGAAGGCCAAGGTGGGCGGCGACGTGGTGGAGGTCGAGCTGGCGGACCCCGAGACGCTGAAGCGCGCGCACGCCGCGCTCCAGGAGTGGGGCGCCACCGCGGACGAGGCGCGCCTGCGCGTCTCGCTCCCCGCGAAGGAGGGCTCGCGCACGCTGGCGGACGCCATCCGCCGCCTCGACGCCGCGAAGGTCGACCCCGTGGACGTCGCGCTGCGCCGGCCCACGCTGGACGACGTGTTCCTCGCGCTCACAGGCCGGGCTGCGACCGCCGAGGAGGTGGCCGCGTGAGCGCGCCCACCGCCGGCTCCAAGGCCGCGTGGGCCGTGAGCGACACGCTGCTCCTCACGTGGCGCAATCTCGTCCACTACGTGCGCGTGCCGCAGCTGATCGCGTTCGCGGTCATCCAGCCCATCATGTTCACGCTCCTCTTCGCCTACGTCTTCGGCGGCGCCATCGCGACGCCCAACGGCAACTACGTCGACTTCCTCATCCCCGGCGTCATCGTGCAGACGGTCATCTTCGGCTCGATGCAGAGCGGCGTCAACATCGCGGAGGACACGCAGAAGGGCATCATGGACCGCTTCCGCTCGCTGCCCATCGCCCGCGGCACCGTGCTCGCGGCGCGCACGCTCAGCGACACGCTGCGCCACACCGTCTCGGTCTTCATCATGGCCGGCGTGGGCTTCCTCATCGGCTATCGTTTCCACGGCACGCTGGGCGACGCGCTCCTCGCGCTGGGCCTGACGATCCTCGTGGGCCTCTCGTTCTCGTGGATCGCGTGCACCATCGGCCTTATGGTCCGCGACACGCAGACCGCCGAGATCGCGGGCTTCACCTGGGTCTTCCCCGTGGTGTTCGCCAGCAGCATCTTCGTCCCCGTCGCGACCATGCCCGCGTGGCTGCGCGCCTTCGCGACGCACAGCCCCATCACGCTGGCCGCCGACGCCGTGCGCGCCTGGTCGCTCCACACGCCCGTGGGCGACGCCGCGTGGCAGGCCGCCCTCTGGTGCGCGGGCATCATCGCCGTGTTCGCGACGCTCGCCGTGTGGAGGTTCCGGCGCCTCACGTGAAGGGAAGCCTCGCGCGGCCTCGCGACGGGGAGCCGGCCCTCGGCGAAGCAAAGGGCTTTGTGCCATCCCCCGGAATGCGGCGCGCGCCACGCGGGTCCGTGGGGTAGCTTGGTATCCTTCGAGCTTTGGGAGCTTGTGACCTCGGTTCAAATCCGAGCGGACCCATGAGAGAGCGAAGGCCTCAGTGCGTGACCGCCTTGTCCGCGCGCGTCGCGTGGAGGGCGTGCGCGAGGGCCGGCCGCGGCGGGACGCGGTAGAGGACGCCCATGGGGCCCTCGATGCGCTCCAGGGCGCCTTCGCGGACGAGCTTGGCCAGGTTGTGGTCGCGCGTCCGCGTGGGGATCTCGGGCGTGCCCTGGACGAGCTGCTCCTTGGTGACGCCCTCGGGGGACGCCTCCGCGACGCGCAGGAGGAGGCCGCACGACTTGCTGCGCAGGAGGGCGAGGCCGTGCACGTCGGGCGCGGGGCCCACGGGGAGCAGGAAGGTCTTGCCCTCGGCGCGGCGCACGGTGAGGAGCTGCATGCGGGCCAGGACGCGGGCGTGGTGGAGCACCGCGTTGCGGGTGACGCCCATGGCGCGGGCGAGGTCCGTGGGGGAGATGCCCGGCTCGCGCGTGACGTGGTCGAGGAGCGCCTGCCGCGCGGCGGAGGCGAGAGCCTCGCGCTTCCCGTGGATGCGGGCGTAGAGCGCGGCCGCGAGGACGAGGAGGAGGGCGCCGCCCACCGCGGCGGCCACGGCGATGACCTTGGAGGGGAGGAGGGGGAGTAGGCGCACGCCCGACGCGTCCGAGGAGCGCACCGCGGCGGGGGCCTGCGGCAGCGCCGAGAGGGCGATGGGGTGGGGGGCCGCGGAGTCGTGCGGGAGACGGGGGGCTCCCGGGGCTTCGGGGACCGCGGCGGGGCCGGGGGGCGCGTAGGCGGCGTCGGCGAAGGCCAGCGCCGAGCCCGGCTGGAAGGCCACGTGGTCGGGAACCGCGAGGCGCGAGGCGTTGGAGGCCGTCTCCAGGGTGTGGAACTCCAGGCCGAAGACGACGTCGGGGGTGGCGTTGGTCGTGGCGTTGGTGGTCGCGTTGGTGGCGTCCAGGCACTCGCGCGTCTTGGTGGGGCCGAAGCACGCGTCGTTGGGGAGCTCCCACGCGTAGTAGTCGGTGTCCGAGAAGCCGGGCTCGTTCATGGGCCCGATCTGGTGGTAGCCGATGCGGTTCTGGCCGTCGGGCCAGGTGGAGTGGAAGGTCCTCCAGTAGACGGGGCCCCCGTCGTGGCTGGGGTCGACGGAGTTGAACTGGAGCGTGAGCCCGTCGGGGCCCATGTCCATGAGGAAGACGCCGGGGATGCCCGGGGCGAGGGGGGAGCCGGTCCAGGTGTCCGCGAGGAGGGGGAGCACGGGGTCGGGGGCGGTGCCGTCCTCGCCGTGGACCTGCTGGTCGGCGCCCACGTCGACGTACTGGTCCGTGCGGGTGGCGACGCCGACGTAGCCGATGCCCTGGCTCACGTCCAGCGTGGCGTTGGAGGGGTCGTCCAAGCCGCGGGCGTCGGCGAAGCACGCCCCCAGGGGGGCGAAGGCGCACGACTGGCCGTGCTGGTCGTCGACGACCACCACCGCCACCCCTTCGTCGAAGCGCGCGCTGGCGCCGGCCCATGGGAGGGCCTGGAGCAGCGTGAGCGCGACGACGAGCCCGATGACCTGCCTCATGGTCCCCCGGTGGATGCGTCTCCAGGTGCTTCAGCCCGATCAGCTGAAGCAGGCCTCGATCTGGGCGACAGGAGAAGGCTCAACCGTCAGGTCGGGGGGGATGTTGCAGTCGCAGAGCGTCTCGATGAGGTCGCAGCCGCTCCCCGAGACGCTGTGGAGGGTGGCGTCGTTGACGACGGGGGCGGGCATGGCAGCCGCCAGGGAGGTGAATCCGACGATGCCGGTCAGGAAGAGGGCGACGATCAGGGATCTCATTCGCACAGCGCTCCTTCGAGCATCCACCAGCAACCCGCTATTTGGGTCTTGTCGACAATTTGTAGTGCGGACATCCGAGGGCTTATCATGCGGCGCGCCGGCTAACGCGGCGTGGCCTGGACGCGCGCCGCCGCCCTCGGGTTCGTCGCCCTCCTCCTCGCGGGGTGCGTCGCCGGCGGACCATCGGCCCCCCAGGGGGCGGCCTCGTCGGCCGCGGCGCCGCGCCCCACCGTCGTCGCCCTGCTGGACACCGGCATCCTGCCCTACCACGCGGCGTTTGCCGGCAACGTGACGACCCTTGCGCGGCTCCCGGGGGGCGCTTACACGGAGGTGAACCTGTCGACGTCGGGCTCGCTCTCCGACCGGGAGGCGGCCGACGACGCCACCTGGTCCTCCTTGAAGACGGGCCAGCTCTACCACTTCGCCGGGACGCGCCTCCTGGCCATGTCTTTCCTCAACGCGTCCAACCCCCTCTCCCCCGGGAAGCGGACGCTCCTGGACACCACGGGGCACGGCACCGAGACGGCCTCCCTCGCTGCGCAGGCCGACCCGGAGGCCATCCTGGTCCTGCTCCAGATCGGCGGCCAGGTCTGCGCGCAGCCCGACTGCCTCATCGACCCCAGCATCGCCGAGGCCGTGCGCTGGGCCGCCGCGCAGCCGTGGATCGACGCCATCAGCATGAGCCTGGCCGTCCCGGCGAACGCCCCCGACTCCTCCGCCCTGCACAAGGAGAAGGAGGCCTTCCTTGAGGCGTCGCGGGAGGCCAGCCGCAACGGCAAGCTGATCTTCGGCGCGGCGGGCAACGAGCCCGAGCCCACCCTCGCGGGCTACACCAACGGCCCCCCGTGGATCGTCTGCGTCGGGGGCTACGAGCCCGCCAACGACGGCGAGAGCGCCTACACGGCCAAGGGCGTCGACGTGCTGGGCAACTTCACGGCGCAGGCGGCGGACTACCGCACGCTCAACGGGACGCACTGGGTGAGCGGCACCAGCTACGCGACCCCCCTGGTGGCGGGCACCGTCTCCCGGGCGCTGGGCATCGTGCGCGCGGCGGGCGGCGCGGCCACGCCCAAGGCGCTGCGGGACGCCCTGAACCTCTCCGCGGTCGCGCTGGACGCCACGGGGTACGACCCCTTGGCCAACCCGCAGGACGACCCCACGCTGGGCCACGTCACGTCGCCCGCGCTCCCCGTCGTCTCGCCCACGCAGGAGGGGTGGGGGTGGGTCCACGCGGGCCTGGCGCCCCAGATCGCGCAGCGCGTGCTGAGGGCCGACGCGTCGGTGCCCCCCGAGAAGGCGACGATCGCCACCGCGCAGGCCGCGTGGCAGGCGCAGCGCGAGTCGTACTGGTCCTCCGCCCTCAGCGGGTGACGCGCAGCCGGCGCCTCGTGTAGAGCCACACGCCCGCCGCGAAGAAGACGACGCTGAGGATCACCAGCGCCGTCATCTCGGGCACGACGTCGGCGAGCCCCTTGCCGTGGATGAGGATGTCCCGCAGCGCGCGGTTCGCGTGCGTGGGCGGGAGGATGTCGTAGGGCTGCACGACGTGGCCCGCCACGGTGAAGAGGGGCACGCTGGGGATGGGGAAGAAGGAGCCCGAGAGGAAGCCCGCGGGCACGGAGAAGAGGATGCCGTAGTTGGCGGCCTCCTGCGTCTTCCCCGCGAAGCTCGCGATGAGGAGCCCCACGCCCACGACGGAGAGGGCGGTGAGCATCACCAGCACGAAGCCCGCGCCCAGGCTGCCCACGTTGTGGAAGCCCATGAGGCGCGCGGCCCCGAACATGAGCAGCACCTCCGCGGTCGCGATGACCAGCTGCGCCAGCGACACGCCGCCCATCAGCTCCCACGTCCGGACGCGCGTGATCTTGATCCTCTCGATGGTGCCCTTCTCCTGCTCCTGCGTGAGCACCGCCGCGCACTGGGGCGCGACGTTGAGCACGGAGTAGACCATGAGCCCGGGCACGATGAAGTCGAAGGTGTCCAGCTTGCTCGACAGCACGGACTCGGTGGACGTGCCGACCTTCGCCCCCTCCTGCGGCGCCGCGCGCTCCAGGTACGAGGACGTGACGCCCTGCACGATGCCGTTGGCCACGGAGAAGGACGAGTACGAGGGGTCGCCCACGAGGCGCACCGTCGCGTTGGGCGCCGGATCGGGCGCCAGGAGGACCTGGCCGTACCGGGCGCCCTGCGACTGGAAGATCGCCGCGCCCACCGTGCGCGAGAAGCCCTCGGGCACGACCAGCATCGCGGCCACGTCGCGCGAGCGCACCAGGGCGAGCCCCTCGTCCTCGCTGGCGACGGGCACGATCTCGATGAGCCGCTTGCCGTCCTTGTAGGTCAGGTTCGCGAGGATGCCCGTCATGTTGGCGCCGAAGCTGGCGTTGGCCCCGAACGACGCGCCCAGCCCCGCGCGGATCGCCGCGGCCGGCTGCGCCATCTCGGTCGTGCCGTTGGGCCCGCGGACGCCCAGGTGGAACTCGTCCCACGAGGCGCCCGCGTCGTGGCTGGCCACCGCGACGCGGTACGTCTCCTCGCTGCTCCCGCCGCCGAAGGCGAAGCCGAAGATGAGCACGAAGAGCATGGGCAGCCCCAGCGTCAGGAAGAGGTTGCGCCGGTTGCGCACGAACTCCGCCAGCGACTTGCGCGCGACCGCGAGGACCTTGCTCGCGCTCCGGCCGGGCGCTGCGGCGCCCGGCCTCTCGTGAAGATCGCTGCGGCGATCATTCACGAAGACCACGCCCCGTCAGCGCGATGAAGACATCCTCAAGAGAATTCCCGCGGTAGCGCAGGTCCTCCACGGCGGCGCCCGCGGCCTCCGCCTCCTTCACGATCTGGGGCAGCCGCGACGTGAGGTCGAGGCCCAGGATGGTGACGGTCGTCTCGTGGTGCGCGACGGTGGCGCCGGGAAGCGCGGCGAGGCGCCGGGCCAGGGGCTCCGCGTTCTCGCGCACCTTGATCTCGAAGGCGTCGCCGCGGCCGAAGCGCCGCTTGAGGTTGGCCGGCGTGTCCAGCGCGATGAGCTTGCCGTGGTCCACGATGGCCACCCGGTCGACGAGCCGCTCGGCCTCGTCCATGTTGTGCGTCGTGAAGATGACGGTCTTCTCGCGGCGCAGGCCGTCGATGAACTCGCGCAGCACGACGCGCGCCTGCGGGTCCAATCCCGCCTCGGGCTCGTCGAGCACGACGAGCTTGGGGTCGTGCACGAGCGCCATGGCGACGTTGAGCCGCCGCTTCATGCCGCCCGAGAGGTCGCCCGCGCGCTCGTGGGCCTTCTCCTCCAGCGAGAGCATCCGCAGCAGTTCCAGCCCCCGCTTGCGCGCCGCGCCCGCGCCCATGCCGTACATCTCGCCCAGGAAGACGACGTTCTCCAGCGCGGTCAACGTCTCCCAGATGACGACCTCCTGCGGGCACACGCCCACGAGCCCCTTGGCCTCGCCGCCCCCGGGCCTCACGCGCTTGCCCAGCACCTCGACCTCGCCCGACGTGGGCGGCAGGAGCCCCGTCATCATGCGGATGCTCGTGGTCTTCCCCGCGCCGTTGGGCCCCAGGAAGCCGAAGACCTCCCCCTCCTCGATCTCCAGCGAGAGGTCGTCCACGGCCCTCAGCGGGCCGAAGTCCTTCACCAGGTTGCGCGCGACCAGGGCGGGCACAGCGGGCTCAACGCGGCAGGTTGGCTTGAAGGCGGAGGAAGCCTGGCGGCGCCGGGGGCGCTCCGCCGCTCAGAGCCACGAGGAGGGGCGCCACGACCAGTCTCCGCGCACCCAGGCCGTGCTCGCCCGGGCGAAGTCCGTGTTGTCCCGCCCTCCCGCCACGAAGGAGACGTCGTCCCCCACGGGGTCGTCGAGGAAGAAGTCCCCCGGCACGGCGGGCGCGGGGGGCCTCTTCCGGCCGAAGCGGTACGCGTCGCGGAAGACCTCCGCCTGGGCCTCGCGGTTGAGGTCCTGCCAGCGCCTCGCGCCCGCGTCGAGCGCCGCCTGCCAGTTGTACGCGTCAGGCACGAAGGCCTGCGCGCCGGCGGCGTCCCCCAGGTAGCGCGAGCCCATGTTCTGGTACTGCCAGACGTGGCAGCACTCGTGGACGAGGATGCCCAGGTAGTCCGCCGGGGGCGTGCTCTTCATGTAGATCGTGTTGCCCACGGTGAAGGGATCGTCGTTCACGGAGAAGACCCCGGAGGCCCCGTCCACGACGCGCACGTTGTAGAAGGCGATGGAGCCCCGGTAGATCCTGCGCAGGAGGTCCCGCTCGGCGGGCGTGAGGGGGCGGCTGCTCCACTCCTGGCCGAAGACGGCGTTCACGAGGGAGCCCAGCTTGAGGACGACGCCGATGAGGGCGCCCGAGACGCCGCCGACCACGTCGTTGAACCCCTTGACGAAGGTGCGGCCGTCCCACGAGAGGAGCCCGCCGATCGCTCCGCCCACGAGGCGGACGACGCCCGCGACGACGCCCCCGACGATGCCCAGGATGGCCTTCACCAGCGACGCCACGAGGTCAAGGAAGCCTCCGATGACGCCTCCTATCCAGTGGAAGACCGCCTGGAGGGCGCCCCCGATGAGGGGGATCCCCGAGAGCGCGCCGCCCAGCCAGTCGAAGAGGCTCCTCGCCGCCGTGGCGACCGTCTCGATGACGTCCGTCACGACCTCCTCGACGGCGTTGACGACGGCCTCCACCGCCCCGGCCACCGCGTCGGCGGCCTGGCTCACGCCGCTGCCCAGGTCGCGGAAGAAGCCCAGCACGGGCCCGTCGCTGTCCTCGTCGCGCTGCCAGAGGAAATGGATCCTCTGCCCCTGGAGGGCGGCCAGGTCGCGAAGCTCGTACATGCCCGTGTGGATGCCGAAGAGCTTCGCCTTCGCCAGCGTGAGGCTCCCCCCGACGAGCGCGGCGGAGGGCCATGCCGTCGACCGGGGGCCGTGGTCCGAGTCCTGCGTGGACGCCTCGCCCAGGAGGCGCCCCTGGGCGTCGCGGACCTCCAGCCCCTTCCACCACGTGACGTCGGGAGCGGCCTCGATGACGAACTCGACGCCCTGCGGGTCGGCGCCGGGGCCGATGGTGACGCTGATGGTGTCCTCGCGCGAGACGGCCGGAAAGTCGGCCAGGTGGACCGGTTCGCTCAGGTGGAAGCCCCCGCCGGGGGTCGCCCAGGGGCTGCTATCAGATGAAGCCGGCAGCCGCGCTGCAAAGACGGTTCAACGGGAGATGTTGCCCATCTCGCGCGCCAGCGCCTCGGCCGTCGCGCGGATGGCGGACGCGCTGGTGTAGCGCGGCGCCCAGCCCAGCTTCTTGATCTTCTCGTTGGCGAGGCCCATGCGGCGCACGTCGCCCTTCCAGCCGCCCGAGCCCTTCGCTCCCGTGGCGACCATCTCCACGCCCTTCAGGCCCCACACCTCGGCGGCCACGCGCGCCAGGTCGAACACGTCGATGGCGTCGTCGCTGCCGATGTTGTAGACGTCGAAGCGCGGCCAGGGGCGCGACTCCACGAAGAGCATCGCCGAGACGCAGTCGTCCACGTGGCAGTAGCTCTTCAATTGCCGCCCGTCGCCCAGGATCTCCAGGCGCTTGGGGCTCGCCTTGAGCTTGTGGTAGAAGTCGTAGGTCACGCCGTGCGTGCTGCGCGGGCCCACGATGTTCGCGAAGCGGAACGCGAGCCCCTGCATGTCGAACGTGTGGCAGTACGCGCTGATGAGCGCCTCGCTGCCCAGCTTCGACGCGCCGTAGAGGCTGATGGGCTCCATGGGCGCGTAGTCCTCGGGCGTGGGGATGGTCTTCGCCTCGCCGTAGACGGTGCTCGTGGAGGTGAACGCGATCCTGCGCACGCCCGCGACGCGCATGGCCTCCAGCACGCGCAGCGTCGCGATGACGTTCTGGTTGACGTGCACCTCGGCGCGCAGGCCGCTGGTGCGCACGTCGGGGTCGGCCGCGACGTGCCACACCACGTCCGCGCCCTTCATCGCCAGCGCGAGGTCGGCGGTGTCCAGCACGTCCGCGTGCACGAAATGATAGCGGGGGTCCCCCTTGTGCCGGGCGAGGAAGGCCTCCTTGCCGGCGCTCAGGTTGTCGTAGACGACGACCTCGTCGCCCCGCGCGAGGAGGGCGTCCGCGAGGTGCGAGCCGATGAACCCGGCTCCTCCCGTCACGACGTGCCGCGCGATGGGATCACCTCAGCGCCAGCCGCGCCGGTTGCCGAAGTCGCCGCCGGGGCGCCGGTCGTCGCGGGGGGGCCCGCGCGGGCCGCGGTCGTCGCGGGGCTGGAACTTGCCCTTGCCCGGGGGCGGGCCGCGCTTCTCGTAGCCGCCTTCGCGGCGCTGGAAGCCGCCCTGGGGCCTCTCGCCGCGGGGCTTGTCGTCCCGGCGCTGGAAGCCGCGGGGGCGATCCTCGCGCTGGGGCCGCTCCTCGCGGGCCTCGGCGCGCGGCTCGCGCTTCTTCCCCGAGCCGGGGCGCAGCACGAGCGCGGCGTGGTCCTTCTCGAAGGGCCCGAGGTCCAGCGAGTCGACGACCTCGTAGCCGCTGCGCTCCTCCACCTCGCGGGCGACGTTCTCGTACACGTCGCGCGGGTGCGCGGCGACGTCCACGCTGCGCGCCTTCACGGCGATCATGGCCAGGTCGGGCTTGAACGCCAGGAGGTTCTTGGCGAAGATGGCCGCCTGCTGGCGCTGCGCGATGTCCTGGAAGAGGAAGTCCACGTGCCCGACGTAGCGCTCGTAGAGCTGCGGGCGCCACGCGTCGCCCAGGACGGGGACGATGTTCGCGCGCGGCTCGCTCATGCGCAGGAGGTCGCGGAAGCTGCGCGGGCTGAACTCCACGGCGACCATGACGCCCTCGCGCACCATGTCGCTCACGTGCGAAGGCGTCGTGCCGTTGGCGGCGCCCAGGTAGACGACGGTCGCGTCCTGCTTGATGCTGAACGCGCGGCCGCCCTTCACGATGTAGGCGCCCAGCTTGCTCTTGGTGGGGTTCCACGTGCGGAACTCCTGCCCGTCCACGGTGTGGAGCTCCTCGTCGTAGACGCGCTGGCCGGGGACGAGGCTGCGGGAGAGGATGCGCCCGTCGTCGAACGCGATGACGTTGGGAAGGATCTCGCGCGCCATCAGCGGTCACCTCCGCGGAACCTGGCCTTGCCCCCGAACTTCTTGGGGCCTCCAGGAGCGCCGCCGGGGCCTCCCGCTGGGGGGCGGCCGGTGAAGCCGCCCTTCTTGGCCTTCATGCGCTTCTGGCGCATCTGCTGGGACTTCAGCGCCTCCGCGCGCGTCGCGAACTCGGCCGCGAGGCGCGCGCCCGCCTCGGTGCTCTTGGTGAACACGTCGGCGCGCGCGGCCAGCGCGACCTTCGCCGCGAGGCTGCGCGCGAGCGCGCCGCGCTGGTGGCGGGGCGCCCGGTGTATGAGCGGGTGCTGCATGAGGAAGCCGTGCTTGGGCGGGCGCTTGCCCTCCTTGATGTGGCGGAAGAGCGCCTTCTCGGCGCCAAGTGTCTGGATCGTGCCCGCGGGCATGGTCGCCAGGCGGCGGATGCCGCCGGCCTGCTTCACCATGCGCGCCGCGAGGACGGGCTGGAGGAGCACCGACACGTTGGGCGCCACCTCGGGCATCGCCTGGTCGAGGTACTTCTCCAGCTCCGCGCGCGTGCTGTAGAGGGTGGACGCGGTGCGCGCAAGCTGCCGCACGGCGGCGGCCTCCAGCGCGGGCAGCGGTCCGCCCATGGAGTCCTTCACGCGGTGCTGCGGCGCGGCGGCCATGATGGCGTCGCGGTCGGCGTGGCTGCTGATGAGCGCGGCGATCTCCTCGTTGGGCGCCTGGGAGTCGACCAGCTCGGGGAAGTGGAGGCCGTACCACTCGCGGAGGCGCTCCACCACGATGTTCGCCTGCTCGTGGAGCTCGTCGATGGCGTCCACCGCCTGGACGACGTGCATGTCGCGCTTGCTGCTGCTCGCGCGCACGCCCATCCGGCCAAGCTCCATGGTGGCCTTGTGCAGGAGGTCGCGGGGGTAGCCCATCTCGGAGGCGTGGTCGGCGAGGCTGGGCGCCTTGGGCGCGAGCTTCGCGGCGGGGAGGCGCACCTGGCGCTCTTCGCGCACGAGGACGTCGCCCTCGGCGCGGGCGGCCAGCGCGCGCTCCTCCTCCAGGACCATGCCGTCCTGGAGGCGCTGGAGCACCTGGGCCAGCGCGGCGGGCTCTTTGGGAAAGAGCCGCTCCTGGACGACGGAGCCGTCCTCACCCACGAGGAACGCGCCGAACCACTCGGTGATCAGGTACATGACAGGCGGGGCAGACCCGCTCTCCTGTATAAAGGGGACGGGCGCGAGGTCAGGATTCTTGGGGGCCTGGCGCCCTCGCGGGGCCCGCATGCAGACGTGGCTCTTCTACGAGGGCGCCGCCGGCTCGCGCGGGCCGCTGGCCGCCATCCTCATGTCGAGCCAGGCCGACGCGAAGCTCACGGCCAAGGACCTCGCGGCGCTGGAGGGGGAGTTCTCCTCCGCCCCTCCCTCGGGCTATCAGGCGACGCGGGCCGACTTCGCGCGCTGGCTGCGCAACGCGCGGAACTGGCGGGCGGTCTACTGGGTCGAATACCCTCCGTCGTGAGCCCCGCAGCGTTCTTGTAGCCCCCGCGGCGTGCCCGCGGCGTGCTCTACGACCTCGCGCGGCCCGTCCTGTTCCGGATGGACCCCGAGCGCGTCCACGAGATGGCCGTCCGCCGCCTGGAGGCGTGGGGCCGCAGCGAGCGCGTCGCGAAGACGCTGCGCGCGCGCTACTTCATGGAGGACCCGCGCCTCTCGCAGGAATTGTGGGGCCTCCGCTTCCCGAACCCGGTGGGCATCGCGGCGGGGTTCGACAAGAACGCCAAGCTCGTGAACGTGCTGCCCCACCTGGGCTTCGGCTTCGTGGAGGTGGGCACCGTGACCAGCGAGGCGCAGGCGGGGAACCCCAAGCCGCGCATGTTCCGCCTGCCCAAGGACAAGGCGCTCATCAACCGGCTGGGCTTCAACAACGAGGGCGCGGACGCGGTGGCGGGCCGGCTCGCCCGCAGCGGCGCGCGCATGGTGCCCGTGGGCGTGAACATCGGCAAGGCGCGCCGCGTGCCCAACGCCGAGGCCACCGCGGACTACCTGCGGACCTTCGAGAAGCTCTACCCCTACGGGGACTACTTCGTGGTGAACGTCAGCAGCCCCAACACGCCGGGCCTGCGCGACCTCCAGGCGCGCGAGAGCATGGAAGAATTGGTGCGTGCTCTGAAGTCGAAGAACGCCGACCTCGCCCGCGCGCAGGGCGCGAGGCCCCGGCCGCTCCTCGTGAAGATCGCGCCCGACCTCCAGCCCAAGGACCTGGAGGGCGTGGTCGAGGTGGCGCGCGCCGAGAAGCTGGACGGCCTCATCGCCACCAACACCACCGTCTCCCGCGCGGGGCTGAAGACCTCCATCCAGCAGGAGGGCGGCCTCTCGGGCGCGCCGCTGCGCGACCGCAGCACGGCCATGATCCGCGAGATCCACGCCATGACGGAGGGCCGCATCCCCATCGTGGGCGTGGGCGGCGTCTTCACCGCGGAGCACGCCTGGGAGAAGATCCTCGCCGGCGCGTCCCTCGTGCAGCTCTACACGGGCTTCATCTACGGCGGCCCCGCCACGGCGCGCGAGATCAACGAGGGGCTCGTGGAGCTGCTCGCGCAGACGGGCCACGAGCACCTCGCGGACGTGGTGGGGACGGGCTAGCGGGCGTCCGCGTCCCGCTGCGCCGCGCTGAGGTCCACGACGACCTCGCCCCGGCCCTCCAGGGAATACTCGATCCGCCGGGCGAGCACGCCGGCATCGTCCGTATACGTGCGGACGCGGGCCGGGGGAATTTCCCGCGTCTCGCGGCGCACGGTCTGGACGAAGGAGACGCCATGGAGCCAATGCATCTCGGGGCCCCAGTCAAGGAGGATGCGGCGCCTCGCCAGCCGGACGCGCACCGGGACCTGCGCGCCATCCTCCAGGTGGGGAGGGAGCCGCGAGGGGACGTCCAGGCGGGAGAGAAGCTCGGCCATGGACATCCACTCGAAGGTGTCGATGCGGAGGAGCCGCCGCTCGTCGGGCGCGGGGTCCAGCGCGAGCGGCGCGGGCCTCAGCGCGGGCAGCGCCACCTCGGTCTCGACCACGACGTGCGGCGTGGTGCCGCCCATGATCACCTGCTGGAGGGAGAGGCCGGCGACGGCCTGCGCCGCCTTGGGCCCTTCGAACTGCTCGACGCTCCTGAGGTCCACGCGCAGGGCGCGCGCCTTCTCGCGGGCAGGCCGCGTGAACCCCGAGGAGGAGACGGCGACCACGCGGTCGGCGCCCACGCTGTCGCGCTTGGAGGCGAGCTCCTCGATCCAGCGGACGTCGGCCGGCGCGCGCCGGTCGCGGCACTCCAGGATCACGAGGATGTCGTGGGAGCCCACCCGCCGGCGGACCGCCACGTCCACCTCCCGGGGCTCGCCCGTGTCGCGGTCGGGGAGCAAGGCGGGGGAGACCACCTCGACGCCGTCCGAGCGTCCAAGGTGACGCTCCAGGGCGGAGACGACGATCTCCAAGGCGCGCCCGGCGTGGGCCATGGGGCGCGGAACGCGCCCCCGGCTCATGGCGTTATCTTCGGGCGCGTCACTCGATGCGGACGTTCCCTCCCCGCGTCTCGGGGTTGGCCTTGGGCAGCGTCAGGGTGAGGACGCCGTTGGTGAAGCGCGCGGCGACCTGGTCGTCGCGGACCTCCTCGGGGAGGCGGATGGAGCGGTCGAACACCGTGTGCACGCGCTCGCGGCGGACGTAGCTCGTGCGCTCGCCCTGCATGCCCGGCTCGACGGAGGCGCCGCCCGCGCGGCCCGCGACGCGCGAGCCCTGCCCGCGCAGGCCGCGCTCCGCGCGGTCGCCCAGCGAGCCCTCGGGCGTCTCGGCATAGGAGCGCTCCGCGTGGATGCGCACGGTCTCGTCGCGGACGTTGACGCGGATGTCCTCCTTGCGCACGCCGGGCAGCTCGGCGGTGACGATGAAGCGGTCCCCCTCGTCGAGGACGTCCACCATGGGCATGCGCGCGCCCTCCCAGCCCTGCCCGGCGCCCAGCATGGGCGCGCCGACGCCCATGCCCATTCCCATGCCGCCCAGCAGGCTGCGGCGGAAGTCCTCGAAGATCGCATCGAAGTCGTTGGAGTCCTGGTAGGCCATCTTGGCATCCTCCTTGAGGCGGAGGGCCTACGCCGTGCGAGGTGCATGTCCCTGTCGCCACGCGCGGGCCCGCGGGCTTCGCCTGCCGGCCCGGCGCACGCGCGATTTTATACGCTCGCACCGGGTTCGCGGCGCGAAGAGCATGGCCGTCGGGTTCGTCCTCATCAGCGCCGCCCCCTCGAAGGAGCACGAGGTCTACAACGCCCTGCTCAAGGTCCCCGAGATCGTGGAGCTCCACCCCCTCTTCGGCGAGTACGACCTCATCGCGAAGATCGAGGGGTCGGACTTCGACACGCTGGGCCACATCATCGTCAACAAGATCCGCACCATCGAGGGCGTCATGGACACCAAGACGCTCACCGGCACGCGCTTCTGAGCGCCCAGCGAGCCCTGCGAGAGAGGTTGATCGACCCATGGCGCTTCCCGACGCGCTCGCCGTCTTCAGCGGCGTCCTCGTGCTGGCCTTCGGCCTCACCATCCTCTTCTCCGGCCTCTTCACCAGCTACTTCGGCGCGGGCAAGAGCCGCAAGATCGGCCTGGGCCTCGTCATCGTGGGCCTCCTGACGCTCTTCGCCTGGACGACCATCACGTTCGGCATCAACGTCTTCACCACCGTGAACGCGTGGGACGCCGAGCAGATGGGCGTCGGCGTCGCGGCGGTGGTGGCCGGCGCGCTGGGCGGCGTCGTGGCGCTGGGGCTCTTCCTCGTCGCCATCATGCGGGCCTGATCCCCCTTCTTGCTCCCTCGCTGGGGGCTGCGCCCCCTTCCCCCCGCCAAAACCCCGAATCTCCGAATCGCGGAATCTCCGCCTCGGGGATTCGGAGATTCGGGGTTTCATGGGGCGGAGCCCCCGAGGGCTTGCCGAACCGGCCCAACGGACCTTGGGAGCCACCGAGGAAAGCAAGCCCTCCATCGGAAACGAGCCCCCCATGGACTCCCGCGCCCACCTGAACTACGGCGTCTGTCGGCACTGCTTCGGAACCGGAGAGGTCCTCCCTGCAGGCGCTTCGCTGCGCGTCACGTGCCCGGAGTGCGAAGGGGCCGGCGCGACGCGCTGAGCCCTGCAGCCACTTGGTGAATGTTTCAAAGAGGTCAAAAGCCCGAAGCGCATGATGACGTTCCCATGGCACTTCGCGCCACCCGGACCCGCCCGTCCCTGCACCCGGGGCTCTGCCCCCGCTGCCACGGCGCGGGCGTCGAGGGGGGCCTGCGCGCGGCGGACGCCGGCGTGGCCTACTGCCCGTCGTGCCACGGCCACGGCGTCGTGGCCTGAGCCCTTTTCTCGCCTCAACTCGTGAGGGTGGGGTTGTCCCACGTCACGACGAGGAAGGGGTGGTCGTCGTACGCGACGTCCGCCGAGACCTCCACGCCGTAGGCGCCCGAGCCGCTGATCTCCACCTTGAGGGGCGACGTGGCGTTGCTGAGCTGCTCGGCCGTGATGGGGAACGCCTTGGAGTAGGCCTGCTGCGGCTGGATGTTCGCGGTGTCCGTGGCCAGGGTCTTGTCGCCCGCCTTGATGGTCACCGTGAGGGTGCCCACCTGCAGGGGCGCGGGGGCCGGCGTGCTCAGGGGCGTGCTGTTGACCTGGATGGTGAACGGCTTGGCGCCGGCCTCGAAGGGCACGTCCGCGGAGTCGCTGGCCTGGGGGCCCTGGATGGTGATGTTCTTGTCCACGTGGCTGGGCGCGCGCGTGCCGTTCTCGCCGTCCGGGCTCACGAGCTTGAGCATCGCCTGGGGCTGGCCCGGGTACGTCTTCGCGTCGGCGGGCTTGGACGGGTCGTAGGGCGCGTCCCCCTTGGCGTCGGTGATCTTGCCGTCGGGGCCGCGGACCGCGTCGTCGTACACCATGAGGTGCGCCATCCAGTCCGCGAGGCCCGTCTTGCCCTTCACGGGGGCGCCGTCCTTGGTCACGGTCGCGGTGCCGTAGGCGACGAGCTTCCCGTGGATCTTGGGGATGGACGCGTCGGCCACCTTGGAGTCGCCGTGCTCGGTGAGCCCGAACGCGACGCCGCCGTCCTGGAACGCCTTGCCTTCGGCCTGCGCGAACTTGTCGAAGACGACCTGGTACTTGGAGCCCAGGTAGGTGAAGTTCGCGAAGAGGGCGCCGGTGTTGTCGGCGTTCACGACGCGCCCCTCCAGCGTGGCGTCGCCCCCTTCCAGCCCGGCGCCGTCGTAGGCCCAGCCGGGGCTGACCTTGCCGGCGGTCGCCTTCACCGTATACGCCGGGGGCGTCGTGTCCTTGCTGAAGCAGCCCGCCAGGGGCAGCGCGACGAACAGGAGCGCGAGGAGGACGGCCGGGAGGCGCATGGACGCGCATTCCGGGGACCCTTCTAAACCATTGTGGCGTCCCTGTTGCAGCGCCGGCTCCTTCGCGCGTCTCCCTTTCGGGCCCGCCAAGACGAGGGGCAGGAAGCGGCCAAAGGTCAAATGATCGCGCCCGTATCGCGGCGCATGCCACGAGCCGCCGTTGTGGGCGCCGCCATGGGCGCCTTCGGCGTCCGCCCCGAGAGCCCCAAGCGCCTCTTCGCCGAGGCCGCCGCCCTCGCCTTCGCGTCGGTGGAGAAGGGCATGGACCCTCGCGACGTGCAGGAGGCGTGGGTGGGAAGCACCGCGTTCGGCGGCTGGCAATTGGGCAACACCGCCGCGTACCTCGTGGAGCAGGCGGGCCTGCCCGGCGTCCCGGCGCGGCGCGTGGAGAACGCCTGCGCGTCCAGCGGCTTCGCGCTGCGCGACGCGGTCCTCGCCGTCCGCAGCGGCGCGGTGGACGTCGCCCTCGTGGGCGGCTTCGAGAAGATGAACGACGTGGGCGGCATCCACAAGCGCTACTGGCTGGGCGTCTCGGGCGACACGCCCTGGGAGCGCATGGCGGGCGCGACGTT
>JAJPHT010000009.1 GCA_021325135.1 Pseudomonadota bacterium | reverse complement strand
CTCGTGGGCGGCTTCGAGAAGATGAACGACGTGGGCGGCATCCACAAGCGCTACTGGCTGGGCGTCTCGGGCGACACGCCCTGGGAGCGCATGGCGGGCGCGACGTTCCCCGGCGTCTACGCCATGATGGCGGCGCGCCACTTCCACGAGTTCGGCACCACCCGCGAGGACCTCGCCCACGTCGCGGTGAAGAACCACGCCAACGGCGCGAAGAACCCCAAGGCGCAGTTCCAGAAGGCGATCACGCTGGAGAAGGCGCTCGCGTCCCCCATGGTGGCCAGCCCGCTCTCCATGTTCGACTGCTGCAGCACGACGGACGGCGCGGCGGTCGTCCTCGTCGCCTCCGAGAAGGTCGCGCGCCGCTACACCGACACGCCCGTGTGGATCGACGGCTCGGGCGCGGCCACCGACTTCCTCGCCGTCCACGACCGGCCCAGCATGACGACGCTGGAGGCCACCGCGCGCGCGTCGCGGCAGGCCTACGCCGAGGCGGGCGTCGGTCCTTCCGATATCGACCTGGCGGAGGTCCACGACTGCTTCACCATCGCGGAGGTGCTCGCGACGGAGGACCTGGGCTTCTGCGCCAAGGGCGAGGGGGGCCGCTTCGCGCGGGAGGCGCACGATATCACGGTCAACCCCAGCGGCGGCCTCAAGGCCAAGGGCCACCCCCTGGGCGCCACCGGCGCGGGACAGGCCGTCGAGGCGTTCGAGCAGCTCCAGGGGCACGCCGGCGCGCGGCAGGTGCGCGGCGCCGAGGTCGCGCTCACGCACAACGTGGGCGGCAGCGGCGCGACGTGCGCGGTCCACGTCTTCCGGAGGGGCTGAGATGGCACGCCGCATCGTCGACGCCGCGCGCGCCATGGGCTCGCTGTCCGTCGACCCCAAGACGAGCGACGACCCCGTGCCCGAGCGCGCCCTGGCCTGGGACGAGGACCTCACGACCCTGGCCATCGAGGCCGCCTCCCACCTCCGATATCACGACGCCCGGCACGTCCTGGCCTCCCCCAAGCTGGACGCCGCCACCCTCGCCGCGGCGCTCGACATCAAAATCCCCATCCGGACCATCGCCGACCCCATGGCAGCCAGCGCGGACCTTGACGGGCCCACGCTGCTGCTGGGCGGCGACGAGGCGTGGGCCGTCGCGTGCCTCGTGGAGGGCCCGCCCGGGCCCGTCGAGCAGGCGGGCCCGCCGCGCTCCGTCGCGCCCAGGCCGCGCATGGTCAGCGCCCTGCGCGCGCTCCAGGAGTCGCGCCGCGTGCCGCCCGCGGAGGAGATCCCCGACTCGCCCATGGGCGCCTACGTGCCCCAGGGGACGTGGGTCGAGGACCTCCCCGCGCGCCTCCGCCTCGTCGCGCAGCGCTGCCGCTCGTGCGGCAGGACGCTCTACCCGCCCCGCGGCGCGTGCCCCGCCTGCCGCGACCGCGCGTTCGACGACGTCACGCTCCCCCACGAGGCGGAGCTGTACGCCGCGACGCGCATCGGCCGCGGCGGCGCGCCCAGCGAGTTCGCCCTGGAGCAGGCGCAGGTGGGCGCCTACTGGGTGGGCGTCGTCGCGTGGCCCGGACAGGGTGTCAAGGTCACCGCGCGCCTCGCGGACGTGGGCGAGGACGCGCCGCCCATCGGAGCGAAGCTCCGGCCCGTCGTGCGCCGCCTCTTCGATCAGGAGGGGCGCACGCGCTACGGGCTGAAGTTCGGGCCCACCTAGGGGGTTTCAGGGGGCGAAGCCCCCTGACGTTTTGATCGCTGATCAGAGAGCCGAAACGTCAGGGGGCTGCCGCCCCCTGAAACCCCCGCGTGTGAAGTCGCTGCGGCGACTTCAACGACGACAGGCAAGGTCGCGAAACGGCTACGAAACGGCTGAAACGGCTTCTAGACGCGCCGCATACGCCGCGTCGCGCCGCGCCCCTCGATCATGTCGCCGATCCAGACGCCCAGGATGAAGACGAGCGTCAGCACGACGAAGCTCACGAAGAGGCTCAGGAAGCCCACGTCGCCGAGACCCAGCGGGTTCGCGTTGAAGAAGAACCCCAGGAGCGCGACCACCACCGCGACGAGGAGCCCCCAGAGGAGGCCGTCGCGGAAGATGCGCCCCTTGTTCTGGCGCCCAGGCGAGAGCCAGCCGTATGCGATGCCCACGAGGAAGACCACGAGTCCCCAAGGAATGGCCATGTCTAGTTCACCGCGCGCGCCTCGGAGCGCGGCGGCCAAGAAGCCCCTGGCCGGTTCGTCGGCGAGCCATGGAAAGCGCCAAATGACCGGCTCGCCGTTGGCCGCGCGCCATGGCCGGCGTCGAAGAGCTCTCGGGACCCATCATCTACCTCAACGCGGGCGCCCTCGCCGCCAGCCTCTACGCCTTCGTGAAGCTGCGCCGACTCGCCGCCGAAGGCAAGGCCGACGGCGCGTGGGCCCCCTTCCTGGGCGTCATCGTCGCCGGAACGAGCCTCCACTTCCTGGGCGACGTCATCGACCTGCCCTGGTCCCCTGAGGAGACGGACCACATCCTCATCCACACGACGCTGCTCATCGCGCTCGTCGTGCTGATCGTGCAGCTTGTCCGCGGGCGCGAGTGAGGGCGCGGCCAGGCGGGCACGCCTGCGCCCGGGCGTGCACGCCCGGGCCCACCCGTGCAGAGCCTTGACCGGTACGAACCACCGCGCCGATTGAAGGGTTGGAAAAGGAAGGCCGGGGGAGAAGGTTGTGCGAGGAGGCTTCAGGCCCCGGCCTGATGCTCCGAAGTTCGCTCTCCCCTATAATCTTTGGGCGTGCGAACCTGGTTTCCTGCTCACCGTTCACCCGTGGACCCTTCGGTCGACCGTCTGCTCGCGGGCGGGGCCCAGACCGACGATCTCGATGGGCACGTCCAGGGCGTCCTCCAGGGCCTCGACGTAGCGGCGCGCCTCGGTGGGCAGGGCGGAGAGGCCCTCGCGGGCGGCCTTGCTGATGGTGGCCTTGGGGAGGGGCTCGAAGCCGGGGAACGTCTCGTAGACCGGCTTCGCGATGGCGAGGTCCTCGGTGCGCGCGGGGAGCTTGTTGGTCTCCATGCCGTTGACGTTGTAGGCGACGCAGACCTGGATCTCGGGGAGGCCGCCCAGCACGTCGAGCTTCGTGAGGGCGATGCTGGTCATGCCGTTGACCTGCGCAGCGCGGCGCAGGAGGACGAGGTCCAGCCAGCCCGTGCGGCGGCGCCGGCCCGTGGTGGTGCCGAACTCGTGGCCCACGTCGGTGAGGTGCTTGCCGGCGCCCTGCTGCCAGTCCAGCTCGGTGACGAAGGGGCCGCCGCCGACGCGCGTGGTGTAGGCCTTCACGATGCCGAACACGCTGTCGATGACGGTGGGCGGGATGCCGGTGCCGGTGCACGCGCCGCCCGCGGTGGTGTTGCTGCTGGTGACGTAGGGGTACGTCCCGTGGTCCACGTCGAGGAAGGTGCCCTGCGCGCCTTCGAGGACGATCTCCTCGTTGCGCTCCAGCGACTCGTGGAGGAGCGCCACGGTGTCGGTGATCTTGTCGGCGAGCGCCTCGCCGTGGCCCGCGTACTCCTTGGCCAATTCCTCGACGTAGGGCGCGGGGTCGCGCAGGAGCGCCTGGAGGTCGTGGCCGGGGAGGCCCGCCTTGCGGTGCGCGAGGAGTGCCAGCTTCTCGGGGACGAGCGCCTCCAGCCTGGCGCGCAGCGCGCGGGGGTCGACGAGGTCGCCCATGCGGACGCCCACGCGGCCCACCTTGTCCACATACGCGGGCCCGATGCCGCGGCGCGTGGTGCCGATGCCGGCGCCCGCGTCCTCGGAGGCGCCGTCCAGCGCGCGGTGGAGGGGGAGGATGACCGCGGCGCGGTCGCTCACGGCCAGCTTGGGGCGGATGCCCTTGGACTGGAGCCCCTTCAGCTCGGAGAGGAGCACCGCGGGGTCGACGACGAGGCCGTTGCCCACGACGTTGGTGACGCCCTCGTGGATGACGCCGCTGGGGAGGAGGTGGAGCTTGTGCTCGACGCCGTTGGCGACGACGGTGTGCCCGGCGTTGTTGCCGCCCTGATATCGCGCGACCACGTCGGCCTGCGCCGCCAGGAAGTCGGTGACCTTGCCCTTCCCCTCGTCGCCCCACTGGGCGCCCACGACGACCGTCACCGGCATGCGAACCGACGCGCGATGGGGAAACCCTTGATTAAGGTTGGCCCCGGCGGGCTCACGTCCCGTCAGGTCGTCAAGAATTCTCCACCATTGGGATGGAGCACCTGCCCAGTGAAGAAGGAGGCGTCGTCGCTCGCCAGGAAGACGAACGCGGGCGCCACCTCGTCGGGCTGGCCGGGGCGCTTCAGGAGCGTGTCCGACCCGAACCGCTTCACGTGCTCCTCGTCGTAGGAGGAGGGGATCAGCGGCGTCCAGATGGGTCCCGGCGCCACGGCGTTGACGCGGATCTTGCGCTCGGCGAGCTGCGTCGCCAGCGAGCGCGTGAAGCTCACGACCGCGCCCTTGGTGCTGCTGTAGTCCAGGAGGAGCTTGTTGCCCTCGTAGGCCGTGATGGAGGCCGTGTTCACGATGGCGGCGCCTTCGCGCAGGTGCGGCAGCGCGGCCTTGGCCATGAAGACGTAGCCGAAGAGGTTGGTGCGGAACGTCTTGACGAGCTGCTCCTCGCCAAGCTCCTCCAGGCTCTTGGTGACGTGCTGCTCGGCCGCGTTGTTCACGAGGACGTCAAGCCCGCCCAGCCCTTCGACGGCGCGCGCGACGACCTCGCGGCAGAAGGCCTCGCGCCCCACGTCGCCCGCGAAGGCGAGGCAGCGGCGCCCCTCGGCCTCCACGAGGCGCTTCGTCTCCTGGGCGTCCTCCTTCTCTTCGAGGTAGACGATGGCGACGTCCGCGCCCTCCTTGGCGAAGCCGATGGCGATCGCGCGCCCGATGCCCGAGTCGCCGCCGGTCACGATTGCCTTGCGCCCCTGGAGCTTGCCCGCGGCCTTGTAGCGCTCCATGCGGTCCTGCGGCCGCGGATGCATCTCGCGCGTGCGGCCCGGCTGGCGCTCCTGGTGCTGCGGCGGCATCGTCGGCTTCTCGGCCATGCGGCGCGCAGGCGGGGCGCGGTGCGCGTGCGTTGTGGAACGAACGCCGGCTCACGGCAGCGCGAGGCCCAGCGCCGTGGCGAGGCCGAACATCGTCGCGGCGGAGGCGAGGGGCACCACGAGATTGTCCTCCACCCGGGGGATCGTCTCGGCCAAGGCGCCCGCGGCCGCGCCGGCGAGGACGACGGCGAAGAAGGGGGGCGGGACGACGACGCCCTTGAACGCGAAGGGGATGGCGGCCATGACGAGGCCCGCGAGGGCTCCGGCGACGAAGCCCGCGCCCGTGCCCTCCCAGCTCTTCTTGCGGTTCCACGGGAGGCGGCGGCGGCCGTAGGCGACGCCCACGAGCGCGCTGGCCGCGTCGCCCAGGCCCAGGATGGCGAAGGCCGCGAACGCGATGGCCCACGAGAGGCCCCACCAGACGTGGGCGAGGCCGATGAGGACGAGGGCCGCCGTGTAGAGGACGGGCGACCAGGGGAAGTCCTCGCCGGGGCGGCGCGTGGCGCGGAGGATCTTCTGGAGGGGCGCGTGGAGGCGCGGCAGGCGCGCGTCGGGCTTGATGTAGCGCCGGTCCACGGCCCAGACGAGGGTGATGACGACGATGCCCGCCAGCGCGGCGGCGACCACGAGGCCGAAGGGCAGCAGGAGGATGGCGGGCACCGCGACGACGGCCACCATCACGTGCAGCACCTTGCGGCGCAGCTCGAAGCGCATCGCGGGCGAGACGGGGGGCATCGCGCCGCTGGCTCGCTCCATGGCGCGCCGGAGCGCGGCCTGGAGCGGATCGGGTCCCGACGACGCCACGCGGGGGGAGCCCGCCCGCCCGCGAATAAGGGTTGCGCGGGTGGCCCCGGGCGCTGGAGATTTCCTGTGAAGGGGCGCGACGGGCTTTTCCTCCGCGGGCGATCCAGGGGCGTGACCCGCCTCCTCCTGGTCCTGGCCGCGCTCGCCTTCGCCGGGTGCGCCGCGCCGATGCTGGGCGGCCCCCTGGCACCCGCCTCCACGGCCGAGCCCACCCTGCGGGCGCTGCCCCCGGTGCAGCTTCCCACGACGGCGCCGGTCTTCGAGCCCAGCGTGGCGAGCGACGGCGCGGGGAACCTCTTCGTCACCGCGTCGCACCCCTTCGACGCGATGCACTTGTGGGCCAGCCACGACAACGGCACCTCGTTCGCGGAGGTCCCCGCCATGGACGGGGCCTCCATGCGCGACCTGCCCGCAGGCGCCGAGGGGCAGCCCGCCGTGGCGCCCGACGGGACGGTCTACGCCGCGGACCTCTACCTGGGCTCCGTCACGCTCATGGCCAGCGCGGACCACGGCAAGACGTGGGAGCTTCGCAGCGTCGTGAGCACGCGCCTCGCGGGCGGCGATCGCCCCTGGCTCGCGGCGGGGCCCAACGGGAGCGTCTATCTCGCGTGGAACCAGATCCCCACGGGCTTCTGGGTGGCGGCGAGCCACGACGGCGGGCGCACCTTCCCCACGCAGACGATGTTCCCGGGCACCGAGATGGGCGCGGGTGAGTTCGTCGTGCCCGGCGTCCCCGCGGTGGGGCCCGACGGCGCGCTCTACGTGGCGCGCAACGGCGCCGAGGGGCCTTCCCTCTTCGTCTCGCGCGACGGCGGGCAGACGTTCCAGCGCACGCTCGCCTGGAAGGCCTCCGGCCCCGTGGGCTGGCTCTTCACCACCGCGGCCGTGGACGCCGCGGGGAACGTCTACGTGACGAGCGCCGAGCAGAAGGAGAGCGGCACGCGCGTGCTCTGGGCCGTCTCGCGCGACGGGGGCCGCTCGTTCGACCCGCCCCGCGAGGCCACCGCCGCGCCGGGCATCCACGTGCATCCGTGGAGCGCGGCCGGAGCCAAGGGGCGCCTCGCCCTGGCGTTCTATGAGAACCCCAACGGCACCGGCACGCCCGACGCGGCGGACGGGGACTGGTACCTCCGCGTCGTGGTGGTGGACGGCGCGGACACCGCGACGCCCGTCGCCCGCGAGGCGCGCGTCGTTGCGCAGCCGGTCCACCACGGCGCGGTCTGCACGCGCGGCACGCCCTACTGCGAGCGCGAGTGCGCGCCCCTGGCGGGGTGCGTCTCGCTGGGCAACGCGCCCGAGCGGCACCTGGGCGACTACCTGGGCGTGGCCGCGGACCTCGATGGCTCGGTCCACGTCGTGTTCCAGGACACGACCAAAGACGAGACGGTGTGGTACGCGCGGGTCCTTGCTGATGGCTGAACTGCCATGTCCCCTTGCTGGGGGCTGCGCCCCCTTTCCCCGCCACAACCCGGACCCACGAACCACCGGACCACTGAATCTTCGGCGTGGGTTCGGGGGTCCCGTGGTCCGGTGGTTTGGCGGGGGGAAAGGGGGCGCAGCCCCCAGCGGAAGCGAGACCAGAGAGCGAGGCAAGAAGCGGGCTCCCGCGTCCGGATAGGTATTTGACCCAGGCCCCCGCTCGGCGGCGCATCCCATGAGGATCGCAGTCGTCGAGAAAGACCGCTGCCAGCCGAAGAAGTGCCAGTACGAGTGCGTCACCTTCTGTCCGGTTGTGCGGCAGGGCATCACCGAGTGCATCCAGCCCGGGCCCGACCAGGGCAAGGCCATCATCAGCGAGGAGCTCTGCATCGGCTGCGGCATCTGCATCAACAAGTGCCCCTTCGACGCGATCCACATCACGAACCTCCCCGAGCAGCTTGAGGAGGACCTCATGCACCGCTACGGCGAGAACGGCTTCACGCTCTTCCGCCTCCCCGTCCCCAAGGCGGGCCGCGTCATCGGCCTCCTGGGCCCCAACGGCATCGGGAAGACGACCACCATCCGCATCCTCAGCGGGCAGGAGGTCCCCAACATGGGCGACTTCGAGAAGAAGCCCACGTGGGACGCGGTGCTATCAAAATACGCGGGCACCGAGCTTGGCGACTACCTGGGGCGCGTCTCCAAGGGCGGCGTCAAGACCGTGGTCAAGCCGCAGTACGTCGACAAGCTGGGCCGCGCCGTCAAGGGCACCGTGCGCGACCTCCTCGCCAAGGCCGACGAGCGCAAGGTCGCGGACAAGCTCGTGGAGACCTTCGAGCTTGGCGGCGTCGTGGACCGCGAGATCGGCCACCTCTCGGGCGGCGAGCTTCAGCGCCTCGCCATCGCGGCCGCGCTCGCGCGCGAGGCCGACGTCTACTTCATCGACGAGCCCAGCAGCTACCTCGACATCCACCAGCGCCTCAAGGTCGCGCGCGCCATCCGCGACCTGGCCGAGGAGGACGGCAAGGCCGTCGTCGTCATCGAGCACGACCTCGCGGTCCTGGACTTCCTCGCCGACAACGTGCACCTCGTCTACGGCCGCGAGGGCGCCTACGGCATCGTCACGCTGCCGCGCCCCGTGCGCACGGCCATCAACGTCTACCTCTCGGGCGAGATGCGCGAGGAGAACATCCGCTTCCGCGACTCGGTCATCGAGTTCGAGGAGCACCCGCCACGCCACCAGTGGACGGGCACCTCCCTCATCCAGTTCCCGCACCTGGAGAAGCAGCAGGGCGAGTTCCACCTCGCGACCGGCGCGGGCGAGATCAAGCAGGGCGAGGTCGTGGGCATCGTGGGCCCCAACGCCACGGGCAAGACGACGTTCGTGAAGATGCTCGCCGGCGCCGAGAAGCCCACCGTGGGCGAGCTGGCCGAGTCGGTGCGCGTCGCGTACAAGCCGCAGTACGTGAAGGCCGACATCCCCGACACGGTGGAGACGCTCTTCTACACCGCGCTGGGCAAGGAGTACCAGTCGAGCTTCTTCCAGAACGAGATCGCGCGCCCCCTCGCGCTCAAGCGCCTGGAGCAGAAGGTCGTCAGCGAGCTCTCGGGCGGCGAGCTGCAGCGCGTCGCCATCGCGCTCTGCCTGGGCAAGGACGCGGAGCTGTACCTCATCGACGAGCCCTCGGCGTACCTCGACGTGGACCAGCGCATGGTCGCCGCGCGCACCATCCGCCGCGCCATGGAGAAGAAGGGCCGCAGCGCGCTGGTCGTCGACCACGACGTCTACTTCATCGACGTGCTGTGCGACTCGCTCATGGTGTTCGGCGGCAAGCCCGGCCGGGCCGGCGTCGGCAGCGGGCCCTACGACCTGCGCGAAGGCATGAACCAGTTCCTCAAGGACGTGGACATCACCTTCCGCCGCGACCGCGAGACGCTGCGCCCCCGCGTCAACAAGCCCGGCTCCAGGCTGGACCGCGAGCAACGCTCCCTCGGGGAATACTTCTACACCAAGGTGGGAAGCGACGAGGAGTGAGGCCGCTCCTCATTCTGTCGCAGGGGCGAAGGAGAAGCCCAGCACGTACTTGACCGACCCCGCGGAGCCGTCGGCCATCTGGACGCGGGCCCGCAGGTTCCCCGAGTAGGAGGCCACGGGCACGGAGGCCGTCGTGTCCGCGCCGGGGGGTGTGCGCGCGATCTCCTTCCAGCCGCCCGAGCCGTCGGGCGCCTCCAGGATGGCGATGGCGAACGCAGCGCCCACGCCCTGTCCGCCGGACCCCAGGTGCAGGTTGATGGCGCCGCGTCGGGCGACGAGGTCGATGCTGTGGACGTCCTCCGCGCTGGCGTGGCCGCCCACGGTGGCCGCCGTCAATTCGCCTTCGAAGGTGCGGACCTCCACGGCGCCGGGGCCGCCCCCCGCCGCGGTCTGCACCGACTTGGCGAGGGGGCCCTGGGGCGCCACGAGGGCGAAAAGGAGCATGCCCAGGACGACGAAGCCCGCGACGCCCGCCGCGATGCCGGGCGGGCGCTCCAAGGGCGCGCCGTGCTTCCGGACGCGATGCGAGCCCACGAGGAAGGCGAGGGACGCCACGAGGAAGACGAGGAGCCCGACGCCTGCGATGACGCCGCCCGCGATGGCCTGGGCGCCCGTCGCCTCCAGGCGCTGCTGGCTGGGGTCGAGCTGGGCGGCCTGCGCCTGCAGGGCGTCGGCGGCAGCCGCGAGGACAGCGACGCCGGCCGCGACGAGGAACGCCCCCGTCGCCATCATCCAGCCGCCCACGCGGCGTCCCGATCCGAGGACCACGCCCGCGCAAGGCCAGGCCTGGTCTTGGGGTTTTTGGGTGTTAGAAAAAAAAATCCAGGGCGGCGGGGAAGCCCGCCGCCCGGGTCTGCTCATGCGCCTACGGCGTCAGGGGGAACGCGGGGCCCGTGGCGTAGGGGATGTTGTTGCAGCGGTCCTGGCCGAGGTCGCGGTTGCACTGGTCGTGCGCCGTGACCTCGAGGCTGAAGACCTCGCCGTTGGCCGTGCCGTAGATGGAGCCGGCCGCCTCGACGACGGTGGAGCCGAGGCCGCCGGTGACGCCGTTCACGACGTCGATGGCCTGGTTCACGCCGTCCACGGCGATGCCCTCCGCGGTGCCAGCGGCGCCGGAGGCCGTGTCCACCACGGTCTGGCCCGCGCCCAGCGCGGTGTTGGCCGTGTCGGTCGCGGTCTGGCCGTCGTGCTGGGCCTCGGCGAAGGCGATGCCCTCGGCGCCGTCGACGGCGTTGGTCACGGGCTGGGCGAGCTGCACGACCTGGCCGACCACGGAGGCGACCAGACCCTCGACGCCGGCGACCGTGGGGCCGATGGCGTTGTAGAAGGTGCAGACCAGCGCGTCCACGGTGTCCGTGGGCATGGGGTCGCAGTCGATGACCTGCGTGCTGGGCAGGCTGGTGGGCACGGCGCCGACCTGGTCGAGGAGCGTTCCGCCGACGCCGCCAACGGGGTTCACGCTGACGGGGTTGCTGATCTGGCCAAGGGTGGGGTCGATGACCGGCGGGGGCTGGACGTGCTGGATCGCGAACGCGGCAGCGAGGGGGGTCGCCGCCAGAATCGAGACAAACAGCAAGCTAACGATGGTTCTCATGTGTCTGAAACCTCCTGTTTGAGGCTCTCGCCTCAAGCGGTCGCCACCCACTCGCATCGGTGAAAGGCTTTCGGTGAGAGAGTCTAACGCATGCGAGAATTCCTGTGAAATTCGGGGCTGTGCCGTCACCGTGCGCATCGAGCAAGAATGGTTTTTGCTGGGCAAGGCAGTGCGGCCCCCATGCGTGCGAGGAGCCTGACGTTGATTCTTGTCCTTCTTTTCCCCGTGGCGTGGGCGTTACCCTCCGTGCCGGCGCCCTTCGGCCCCGACGACGCGGGCTCGGGCCGCGACGCGCCCGACGCGCCGCCCTCGCCCATCTTCGTGGAGTCGGGGCGCGCCTACGAGGGCAACCTCTCCGACACCCGGGACGTGAGAGACGTCTACTCCTTCCGCGCCCAGGCGGGCGACCCCATCAGCATCCGCCTCGCCGGCCCGCAGGCCTGCCTCGCCCTCTTCGACCCCTCCGACGCCCTGGCGGACTCGCGCTGCGTCGTCGCCGACGTGCAGCCCGTCGCGACCTTCCTCGTCGCGCGCGAGGGCGGCGTCTGGTCCCTGGCCATCGCGTCCAACACGACGCCGCAGTCCTACGCCTTCTCCGTGGGCGTGAACCAGGCCGCGGCGCAGGTCCTCCCCGTGAGCCTGGAGCTCGTCCCCAACGGCGGCCAGCGCGTCGAGCCGACGCAGAGCGCGGAGCAGGGCCCGCACACCGTCGTCGCGGTCCTCGACTCGGGCATCAACCCCTACCACCAGTTCTTCCGCGCGTCCGCGCTCGTGGACGCCCCCTCGACGTGGCTCCCGGGCTACCCCTCCTCCGCGCAGCCCCTCGCGCTGAGCCTGGACGCGCCCGACTACGCGACGGCGGTGGCGCAGGACCGCGCGACGTTCGACGCCGTCCCCCGCAGCGTGTACCACGCCGACACCGACACCTTCGACGAGCACCTCTACTACGTCCCCGGCACGCGCATCGTGGGCGCCATCTCCTTCGGCGAGGACGGCAGCACGACGGCCCCGGGCGGCACGACGCCCATCCTCGACGAGGTGGGCCACGGCACGCAGGTCGCCGCGCTGGCGCTGGGCGCCGACGCCTCCGCCCCCGACGGGAACGTCCTCGTCGTCATGGTGGAGATCTCCTCGCTCACCGTGGGCGACGCCTTCCACTGGGTCGCCCACCAGCCGTGGATCGACGCCGTCGTGCTCTCGCGCGAGATCGCCGCCGACGCTCCCTTGACCCCCTCGACCCCCGTCGTGGACGACCGCGCGAACCCCGACTGGGCCACTCTGGCGGCCAGCCTCTCGGGCAAGCCCATCTTCGTGGCCTCCGGGAATGGCGCCTCCGACACGGGCACGCCGCCCGACCACTGCGTGACCTACACCAGCGTCTTCGCGGGCCCCGCGTGGATCACGCGCGTCGGCGCGGCCGACCCCGCGACGGGCAACCCCACCTGGTGGCACTGCGTCCCCGTGGAGGTCATCGCGCGCACCAACGTCCTCGCCCCCACGGAGGACTCCCTCAACGACTCCCGCGTCTTCACCGGCACCAGCGCGTCCACACCCAACGCCGCGGGCCACTTCGCCCTCCTCCTGGAGGCCGCCCGCCGCGCCGGCCTCGACGTGGCACCCCAGGCCGCGCTCCCCTACCTCCTCAACGCCAGCGCGCCGGCTGCCTTCCAGCCCGGCCTCGCCCGCGACCCCAGCCTCAGCCCCCTCTCGACCCTGGACCAAGGGTACGGCCTTGTGGACGACGCCGCGCTGGCCCGCGCCGAGGCCACCCTCCTGGGGGGAGGACCCCCCGAGCCGCGCCCCGAGATGACCCCCTGGGTGGCCCTGGACCAGTCCATCCGGCACGCGCTCTGGGGCCCCGGCAGCGTGACGGCGGGCCCCAGTTGATCCGGGGCCCCCGGCGAAGGGCCCGCGGAAGGGAAAAGCCTGGCGCTGGACCGCCCCCGCGGGCTTGTCATTTTTCCGGGCGTGGGCATCGTTTCGGGTGGCCCCAAAGAAGGCATTATATCGACTCAGGCGCCCAAGTCATCCCAGTCGGAACGGCGCGAAGGCATCCCAGCCGGGACCACCCCGCCGATCCGACGGAAGTGGTGACATGCCGAAGACCCGACGCAGCAACGAGCCCTACAAGAGGCACCACTGGCACAGCGCCCGCACCGAGCGGCGGAATCGGTTCGCCTCGGCGCTGAAGTCGTGGAAGCGCGTCCGCGCCTTCGACCCGGAGATCTTCCTGGACGCCAAGGACCAGGACCTCCAGCTGAGGCGGGGCGCCAACGTGAGCCGCGGCCACGGCCGCGGCGGCGTCTCCTTCGAGGGCGAGCGCCGCCCCCACGTGGACTGGATCACCGCCGACAAGAGCCGCGTCCGCTACCAGCTGGAGCGGGGCTCCATCCCCATGGCCCGCGCCAGCGAGCTGGAACGAAGGCTCAACCTCTAGGGCGCCCCCACGGTCCGGGCCCCCAAGGCCCGGACCGATCCAGACCATTCCCACAACGCTTAAGCCGCGCTCCTGTTACCCGGCCTTGCCCGGGCGGGGCCTTGGCTGAGCGTCCTGCTCATCCGTTGGTTCCCACCCCCCGCAATCCTCCGGATTGCATCCGTCCCCCGATCTGGCCGCCGCCCGGGCTTCTCCTTGCGCTATCCCTCTTCGGCGGGGATGGGGGGCGCGGGCTCCTGCGGCGGCGCCTTGGCGGGCCGGGCCACGAGGACGAAGCCCGTGAGGATGAGGGCGAAGGCGAGGAGCGTGCGAAGCTCGAAGGCCTCGCCCAGGATGAGGAAGCCCGCCAGCGCCGCGAAGAGGGGCGCGACGTTGCTCACGAGGTTCACGCGGATGGGCCCGACGCGCTCCAGGAGCGTGAAGTAGATGACGAAGCCCACCGCGCTGCTCACGACGGCCAGGTAGAGGAGGCTCAGGACGCCGTCGAGGTCCCACACGGCGAACGCGCCGCGCGCGGGGTCGATGAGGGGGTCGAAGACCAGCGAGGAAACGTGCAGGATCGCGGCGCCCACGAGCATCTGCCACGCGGTGAACGCGAAGACGTCCATGCCGTGCTGCGTGCGCCGCACGAGGATGCTGCCCGTGCTCCACGCCAGGATGGCGCCCAGGCACGCCAGCTCCGCGACGCCGCGCACGTCCAGGAGGCTGCCCCCCTTGAGGAGCGCCAGGATGACGATGCCCGCGAGGCCGAGCCCCAGGCCCAGCACGCCGCCCAGGCCCACGCGCTCGTCGCTGAGGAGCCAGCGCGAGAGCAGCGTCGTGAGCAACGGGTTGAGCCCCACGATGACCGCGCCCACGGCGGCGCTGGTGTGGACCTCGCCCCAGAAGAGGAGCGCGTGGTAGAGCGTCACGTTGAACACGGCCGCGACGCCGATGGCGATCCACTGCTTGCGGCCCCGGGGGCGCAGCGGGCTCTTGCGCGCCAGCGCGACGGCGAGGACCACGGCGCCCGCGACGTCGAAGCGCAGCGCGGCGAAGAGGACCGGCGAGAAGGAGGGCCCTTCGAGGCCCAGCCGGATGAACATGAACGCGATGCCCCACAGGCACGCCAGGAGGAGGAGCAGGCCCAGGTTCGCGCCGGTGAGCGCCTTCGCCTTCACGCTGGGCCGAGCCGGCCCCGGGGCATGAAGGTTCAGGTGAGCGCGGGGTGGCTTCCTCGTCCGGGGCGCCGAACTCAGGAGCCGCCCTCGGCCTTGGCCACCGACTCGGGGCTCACGAGGAGGCTCGCGTGGAGGAGGAGCGCGTACTCGACGTTGGCGCCGGCGTAGCCGCGCACGACGGCCTCGTACTTGCCCGGGGGCAGCATGGAGACGTTGTACTCGTAGGGTCCCACAGGTGTGGGCACACCGGGGGGCACGGGCGGTGGGATGGGCGGCGGGTTCGAGGGGTCGGGCGCGTTGACGAGGTGGTGCGCCGAGGTCCACACGGGCGTGGCGTTGGAGGCGTAGCGCACCTCCAGATCGAGGTCCACCGCGCCCACGGTGCTGCTGTCGTTCCACGTGAGGAACGCCAGCGTGTAGCCCGGGTAGTCCAGCGTGAAGGGGTAGACCGCGCTGTCCACGGTCTGGTTGGGGGCCGTGGAGCCCAGCTTGCTCTCGGCCTTCTCGTTGATCCCCGCGTCGCCGTTGCCCACGGTGATGTTGCCGTGGTACGTGGCGTCGAAGACGGTGGCGGGGATCTCCTTGGTGGCCCACACGACCTGCGTGTCGGTGGCGGTGCCGCCCTTGGGGTCCTTGGCGAGGACCTTCACCGTGTAGGAGCCCACGGCGTCGAAGGTGGTGGAGACGGCGCTGGGGCCGTCGGCCGCGTTGCGCGCCGCGCCGTTGGCGGGCTGCACGGTCCACGTGTAGGTCATGGGGTCGCTGTCGGCGTCGTAGCCGTAGGCGTTGAACGAGGCGGGCTCGCCCACCTTGACCCACGTGCGCGAGGAGGAGATGCGGACGCTGGGCGGGTGGTTGACGCCCGTGCCCAGGACGACGACGCGCGTCGCGATGCCCTGCTTGCCCGTCGCGTCGGTGGCGATGAGCGTGACGGTCATGCGGCCATTGCTGAAGCCGTACTGGTGGTCCGCGCTGCCGCCGTAGGCGTGCGTGCCGTCGCCGAAGTCCCAGGTGACGTTGTACTTGGAGAGCGCGCCCGCGTCCACGTGGAACGTGGTCGTGGCATCGCCCGTCTCGGGGCTGAGGTCGAAGGACGGGTTGTCCAGCGTCGCCTTGTTGAGGGAGAGCTTGTCGGTGCAGCCGGCCGCGACGGAGGCGACGGCCAGGAGCGCAACGAGGAGCAGGGGACGCAGCACGGGGCCACCGGACGACGGCGAGCCTGCGATGGGGGGCTTAGGGTTTGCGGTCAGGCCCTTCAACGGTCGCAACCCTTTTTCCGGACCCCCCGTGCTGCCCGGCTGTGACGACGCCCGCCATCCGCGCCGTGGGGCTGACGCGGAGCTTCGGCGCCGTGCGCGCGGTGGACGACCTCAGCTTCGAGGTGCCCCGCGGCGTCGTGTTCGGCTTTCTCGCGCCCAACGGCGGCGGCAAGACGACCACGATCCGCCTCCTGCTGGGGCTCCTGGAGCCCGACCGCGGCCGCGCCGAGGTGCTGGGCCTGGACGTCGCGCGGGAGGCCAACGAGGTGCGGGCCCGCTGCGGCGCGCTCCTGGAGTTCACGGGGCTCTACGAGCGCCTCAGCGCCGAGGAGAACCTCTCCTTCTTCGCCCGCGCGTGGCACCTCCCCAAGGCCGAGCGCGAGGCGCGCATCCGCGAGCTTCTCACGCACATCGGCCTCTGGGAGCGGCGCGGCGAGCCGGTGGGCACGTGGAGCCGCGGCATGAAGCAGAAGCTCGCCGTCGTGCGCACGCTGCTGCACCGCCCTGAGCTGGTCTTCCTCGACGAGCCCACGGCGGGCCTCGACGCCGTCGCCAGCGCGGCGCTGCGCGCGGACCTGGAGAGCCTCGCGAGAAAGGAGGGCACGACCATCTTCCTCACCACGCACAACCTCGGCGAGGCGGAGCGCCTCTGCGGCCGCGTCGCGGTGGTCCGCCAGGGGCGCCTCCTCGCGGTGGGCTCGCCGGCCGAGCTTCGCCAGCAGGGCGCCGCGCCCCGCGTCGAGATCGTGGGCCGCAACCTCGCGCCCGCCGTCGCGCGCCTGCGCGCGCTGCCCGGCGTCGCCGCCATCGCGACGCGCGACGACCGCCTGGAGGTCGCCCTCGCGGATGGCGCGAGCGCGGCCCCCCTCGTGCGCGCCGCGGTGGAGGCGGGCGCGGAGGTGGAGGAGGTGCGGCGCGAGGGCGCGTCCCTCGAAGAGGTCTTCCTCAAGCTCGTGGAGGAGGAGCCCAAGTGAGCTTCGCCGCGGATGCCGGCGCCGTCGCCTGGAAGGAGATGCGCGAGCTGGTCCGCCAGAAGAGCACGCTGGCCAGCGCCGCGGTGCTCCTGGCCATCTTCGGCGTCGTGCTCCCCGCGCAGGACGGGCCGCGCTTCGTCTCGTCCCTGGGCTCGCTGGGGGGCTTCCTCGTCGTGCCCTTCGCGACCATCGTCGCGTTCATCGCCGACGCCTTCGCGGGCGAGCGCGAGCGCCACACGCTGGAGTCGCTCCTCGCGACGCGCCTGCCGGATCGCGCGATCCTCGCGGGGAAGATCGGCACCGCCGTCGCCTACGGCTGGAGCCTCGTCGTCCTCTCCGCCGCCCTCGCCCTCGCCACGGTGAACCTGCGCCCGCACCCGGGAGGAACGCTCCTCTACGAGCCCACGGTGCTCCTGGGCGGGCTGGGGCTGGGCCTCCTGGTGGCGCTCCTCATGTCGTCCCTGGGCGTCCTCGTCTCGCTGCGCGCGGCCACGGTGAAGCAGGCCCAGCAGGTCCTTGCCCTGAGCGTCGCCCTGGTCACGGTCCTCGTCTTCAGCGGCGGCGCCGTCGTCCCCGCGGAGTGGCGCCGATCGCTGCTGCGGTTCGTGGCCACGGCCGGCGAGACGCGGGTCCTCCTGGCCGCGGGCGCGCTCCTGGCGGCCGTGGACCTCGTCCTCCTGGCGCTCTGCCTGCTGCGCTTCCGCCGCGCGCGGCTCATCCTGGACTAGGTTCGACCCGCCCTCTCGCCAAGCCTAAGCGTCTCGGAGCGCAATCCACGGGCATGCCGTCCCGCTTCGAGGCCACCAGCGCCGCGCTGCCGGACGTATGCCGGCACTGCCACCGGCACCGGCGCTACCACGCGGACGAGGCGTGCCTCTCCGCCGAGGCCGCCCGCGCGATGCGCCGCCACCCGCGCTGGATGGACGCGCGCCCCAAGCAGCGCGCCCGCTCGCCGCGCCTCCCCGCCGAGGCGGCGGAGGGCGAGGCCGTGCGCGCGAGCCGCGCCCGCCTCGTGCGCGCGCTGCGGCGGCTCCAGGAGGCGGAGGCCCGCGCCGCGCGCACGCCCCACGACGGGGCGGCCCTGCGCGCGCTGGAGGACGCGAAGGAGCGCGCGCAGCGGGCCCGCGACGAGCACGCGGACCTCCTGGGCCGGGCGCGCGAGCCGCATGCCAACGACGACGCGCGGTGAGCCGGACCTTTCTCGCCGTTCTTTTCGCTGGGGGCTCCGCCCCCAGCGGACGCAAGACCAGAGCGATCAGCCTACGCTGAGCCAGAGAAGATGATATCAGAAAAAGGAAGGGCGGACGCGCGATGCGTCCGCGTGGGGGCCACGCAGCCCCGCTTACATCATGCCAGGCATTCCGCCCATGCCGGGGGGCATGCCGCCGGGGCCGCCCGCGCCGCCGGGGGCGCCCTTGAGCTCCTTGGCGGCGATGACGTCGTCGATGCGCAGGATCATGGTCGCCGCCTCGGTGGCCGAGCCCAGCGCCTGGATCTTCACGCGCAGGGGCTCGATGACGCCGCCGGCCAGCATGTCCTCGACCTTGCCGCTGTAGACGTTGAGGCCGAAGGTCTTCTTGCCCTGCTCGTGGGCGTGGCGCAGGTCGACGAGCATGTTGATGGCGTCGAGGCCCGCGTTCTCCGCGAGGGTGCGGGGGATGATCTCCAGCGCGTTGGCGAACGCCTCGATGGCCAGCTGGCTGCGGCCGCCGACGCTGGCCGCGTACTTGCGCAGCGCGAGGGCGAGCTCGACCTCGGGCGCGCCGCCGCCGGCGACGACCTTGCCGTCCTCGACCGCGACCGCGACGACGCGCAGGGCGTCCTCCAGGGCGCGCTCGATCTCGTCCACCACGTGCTCGGTGCTGCCGCGCAGGAGCACGCTCACGGCGCGGGGGTTCTGGCACTCGGTGACGAAGGTCATCTCGTCCTCGCCGATCTTGCGCTCCTCCACGAGGCCGGCCTTGCCCAGGTCCGTGGGGCGCAGGTCGTCGAGGTTGCTGACGATGACGGCGCCGGTCGCCTTCTCCATCTTTTCCATGTCGCTCTTCTTCACGCGGCGGACGGCGTAGATGCCGGCCTTGGCGAGGAAGTGCTGGGCGAGGTCGTCGATGCCCTTCTGGACGAAGACGACGTTGGCGCCGGACTTCACGACCTTGTCGACCTTCGTGCGGAGGGTCTTCTCCTCCTCGTCGAGGAAGCTCTGGAAGCTGCCGGGGCTGGTGATCTTGATCTTGGCGTCGATCTCGGTCTTCTTGATCTCCAGCGCGACGTCGAGCAGGGCGATCTTCGCGCCCTTGACGCTCTTGGGCATGCCGGCGTGGACGCGCTCCTTGTCCACGATGATGCCTTGGATGAGCTGCGTGTCGTCGACGCTGCCGCCGCTCTTCTTGACGACCTGGATGTTGTCCGTGTCCGCGACGACCTTCTTGCCGTCCTTCTCCTCGATGGCGCTGACCGCGTCCACCGCGATCTTGGAGAGGAGGCTGTTCTGGAACGCGGCGCTCTTGCCCGTCATCGCGGTGGTCGCGATCTTCTGGAGCAGCTCGCGGTCCGTCGTGCTGACGGGCTTCGCGATCTGGTCAAGGACCTCCAGGGCCTTCTGGTGCGCCTTGCGGTAGCCCTGGTTGATGAGCGTGGGGTGGACGTCGTCGATGAGCTCCTCGGCGCGGCGGAGAAGCTCGCCCGCGATGATGACCGCGGTCGTCGTGCCGTCGCCGACCTCCTGGTCCTGGGTCTTGGCGACCTCGACGATCATCTTCGCCGCGGGGTGCTCGATGTCGATCTCCTTGAGGATCGTCACGCCGTCGTTGGTGATGACGACGTCGCCCATGCTGTCCACGAGCATCTTGTCCATGCCCTTGGGGCCCAGCGTGGAGCGGACCGCCTCGGCGACCGCGCGGGCGGCCATGATGTTGTTGCTCTGCGCGCCGCGGCCCTTCTCGCGGCGGGTGCCTTCCTTGAGGATGATGACCTGCTGGTTCGGGTTGTTGCCCATCATGGCGAACACCTCCGGGGAGCGACCCCGGGGATGCG
>JAJPHT010000046.1 GCA_021325135.1 Pseudomonadota bacterium | reverse complement strand
TTGTTGTCGACGCCCTTGAGCCAGTGGTCGAACCAGGTGAGCAGCGTCTCGTTCCAGTCGTGGCGGCTCCACTCGGGCTTGTAGGTGTTCACGTCGGGGTAGTTGTGCTCCCACTGGCCCAGCCAGGCCATCTTGGGGACGGTGAGGTTGTTGTAGAGGGGGACGGCGTTGTCGGGCTTGACGTTCCAGTCGTGGAGGCCGTGGACCATGAAGACGGGGACCTGGACCTTGCTCCAGGAGAGCTCGTAGTCGCGCTCCTTCCAGAAGGCGGTGCCGTGGTCGCCGTTCCCGATGGTGATGGCGCCCTGCGCGCTCTGGTCGGCGTTGTCCTGCCAGCAGGTGCGCGCGGCGTTCTGCTGCGCGTCCTGCGGGCCCGCGTACACGGTGGGCGTGAAGGGGTCGACGTCCTCGTCCACGAGGAGGTTGTAGTACGTCTCGAAGCCCAGGTTCTCGGGGTACGTGGTGCCGTCGTGGAACGTGTAGCGGTACATGTCGGTGATGCCGCTGATGGGCACGATGGTCTTGAGCCCCTTGGGCTGCGTGATGGCGGCCTGCCAGGGTGTGGTGCCGTCGTAGGACTTGCCGATGACGGCGACGGAGCCCGTGCTCCACGGCTCCTTGGCGAGGAACTCCACCACGTCGTGGATGTCCTGCTGCTCGGTGGCGCCGCCCAGGTCGAAGCACCCTTCGGAGAGGCCGGTGCCGCGCACGGAGACGCGGGCGAAGGCGTAGCCGCGGGGGACGAAGTATTGCACCGTGCGCTGGTCGAAGCCGGAGAGCGTCATCATGTCGCCGCCCGCGTTGCCGTAGTACGGGCCGATGTCCACGAGGACGGGGAACTTCGCGTCCGCGCTGCCGTTGGCGACGGGCCTCCACGCGGCGACGTCCAGCTTCGTGCCGTCCTTGGCGGCGAAGGGGAGGCGCTCGGCCTTGGTGAGGTTGAGGTCGAAGAGCGCCGTGGAGGCCGCGCCCTGGTGGCGGGCGGCGTCGAGGTCGGAGGGCGCGAGGCAGCCCGCGGCGACGGAGCCCAGCATCACGAGGGCCAGGGCGAAGGGGCGCAGCATCGGGGGCCCAGGCCCGCGGGGGTCCTAAAGCGTTCTGCGACCCGCGTTGTCCAGAAGCTCCGGCGTGGGGGCGTAACGCAGCGGGTGGCCGCTGGCCTCCACGAGCCCCGCGTCGCGCAGCGCGCCCAGGTGGTACGACACGAGGCGCTGCGAGAGGCCCGTCAGGGCCGCGAGGTCCTGCTGCGTGAGCCCTTGGGGCGCCTCCACGAGGCGCTGCGCGACGTCCAGGCGGCGCGCGCCGCGCAGCGTGCGGTCCGTCGCGGTGCGCGCGCCGTCGGGCCGGCCCGGGTAGACGAGCGTGAGGCGCCCCGCGCGCTCCAGCCTGGCGAGGCCGCGCGTGGCGAGGATGCGGAGATGATATCGCGCGACGCCCTCGGAGAGCCCCGCCTTGCGGCTGAGGTCGCCCACGCTGGCGCCGGGCTCGGCCTGGAGCGCGGCGAGGAGGCGCCGCCGGTTCGCGTTGTGGAGCACCGCGGCGTCGCTGATGCGGGAGTAGAGCGCCGCCAGCGCGACGAGGATGCCCACCGCCGCGATCCCGCCCACGGTCTCCCGGGTGGTGGGCGCGCGGGAGGGGGCCACCTGCGAGCCCGCGATGGCGAGGGAGTCGGCGTCGCCCGAGAAGGAGAGGCGGATGCCGCCGGGGCGCGGCGCGAGGCCCAGCCCCGCGTCGGGCGCGCCGGAGAGGGTGCCCTGGAAGCGGCCCGTGGCGTCAAGCGCGGCGTCGTGGACGGGGCGCGAGAAGCCCCCCTCCTCCGCGCGGCCCTCCGCGCGCTCCACGTGGAGGGAGCCCACCAGGGAGAAGCCCGCGGAGGGCGCGTAGGCCAGGGAGCCCGGGGGCGCGTCGACGCGCGCGCCCTCCAGGTCCAGGACGAGGATGCGGTCCTCGTGGCGCGTGCCCACGGCGGAGTCGGGCTCGTCGGCCTCGCCGGTGGCGAACGTCTGCTCCCCCTGGGAGGTCGCCACGCGCGCGGTGGCGTTGTAGACGAGGAGCGTCGCGCGGCCCTCGACGCGCGCCGCCATGGAGGCGCCCACCCACGAGGCGGGGATCTCCTGGCGGAAGCCCTCCGGCGCGGCGCCCACGATGGCGCCTTCGGGGTTGCCGGCCGCGACCACGCGCGTGGCGCCCAGCCGCGCGATGGGCGCGCCCTGGGAGTCCCACGAGGAGTTGAGCAGAGCGTCGCCTCCGCTCCAGAAGAGGGCGACGACGCAGTGCTCCGCGCAGGCGAGGCCGGTGAGGTTCCCCGCCGCGAGGTCGACGGTGTCGTTGCGGGGCGTGGTGGTGCCCAGGTGGACGCGCAGCGGCGTGTAGCGCTCGGCGCTCTTGGTGAGGAGGTAGCCGTGGGCGGCGCTCCACGACGCGCGCAGCGCCCCGCCGCCCGCGAGCCCCGGCACGGGGTCCAGGAAGCCCTGGGCCATCTGGAGCGAGAGCGCGCCCGCAAGGACCGGGGGGTCGGCGGAGGAGACGTCGACGCGCGCGGGCTGGGCCGCCAGCGCCAGGGGCGCCAGGAGCAGGAGAGCCGCCAGGAGCGCGCCGCGCACGCGGCCCTCAAGGCAGAAGCCCAAGAAAAAGCAACCGCACCCCCCAGAGGAAGCAAGCGCATCTCTAGAAAGAATTGCGCAAGAATCCTTATCGCCGGCCCCTCAGTGGGCTGGCGGATGCGCGGAATCTCCGTCCTTGTCCTGGCGACCTTCCTCGTCCTGGCGACGCCCGCGGCGCTGGGCTACATCCCCCGGCCGCACGTGGTCTGCCCGAACCTCGGGTTCGTGAACCTGGGCGGCAACGGGTGCGTCACCGACGTGAGCTTCGGAAGCGACGTCCCCGTGGTGGGCGGCGCCTGCGTGTGGGTGGACAGCAACGGCGTGGGTTTCGACCCCAGCCACAACTGCGGCATCATCGTGCCGCTGCCTTGAGAAAAAGAAGAAGGGGGGCGGCGCGGGGCCGCCCCGGAGCGGCTTAGCCGAAGGTGATGCCGCCGGTGCTCTGCTGGATGAAGCGGACGACCGTGTCCCAGATGGGGCAGGTGTGGGGCGAGCCGTAGAGGATCGTGCAGACCGCGTCGTGGGCGGGGGTCACGATGCTGCCGACGATGCCGCCCGCGAGGCCGACGACGACGCCGACGTCGCGGCCGGCCTCTCCGGAGGCCTCGTTGACGACGCACTGCGCGAGGGGGACGACGCCCGCGGGGCAGCCGGCGGTGGGGTCGGGCGCGGCGGCCGCGACGGGGACGAGCAGCGAGAACAGGCTCAGCGTGACGAGAATCGTGGTGGTGCGCATGGTGATATCCTGGGCCTCCTGGCCCCGGACGTCGCCACGCGCGGAGGGGAGATGTCCTTTCTCGCGGGCTTTTTTCTAGCTCGGTGTGCTCGTCGTCTACGCCGCGCCGCAGCGCGGCGACCCAAGGGGGTTTCAAGGGGCGAAGCCCCCTGACGTGAAGTCGTCGGATCAGAGAAACGAAACGTCAGGGGGGCGAGCCCCCCTGAAACCCCCCATTTCGCCGCGCTGCGGCGCGGCGTCAACGAACGCCTACCCGCCCCAATGCACGTCGGGGTACGTCACGTCCACGACGCGGCCCCCCTCCACGAGCACGTCCAGCGTCACGTCCTGGCCGCGGTTGGCGCGGCTGATGGCGAGGGTCAGCTCGTCCATCTCGCGCTCGGGCTCGTGGCGCGCGCCGCCCGCGAGTTCCTGCGACGTCACGGAGTAGTACGTCCCGTTGAAGTCCACGACGGCCTTGCCGCTCTCCACCGTGCCGTCCACGAGGCGGACCGCCTGCGCTTCGGCCTGCGTGGCGTTTCCGGTGGCCGCTTCCGTCTCCTGGGCGAAGGCGCGCAGCGCGTCCTCCATGCTGGTGCCGAAGACGCGCTTCGTCGTGTAGTCGTGCGCGTCGATGACGGCGAAGCGGCTCACCTTGAGCCCTTCCAGGAGCGGGAAGACGTAGGCGTCCCGCACCCGGCCGTCCGCCATCTGGACGGGGTAGAGGTAGCCCTCGCTGATGACCAGCTGGATGGCGCCCGCGCCCTGCGTCGCCGCGCCCGAGGCCATGATGGCTTCCAATTGCGCGAGCGCGGTGTCGTAGTCGATGAGCGTCGCGTCGAAGCGGTCGTAGAACGTCGCGTGCCCCGTGCGCGTGTTGACCAGGACGTAGCCGCCAAGCTGGCTGCTGCCCAGTTGGCGCATGGGGAGAAGCCAGTACGTCTGGTTCTCCAGGCGGATGTAGCGCACCGTCACGTCGTCGGGCTCCACCAGGCGGTTGGCGTTGAACCAGCGGTAGAGGAGCCCCTCGCGGTGGAGGCCCCAGTACTGCGCCCAGCCGAAGACGTAGCTCTCGGGGTAGACCTGCTCGATCCACGCGGGCGCGGCGTCGGGCGCGTAGTCCGTCTCGGCGCCCGTGTTGGCGTCCACCACCAGGAGCTTCGCCAGGTGGACCTGGTCGCGCAGGTCGATGGTCACGAGGTAGCCGATCCAGTACGGATGATAGCCGTCGTCAAGCTGGAGCGTGACGTCCTGGAGCGCGTAGCGGAACTCGCCCGCGTCCTCGGCGTAGCGCGCGATGCGGTGCTGCCACCAGATGCCGTCGATGTGCGCGTTGAGGGTGCCGTTGATCTCGTGGGTGGAGAGGTCGTTGGCGTCGTTGCGCACGTAGAGCACCTTGTCCGCGAGCCGGCCGCCGAAGAGCCACTTCGCCGTCTCGGGGGCGGGGGCATGGACCCAGAGGAACTCGCCGTTCACGGAGTCGGGGAACGTGTTGCGCTGGAGCGTGTCCGGGTTCGTGTCCAGGAAGCTGGCGTCCGCGCCGTAGCCGCGCTGGAGCAGTTGGCTGGCCAGGTCCCAGGGCACGACGCGCACGTCCGCGAACGCCGAGGCGGGGAGCGCGGGCGCGGCGGCCTTGGTCTGGTTGGCGTTGAGGTCGTCGTAGACCCGCTCGCTCACGCTGGAGGCGCCCCACGACGTGTACGGGAAGAGCGCCGCGCCCACCAGGAGGACCACCAGCGCGGCGCCCGCGAGGGGCAGGCGCGGCACGAGCGGGCGCGAGAAGGGGGCGCCGCGCCGGATGGCGCCCAGGTTGCGCAGCCCCGAGAGGATCAGCGCGGCGGCGAGGAGGCCCAGCGCGCCGCGGAGGCTCCCCGGGTACGCGTTGAAGTACGCGAGGATCGCGCCCACGACGACGCCCCCGGCCGCGGCCCGCGCGACGCGCGCGGCGGAGAAGGGCGCGCGCAGGCCGAACGCCACGACGCCCAGGAGGCCGAAGTAGAGGACCGTGAGCAGCATCTTGCCCCCGGGACCGCCCGCGGCCGGATGAACGTGCGCCAACGCCGCAATGCGGAAGGCCCAAGCGTCCGGCACGCCCGTGCGGGGGCGTGGCCAAGCCGCTCACGCCCGACGAGCGCCGCGCCTCGGAGCTCCTGGACGCCGCGGGCCTGCCGCGCCCCCCCGCGCGCTGCCTCGTCCTCCTCGCCCGGGGCGGCTGGTGGCTCGCCGCCGACCTCGCCGAGGCCGCCTCGCTCACGCCCCAGGAGGTCAGCGAGGGCGTGCGCCTGCTGGAGACGCGCGGCGCGCTACGCAAGGAGCCCGTCGCCAAGGCGGGGCCGGGGCGCCCGCCCCTGCGATATCATCTGGCGGGCGAGGCCAAGGACGTGCTGGGCAGGATCGAGGCCGACGCGCGCGGGGCACTGGTGCGCGACCTCGCGCTCCTGGATGAGCTGAGGGAGAGCCTCGGGCGATAGGCGCGTCTCAAACGGCCCTGGCTGAACCCTTAAGCCCTCCCAGCGGGCGAGCAGCCGAGATGCGCCGTGCTCCTCTCCTGGGCGGACTTGCTGCGGCCCTCGCCCTCCTTCCGGCCGCGCTGGCGTCGGAGACGCCCCAGACCCTCTACTTCCACCCCGACGGACGCCTCGACGAGACGCCCGGAGCGGGCTCCTCCGCCAGCGGGCTCTACCGCGCCGCCCCCGCCGGCGAGGCCTTCGTCCTTCGCGCCGGGGCCGCGATCCAGGTCCGCGGAAGCGGGGTCCTCGAAGGGCCGCTCCGCGCGACGCTCCTCCGCAACGGCGAGCCCCTGGGGACAGGGAGCCTTCCCGGCGGCGCGCTTCCAGGGGAGGCGACGCTGCGCCTCGACAACCCCGAGACCGCCGTGTCGAAGGGCGACGTCCTCAGCGTCGGCGTCGAGACCGGCGGAGGTCTCCTGGGCAGCGCCGTTCCCGTGAGCCTCCTCCTCGCCCGCGGCGCCGCTCCCGCGCCGCCCCCGAGCCCCACGCCCGCGACCCCGCCCGCCGGCAGCCCGACGCCGCCCGTCCTCCCCTTGCCGCCCCCGGCCCCCACCCCCGCCTCGGCGCCCGCCGCCGGTGGCGCCGCGACGGCGCCCCGCAGCGACGCGCTCCCGGAGGTCCCGATGCCCTGGGAGAGCGCGTCGGGCGGGCTCATGCTGCTCCTCGTCGCCGCCACGGCGCTGGGCGGCTGGTCCATCGTCCGTCTTGGGAGGATCTGACGTGAAGCCCAACCACGTTCGCAGCCTGCTCTGGGCCCTGGCCGCCGCCGCGAGCGCCGCCATCGCCGTGGGGCTGCGCGAAGCCGGCCGCTCCAGCGACCCCGTTCCCGCCCTCGTGGCCACCCTCCTCGCCGAGGCCTGCCTCGGCGTCGCCGGGTTCCTCGCCTTCGCGGCGCGCGTCGGGCGGCCTGCGGCCCACACGCGCGGGCGCTGGGCCGCGCTCGACGGGCTCCGCTCCCTCGTCGCGCTTCTCCTCTTTGGGTTCCTTGTGGCTCTCCTGGTCGCGACGTTCCTGGGCGTGGCGCCCGGCAACCCGTGGCTGCAAGTGGCGCTCCTGGCGCCCGGCGCGGCCGCGCTCCTCTGCGTCCTGGGCGCGCTCCTGGAATTCGAGCGCTTCGTGCGCGTCGAGCGCGCGGGCCGGGCCCAGACGCCGGGCGAGGCCTCCGCGCGCAAGGTGTACGAGACGCGCACCGGCGCGGTCCTCGTCGAGGAGCGCCACGGACAGCGCGAGATCGTCCTCACCGGCCGCTCCGGCCGCCGCGACGTCGACGACGTCGAGCGCGCCATCGACGAGCGCGGCTGGCAGGAGGGCGAGACGCCCGCGCAGGCCGACCTCCACTCCGCGCTCCAGCGATGGGGCATCCTGAGGGGGACTGACGAATGAAGACCCAACCGACCGTGAAGCACGACGAGACGAACGACCGCGACCGCCTCGCCCTCCTCTGGAAGGCCTTCGAGGAGGCCGAGCTCCGCATCGCGGAGCTTGAGTCCGAGCTCGACCGGCGGCGCCTCGACGCGCCCCGGCCCGCCTTCGCGCCAGGCGCGGCGCACGAGCGCGAGCTCCACGAGGCCCGGCAGGAGCGGGCCCATCTGAGCGGGAGGATCGAGGAGCTGGAGTCGCGCCTGCTGGAGGCCCAGCGGCTGCGCGAGCAGGACCGCCTGCGCGCGCAGCGCGCTCTCCAGCTCCACGACCTCGCCCGCGAAGGGCGCCGGCGCGACGCGGCGCTCCTCCTGGACGCCCAGCGCGACCTCGAGGCGATCCGGGAGAAGGGGGAAGCGCTGGAGGCCTCCCTCCGCGCGCTGCACGCCGAGCGGGACCGGCTCCAGACGCAGGCCCTCACGACGGCGCGGCAACTGGAGCAGGTCGAGGACCGCGCGTCCCAGGAGCGCACAGCGCGCGAAGGCCTGGAGGAGAAGCTGGCGTTCCGCACGAGGGAGCTTGACGAGACGCGCCGGCACGCCGCGCTTGTCCAGGAGCGGAACGACGCGCTGCTCCGCGAGCTGCGCGACCTCTTGGCCGCCCACGCGGAGGCTGCGCTCGCGCTCCAGGAGCGCGAGGAGAAGGACGTCCGCGCGGCCTGGGAGCGCGAGGCCCTCGCGGGCCTCTGCCAGACCGCCGAGGCGCGCGCGGAGGACTTCGCCGAGAAGCTCGCCGCGATGGAGGCGCGGGCGCAGGCCCTCCACGAGCGCGCGGAGCCCCCGGCCCGCATGCCTGGCATGCCCCGCGCGGCGCGGCTCTATCCCGTCGACACGAACCGCGTCGGCGAGATCCACGGCGTCCGCGAGGAGGAGGTCCGCGCGCTCCGGCTCGTGGGCCTCAACCTGGCCGACGCGCTGCTCTATGCCGACCTGGGCGCGCTGAGCGACGCGACCGGCATCGGCGCGCCGCGCCTCGCGAAGCTGCGCAGCCTGGCGGAGCTGATGAGCGTCCGCGGCATCGGGCCCGGGTGGGCCGACGCGCTCCACCGCGCGGGCCTCCGGGGCATCGACGACGTCGCGCGGGTCGGCGCCGAGCGGGTCGAGGGTATCCTCCTGGAGCACAGCCGCGGGAGCATGGACGCCGAAGGGTACCGCCTTGCCAAGCGCACGGTGCCGGCGCGGGCCCGGGCCATCTGGGAGGAGTGCCGCCGGCACGCGGCTCCCGCCGGCCAACCTTCGGAGGAGCCCTGAGCGCCAGGCGCGCCTGAAGTTTTATCAGGACGTTGCGGAATCGTTCGAACATATGCGAGGAGCGATCTGCGCCTTCTTCCTGGTCGCAATGGCGCTCCTCCTCGCCCCTTCGGCGCAGGCCCAGGAGGCCGGGCGCGTCGAGCCCTCCGTGGCGGCCCCCGGCCAGACGCTCCACCTTCTCTATACCGTCCCCTCGCCCGGGCTTGCGGACGTCGCCCTCCAGCGCAGCGCGACGTGCGCCATCACGGCGCCCGGGGGTGGCTCCACGCCCTGCGAGGCCGACACGAGCCTCGTCGTCGTCCGCGTCTCGCCCGGCAGCACGACGTACAGCTGGGACGTCCCGGCGCCGGCCGGGCTGGGCAACTACACCGTGAGCTTCCAGGAGACGGACCTCCTCGCGCTCCCGGGCGGCGCCCCCGCCGCGCAGGCCCACTTCGAGGTCACCTCCACCGGCGCCCCCGACGCGGGGCTCACCAAGGGCTCCACCAACGCGACGGCGCCTCCCGGAGAGTCGCTCGCGCAGATCATCTACTCCCCCTTCGCGACCAACGGCGCGGCCGAGCCCGCCAGCATCGCGAAGTACGTCATGGCGACGACCGGCAGCGCCGGCAGCCTCGTTCTCCTCTTCCTCGCCAACCGCTTCGGAGGCGGACCATGAACCCCACCAACCGCAACCGCACCCTCTGGCTCCTCGTGGGCCTCGTGAGCGTCCACGCGCTCGTCACCACCGCCGTCTTCCTGGGCACTGGCGCGCTCCCCAACGGGCTGCTGGTGTTCACCCTCGTCGTCTTCGGCGTCTGCGCCCTGGCCGCCATCTACTTCATGGCCAACGCCCCGCGCCGGGCCCTCCGCCGCGTCCAGCCGCGCGAAGAGCGCGTCGTGGTCGAGACCCCCGAAGCCCCGGACGTGGCCGTCCGGCTCCAAGTGGAGGACGTGGACCCCGTGCCCTCCGCCCCGCGGGGCATCGCGGGCGAGACGCACGCCGAACCGTCCTGATGGCCAGGCCCAGCGCGCCTCACCCGAAGCAGGGCATGTGGGTCACGCCGCAGTCGAGCGCGATGGCGCCGCAGAGGGCGCCGCCCACGAGGCCGCGACGAGAAGGAGAGCCAGGGTCTTGCTCATGCGCGGGGCCCATGGCGGCGCGCACGCGCTCAGCCCATGGGAACCACGACGTCCACGGCCGCCATCTCCGCGCTCTCGTTGCGCAGGCTGACGTGATAGCTTCCCGGCGCGGGCGGCGTCCAGGTGAAGTGCAGGATGCGGCCGTCGGCGGCGTCGGGCTTGGGCTGGAGCGTCTGGTTCGACGCCGGGCCCTGCGCCAAGGCGTAGGCCTTGGAGAGGTCGGGCGCGGGCGGGTCGTTGGCGCCCGTGCCGGGCCGGTTCCACACGTACCAGGTGATGGGCGACGCGGCGCCCGCGCGCAGGTCGTGGGGCCACTCCAGCGTCATGCGGAGGTTGTCGCGCACCTGCGGCGGGCCGGCCTGGAGCGGGTAGCGCGCCGCGACGGAGGCGGGCAGCGAGACGGTGGTCATGCGCGCGGTGGTGATCTTGGGCGGCACCACCGCCTCCTCGTCGAAGGTGGAGGGCGTCCCGTTCACGGGCGCGCCCAGGAAGCACGCGACGCCCGCGGTGGCGGCGTTCCCGCACGCGGGGTTGCGCACGCTGGGCACGCGCGCGATGGCGTGCACGACGTCCATGCCGTCCACCACCTGCCCCCACGCGGTGTAGTTGCCGTAGAGCGCGGCCGACGTGTTGGCGAAGTCCATGATGAAGAACTCGGGGCCCCCGCTGTCGGGCAGGTCGCCCCGCGCGATGCCGAACGCCCCCGCGCTGAACGTGACGTTGCGCCCCGCCTCCAGGGGGATCGTCTCCTTGGTGTCGGTCGTGCCCCCCGTGCGGTCCACCTGCTGGACGACGAAGCCGGGGATGATCCGCGTGAACTCGCGTCCATCATAGTAGCCCTGCGTGGTGAGGTTGCGCATGAACGCGTAGGTGGCGGGCGTCTCGTTGGGGAAGAGGATCGCCGTGAACGTCCCCAGGCGCGTGGCGTCCACCTGCACCTCGAAGCGGATGGCCTGGAAGGTGACGGGCGCCGCGGACTGCCCCGGGCTCGTGGCGCAGCCGGGCAGGATCAGCGCGAGGAGGACCAGCAGGGCGACGGGGCGCACGGGGGCGCGATGCTGGCGGGGCTGGAAAGGGGTTTCGTCACTTCAGCACGGGCTCCAGCGTCGCCGCGAAGCCGTTCACGGTCTTGCCCTGCACCGCGTCCGTGCTGGTGAACACGCTCCCCACGCGCCCGTCGGGCAGCCGCTTCAGCGCGAAGTAGTCCAGGAACTGGCGGTTCGCGGTGCAGCTGCTCCCGTCGGGGCAGATGGCGCCGTGGCGCACGCTGGCGGTGGTGAGGTTCACGTGCTGGAAGGTGGGCGCGTCGTCGAGGGCGTCGTGGGTGTACGCGAGGGTGACGTTCCACGCGGTGTCCTTGTCCATCTGCGCGGGGTAGCCCTGCTTGCTGGCCTCGTAGTAGGCGACGGCGACCTCGCCGGCGGGGCCCGCGGTGATGGCGGGGAAGACGACGCTCATGTTGTCGGGCTCGTTGACCTTCACGGGCTTGCTCCACGTCTTGCCGTCGTCCTTGGAGGCGGCCATGTAGATGCCCATGACCTGCGTCTTGGGGTCGCTGCCGGCGGCCTCGGCCCACGCGAGGTAGACGTTGCCCGCGGAGTCCGCGGCGCCCACCACCAGGGAGAGGCCCACGCTCTGGCCGCCCGCGTTGGGCAGGCGGATCATGCTGAACGTGCTGCCGCCCTTGGCGAGCACGCCCGCGGAGGGGGACCACGTGGAGCCCGAGCCCGCGGGGCCATCGCTGAAGGTGAAGGTGGTCCAGACGCTCCCCTTGACGGCGTTGTAGAAGCCGCCGCCGCCCCAGCCGGAGATGCCGGTGACCACGGGGGGCATGATGCCCTCGGCGGGGCCCACGGGGGTCCACGTCTGGCCGTAGTCGGTCGTGTGGGCGACCATCTGGTAGAACGTGGGGAGCTGGTGGCTGTAGACGTAAGCCTCGCCGCCCTTCACGGGGATGACGTACTGCCGGTCGCCCGCCGGGGGCACGCAGCCCGCGGGGGAGGAGGTCCACGTCTTGCCCATGTCCTTGCTGGAGGCGACGGTGGTGCAGCCGATCCATAGGTTGTCGTACCAGAGGACGCCGTCGCCGGAGACCGCGAGGTCGGGGTCCTCGTTGGGCCACGGCGCGGTGGGGCTGTCCAGCTTCTGCCAGGTGGTGCCGTTGTCCTTGGAGACGTAGAGGCCGCCCGAGCTTCCCGCGCCGTTGGTGAAGAGGGTCCCGTCGGGCATGACGCCCAGGGAGGGCTCGCCTTCGCCGCCCGAGGGGTCGATGACCGACGTCATGGTGGACGGGGCCGGGACCGGGAGGGGCGCGGGGCCCACGGCCGCCGGCTGGACCTGGGCGCCGAGGCACCCCGCGGCGAGGAGGAGGGCGACGGTCGCAAGGGCGAGGGGCAGGCGCATGGGGCCCAAAGGCCAAAGGTCCACAGATAAGCGTTCGCGCAGACGCCTCGCGCGACCGCCAGGCCGGGACTTTCCGCAGGTACTTGAAGGGCCGGCGCCCGAACAGGGCGTAGATGCCGGGAGTGGCCCCTCTGGACCGCAAGACCCCCGCCACCAACATTCTCCTGGTGGAGGGGGACGACACCGAGGCCGCCCACCTGCGCGAGGCCTTGGTCCACCCCGGCTGGACCGTGACGCGCGCCAGCACCGTGCTGGAGGCCATCCGCGCCGCGGGCGAGACGCCCTTCGACGCCGCCGTGCTGGAGGCCGATCTCCCTGACGGGAGCGGCGTCGACCTGCTGAACTTCCTGCGCATCACCAGCCCCTCCATCCGCATCATGGTCCTCAGCTCCGAAGGGAGCGAGGACCTGGCGTTCCGCGCCCTCTCCACGGGGGCGGGGGACTTCCTCGTCAAGAACCGCCACCTGGCGGAGGAGCTTCCCCGCCGCATCGATGCGCTCCTGGAGGCCTCCGACGCCGCGGGCGCATTGGTGGAGACGCTCCTTCCCAGCGAGGCCGCGACGGTGGTCGTCCACGACGACCCGGCGCCCGAGGACGACGAGCCCGCCGCGCCGCCGCGCCGCCACGCGCCCCGCCGCACCGAGCTTGACCCTGCGCTGGACGAGGCCGTGGGCAAGAGCGCGTTCGCCGCCGCCGTGTACGACAGCCGCGGCCGCGTCCTGGCCGACCGCCTCGTGCCGCCCCTCGATGCCCACAACCTGGGCTTCGGCCTCGCCAGCATCCACAACCAGGTGGCGAGCCTGTGGGCCACCAGCGGCGTGAAGCCCATCTCCTACGCGGCCCTCGTGCGCATCGAGGGGGGCCTCCTGGGCGTCACCGCGGTCCCGGGCCAGGTGCTCGTGGCGCTGCTGATGCCCGAGGAGACGGGGGCCACCAAGGCGCTGGAGCGCCTCACCGCCTTCGCCCGCGCCGTGAGCGCGGCCCTGGGCGACGAGTGACCCGCGCCTGGCATCGAAGGCTGGACGCGAAAGGGCGCTGTCACCCGGCCGCGGCAGAGGATAGGCTCAAAGGCTCCGCACGCCCTGGGTCGCGGCATGGAGGCCGCCAAGACGGTCCGCGTCTTCGTCGCGGAGGACTCGGAGGACCTGGCCGCGCTGGTGGAGCGCAGGCTCGTGGGCAAGGCGGGCTGGCACGTGGTCCGCGCCGGGAGCCTCGACGAGGCGCAGCGCCGCCTCCGCGGCGACCGCTTCGACGTGGCCGTCATCGACTACATGCTCCCCGACGGCACCGGGCTGGACCTCCTTCCCGTGCTTCGCAGCAGCGCGCCCGAGACGCCCATCCTCTTCCTCACAGGCCACGGCTCCGAGGACATCGCGCTGCAGGCGCTGGGCCTTGGCGCCACCGAGTACATGCAGAAGGACGGCCACCTGCTGGAGGACCTCCCCCGCCGCCTGGACGCGCTCCTGGCCCGCGCGCCCGACGTCGCCACCGCGGCCCGCGTCGTCCCCGTGCAGGAGATCCCCGTCCGCCGCCACGCGCCGTCGGAGCCCGCGCTTCCCGACGAGGACGCGCTGGCGAGGCTCGTCTCCGACGCCGTGGGCGGGAACGTCACCGGCGCGGCCGTCTTCGACGGCGCCGGCAAGCCCCTGGCCGCGCTCCTCCCCGAGGACGCCGACGCCGGCCGCCTGGGCGCCGCCGTGTTCACCCTCCACGCGGAGGTGGGCGTCGTGGGCCGCCTCGCGGGTGTCACGCCCCGCGCGTACACCTTCGTCCTGGAGCACGAGCGGGGGCTCCTCGCCGCCACCACCGTCGCGGGGCGCGCGCTCCTCGCCGTGCTCGTGGAGCCCGGCGCCGGAGAGGGCGCGGCCGGCGAGGCGCTTGCCGACCTGGCCCGCAAGCTCAGGCCGGGCGGAAAGGTTTAGGCCAGGCCGAGCCTCAGCGCGCCCGAGAGCATGTCCACGCGCCAGCCCATCGTCAGCGTCCTCGGCCACGTGGACCACGGGAAGACGAGCCTCCTGGACAAGATCCGCGGCTCCACCGTCGCGTCGCGCGAGGCGGGCGCCATCACGCAGCACATCGGCGCCTCCGAGATGCCCCTTGATAGCATCCGCGAGGTGTGCGGGCCCCTCATGAAGGGGCGCGAGTTCAAGGTGCCTGGCCTCCTGTTCATCGACACGCCGGGGCACCACGCGTTCAGCAGCCTGAGGGCCCGCGGCGGCGCGCTGGCCGACATCGCGGTCCTTGTGGTCGACATCAACGAGGGGTTCAAGCCCCAGACGAAGGAGGCGCTCTCCATCCTGCGCAAGAACCGCACGCCCTTCGTCGTGGCCGCCAACAAGGTGGACCTCATCCACGGCTGGGAGAGCGAGCCCATGCGCCCCTTCATGCTGGGCGTCAAGCAGCAGAGCGAGGGCGTGCTGGAGAAGCTGGACACGAAGACCTACGAGGTCATCGGCTCGCTGACGGAGAACGGCGTGCCCAGCGCGGACCGCATCGACCGCATCTCGGACTTCACCAAGAGCGTCGCCGTCGTGCCCCTCTCCGCCAAGACCGGCGAGGGCATCCCCGACCTCCTCATGACGCTCGTGGGCCTCGCGCAGCGCTTCCTGGAGAAGAAGCTGGAGACCGACACCGGCGTCACGGGGCGCGGCACGGTGCTGGAGGTCAAGCAGGAGACGGGCCTGGGCCTCACGCTCAACGCCATCATCTACGATGGCAACATCCGCGCGGGCGACACCATCGTGCTGGGCACGACGGGCCAGCCCAAGGTCACCAAGGTCAAGGGCCTGCTGCGCCCGAAGCCCAAGGACGAGATGCGCGACCACCGCGAGCCCTTCAGCGCCAGCAAGGAGATCACCGCGGCGGCGGGCGTCAAGATCGTCGCGCAGGACCTGGAGGGCGTGCTCGCGGGCTCGCCCCTCGTCGTCGTGCGCGACGGGGAGCAGCTCAAGGCGGTCACCGACGAGGTGGCCGAGCAGGCGCGCGTCAGCATCGCGCTGGAGGACGAGGGCGTGTTCGTCAAGGCCGACACGCTGGGCAGCCTCGAGGCCCTCGCCTCGGAATTGAAGGACCGCAAGATCCCCATCAAGCGCGCGGAGGTCGGCAACATCAGCAAGCGCGACCTCATCGACGCGACCACCATCAAGAAGCCGACGCACAAGGCGATCCTCTCCTTCAACGTCAAGGTCCTCCCCGACGCGCAGGAGGCGCTGGCCACCAAGGACTTCGAGGACATCAAGGTCCTCACCAGCGACATCATCTACAGCCTGCTGGACGAGTACGAGCAGTGGGTGAAGGCGAAGAGCCAGGACGTGGAGAAGCAGCTTCGCGAGCAGATGACGTTCCCGGGCAAGGTGCTCCTCATGCCCGACCACGTCTTCCGCACGCACAAGCCCGCCATCGTGGGCATGCGCATCCTGGCGGGCCGCCTGCGCGTGGACCAGAAGTTCCTCCTCTCCGACGGCCGCGTCGTGGGGCAGGTCAAGAGCATCCGCCGCGGCGAGGAGTCCGTCCGCGAGGCCTTGCCAGGCGAGGAGGTCGCGGTGGCCATCGACGAGGTGACCATCGGGCGCCAACTCGACCAGGGCGACATCGTCTACGTGGACGTGCCCGAAGGCGAGGCGCGGAAGTTCTTCCGCACGCCGGGCATGCTCAACCAGGACGAGGTCGACGTGCTCCGCGAAGTCCAGAAGATCAAGCAGAAGGAAACGCGGTTCTGGGCGATGTGAGCGGGGACCCGCAGGCCCGCCCCCCCGCTCGGAGATCCTGAGATTCGGAGATTCGCGTTTTCTCGGGGGGAGAGGGGGCGGAGCCCCCAGCGGGAATTGCGATCGTCCGCTCAGGCCGTGGACGAGATGGGCCCGACCGCAGCGCCCGACACGACCGTCACCGCGAAGGCGGCCTCGTTGGCGACGGAGGTGCCCGTCACGGAGACGCTGAACTGCGTGCAGACGCCAGCCTGGAAGCTGAGGGTCGCGCCGTTGCCGCTCACGGAGCCGTGGCCGGGGATGGCGAGCGTCAGCACGTCGCTGGCGGGCGCGTAGCTGAGGGTCACGGTGTAGGTCGTGGCCAACTCGATGCACTGCGCGCCCTTGGGGGGCTCGCTGCTGTAGGTGAAGGTCTGCGTCTGGCCCTGGGAGACGGCGCCGGCGAAGGCCGTGGCGGCGCTGGCGGCAGGGGCGAGGGCGGCGAGGATGGCGAGGCCGAGGAGCACGCGGGGGATCGACATGCGCGGGCGGGAGCCCCGCGGCGCCGGATGGGCGTTGCGCGCAGACAGCCGGGCGCCTGCATCCTGACCCGTCTGGCCCGCTCCTTCGGACGCGCCGTGCTGCGATCCCCGGATTCCCCTCAAGCCATCCCACGCCCTCGCGGGGGGCATGCGCGCGTTCGCCCTCGCCGCCACGCTCGTGATGCTCGCCCCCGCGACCCTCGCCGCCCCCTCCGCCCTCTGGGGGAGCGACGAGCCCAACACCTCCCGCGACGCGATGCCGGCGGGCCCTCCCCCTTCGGGCTGGACCCGCGGCGTCTTCGACGTCGTGCTCGTGCGTGCGGGGGGCGACGCCGCGGCGGGCCTCGCCGCGTACCGCGGCTACGCGTACTTCGGCCTCTGGTCCGACTGCGACGGCGACGGCCACGTGGGCGACCGCGCGACGGGCTTCCTCAACGATCCGCCCGGCCTCGCGCTCCGCTGCCCGCCCGGCGAGGTGGAGCTGCTCACCGTGGCCGACCGCGCGGGGGGCCCCGAGACGCTGGTGGACCCCGCGGCCGCGGTGTGGGCGGACTTCGGCTGGCCCGACGAGCCCTCCGCGCCCGTGCTGCGCCTCCGCTCCGGAGGCGGGGACGCCGTCGCGCCCACGCTGGCCCCCGCCTCGGAGGAGCCCAAGAGCGCGCCCGACCTGCGCTTCACGTACCACGCCGGCTCCTCGGCGCTCCAGCCCATGCCTGACGCGCCGCAGTTCGCGGGCTGCTCCCCCGAGTCGTGCGCCGGCTGGTGGAGCGACGAGGTCGTGCTCCTCCCCCAGGACCCTGCGATCCTCCTGGGGCTGCGCATGGTGGCCTACGCCTCCTCCACGTCGCGCATCGCCGCGGAGGACGACGCCCTCTACGGCGCGGCGGCCTGCTCCTCGGGCATCGGCCGCGCGGCGCCCCCCGAGAACGGCTGGGCGTGCGATCCCGCGGAGTGGCCGGGCCCCGTGAAGGTGGGCGCCTTCGCGCGGCAGCGCGATTTTGATATCGTGAGCCCCGGCCTGGGCGCCGCGCAGCCCGACCGCGACCACGACGGCCTGGGCGACTCGTGGGAGGCGCCCTACCGCGCGGCGGCCGGCGCGCTGGACGCGCTCTCCGACCCGGATGGCGACTGCCTCACCAGCGCGGGCGAGTTCGCCTGGCAGACGATCCCCGTGGGCCCGCTGGAGGGGCTCTTCCCCAACGCGCGCGACTTCGACGGCGACAACCTCTCCGACGCCGAGGAGGTGGCCCTCTGGAACCGGCCCGGCGACGACGCGGCCTCCTACTTCGCGGCCACGCCCGCGTGCTCCGCGTTCCCGCCCAACGCCGCGGCGCCGGTCGGCCCCACGGGCGTCGCGCCCCTGGACCCGGACGCGCTGCTGGACACCGACGGCGACGGGCTCACCAACGCCCACGACCCCGACAGCGACAACGACACGCTCCTGGACGGCGATGAGGTGCACGGCTCGCCGTGGCTCCCGCAGCGCTTCACCAGCGACCCTGCTCTTGCGGACACCGACGGGGACGGCCTCTCCGACGCGCAGGAGAGCGGGCCCGCGGGCTATCGTTCCGACCCGCGCTCGGCGGACTCGGACGGCGACGGCCTGCCCGACGCGCAGGAGGCGCAGCAGTGGATCGCCCTGGGCCGCGACCCGCGCGAGGACCTGGACGGGGACGGCCTGCCGGCGCTCCTCGACGCGGACGCCGACGGCGACGGGCTCCCCGACGGGGAGGAGGCCGCGCACGGCGCCAACATGACGCTCCCCGACACCGACGGCGACGGCATGCCCGACGGCTGGGAGGCCGGCCACCTGCTATCACCTTCGGACCCGTCCGACGCGGGGCTGGACCCCGACGGCGACTCGCTGGCGAACCTCGCCGAGCTCGCGGCCCGCGCCGATCCCCACGCGGCGGACACCGACCGCGACGGCGTGCGCGACGACGCGGAGGTCGCCCTGGGCCTGCGCGCCGATCTCTGGGACACGGACGCCGACGGCATGCCGGACGGCTGGGAGCTGCAGCACGGGCTCGACGCGCGGGACCCCGAGGACGCGACGCAGGACCCGGACGGCGACGTGGGCGCGACGGCCGCGGGCGCGCGCTACGTCCACGACAACCTCCACGAGTACGAGGACGGCACCGACCCGCACGACCCCGACACCGACCACGACGGCGTCGCCGACGGCCAGGAGGTCGTCGACGGCACGCCGGCCTCGGGGCCGGGCTCGGACGTCGACCCCGCGGACGCGGACCAGGACGGGCTCCCCAACGCGGAGGAGGTCGCGCGCGGGCTCGACCCGCTGGATGCCGACACCGACGGCGATGGCCTCTGCGACGGGGGCGAGGGGCTGGCGTGCCGCGGGCCGGAGGCCGGCAGCGGGGCGCGAGGCGAGGCGCTGGACTACGGCTCCAACCCCTACGCGCCCAACGTCGACACCGACGGCGACGGCCTGTCGGACTTCGCGGAAGCGGCGCGCGCGGCGGCCAGCGCGGACGTGGACCACGACGGGCTTACGGGCATCCTCGACGCGGACAGCGACGGGGACGGCCTGCCCGACGGCGCGGAGGTCGCGCTGGGGTCGGACCCCGAGGCGAACGACACCGACGCGGACGGGCTCTCCGACGGGCGCGAGGCGGAGATGGGCACCGACCCCACGCGCGCCGACACCGACGGCGACGGGCTCGCGGACGGGGCCGAGGTCGCGACGGGCACGGACCCGCGAGAGGCGGACACGGACCGCGACGGCCTCTCCGACGCGGACGAGGCGACGCGCGGCGCGGACCCGTGGAGCCCCGACACGGACGGCGACGGCCTGCCCGACGGCTGGGAGGTCCGCTTCGGGCTCGACCCGCGCGTCGCCGCCGACGCGGCCGCGGACACGGACGGCGACGGGCTATCAAATTCCGCAGAGTACGCCCACCACGCCTGGCCCAACGCGACGGACACCGACGGGGACCTCATCCCGGACGGCGCCGAGGTCCGCGCGGGCCTCGACCCCGCCGCCAACGATCTTCTCATGCCCACGGACCAGGACGGGGACGGCCTCCTGGGCGCGCAGGAGTACGCGCTGGGCACCGACCCCCTGGCGCCGGACACGGACGGCGACGGCGTGCCCGACGGCAAGGAGGCCTACGAGCGCGCGAGCCTTCCCGTGGCGCCGCCTGCGTGGCCCGCCCCCGCGCCGCGCCTCGTGGCGCTGGACCCCGAGGCGCCCACGCTCCTCTCGGACCCCGCCAAGGCGGACACCGACGGGGACGGGATCGACGACGGCCGCGAGCGCGCGCTCTGGGCGCAGCGCGGCCCCGACGCGGTGCGCACGGACTACCGCGGCGCGACGCCGGGCTTCGTCTCCAACCTGCGCGAGGCGGACGCGGACGGCGACGGCCTCGACGATGGGCAAGAGTTCCTCGTGCTGGGGACCGATCCAAGCAGGCCCGACACGGATGGCGACGGCTTCAGCGACTTCGACGAGGCGCAGCGGGGCTCCGACCCGCGCGACGCGCACAGCGTGCCCACCGGCGGGAATGTCATCAATCCGGCGCAGGACTCCGACGGGGATGGCCTCGCGGACTGGTTCGAGGCCGGCGTCAGCATGACCGACCCGGGCAATCCCGACACCGATGGCGACGGCGTGGACGACGGACACGAGATCGTCGCGTGGACGACGCGCCTCCACCTGCCCGCCGCCGCGATCTACGGCTACCTGCGCGATCCCGACGTGGACGGCGACGGACTCTCCGACGGCGAGGAGTTCGCCACGGCCACGCTGCCGCGCGGCGCCTACGCGCCCACCGACCCCGCCAGCGCGGACAGCGACGGGGACGGGCTCACGGACGGCCAGGAAGCGAGAAACCCGGTGGTCGCGCAGAGCCTCGCCAGCCTGGAGCAGGCCGCGGGGCGCAGCCCCTTCGCGGGCTTCGGCGCGCCTCCCGCGCTGCCCCCGGGCGCGGTCCGCGGCGCCTATGATATCATCCTCCTGCCGCTCTCCCTGGGCGCGCCCGCCGCGCGCTCGCCCTCGGCGGCGTGCCGCGGCGCAGGCGCCTCCGCCCCCGACGCGCTGGACAGCGACGGAGACGGCCTGCGCGACGGGGACGAGGCGCCCTGGGGCGCGACGCCCCGCGGCGACCCGTGCAGCCCGGACGGCGACGGCGACCAGGTGCCCGACGCCGTGGAAGAGCGCCGCGTCGCGCAGACCGACCCCGACGGCGACGGCCTGCTGCCAGCCCTCGACGCGGACAGCGACGGCGACGGGCTCGCCGACGGCGCCGAGGACGCGGACCACGACGGGAGGAGGGGCCCCGACGAGACGGGCGTCCTCGACCAGGACACGGACGACGACGGCTTGACCGACGCCACCGAGAGCGCCGCGGCCTCCGTCACCAGGGCGCTGGACCCCGACTCGGACCACGACGGCCTGCCCGACGGGCTGGAGAGCGGCCTCCCCGCGCCGCAGTCCAGCCTGCCGGCCGCCTACGGGACGGACCCCCTGGCGCAGCGCGAGTGCGGCGGCGTCGCCGTGGGCCCCGCGTGGCTCCCCTTCCTGGGCGGCGGCGCCAGCACGCCGCCGGACAACCCCGACGCGGACGGCGACGGCGTGATCGACGGCTTCGAGGACCTCAACGCCAACGGCCTCTACGGCATCACCGCCACGGGAGGCGGCGACGCGCGCGAGCGCCTGCCCAGCGGCTGGCCCGAGCTGAACCCCGGCGTCTCCGACAGCGACGCCGACGGCCTGCTCGACGGCGAGGAGGTCGGGCTCGCCGCCCGCGACTGGTTCTGCGCCCAGTTCCTCAGGCTGGGCGGCTCGTGGAGCGCCGTCGCCGACCGCGTGGGCTTCCCCGCCTGGGACCGCCACGCCGTGAACCCCCACGTCGCGGACACCGACGCGGACGGCGCCCTCGACGCGCTGGACGTCGACCCCCGCAGCGCCACCAGCGTCCTGGAGATCCCGCTGACCTACCAGCAGCTGGAGCCCGCCGACGGCCTCTCCTCCACGGGCCGCGACGACGCCATGGACCCGTGGGCGCCCGACCTCGACCTCCACCTCAGCGTGCAGGTCGCCTCCTCCACCGTCCCCCTGGACCTCCGCCTCCTGGACAACCTCCACGCCAAGACGCCCGTCAACCCGCTCTCCCTGCTGGACAAGTCCACGACGCCCTCCACCGGGGGCGTGCTGTGGGACGCGACCAGGAGCGCGCTGCGGGTGAGGCTGCCGCAGGGGGCGGATCTGTACGCGGCGGCGGGGGACCCGGAGAATGCGATCGTGACCATCGACGCCATCGACCGCGACGTGATCCAGAACGACGTGATCGCGCTCTCCGGCGAGTCGTCCTACGTCGGCAAGCTCCAGATTCCGCTCGTCCGGCTCCTCGACCTCACCATTGAGACGCACGGAACGAGCGGGCAGGGCCATTGGTACAGCCTCTCGGACCCCAAGGACGCCGCCCTCGTCGCCAAGCCGAAATCTCCGTTCGATGGGTTCTTTTTCCTCCGCGGCCTGGCGCACGCGAAAGGGGCCCAGCCATGACCGACCGGACCTGGTGGTGGATCGCAGCCGCGGGCGCCGCGCTCCTGTTCGTCGGCTCTCCCGCCGTCGTGATGGAGCTTCCCTGGACCGACGCCGGGTGGTGGCTCCTCTTCGCGAGCCCCGCCATCGCCCTTGGCACGGCCCTCGCGGCGTGGCGCGCCCGGCGGAAATCCCCCTGGGGAAGCCCGACGGAAGGCATCCGCTCGGTCCTGCTCCTGGCGTTGGTCGCGGGAACGGCTTGGAGCGCGACCCTGACGTGGGCCCCGGCCCTGGCCGAGGCTCTCGGGCATCGCAACCACATGTTCAGCGATTGGGAGACCAACGACCCCACCGGGTGGCTTGTCGTCGGCGTCATCTACGGAGCGATGGCCGCGTGGGGCGCCTTTGTGACTCCGCGACCAACCTCGGCCCGATCCTCGCGGCTCGCGTGGCTCGCGGCGGGGCTGGCGATCCACGCTGTCCTGCTCGTGGCCGTCCTGCCGCGCATCGCGCCCAACGAGACGCAACTGGCCTTCGCTAGCCTCTACGTGGTTCCGCTGACCGCGATGCTGCTCCTGATGGAGCCCGATTGGAGGAGGCTCTTCCGTCTTCGCCCCGACCCCGAGTAGTCGAGCCCCGCCTCACACCTCAAGCCGCGTCTGCTCCGTGAGCCGCGGCTTGGGGACGCCTGCGGGGGCCTGGCCGATCATCTCCAGGAATTCCAGCGCGTTGAGGGTGCCCTTGGCCTTGGTGGTGTTGTTGAAGAACACGCGCACCTCCTTGCCGCGCGACTCCAGGTCCAGCGCGTGCTCGGCCCAGGGGCGAAGCTCGTCGGGGGCGTAGAGGTAGTCGTAGCGCGCGCCCTCTTCCAGGGGGTGGCCGGCCTCGTCCACGAGGGTCTCCTCGGGGTCGAACTTGCGGCCGTGGAGGCGCAGGTAGGCGTGGCTCGCGCCCACGGGGGGGAGGACGGGCTCGGCCTGGGCGTGGCCCGCCCACTCGACGAGGGCGACGTCGGGCGTGGCGAAGAGGGGCTCCGCCTCGGGGACGGGGACGCCGTGGCGGAGCCAGCGCGGGTCGCGAAGTTCCAGCGCGACGCGGCGCTCCTCCAGGGCCTGGATGACGGCGGCCAGCGTGCGCACGGCCTCCGGCGTGGGGGGCAGGCGCGGGGGAAGCTGCACAAGGACCGCGCCCAGGAGCCCTTCGCCCGCCAGGGGGTCCAGCACCTCGCGGTCGAAACGACCCGTGACCTCGCGTGCGGCGTCGCGGTCGCCCGCCGGGAGCGCCTGATGCGTGACCTCGCGGGGGAGCTTGAGGCTGAACTCGAAGGGCCCCCGCTCCAGGAAGGAGACGCCCTGGCGCGCCCACGAGGCGACAAGCTCCTCGCCGGGGAGCGCATAGAAGGTGCTGTTGATCTCCACCGCGCGGAAGCGCGTGGCGTAGTAGGCGAGCCACGCCGAGGGGTCGCTGCGCAGCTGGACCGGGTAGAAGGGGCCCACCCATTCGGGGTAGGACCAGCCGGACAGGCCCACGCGGATCAGCGCGACACCGGGCGCTCGAACGTGGGAAGGGGGGATAAGGGTGCGGCCTCCGCCGAGGCACCCGCATCCCAAGCCCTTCATCCTCCGCTTCCACTGGAGCGGGCCCTTGCCCCCTCGCTGGCCGACGATCCTTCCGGGCTTCGTGGGGGCGGCGCCCGGGAAGAGGCAGGCCGCTTGGACGGGCAGCGGAGGTCGACGCCCCTCCAGGGGAAGCGGACCGCGAGGCGGCGAACCCCCTCCCCCTGGATTCAACTGGAAATCGGGTCGGGGGGCAACGAGGGGCGCGTCGTGCTTTCGGAGGACCTGCACGTAGCCTGAGATGGGGGCCGAAGAGTCTTGGGGTTCCCCCGATCCATCGGCCTTCCTCTGGACTTCCTAACCAGACGAAGGGCGGAAGCGAACCGTGAAGCCTGCGGCGCCGTTGGACGGCGGGCCGCCCGCGAGGTCCCAGATGACTCCCCCTCCCCCCGAAGTGGAAGCCGCCTCCTCGGCCCACTTGGGGGATGAGCCCCAGGTCCGCTCGTGGGAGCGTTTCCTCAAGAAGTTCTACCGCGCGCAGATCAACGAGGCGGTCCTCGGGTGGCCCCAGAAGAGGAGCCTCGTCATCGACTGGTACGATCTCGACAAGCACGACCGCAACCTCGCCGAGGCGCTCCTCGCGCACCCGCTCCAGGCGTTGGCGCAGGCGGAGGAGGCGCTGAAGTCCGTGGACGTCCCCGCGGAGCCGCGCCCCAAGCTCCACGTCCGCGTCGAGCACCTCCCCGCCACCAGCACCATCGACGTGAGGGACCTGCGCGCCGAGCACCTGGGCAAGCTCGTGGCCGTCAAGGGCCTCGTGAAGAAGACGACGGAGGTCCGCCCCAAGCTCCAGGACGCGGTCTTCCAGTGCGGGCGCTGCGGCGCGTTCATCAAGGAGCCCCAGGAGGAGCACCTGGTGCTGAAGGAGCCCCTGGAGTGCTACGAGGACCAGGGCGGCTGCGGAAGGGATTCGACGTTCAAGCTCATCGTCACCGAGACCCGCGGGCAGGCGTCCAAGTTCGTGGACACGCAGAAGATCGAGGTGCAGGAGGCGCCCGAGAACATGCGCGGCGGCGAGCAGCCCCAGCGGTTGAACCTCTTCTGCGAGGACGACCTGTGCGGCATGCTCCGCCCCGGCGAGCGCGTGACCATCAACGGCGTGCTCCGCTGCAACGTCAAGAAGGACCACGGCGTGAAGAGCACGCTCTTCGAGATCTTCGTGGACGCCAACAGCGTCGAGAAGCACGAGCAGGAGTTCGAGGAGATCGAGACGACCGAGGAAGAGGAGGAGGCCATCCGCCGCTTCGCCAAGGAGCCCGAGGTCTACGTGCAGCTGCGCAACAGCATCGCGCCCACGCTGTACGGCCTGGAGATGGAGAAGCTCACGCTGCTGCTGCAGCTCTTCGGCGGGGTAGAGAAGAAGCTCCCCGACAAGACGCGCCTGAGGGGCGACATCCACGTCCTGCTGGTGGGGGACCCCGGCGTCGCCAAGTCGCAGCTCATCCGCTACATGAGCGGCCTGGCGCCCCGCGGCATCTACACGTCGGGCAAGTCCAGCAGCGGCGCCGGCCTCACCGCGGCCGCGGTGAAGGACGACTTCGGCGACGGGCGCTGGACGCTGGAGGCCGGCGCCATGGTCCTCGCCGACCGCGGCCTCCTCTGCGTGGACGAGATCGACAAGATGGACAAGAACGACCAGAGCAGCATGCACGAAGGCATGGAGCAGCAGAGCATCAGCGTGGCCAAGGCCGGCATCACCGCCACGCTGCAGTCCCGCTGCTCGGTGCTGGGCGCCGCGAACCCCAAGATGGGGCGCTTCGACGAGTTCGCCAGCATCGCGGAGCAGATCAACTTCCCGCCCGCGCTCCTCTCGCGCTTCGACGTCATCTTCATCCTGCGCGACCAGCCCGACGCGGGCCGCGACGCGCTCCTGGCGAAGTTCATCCTCAACGTCCACCGCGGCGGCGCGATGCTGGAGCAGATCCGCCACGAGGACACCACCTACACCGAGGAGGAGGTGCACGGCCTCCTCGCGCGCACGGCGCCCCCGGTCCCCAAGGACTTCCTGCGCAAGTTCGTCGCCTACGCCAAGCGCACCTGCCACCCGGTGCTCAGCGAGGAGGCCCGCGACCGCCTCGCCGCGTACTACGTGGACCTGCGCCGCCAGGGCAGCGGCGAGGACAGCAAGGCCATCCCTCTCACCGCGCGTCAGCTGGAGGCGCTGGTGCGCCTGAGCGAGGCCAGCGCGCGCGTGCGCCTCTCGCCCGAGGTCACCGGCGAGGACACCGACCGCGCCGTGCAGATCTTCGAGTACTACATGCGCAAGATCGGCGGCGGCGAGGGCGGCATCATGGACATCGACATGGTGGCCAGCGGCGTCTCCTCCTCGCAGCGCAACAACGTGGGCATCGTGAAGACCGTCATCCGCTCCCTGGAGGCGGGGACCGACCACGGCGCCGAGTACTCGGAGATCGTGGCCGAGTGCGAGCGCAAGGGCGTCGCCCCCGACAAGGTGCAGGCCATCGTCGAGCGCCTCAAGCAGCAGGGCGAGGCCTACTCCCCCCGCGAGAACTTCGTCAAGCTCACCGGGCGGTAGGAGCCCATCGAAAGGCGCAAGCCACGCGCCCGGCTTCCCCACCCCGTGACGGACTGGCTGCCGTGGGGCTTCGCGCTCATGGTGGGCATCGTGGCGACGCAGGCCCTCACGCTGCGTGCCCTCGCGAAGGCGCCCCTGGGCCAACGCCCCGACCTGCGCCCGGCAGGCTGGGCGCTCGCCGCCACGGCCCTCGTCTCGGGCGCGCTCTACCTCCTTTACGTCCTCTTCGGCGAGTGCTGGCTCCCCTATGTGCGCTGCCGCTGAGGGGCCGCCAGGCGTGGAGGCGCCCTCGTTCGGCGAGGCGTTCCGCTTCTGGCTGAAGCTGGGGTTCATCAACTTCGGCGGGCCCACGGGGCAGATCGCCATCATGCACCGCGAGCTGGTGGAGCGGCGCCGCTGGATCAGCGAGGCGCGCTTCCTCCACGCGCTCAACTACTGCATGTTGCTGCCCGGCCCCGAGGCGACGCAATTGGCCATCTACGTCGGGTGGCTGCTCCACCAGACGGCGGGCGGCCTCGTCGCGGGCGTGCTCTTCATCCTGCCCTCCGTCTTCGCGCTGCTCGCGCTCTCGTGGGCCTATGCCGCGTTCGGCTCCGTGCCGCTGGTGGCGGGCGTGTTCGTGGGGCTCAAGGCGGTCGTGCTGGCCATCGTCGCGCACGCGGTGCTGCGCATCGGGAAGCGCGCGCTGCGCTCGTGGGCCATGGCGGCGCTGGCCGCGGCCGCGTTCGTGGCGCTCCTCCTGGGCGCGCCCTTCCCGGCGGTCGTCCTGGGCGCGGGGCTCGTGGGCCTCGCCGGCTGGCGCGTGGCGCCCCGCGCGTTCCCGCCGCTCCCCTCCGCCGCCCCGGGCGCCGCGCGCGACTCGGTGCTCTCCGACGCCGACGCGCCCCCCGCCCACGCGCGCCCCAGCGCGCGCCGCGCCGCGGTCGTCCTGGGTGTCGGCGCCGCGCTGTGGCTGGCGCCCCTCGCGCTCCTTCTCGCGCTCCCCGGCCCCTCGGGCGTCTTCCTGCGCGAGGGCGCGTTCTTCAGCGCCGCCGCGCTGGTCACCTTCGGCGGCGCCTACGCGGTGCTCTCCTACCTGGCGCAGGCCGCGGTCCACCAGTACGGCTGGCTTTCCGCGGGGCAGATGATCGACGGGCTGGGCCTCGCCGAGACGACGCCTGGGCCCCTCATCATGGTGGTCGCCTTCGTGGGCTTCCTCGCGGGGTGGAACCTCCACGGCCCGCTGCCGCCCGCGCTTGCGGGGACGCTGGGCCTCCTCGCCGCGGTCTACTTCACGTTCCTGCCCTCGTTCCTCTTCGTATTCCTGGGCGCGCCCTACATCGAGGCGCTGCGCGGGCGCGCGTCGCTGGACGCCGCGCTCTCCGCCATCACGGCCGCCGTCGTGGGCGTCGTCCTCCAGCTGGCCCTCTTCTTCGGGCAGCACGTCGTCGTCTCCGGAGGGGCCGTCGCGTGGTTCCCCGCCGCGCTGGCCCTCGCCGCGTTCGTCGCCATGCTGGCCTTCGACCTCGACGTGATCCCCGTGGTCCTCGCGGGCGCCGCGGCGGGGCTTCTCTACGCGCTGGCCGTGGCCGGGAAGGCGTAGGCCGCCGCGAAGAAGCGCGGCTGGTCCCCCTCCACGCCGTCGGTGTGCCGCAGGTCGACGCTCCACGCCCCCGCAGGCGGCGCCTGGTAGGGCCAGCGGATGGCGTACTGCCCCGTGAGCGCGTCCACGCGCCCCGAGGGGTCCGTCACGACGAGCCGCGTGGGGGCCTGCGCCAGGAGGGGCGTGATGCCGTTCTCGACGACGGTGAGCGTGCCGGCGGGCGCGGTCCACGAGCCGTGGAGGTCGTCCCCCGTCGCGAGGCCGCCCGCCTCCACGTAGGAGCCCGCGAGGTCGGACGCGCGCAGCGAGAAGCTCGTGGCGGGGACGAGGACGAGGCCGGGCGCCTCGTCGTCCCACGCGAGCCAGCCCGACAGGGAGACGTTGCCGTTGGAGGCGAGGCCGATCCACGCCCGCTGGAGGGCGTCGGGCCCCGTGAACGGGCCGCGCCCGCTCTCCAGCGCCACCGTGCCCGCGAGCCCGCCGCCCAGGCTCACCAGGCCCGGCGTGGGCACGTCCAGGTCCGTGGGCCCCTCGCGGTGGACCGCGACGCTCGGCGCGCCCTCTGCCGGGGAGGTCGCCAGGAGCACCTGCTCCACGCTCACGCTGAAGCCCGAGGTCGCCGCGCCGATCACGTCGTCCGTGACGAGGGAGCCCGCGCCCGAGCCGGGAGCGGCCACGGCGAGGCTCGCCTCCAGGCGCGCGTACCCCGAGGCGGGGAAGCCGACGCTCACCGCTGCCGCGCGGCCAGGCGGCGCGCTCCACGGGGCGAAGTGCGCGTGCGGCTCGAACGCGACGTCGAAGGCGTAGGGCTGGGGCGAGACGCCCTGCGCGGCCGACTGCACGCGCAGCGTCCACGCGCCGCCCCCGGGCGCGGCCGCGCTGAGGTCCACGGGGCCGCGCGTGAGCGAGCCCGAGGCGCGCACGTCGCCCGCGGGGTCCACCAGCGACGCGGAGAGGAAGAGGTCCCCCTCCAGGGTCACGCGGATGACGACGCCGGGCGGCGCGTCCAGCGCGTATTCGTCCTCCGCGTCCAGCGTCCCCGCGACCGTGCCCTCGTGGTGGCCCGGGGCCGCGGGGAGCGCGAGGGCGGGAGCCGGGCCCGCGTCGCGGCCGGAGCCGTCGTCGTCCGCCCAGGCGGGCCCCACGGCGTGGGCCGGGGCGGGCAGGAGCGAGAGCGCGAGGAGGGCGGCGAGGAGGACCGGTCGCATGGGCGCGCGACGGGCCCGAGGGGGCTTGCCGTTTCTCGTGACGTCGCTAGGGGCTCACCCGAGGAGGAGCCACGCCACGAAGAGGGTGAGGGTCCCGATGCCCAGGCCCAGGAGGGTGAAGCGGCCCACGTCGAACTCGGCGTCGCGGCTGCGCGCCGTCTCGGCCACGATGACCGTGGCCGCGCTGCCCAGGAAGGTGAGGTTCCCCGCCAGCGTGCTGGCCATGGCGAGGAGGAGCGCCTGCGCCTGCGTCGTCGCGAGGGGGAGCAGCAGGAGCACCGCGGGGACGTTGGAGACGACGTTGGAGAGGAGCGCCGTCGCGACGACGAAGCCCGCGCTGCCGGAGCGTGATAGCAATCCGCCCAGCAGGTCCAGGGCGCCCGCGTCCTTCACCACCTGGAGGAGCACGAAGAGGCCCACGAAGAAGACGAGGATGCCGTAGTCGACGCCCCGCGCGACGCGCAGCGGCGAGACGCGCGCCGCGGGGGCAAGGAGCGCGGCGAGGAGGCCCGCGCCCAGGGCGCCCATCCACAATTCGACGCCGTAGGCGGGGCCCACGAGGAACGCCGCGAGGGCCAGGGCGACGGCGCCCACGGCGAGGGCGAACATGCCGCGGTTGCTCACCTGCGCGAGGGGCGGCGGCGCGCGGCCCTCGTGCGCGCGAAGCTCCTTGCGGAACGCCAGGAGGCAGAGCCCGACGCCCATGGCGAGGCAGAGGAGCGCCACGGGCGCAAGGGGCAGCGCGAAGGCGCCGAAGGAGAGGTGGCGCGCGCTGGCGATGTACGCGTTCTGCGGGTTGCCCACGGGCGTCGCGCTGCTGCCGAGGTTCGCCGCGAACGCCTCCGCCGCGAGGAATGGGAAGGGGTTCGTGCCCATGCCGCGGGCGGCGCGCACGAGGACGGGCGTGAAGAGGAGCACCACCGCGTCGTTGAGGACCAGCGCGCTGAGGACCGCGACGACGAGCATGCTCCCCGCCAGGAGGCGCGCGGGCGTGGGGAGGGCGCGGGCGAGGCGGCTGGCCAGCACCTCGAAGACGTTGGCCGCGTCCAGCGCCGCGACGAGGAGCATCATGCCCAGCAGCAGCGCGAGGGTGGGCCAGTCGAGGGCGGCCCACGCGGCGCGGGGCGAGACGGCGCCCACGAGGAGGATGAGGAGCGCGCCCAGGATCGCGATGCCGGGGCGGCTGAAGACGAGGCGCACCGCGCGGCCGCCGCCCAGGGCGCGCTCGGCCCGCGGCGCCAGGCCAGGCACCGCGAGGAGCGCGTAGACGAGGACGAAGAGGGCGAGCCCCGCGAGCAACGCGCGCGCAGGGCGGGGCCCCGCTTAGGAGCTTTCGGAGCCCTCACGTCGCCGTGACGGTGACGCGGGCGCGCACGCTGCCCTCGCCCAGGTACTCCACCTTCGCGTCGCCCGCCGTGGCGGGGCCCTCCTTGGTGCAGGTGAAGGCCGTGGTGAAGGGGCCGTCGGGGACGTCGCAGGTGAGGTTGCCCAGCTTGACGCTGACGCCGCTGGCGGCGCCCACGGGGGCGGGGGCCGGGACGGGCGCGCCGCTGCTGGGGGAGAAGCGCACGGTGAGGTTGAGCTTGGAGTAGCCCGGCGGGATCGTCACGGGCGAGGTGGTGTTGCCCCCGGCGGGCGTGTCGGCCGCGGCGCCGGTGGTGAAGGAGTGCGACTGGTTGAGGAGGATCTTGGCCATGGGCGCCGTGGCGTTGGCGGTGGAGTTGGTCGCGTTCGCGGGCGCAGAGTCAGGGGGCGCGCCGCGGTCGAGGCAGCCGGAGATCGCAGGGGAGAGAAGGACGATCAGGGCGACGAGGAGCGCGCGCACGGGGGCGCAACCGCGCGTCCCGGCATGAGGCTGGCGCCCCGCTCCTGCGATCCTCGCCGCGCGGAGGGATGCGGCCGTGCGGAGGGGATCGCGGGTGCGGGTTCGGGGATGGATGCGTTCAGAGTCAGGCTTCGCCCAGGCGGCGGGCGAGCTTCTGGGGCACGATGACCTTCTCCAGGCTGCTGGTCCTCTTCCTCTTGCGGCGCTTGAACTCGCGCAGCGCGATGGGGCAGCTCACGTGCGCGCAGAACTTGTGGCCCATGCTGGTCTGGTTGTAGGCGCCGCAACGCTGGCATTCGACGCCCAGGTTGTTGCCGAAGAAGACCACGTTCTCGGCGGCCTTGAGCCCGTTGAAGCGCACGGGGCTCATGGTGAAGGTCACGGGCTCGGAGGCGGACATCGCCATGCGTTCAGGCCTCCACGGGGATGGGCGTGGCGGCGGGGACGGGGCCGGCCAGCGAGGCGCCGAACCGGTCGAGGATCTGCTGCGTGAGGGTGGGGTCCTCCAGCGCGTAGCGGTTCTCGCGGTGCCCCAGCTCGCGGCGCAGGACGCCGCGGCGGATGAGGTCGTTGACGTGGAAGGAGAGCGTGCTGCGGGACACGGAGAGCGCGGCGCACAGCTCGCGCTGCGTCATGGCGGGGGAGCCCAGGAGCGCGTGCGCGATGCGGCGCGGCACGTCGTGGCGGTAGGCCGAGAGGAGGTCCTTCTCCTTGCGGCCCAGGCCCTGCGAGGGGAAGTAGCGCTTGTAGCGCCCGTCGCGGCGCACCGAGAGGAGGCCCTCCGCCTCCAGCCGGTCCAGGTGATAGAGCGCCGTGCCCAGGGGGAGGCCACAGCGGCGCCCGATCTCCCGCAGGTGGCTGCCGGAGTGCTGCTCCACGTGGTCGTAGATCCGTTTTCGAGACGCCAGGCTAAGGAGATCGCTCATACGTGCATTCCTCCAAGCGGAGGGGCGCCCGTGGGCGCCGCTTCCCATCCAAGCCGCCCGGTCAGGCGGCCTCTGGGGCAACGACGTGGGGATTGCCCTTTAAGGGAAACTGCCCTACCCGGGTGGGTTGTCGCGGGCAAGGTGCAGGCTGCACCGTGGACCTGGGGCCTTCGGCTGCTCGAAGCAGGCCAAAGACTGCGCGATAGATTCAAGAGAGGGAAGCTTTCTGCGTCTTTCGTAGTCCGGTTGATGGTTTTCATGGAGCCTCGCACGATGTCCGAGAAGATCCTCGCCCGGGCGGCGGGGCGGGAGCGTGCGCAGGCCGGGGAGGTCGTGACCGCGAAGGTCGACCTCGTCATGAGCCACGACAACGCGGCGCTCATCGGGACCCTCTTCCGCGGCATCCCGGTGCGCGGCGTCTTCGACAGCGGCCGCATGGTCGTGACGCTGGACCACCGCAGCCCGGCCCCGGACATCGAGACGGCCACCAAGGCGAAGCTGGTGCGCGAGTTCGTGAAGGAGCAGGGCATCCGCGACTTCTACGACATGAAGGAGGGCATCTGCCACCAGGTGCTCCCCGAGAAGGGGCACGTCCTCCCGGGGATGCACATCGTGGGCACGGACTCCCACACCTGCACCTACGGCGCGCTGGGCGCGTACTCCTACGGCGTGGGCGCGACCGAGATGGCCGCCGTGTGGGCCTCGGGCGAGCTGTGGCTGCGCGTCCCCGAGACCATGCGCATCGCGGTCGAGGGCACGCTCCCCCGGGGCGTCTACGCCAAGGACGTCACCCTGGAGGTCATCCGCGACGTGGGCGCCGACGGCGCGGACTACGGCGCGGTGGAATATTACGGCTCCACCATCGAGGGGTTCTCCGTCCCCGAGCGGCAGACGCTCTGCAACATGGGCATCGAGATGGGCGCCCAGGCCGCCATGGTGCCCCCCGACGCCACCACCCGAGACTACCTGGCGGCGCGCGGCAAGGCCGATCTCCCCTTCCTCGCGACGGCGGACCCGGGCGCGCGCTACCGGGACGAGCGCCGCTTCGACGTCTCGCGGCTGGAGCCGCGCGTCGCGTGCCCCCACGCCGTGGACAACGTGCATCCCGTGACCAGCGTCGTGGGCAAGACCGTGGACCAGGCCTTCCTGGGCTCGTGCACCAACGGCCGCGTCGAGGACCTCCGCGAGGCCGCGCGAATCCTCCGGGGGCGCAAGGTCCACCCCGACGTGCGCCTCATCGTCACGCCCGCCAGCAAGACGCAGATGATCGAGGCCATGAACGACGGCACGATGCAGGCCCTCATGGAGGCCGGCGCCGTCGTGGGCACGCCCGGCTGCGGCCCCTGCATGGGCGCCGCGGGCGGCATCCTGGCCCCCGGCGAGCGCTGCATCTCCTCCTCCAACCGGAACTTCAAGGGCCGCATGGGCTCCTCCCAGGCGGAGGTCTACCTGGGGAGCCCCGCCACCGTCGCGGCCTCCGCCATCGAGGGCGTCATCGCGGACCCGCGCAAGTACGTCTGAAGGGGCCCCGATAACAAAGGACACCCATCATCCGGCGCCTGTTATGCATGGAGAATGCGCTGGGGCCTTCGCATGAAGGCATCGCTCGTCCTGGTCCTCGCGCTCACGCTGGGCTCCGTCATCCTCACCCCCCTCGCCGCGGCCGAGCCCCCTCTCACGTGCCCCATCGGCGGCGACGTCGGCGACACCTGCACCGGCCTCCTCCACGGGGTGGGCAGCATCGTCTTCGACGCCACGTGCGTGGAGCTCGGCCTCTTCTGCTGAGGCCCCGGTCCCCACCCCCCGGTTGCGCCAACGTTAAGGGAGACCCGCGCCTTCGGTCCCGCAGCGCATGGACAAGGCGAGGACGCTCCTGGAGACGGCGAAGCGCCTGAGCGAGCGGTTCGAGGCGACGCTCCTCGTCCTCGTCACCGACCGTGCGGACGTCGTGCGCTCCACCCTGGACGCGGTGAAGCTCCCCGTCATCCTCGCCTCAGGCAACGACGAGCTGCTGGAGACCTACGAGGCCCGCATGCGCCACGTCGTGCGCCTCATGCAGCCCATCTCGGGCAGCGTCAACGTGCTCCCCCAGGTGAAGGAGGTCCTCCTGGGCTCGTTCTTCGCCGGCGAGCTGACCTCCCAGGACTCCGTCATCGTCGTCGTGGCCGCGGGCGACGCGGTCGACATGGTCATGCACTACGACGTGCCGCGCGACGTCGAGATCGTGCATCTGCAGGAGGAGATGGAGGACGGCCTCGACCTGCGCGTCGTGGAGCGCCTCCTGAAGCTCGCGGTGGAGCTGGCGCGCGAAGGGCGCGAAGGCCACCCCGTGGGCACCCTCTTCGTCGTGGGCGACACGGACACCGTCATGCGCCACTCGCGCCCCGCCGTGCTCAACCCCTTCGAAGGGCACCCCGAGAAGGACCGCAACATCCTCGACGAGTCGCTCTGGGAGACGGCGAAGGAGTTCGCGCAGATCGACGGCGCCTTCGTCGTGCGCGGCGACGGCTGCGTCGTGGCCGCGGGGCGCTACGTGGACACCGAAGGCGCGGTCGAGGTGCAGCCCGGCCTCGGCGGGCGCCACATCGCGGCCGCCAGCATCACGCGCCAGAGCAAGGCGCTCGCCATCGTCGTCTCCTCCAGCGGCACCATCCGCGTCTTCAAGGGCGGGCGCGTGATCATGGTCGTCGGGCGGCAGTGAGCCTGCCGGGGAGCGCCTCGCGGGGATCAGTCTCCTCGTCGCGTCGTCGCGTTGAGGGGTGACGGAAGGACCCACCCCAATGGGCCTCGGACGTGACCCTGGCGCAGGGAGGAGAATTCGAAGAGGTTAAGGCGCGCCCCGCGTCGTCGCGCCCTGACGCCGATGCGCCCGATCCTTCTCGCGCTCCTCGCCCTCGCGGTGGCCCTCGCCGGCTGCTCGGGGAGCAACAGCACGCCCTCCACGACGCCCTCGTCCTCGACGCCCGCCTCCTCGACGCCGGCCAGCAGCACGCCCGCCACGTCGACGCCCGCGACGAGCACGCCCGTCTCCAGCACGCCGGCCACGAGCACGCCCGCGACGACGCCCACGACGCCGGGCGGCCTCGGGCCCGACTCGTACACGCTCACCACCGTCGTCCCCACGATGGCGGCCATGGGGCACGCGTTCAACGTCACGCTCCACGTCGCGGGCTCGCTCCAGTTCAGCAGCGACCACATCGGCGCGCACTTCGCGGCCACGCCCCAGCCTGCGCCCGACGCGTCCAAGATGCAGGCGTGCGCGCACCAGAGCGGCAGCCTGCCGGGCGACTTCGTCGTCTCGTGCAACGTCACCTCCGCCGGGACCTACTACCTGCGCGGGCACGCGCGCGTGACCGAGAACAACGTCACGCACGAGTACTGGGGCCCCGAGGCCACGGTGCAGGTCGTGAACGCGACGGTCTCCCTCTCGGGCTTCCCGCCCACGTTCATCGCGGGCACGCCCTTCTCGTTCAAGCTCGCCATCTCGGGCGACTCGGGCACGGCCTCGGTGATCAACGCGCGCTACGGCGGCAACCAGAGCGCCACGCCCTCCGCCGCGGCGTACCCCTCGACGTGCCAGCCCACCTCGGGCAGCGCGCCGGGCAACTACACCATCACCTGCACCATCTCCCAGCAGGGCACGTACTACCTGCGCGGCTTCGCGACGTTCGGCGACGCGTCGACCTCGCAGGCGACCTTCTGGAGCGACGAGCAGCGGATCGTCGTGGCGGGCCTCGGCATCGGGTAAGGGAACCACAAACCCCAAGGGGAAGGCGACGGCTCCCCGGCCTCGTGCCCCTGTCCCCGACGATGGCCTACGGCGCGTTCAGCCCCCTCGCCCTGAGCGCAGACGAGGACGCCCGCGCCAAGGCCCGCGGCCTCGCCATCGACCAGCGGCAGGAGTCGCGCATCCTCGCGCAGGCGAAGGACTCGTGGGACCGCCTGAAGCGCTGGGTGGGCGAGGTCAACCGCAAGGGCGAGGGCAAGCTCTACCACAGCATGGAGGCCGTGGCCCTCGCAGGCCCGCAGCGCGGCGGCTTCCTCCCGCAGGACCGCCTGCAATTGGACGTCGCGCGCCACGAGGACCTGTTCAACCCCGACCCGCTGCACCTGCGCAAGCGCGACCCGGGCGTCGTGTTCTACGCGGCCACCGACTTCCGCGAGGCCGTCGCCAACTTCGACCTCTCCCCCTTCGTCGAGGCCTACGTGCGCCGCCTCTCGCAGGAGGTCCCCGAGTTCGTCTGGCGCGTGGGCCCGCACTTCTACGACCGCAGCCTGGGCCTCGCCTTCGACGCGCAGACGCGCTCCTTCAACGTGCGCCGCTACCCCGTGCCCAAGCAGGTCGTCGACGCCTTCGGCGCCATCAGCGCCATCATGGTGCGCGACTGCGCCGTGTGCGGCAAGGCCGACGACAAGGTGGTCGCGCAGCCCAGCGACAAGGTGCCCTACGCCCACCAGTCGTGCTACGTCGGCGGCGCGCCCGCCGCCTGAGGGGCGCCCAGGCGAGGCCCCCGCGCAGCGACGTTCAAATAGGCGTGTCGCGGAGGCGCCCCCGATGAGCGACGCGACGCTCCTGGGCGGGGCCAGCCTGGGCCTGGCCGGGGCCGTGCTCCTCGCCCTCGCCGGGTGGCGCACCGCCCGTCGCGCCACGACGCCCGAGGCCAGCGCGCTGCGCGCCTTCGCCGCCTTCTGGCTGGGCGCCGCGGCCTATGCCGCCGCGGACGCGACGTGGACGCTCCTCCACCTCGCGGGCCTGCGCACGCTCCCCATCGACCTCGCCATCCAGCAGGCCAAGCTCCTCTCCCTCTGCGGCAGCTTCGCGGGCCTCGTCTGCTATCTCCTCGTCATCTTCACCGGCCGCCCCGGCGCGCGCTGGCTCGTGGGCGCGGGCTACGTCGGCCTCGTCGGCGCCTGGGCCACCTACCTGGGCTGGCGCGGGCCCATCGGCCACCACGAGAACGAGTGGAGCCTCGTCCTCGACTTCGCCCGCCCGCAGGTCGCCCCCGTCTGGGCCGCGCTGGTGGTCCTCCTCCTGGGCCCGCCCCTCCTGGCCGCCCTGGGGTACGCGAGCCTGCTGCGCCTCGCCCGCGACCGCGACGCGCGCCGCCGCGTGCTCCTCACCTCGGGGAGCCTCGTCCTCTTCTTCGTCCCGGAGATCCTCGTCGTGCTCAACGGCCCCACGCCCACGTGGCGCCTCGTGGAGCACTTCCTCGGACTCGTCGCGGCGGCAGGCATCTTCGCCGCCACGCGCCCCGCGCGCGGAGAGCCCGACCACCACGAGCGCGCCCGCCGCACCGCGCTGGACGCGCGGGTGCGCGAGCTGATCTAGCGCGTTGGCGGCGTCTTCACGGGGACCTCGCGGGGAGCCGTCCCCTCGGGCCAGGGCGCAAGCGGCCCGCTGGCGTGCCGGAGGGACTCCTGGAGCACCTTGTCGTACCGGTCCCAGGAGATCATCCAGCTCACGACGGTCCACACCGCGAGCACGCCGAGGAACGCGGCGAAGCCCCAGAAGAGGGGGGCGGGGGCGGTGGCGTAGGCCGTGGTGAGGGACGTGTAGACGGAGAACGCGATGAAGCTGACGTAGACCACCATGACGCCCAGCATGGCGTAGGGGCCGCGATGGACGTGCGTGTGCGCGATCTTCTCCCAGGCCACGAGGTTCCCCCCAAGCTCCGCGTTGACGAGGTGCTCCAGCGCCTGCTTGTGCGCGCCCAGCGCCATGGTGAGGTTCATCATGTCCATCATGAACAGGAGCAGGGCGAAGAGCAGCACGGGGTGGCCCACGACGATGGGGGAGAGGTTCTCCTTCACGCCGTAGACGTAGAGGGCCGCCAGGGCCACCATGCCCAGCCCCAGGACGCGGTCGTAGGAGGCGCGCAGGACCCGGAGCTCGGCGCTGAGGATGTCGTACTGCTCCATGAGGACGCGGACGCGCTCGGGCCCTCCCACGCGGGACCCCCGCTCCTCCTCGTCGCCAGCCTCCGGCCCCAAAGCCTCCTCGAGCACGCGAGGCCGTTCCCGGGGAAGGAGATAACCCTTCCTAACAGGCCAGGCGCGTCACTGCTTCGCGCCCTTCCTCTCCGCGCGCCTCGCCTCGTAGCGGAGCCGCGCCAGTTCGTGGAGCGCCTTCTCGTCCTCGGTCTCCGCGACCACGGGAGGGACGGGCACGGGGCGGCCGCGCTCGTTGAGGGCGATCATGGTGAGCCACGCGGTGCCGGTGTGCACGACCTCGCCCGTGTCCAGGTTCTCGGCACGGATGTCCACCATGACCTCCATGCTGGTGCGGCCCGTGTAGGCGAGGCGCGCGTCCAGCGTCAGCGCGTTGCCCACGAAGACGGGCTCCAGGAAGTCCATGCGGTCGAGGCGCGCCGTGACGACGTTGCGCCGCGCGTGCCGGTGCGCGACGATGCCCGCCACCTCGTCCACGAACTTCATGATGACGCCGCCGTGCACGTTGCCGTGCGGGTTCGCGTCCGAGGGCATCATGAGGCGGACCATGCTCGCGCGGCTCTCGCCCATGGCGCGCGTGGCGGGCAGATGGGGCATACGACGGCCACGTGGCGTCGGCCGCTTGAAGATTCGCACGTGGCGGGGCTTGTCGCGTCACGACGCGCGGAAGGCCAGCCACAGCGCCGCGGGGCTCACGGGGCGCTCGCCTCCGCGCGCGCAAGGTCGCGCAGCGTGATCATGCCCACGACGCGCCTGCGGGAGAGGACGGGCGCCGACTGGACGTGGGCCGCTTCCAGGAGGCTGCGCCCCTCGGAGGCGGTCATCTCGGGGCGCAGCGCGAGCCGTCCCGTCTCCATCAGGCGCGAGACGGGAGACTGGCTTCGCTCGCGCGGCGCCGGCACCTCGGAAGGCGCCAGCATGCCCACGAGGCGGCCCTCGCCGTCCACGACCGGAAGCTGATGGACGTGGCGTCCGAGGGCCTCCGCGCGGGCGTGCGCGAACGTGTCGGCCGGGTGGAGGCAGAACGCGGGCGTGGTCATGAGGTCGCGGACGCGCACGTCACATCCCCTCGAAGCCGGCGTTGCGCTCGGTCGCGGTCCCCTCGGCGGGCATGCTGTAGCGCCCGATGAGCTTGCGGGGGACGAGGCGGTAGGTGGTGAGCCCGGGGGGCTCTGCGCTTCCGGCGCGCTCGTCGCTCTCCCACCAGTCCAGCGGAGGCGGGATGCCCACGAGGGCGTTGCGCGACTGCGAGCCGCGCGCCGCCGCGTCCACGACCTCGATGGAGCCCAGGAGCTGGACGCTCGCCCATTCCTCGTGGCTGCGGATGCGCGAGATGGTGAGGCACGCCTCGCGCGTCGCGCGCAGGTAGGGCGTCTTGAGGCCCGCGCGCGTCTGGAAGTAGATGGCGTATCCGTCCGTGCCGTAGAACAGCGGCACGCCGTAGGCGGCGTCTCCTCCCGCCAGCGAGAGGATCGCGAAGCTGCCCTGGTCGACGAACTGATCGATCTCGGCCCGCGTCATGGTCCGCATGGTGGGCTCCGCGGGCCCGCCAGCGGAGGGCGCGAGGGGCGGCCCCGTCTCCGAGGCGCGCGGGCGCGGGGAGGCGGCCATGCCGGGGTCGCGCTGGGGGCGGTCGCTCTCGATGCGCGCCTCGCGGAGGCTGGGGTGCTGGGGGTTGTCGGAGAACCTGGGGGCGGAGAGTGCCATGGGGCCCTCATGGTCGCGCGCGTTGATCCAACCTCCGGTTTTCCGGGCGTCTTGGCGCCGCAAGCGACCCCTTGCAAGCCGGCGGGCTATCCCCGGACCCACACGTCGATGGTGAAGCTCACGGTGGCATCGGGCCCCGCGGGCGCCTGGCCCCCGGCGAAGTCCGCGTTGTCGAGGATCAGGCAGTCGGTCCCCGCCGGGAGGTCGGCCTCCAGGACGCCGCCAGTGGAGTTGAGCATCGCCGCGGCGGGGTGGAACGTGCGCAGGCCGTACCCCGCGCAGTCGTGCTCGAAGTCGCCCGTGATCCACGCGTCGATGCGCTGCGAGGAGTTCCACGTCACGCGCGCGTGGACCGGCGAGGGCGCGCCGAAGGTGGGGTGCGCGAACTGCTGGCGCGGCACCACCAGCGTCTGCGTCTGCGTGCCGGCAGGCGCGCGGCCCGCGTAGGGGTCGCGCGGCGGGGCGGCGCAGCCGGCCAGGAGGAGCGCGGCCGCGACGAGGAGGGCCTTCACTGGCGCGCCTCCAGGAGCATCTCCAGGTAGCTGCGCCGCTCGGTGTGGACAAGGCCCCACGACGCGAGGAGCGCCATTGCCTCGCGCTCGGCGGCCGCGCGGTCCGAGCCCTCCGGGAGCTGGCGCTCGACCTCGACGAAGTGCCCCAGGGGCGGGACCTCGTCCAGCGCGACCTCGAAGCCTTGCGCCTCGTGGAGGGAGCGGCGCTTGCGCACGACGAGGGAGGGGCGGAACCCCAGCGCCTCGACGAGGGCCTGCGCGGCGCGCTCGTCCGCCACGGGCAGCACGATCTCGCGGCGCGCCTTGGTGCGGGCGTCGAGCCGGGGCCCCTTGTAGGTGAGGTCGGCGCGCCCGCCGCGGCGCGAGAGGCGCAGCGCCTCGTCGGTGGCGGCGAAGTCGCGGCACGGGTGCGCGTAGTACGCGTCCTCGTGCTCCTCGACCCTCCGCGGGGGTCCGAGCATGGCGCGCAGGGCGTCGACCCGCTCCGGGGGGACGGGGGCCTTCACCTCGAACTCGATCACGCGGCGGCACGGGCGGCCTCCGAAAAGGTTCTTTTCCCGGCCCTGCGGTGGCGACGCGTGCGCCTCCGGCTCCTCGCCCTCCTCCTGGCCGCGGCCCTGGCGCTCCCGGGCTGCCTCGACCTGCGGCCCGCGCGCGTGCCCGACCGCCTGCTGGAGGGCGCAGGCGGGAACGGCTGGCAGAAGAACGCCACCGCCTCCCAGGGGGCGCCCTCGGGGAGCGCGTTCTCCAAGAGCCAGGTCCTCGTGTACGACCACCCCGCAGGCTCGGGGTCGGGCTATCAGGGGCAGCTCGCCGTGCGGACGCTGCGCGAGCTGCTGCGGCCCAACGAGGACACCGTGCGGAAGGACCTCTCGCAGCGCATCCGCGACTCCGCCACCGCGCAGGGCATCTCGCTCTCCGGCTCGCCGGCGCAGGGCACGCGCACGCTGGCGAACCGCGCGCAGGCGTACTGGTTCGCCTACGACGGCAGCGCGTCCGCCAGCAGCGGCTTCTTCAGCACCAACGCGGAGGTCAAGATCTTCGGCGAGGTCTTCCAGTGCCCCAGCGCGAAGACCGTCGTCGCCACCATCGGCCTCGCGCAGGTCACCAACGTCCGCAGCGTGGGCGGCGTGCCCCTCCCCTCGGACTCCGACCCCACCACATGGAACGACATCGTCGCCGACCCCGCGGGCTCCATCGGGGGCGTCGTGGGCTCCGACGGGCTCGCCTACAACGTGGCGTGCTGAGCGGGGGCTGGGTTGGGCGGTCCCGCGCTTCGCGGCCCTGCGGCAAACGCCGACGCGCCACGGGCGCCAAAGGGGGGTCCGTGGTTCACGTGACCGGTCACGTGATGCAGCCGACCGCGTCACGTGACCGGTCACGTGACCCTGCCACGTCCGTCGGCGTCCTCGCCTACGGGTACGCGCGGCTCGGCGTCCGGGGGAAGGGGGTCGCGTCGCGGATGTGGTCCAGGTTGCCCAGCCACCGGACGACGCGCTCGGTGCCCAGGCCGAAGCCGGCGTGGGGCACGCTGCCGTAGCGGCGCAGGTCGAAGTACCACTCGTAGGCGTTGAGGTCCAGCGCGGTGCCGTCGCGCTTGGCCTGCTCCACGAGGCGCCCCTTCATCCACTCGACGTCGGTGCTGCGCTGGCTGCCGCCGATGATCTCGCCGAAGCCGAAGGGCGCGATCATGTCGGCGTTGGCCACGGTGCCGTCGCCGTTGCTGTGCATGTAGAAGGCCTTCATGTCGGCGGGCCAGTTCATGACGAAGACGGGCTTCTCCTCGCCCTCCACCAGCGCGGCCTCGTCGGGCGCGCCCAGGTCCTCGCCCCACTCGATGGCGCCGCGCCTGCGCCCCTTGGCGTCGCGGCCGCGGTCGTAGTCCTTCTTGCGCAGCAGCGAGATGGCCTCGTCGTAGGTGTGGCGCTTGAACGGCGTCGTGACCTTGCGCAGGTCCGCCGGCTCGCGGCCCAGGGCGACGAGCTGCTCCTCTGCGGTGTCGGCGACGCGACGCGCGACGTAGGAGACGAGCTGCTCCTGGATCTCCATGTTGCCCTTGTTGTCCACCCAGGCCTCCTCGGCCTCCAGGTGCTGGAACTCGGTGAGGTGCTTGCGGGTGCGGCTCTTCTCGGCGCGGAAGCTGGGCAGCAGGCAGTAGACGCGCTCCAGGCCGAACACCAGCGCTTCGAGGTAGAGCTGGCTGCTCTGGCTGAGGAAGGCCTTCTGGCCGAAGTAGTCGAACTCGAAGACCTCGCTGCCGCCTTCGCAGTTGTTGGTGGTGATGACGCTGGGCGTCGTCTCGAAGAAGCCGTGCTCGTCGAACCACTCGCGGAAGGCCTTGAGCGTCTTCGCGCGCAGGATCATGGCGTTGGCCAGGTGGCGGCTGCGCAGGAAGAGGTGGCGCTTGTCCAGGAGCGTCTCCTGCGCGTCGGCGTCCACGGTGCTCTCGTAGATGGGGAAGTCGTGGGAGCTTCCCACGAGGTGGAACTGCTCGACGCCCACCTCGAAGCCGCCCGGCGCGCGCTCGTCCGCCTTGACCGTGCCGGTCAGCTCCACCGAGGCCTCGATGCTCCCCTTGAGGGCCTCCTCGAACGACGCGTCGTCGGCGACGCCCTTCTTCGTCGTCGTCTGGAGGGTGCCCGTCGCGTCGCGCAGCGTGGCGAAGACGATCTTGCCGCTGGTGCGGTAGCGGTGGATCCAGCCGCGCAGGTGGACCTTCTGGCCGGTGTGCTGGCCCGAGAGGACGCTGCGGATGGAGACGAGGGGCGGGCTCACGGCCTCCGCAGGGAACGCCTGGCATTTAAGGGTCTGCGGGCCCGCAATCCCCAAACGTGCAGCGGCGCTCTCCGCTTCCGGAGGCACAAACCCCCATGCGAACCCTGCTTGCGCTCCCCGCGCTGCTCATCCTGCTTCTCCTGCTCCCGGCCGCGTCCGCCGCGCCCCCGCTGCCCAACGGCAACGTCGACGAGACCGTCGGCCCCTGCCACGTGGAGAAGGTCACGTGGTTCGAAGGCAGCGTCACCTCCGTCTCGTGCGGGGTCGCGGGCCAGGAGGTCCTCTCGTACTGGGACGGCACCACCATCGGGGGCCACTCCTGCGGCCTGCGCGTCGCGGGCCAGACCCTCGAGCAGTGCCCGCCCCCGGAGGGGGAATGATGCGCGCCCCCGTCCTGGCCGGCCTCCTGGCCCTCCTTGCGCTGGCGCCCCTCGCGCAGGCCTCGCCCCTGCCCCCCCTCGACCACGGCAGCTACGTCGTGGGCCCGTGCCACGCGTCGTGGGGCTTCAATGTGGACGCCGAGTCGCGCGCCGCCGGGTGCTCCGCCGAAGGCATCGAGGTCTTCGACTACGCCGACAGCATGACGCTCCTGGGCCACTCGTGCCACCTGCGCGTCCTCGGCCAGACCCTGGAGCAGTGCTCCCCCGGGACGGAGTGAGCGCCGTGCGTGTCGCCCTTCTTCTCGTGGCGCTCGCCTTGCTGGCGCCCCTCGCCGCCGCGCGCCCCTCGCTCCCGCAGCCCCCCGTCACGGTGGGCCCCTGCGTCGTCTCGTGGTCGCTCCTCTGGCCCGGCGAGGCGCTGGGCGTCGGCTGCGCCGCAGCCGGCCAGTCCGCCCGCGCCAGCTACGGCACGTGCGCGCTGGGCGACTACGCGTACGCCAACGTGGACGGCGCCACGGTCTTCGTCCCCTGCGGCGTGCCGGCTTGACCCGCGACGCTGCTCCGCCGCAAGGGTGATGCCTCCCCGCCACCGTCACGCGGCGGAGGCACACCCATGCGAACCCCCCTTGTCCTTGCTGCGCTCGCGCTCCTGGCGACCCCCCTCGCGCTTGCAGGCCCGCTCCCCGGCCCCATCGCGATCCCGCACCCCAGCCCCTACGGCGACCACTACGTCGGCCCCTGCGACTACTGGACGAACCAGTTCGACGTGGGCGACTCGTCGCGCCTGACGTGCGACGTCGAGGGCCACAGCATCTACTTCCACCAGGGCCAGGCCGGCCTCGTGTGGGAGTGCGGCTACTGGGTCGACGGCCACGACCTCTACAGCTGCGGCCCCCTCGTGAACTGAGCCCGCAAACGTCATCTTCCCGCCTGGTGGTGCGCCTGTGGAGGCACCACCATGCGCACTCTTCTGCTTCTTACGATCCTGCTCGCCGCCACGCCCCTCGCGCTGGCCACTCCCGTCCCCAACCCCTTCGGCGACCACCGCGTCGGCCCCTGCGACCTGTGGACCAGCCAGTACGACGTGGGCGACTCGTACCGCCTCACCTGCGTCGAGGACGGCCAGACGGTCGTCTACGCCCACCAGGGCAGCGCGGCCGGCCACCAGGAGTGCGGCTACTTCGTCCTGGGCCGCGAGGTCTTCGACTGCACGCTGCCGCCGACGGAGTGAGCGCCTCGCCGCACCTGCATCTGCGGTTGGCCCGACCACGCTTCCTGGCGTCGCATGGGCGTGTGGCTACTGGACCGGCCATCCCGTGGGGAAATCGCCGAAGGCGAGCTCGGCGGGGAAGAACCTCCGAACGAACCAGCAGCCCGGAACGGCGATGCGCCCGTCGGTCGAGAGCCGCCAGTCCACGAGGTTGCGCTCCAGATGGCGCACGGCCGGCGGAAGCCGGAAGCGCAGCAGCCCGACGTGGTCGTCGCTCTCGCAGCCCAGGAACATGCCTTCGCTCTGGATGCCGACAGAGGGGAAGGCCTTGGGGCGCGCGTTGGCCAGGATCGCGAAGTGCGCGCCCACGAGATCCTGGGGCTCCTCGGGATAGCCCGGGCGTCCACAGAAGCCCGTGGCCAGCAGCTGGCGCACGTGCGGGTGCGTCCGGACGACGGCCTTGAGGAGGTGAAGGTCGGTGGCGGGCTCTTCCGTGGCCTCCACGACCTCGCCGGCGCGGACTTCCCACCGCTCCTGCACGCGCCCCAGGGCGTCGTTGTCCAGGCGGGTGAGGGCGGCGATGAGCGCGCCCTGGCGCAGCTCGATGCGGCCGGCGAGCGTGGCCATCTTGAGCGTGCCCTCGGGCGACTGGTACTCGATCTCCCAGCCCTCCGGCGAGTGGCCCGCGCAGCGCACGAGGGAGAACCCCAGCTCGCGGCGGACCGCGTCGAACGCGCGTTTGTCGACCTCGCGGCGGGGCGAGCCAAGCATCGGGATCACCCGGCCTCCTCGGGCAGGGAGCGGACCAGCGGCTCGGTCTGGATGGCGCGGATGGTGGGCGAGCTCGTCAGGAGCATGACCATGCGGTCGAGCCCGATCCCGAGGCCGCCCGTGGGCGGGAAGCCGCACCGCATCGCGTCCACGAAGCTCCAATCCAGGGGGTGGGCCTCGTCGTTGCCGCGGCGGCGCTCCTCCTCCTGGAGCCGCAGGCGGCGCTCCTGCTCGAAGGGGTCGTTGAGCTCGGTGTAGGCGTTGGCGAACTCGGTCCCGCCGATGAACGCCTCGAAGCGCTCGACGAGCCCCGGCGCCGCGCGGTGGGCGCGCGTGAGGGGCGAGATCTCCTCGGGGTAGTCGAGGACGATGGTCGGCTGGACGAGCGTCTCCTGCACGCGCGCTTCGAAGAGGAGGTTGATCGCCATGGCCTCGCTCGACGCGCGGCTCGCGTCGAGCGAGTGCTCCTGAAGCGCGTCGCGCAGCGCGTCGAGGTCCGGATCGCCCAGCTTGAGCGCCTCGCAGACCGCGTCGCGCATGCGGACGCGGCGCCAGGGCGCCGCGAAGTCGATCTCAGCGCCGCGGCAGGTCACGCGCGTCGTGCCGTTGGCCGCCTGCGCGCACGCGCGGAAGATGCGCTCCGTCAGGTCCATCATGTCGACGTAGTCGGCGCCCACGCGGTAGCACTCGAAGGCGTCGAACTCGGGCGTGTGGCTGGGATCGATGCCCTCGTTGCGGAAGTTTCGCGTGACGGCGTACACCGCGTCGAGGCCCCCGACGACGCACTTCTTGAGCGCGATCTCGGGGGAGATCTGGAGGAAGAGCTGCTCGCCCCCCAGGCCGTTGCTCTCGGTCACGAAGGGGCGCGCGGCCGCGCCGCCGTAGCTGCGGCTCAGGAGCGGCGGGTCGATCTCGACGTAGCCCTCCACGGCCATGACGTCGTGGAGCGCGCGCTTGACGCGGGCGCGCGCGAGGAGGCGCTGGCGGGCGGCGTCATCGAAGAGGCGGTCCAGCCACGGCTCGCGCAGGCGGTTCTCCGCGTCGAGGCCGGCGTTGGGCGCGGCCTGGAGGCACTTCGAGAGCAGCACGAGCTTCTCGGCGCGGACCGAGAGCTCGCCCTTCTGGGTGCGCAGGGGGCGACCGTGGACGGCGATCCGGTCCCCGGTGTCGAGGAGCGCCGCTCCGTCGAAGAGGGGGCCTGCGGCGGGGCGCTGGACGCACATCTGGAGCCGCGCGCCCTCGGGGTCGCGCAGGTCGACGAAGATGGCCTTCGCCATCCGGCGGATCGCGTCGACGCGGCCGTGCACGGCGACCTCGTCGGGGGCCTCCTCGCCCACGCCGAGGCGTCCGAACGTCGCGTGGAACTGGGCGATGTCGTGGGTCGGGACGAAGCGGTAGGGCGGCGCGTAGCCCATCGCGTCGAGGCGGCGGAGCTTGTCGACCCGCTGCGCGTCGAGGCGGCGCGGGTTCGACGTGAGCTCGTCGAGGCGGGGCGTGGTGGGGCTGGCGGGGGCAGTGGTCAAGACGGGTCCTCCAAGGCGACGCCTCCCAGGCGACGCCGCGCGCGCAGTTCCGTTGGACAAGTTAATCCTTCAGATGCCGCGGGTTCCTCGCGTCTCGTGCGGTGCTGCGGAGCCGCCGTCCCTGGAGGAACGGTCAGGAACTCGGCGTCGTCGAACGCGCCGTCCGTGACCCGGAAGTCCCTGCGCCCCACCCGGGCGGATCCTTCCGCGCAAGGCGATCGACGAGCGGCATGGTGTCCACGACCCCGAGCTCCTGGAACATCACGTCGAACTTGGCCTCCAGGTCCTTCCCGATGGCCTCCATGACGTGCGGCTCGATGGCCCACAGGTCGCGCTTGAAAGGGCCGAACGCTCGCTTCCGGAGCTTCTGGAGCGTCTGCCCCGGGCTCGCCACCTGCTGAGCCTTGACCCACGCGTCCATCCTCGCGCGCAGCGCGTGGGGGAACTCGGGGTGGTCGAGGAGCGCGTTCTGCAGCCCCGTCGCCACGTGGAGCTCGCAAGCGCCCGCCTTCACGAAGCGATGAAGCTCGGCGTCGGGAAGCTCCGCCGTCCCGTGCTGCGCGACTCCTGCCATGCCGTAGGTCTCGCGGCAGACCTCCGAGATGGAAGAGAGAAGATCAAAGGAAACCTGGGCGCCTCCGGAGCCTCCGGTCCCCGTGAGCGTGTTGACGCTGAGCTTGGCCGGCCCCGGACCCTGGCCCAGGCGGCGCAGCTCGTGGGTGTAGCGATCCATGAAGGCGTGGACGTCCGCCAGGCTTGTCGGAGGCCCCCCGATCTCGGACACCTCGGCCCCGACGCAGACGCCAGGGCCAACGTCCTCCTGGTCGCGGACGAAGGACGTCAGGCGGGCGGAGCGGACCGCGTTGAGGGCCTGCTGGTCCGGGATGGTCGGAAGGGCGGGGTTGACAAGGGGCGAGGCGTCGACGTCGATCTGGCGGAAGCCGGCATCGAGGCTCTCCAGGACGAGGTTCTCCAGCTGGAACTGAGTCGCCTGGAGGTGCGCGGACTCGATGGGTCGGGTGAACTGGTAGTGGTCCCCCTGGAGGAAGAGGGGCCCGCGAAACCCCTCCTTGACGCCCGCAGCCAGGATCGCCACGGCGTATTCCGCGGGGCGTTGCTCGGTGTAGCCGGTCTCGCTGCGGGCGATCTCGAAGATCATGGCGCCCACGTGGCGGCGCTTGGCGGCGCGGAACGCGGCCCGCGCGACCTCGTAGGTGGCGCCGCGGATGTTGAATGCCGGGACCGTGAAGGAGGACCCGATGTGCCCTCGCGCGCGGGCCAGATAGAACCGCTGGAGGCTTGCCGGAACGAGGCCTTGCTGATGCGCCAGGGCCCGGACGATCTCCCGCGCCCTGTCGCGCGTAGGCCCCACGGCGAAGACCGCCGTCTGGGCGAGAGCGTCGATGGGCTCTCCCCGGAGGGCCTCCGGGTCGTGGACCGTGACGCCGTCCTTCCCCATCCGGAGCGCGGGCTTGAGCACCGAGGTGAGCTTGCTCCACGACTCCATCGCCCGGGGGAGAGGGGCGCGCACCGGAGGCTTGGCTCCCACCTCGGGCTGGTCGAGCTTCACCAGCTTGCCCATGGCCTGCTCAATGCGCCTGAAGGTCTCGTCCCCTTTCGCGGTCCGGCGGTGGCGGTGCCCTTTCCGGTCCCGCTCGAAAAGCTCCACGTATCCCTCGTGGATCAGGTGGTCCCGGTGGACGGCCATGCTCTGGCTGTTCGTGCTCGCCTCGTCGCGCAGCTGCGCCCACGCGATGTCCGGCTGCTCCCCGATGATCCGGAGGAGCCGGTGCGCGAACATGAGGTTGGGGAACTCCTGCAGGATGCGCTGCAGGTCTTCCAGGAAGACCGCTCCATCCGACGTGAGCCAGTGGCCGTCGGCGCTGGGCCCGGGGCGATCCTTCTCCTCTTCACCGGTGCGGACAAGCTGACGGGCTTCCAGGTCGTCGAGAAGCTCCCGGGCCAGGAGCGCCTTTCCTCCGACCTTGCGATGCAGCGCGCTGAAGGTCAAACCGGGAGCACGCTGGATGGCCAGAAGCCATCGAAGGGCGATCTCGGGATCGTGCGTGGCCTGGCGGTTGGGCATGCGGGCTCCCCAGGCAGAGAAGGCATCCTACGATCCGAACGTGACCGGCGGCACGACTAACCCTCCCCGCTTGGCCAAGATGCCGACGGATGCGCTCCCCATGCAAGAATGTAACGGCCATGGCCCGGGTTCGGAGGGTGGCGGGTCTACTTCCGGTAACGCTTCCTCAGCTCCCGCCGCACGATCTTGTTGCTCGCCGTGCGCGGCAGCGCGTCCACCAGCACCACGTCGTGGATGCGGTAGAGTGGGTTGAGGTCCCTCTTCACCAAGTCCTGAAGCTCGTTCTGGAGCGCCTTGGGCTCGGGGCGCGCGCCTTCGCGGGGCACGACGAAGACCACCAGCTGGTCCGCGCCCCCTTCGGGCGGGATCACCGCGACGGCCGCGCTCTGGTAGACCTGGGGGTGGCGGTCCACGACGCGCTCCAGCTCCAGGCTGCTCACCTTGATGCCGCCCAGGTTCATGGTGTCGTCCGCGCGGCCGTGGGCGCGCCAGTGGCCGCCGGGGAGGCGCTCCACCTCGTCGCCGTGCCGGCGCAGGAGCTCGCCCCGGGGGCCGCGCGGCGCGTCCGCGTAGTATTCCTTGTGGTGGTCGCGGTGGAGGAGGCGCTGCGAGAGGCCGATGCTGGGGGGGATGAGCCAGATCTCGCCCATCTCGTTCTCGGCGACCTCGCGCTTGCCCTCGTGGTCGAGGACGACGAAGTCGAGCCCCAGCGCGGGCGTGCTGAAGGTGGCGGGGCTCTGCGGCTGGACGACGGTGCCCGTGAGGTGGCCGCCGCCGATCTCCGTGCCGCCGCAGTACTCCACGATGGGCGCGCGGTGGCCCGCCGCGCTGGAGAGCCAGAGGTAGTCCTCGACGTTGGAGGCCTCGCCCGTGCTGCTGAAGACGCGGATCTTCGCGAGCTCGCGCTGCACCGCGCCGGAGGCGCGCCACGCGCGCACGAGGGCCGGCACGACGCCCAGCACGGTGACGCCCGCGCGCTCCACGAAGCGCGGGAACTCGGGCGACTGCGGCGCGCCCTCGAAGAGGGCCATGGTCGCGCGGTTGGCCAGCGAGGCGTACACGAGCCACGGGCCCATCATCCAGCCGATGCTGGTGGGCCAGGCGATGATATCATCCTCGTGGACGTCCTGGTGATATCGCGCGTCCATGGCGGCCTTCAGCGGCGTCAGGTGCGTCCACGGGATCGCCTTGGGGTCGCCCGTCGTGCCGCTGCTGAAGAGGACGTTGGTCGGCGCCGTGGGCTCCAGGGCGAGGCTCTCGAAGGGCTGCGCGGGCCCCAGGAACGTCTCCCACGCGAGGTCGCCCTCGCGCTCGGGCTTGCCGCCCACGACGATGGCGCGCGGCGCGGCGGCCTCCCGCGCCTTGGCGTAGAGGTCGAAGGTCTTCCCGCCCCGCGAGAACGCGGCGGTGGTGAGGATCGCCTTGGCGTCGGCCAGCCGCAGGCGCGTCGCGACCTCGGGAGGCGCGAAGCTGTCCGCGATGCTCACCACGACGCCGCCCGCGCGGATGACGCCCAGGTACGCCGCGACGCACTCCACGGTCATGGGCAGGTAGAGCGCGACCGCGTCGCCTGCCGCGAGGCCCAGCGCGCGGAAGCCGTGCGCGACGCGGTTCGTCATGCGCTCCAACTCGCCGTAGGTGACGTGGCGGAGGCGCTCCTCGCCCTCGCGGCCCAGCACGATGGCGACGCGCTCGGGTGGAGCCCGGAAGCAGAGGTCCACCGCGTTGAGCGTCGCGCCGGGGAGCCACGCGGGGTCCTCGGCGCCGCCTTCGCGGATGGCGCGGGGCGGGTCGCGGAACGGCACGTCCAGGGCCTGGATCGCGCGCGCCCAGAAGCCGTCGCGGTCCGCCGCGCTCCAGCGCTGAAGGTCCGCGTAGCTGGCGACGCCCACCTCGCGCGCGAGGGCGGTCACGTTCGCCCGTTCTACGCGCGCCGCGTCAGGCTGGTACGCGGGGGGCGGCGGCGCGTGCGCGGGGCGCTCCGCGAAGACGCGCCGCCACGCGTCCCACTGCCGCTCGAAGGGCACCGCGCCGGGCTCCGCAAAGGGGCCCTCCGCAAGCTCGCGCCAGAGCGCGTCCTGCGCGGCGGCGTCGCGCAGCGGGAGCTTGTGGCGAGCGAGGATCGCGTCGAGGCGGGCGCCCGCGTCCGTCATCGCGGGACGAGCCGGGGCCCCCAAGATGAGGCTTCCGGGTCGTCGGGCTTCGCGGCCCCGCAAGGTTGAATCCGCGGGCCCGGTTGGAAGCCTCGTGGACGAGGCGGAGTGGCGCGCTGACGTGGAGTCCGAGCGCGAGGCCCGCGACGCGCACTACAAGGGCCCCGACACGCCGCTCTCGCCGGAGAGCCGCAAGGCGTTCCGCGGGCTGCGCTGGTGGCCCCTGGACGCGCGCTATCGCGTGGAGGCGACGCTGCGGCGCCACGCCGCGCCCAGGCCCGGTCGCCTCGCGTCCACGGGCGACGACGCCATCGCCATGCTGGAGGTGGGCGCCTTCGAGCTCGACCTCCTGGGGCAGCGCGTCCAGCTCCTGGCCTTCGAGCCCGCGCCGGGCGAGGCCGACGAGGCGTACCTCCTCGTCCCATTCCGCGACGCGACCTCCGGCAAGGAGACCTACGGCGCGGGGCGCTACCTGGACCTGGAGCCGCACGCGGGGGACCGCTACGTGCTGGACTTCAACCGCGCGTACCACCCGTACTGCGCGCACGACGACGCGTGGAGCTGCACGCTGCCGCCGCCGGAGAACCGGCTGCCGATGAAGGTCGAGGCCGGCGAGAGGCTTTAGCGCGAGGCGCGGATGCGCGACGCATGAGCGTCCTCCTCCAGGAGCGCGACGGCGGCGTCCTGCGCCTCACGCTGAACCGCCCCGAGAAGCGCAACGCCCTCAACCCCGAGCTTCTCCTCGCCCTGCGCGCCGCGGTGGCGGACGCCGCGAAGGACCCCGGCGTGCGCGCGCTTCTCCTCACCGGCGCGGGGCCGGCCTTCTGCGCGGGCGGCGACCTGGACGCCATGGTCTCGCGCCGAGGCAACGCCTTCGCCGCGCAGCACGCGCAGGAGACGCTCTTCGGCGCGCTGGCGAAGGACATCCTCGTCCTGGAGAAGCCTGTGGTGGCGCACGTCAACGGCGACGCGCACGGCGCGGGCCTCATGCTGGCGCTGGCGTGCGACTACGCCGTCGCGGCGCCCGCGGCCAGGTTCGCCGCGTCGTTCACGCGCATCGGCCTCGTCCCCGACACCGCGGGCTCGTGGCTCCTGCCCAAGACGCTGGGCCTGCGCGCCGCCCGCGAGCTGGCGCTCCTGCCCGACGCGATGGACGCGAAGCGCGCGGAGCAGCTTGGCCTCGTGAACCTCGTCGCCGAGGACGCGGGCGCGAAGGCGCAGGAGGTCGCGAGGCGCTGGGCGGAGGGGCCCACCGTCGCCCTGGGGCTCGCGAAGAAGGCCATCGTCCTGGGGACGGCGGACAACCTCGAAGGCGCGCTCGCCCGCGAGGCCGCGCTCCAAGGGCTTGCCTACGCCACGCGCGACCACGGCGAGGGCGTCGACGCGCTCAAGGAGAAGCGCGCGGCGCGCTACGAGGGGCGCTAGCCCGTCGGCGGAAGGCCCACGCAGACGACGGAGCCGCCCACGCTCGCGCCCCACGGATCGACGGCCACGGAGGCGCCCGGGAGATCGACCCGCGCGATCTCCTGTCCGTTGAGCGTGATGGGAAGGCTGGTGGCGGGGACCCACAGCAGGAGGCCGGGGACCTGGAGGCTCTGGGCAGGGAGGGTGACGCAGACGGGCCCTGGCAGGTCCACCGGAGGCAGGGTCACGCAGACGCCCGCCACGCAGACGGGAGGCGGCGGGACGGGACCGAGGGGGATCGCAGAAGCAAAGGGCGCCAGCGCCACGAGGGCGACGCCGGCCAGGACGAAGGGCTCGAGCCGCACGGTCTCAGGTCTCCGCCCCGCCATGCCGCGACCAGGGGAAGGGGATTGTGGAGGAGAGTTGTCGCGGGCGGCGCAAGGGGGTTGGCCTTTCGCCCCGCGAAAGCCTTTTCGCGCGCTTCCGCGTGCGCCGGCCGATGATCCGCCACGTCACCGTCCTGGGCGCGGGCACCATGGGCCACGGCATCGCGCAGGTCGCCGCGCTCGCGGGCGCGGAGGTGGCGCTGCGCGACGTGAACGACGCCGCCGTGGAGAAGGGCCTCGCGGGCATCCGGAAGAGCCTGGAGAAGGCCGTGGAGAAGGGGAAGGCCACGCGCGAGGAGGCCGACGCCGCGCTCGCCCGCGTGCGGCCCACCACGGACCTCCCCGCCGCGCTCCAGCAGGCGGACCTCGTGGTGGAGGCCGTGCCCGAGCGGATGGACCTCAAGCGCGGCGTGCTCGCCGACGCGCTGCGCCTCGCGCCGCGCCACGCGGTGCTGGCCAGCAACACGTCGAGCCTGCCCATCGCGGAGATCGCGGCGGGCCTGCCCGAGGCGGAGCGCGGCCGCGTCGTGGGCATGCACTTCTTCAACCCGGTCCCCGTGATGAAGCTGGTCGAGGTCGTGCGCGCGCCCGCGACGTCGGACGCCGCGGCCGCCGCCGTGGTGGACCTCGCGCGCCGCATGGGCAAGGAGCCCATCGTCGTGCGCGACTCGCCCGGCTTCGCCACCTCGCGCCTGGGCGTCACGCTGGGCCTGGAGGCCATCCGCATGGTGGAGGAGGACGTGGCGAGCCCCGAGGACATCGACAAGGCGATGACGCTGGGCTACAACCACCCCATGGGGCCGCTGCGGCTCACGGACCTGGTGGGCCTCGACGTGCGCCTGCACATCGCCGAGGGCCTCTCGAAGACGCTGGGCCGGCGCTTCGAGCCGCCCGCGCTGCTGCGCCGCATGGTGGCCGAGGGGAGGCTGGGCCAGAAGTCGGGGCAGGGCTTCTACCGGTGGCCTTGAAGCGGTCCCCCGCGCGTGCCGGGGACGCATGGACGTCATCCAGGGGCTCGACGCGATCACGGTCCACCTCACCGAGCCGAACAAGGGCAAGGCCCGCGAGTTCTACTCCCGCGTGCTGGGGCTCAAGGAGCTCTCCTGGGAGGAGGGCGACGGGCGCGGCGTCTGGCAGATCCCCGGCGGCGCGACCCTCGTCGCCCACGTCATGCGCCCCAACGAGCCGGGCAGGCCGCCGGGCACCATCACGGGCGTCATGTTCACCGCCCGCGACGCCAAGGCCAGCGCGGAGGAGATCCGCAAGCGCGGCGGCCACATCGTGGACGAGGCCTGGAAGGCGCCCTGGGGCCCCACCTACGCGACCATCGCCGATCCGGACGGCAACGAGTTCCTGCTCATCCAGCGTTAGCGGGAGCGCACAGGCCGCCAGCCGCCGTCAAAGTGACGGGTCGCGTCGGGGGTCGAACCGCAACTCTCAATACCTGCGCGGACGACGTTCCGGGCGTGATTGATGATACGAGTGGCGAGGCCATGCTCATCCTTCACATGACCAAGGCCAACGCCAAGAAGTAGCCCGGGTCCCGCTCGGGACCGCCCCTTTTTTCCGCAAACCCTCATCCGAGGCCGCACGGCTGCGCGCTGCGTGAGCGACGTCCTTCTGGAGGAGCGCGACGGCCCCGTCCTCCTTCTCACCCTGAACCGCCCCGACAAGCGCAACGCCCTCAGCGCGGGCCTGCGCGCCGCGCTGCGCGAGGCCCTCGCCCGCGACCGCGAGGACCCGCAGACGCGCGCGGTCGTGCTGCGCGGCGCGGGCGGCAAGGCGTTCGCCGCCGGCGCGGACGTGGAGGAGATGGCCGCGCGCGACGTGTGGCAGCAGCGCGCGTTCATCACGCCGCCGCACATCTACGGCGCGGTCGCCACGCACCCCAAGCCGGTGCTCGCCGCGCTGAACGGCCACGCGCTGGGCGCCGGGCTGGAGCTGGCCATGGCGTGCGACCTGCGCGTCGCCTCCCCCGCCGCCAAGCTGGGCCAGCCCGAGATCAACCTCGGCATCATCCCCGGAGGCGGCGGCACGCAGCGGCTTCCCCGCCTCGTGGGCGCGGGCCGCGCGGCGCGCATGGTCATGACCGGCGAGCCCGTGGACGCCGCGACGGCCCTGGCGTGGGGGCTCGTGGACGAGGTGGCCGAGGACCCCGTGGCCCGCGCGCTGGAGATCGCCCGCGTCATGGCCGCCAAGAGCCCCGCCGCGCTGCGGCTCGCCAAGCAGGCCCTCCGCGCCGCCGAGGAGCTTCCCCTCTCCGAGGCGCTGGAGCGCGAGATCGACCTCTTCTCGCTGGCCTTCCAGGGCCCCGAGGCGCGCGAGGGCATCGCCTCCTTCCTGGCGAAGAAGTGATCAGCGCTCCGCCTCGTTGTCCTCGGACTGGATGCCCTCGGTCGCGCCTCGCCGCGCGCGGGGCGTCACGTCCTCGTTCTCGCGGTCCTCGAAGCCCGAGGGCCCGCCCCGCGCGCCAGGCACGTCCATGCCGCGCAGGCCCGCGATGCTGCCGCGCGGATCGGCGAGGGGGTACGTGTCGGGGACCGTGCCCGGGTTCGCGCCGCGGCCCAGCGGGCTCGCCGCGGGCGCGCCGGGCGCGTCATCGAGGCCGGGCTGGTGATCGGGCCTCCCGGGGTCCGGCCGCGCGCGGCCCCGGGGGCGCGTCGACGCCTTGTCGTCCATGCGGGGACCTCGCGCGCCGCGCCCTTGGCCTTTCTCGCCCATGCTTCGGCCGCAGAGAAGAAACGCCCCCCGCGGCCCAGGGGGAGCGATGGCGGCCAGCGTGATCCGGGCGGAGCACCGCCTCGTGCGCCTGCGCCTGCTCGGCTGGACGCTCATGGGCCTCTCCCAGCTGGCCGCGCTCGTGAACGTGGGGCTCCGCTACGCGACGCCCGCGCTGGACGTGGCGGGGCGCGCGGTCGCGCTGGTGGGCCTCGTCATCGTCGCGTGGGGCTTCGAGCGCGTCGTGGAGCTGCACCACCGCGCGCTGCGCTCCCACGAGTAGGGACCCGCGCCCGGGCAAGGGCATATCCGGGCGGAGGCCAAGTGCCCAGCGTGGACTACGAGCGCCTCTGCCAGTTCTACGAGCGGCTGGAGGAGACGACCAAGCGCCTGGAGATGACGGACATCCTCGTGGAGCTGCTGCGCGAGGCGGACGGCGACCTGCGCGCGGTCGTGTACCTCACCCGCGGGCAGCTGGCGGCCGACTTCGAGGGCATCGAGCTTGGCGTCGCGGAGAAGCTCGTCATGCGCGCGCTCCACGAGTCCACCGGCGTCTCCGAGGAGGACCTCACCAAGGCGTACCACAAGGCGGGCGACCTGGGCGACGCGGCCTTCGAGGTGCTCTCGCAGCGCAAGGCGCGCCGGCGCCAGGCGAGCCTCTTCGCCGAGGAGAACCAGCCGCAGGCCTCCATGCCCGTCACCGAGGTGTTCGAGCGCTTCCACGAGATCGCGCGCTCCGCGGGCGCCGGCTCGCAGTCGGGCAAGCTCTCGCTCCTCCAGAAGCTCCTCGCCCGCGCGAGCCCCCGCGAGGCGCGCTACCTCGTGCGCACCGTCACGGGGAAGCTGCGCCTGGGAATCGCGGACATGACGATCCTCGACGCCATGGCGGCGGCCTTCGCCACCAAGGAGTACCGCCCCGACCTGGAGCGCGCGTACAACGTGTGCAGCGACCTGGGCCTCGTGGGCGAGACGCTGCTCAAGGGCGGCCTCGCGGCGGTGGAGGAGATGCGCGCGCAGGTGGGCGTGCCCATGCGCGCCATGCTCGCGGAGCGCCTGCCCACGCCCGAGGAGATCCTCGCCAAGATGGGCGGCGAGGGGCTCTGCGAGCTGAAGTACGACGGGCTGCGCCTCCAGGCGCACATCCCGGCGCAGGGCGCCATCCATTTCTACAGCCGGCGGCTGGAGGACCTCACGCGGCAGTTCCCCGACGTCGCGGGCTATCTGCGCGAGTCGTTCCGCGGCCGCGAGGCCATCGTGGAGGGCGAGGTCGTCGCGGTGGACCCGCAGACGGGCGACATGAAGCCCTTCCAGGAGGTGGCGAAGCGCCGCGGCAGGAAGAACGTGGAGGAGGTCATCGCGGAGGTGCCCGTGACGCTCTTCCTCTTCGACTGCCTCCTCCTGGACGGCGAGGACCTCACGGAGAAGCCGCTCCCCGAGCGCCGCGAGGCGCTGACGCGCAGCTTCGACCTCGCGCGCGGCGCCGACGAGGAGGGGCTCGAGCGCATCCAGCTTTCCCGCGCGAAGCGCGTCACGACCCCCGAGGAGGTCGTCGCCTTCTTCGAGCAGAGCGTCGCCGAAGGCGCCGAGGGCATCATGGTCAAGAGCGTCGGCCCTGACAGCTTCTACAAGGCCGGCTCGCGGGGCTATCAATGGATCAAGTACAAGCGCGAGTACAGCAGCGAGCTCCAGGACTCGCTGGACCTCGTGGTGGTGGGCGCCATCGCGGGGCGCGGCCGGCGCGCGGGCTGGTACGGCGCCCTCATCATGGCCTCGTACAACCCCGAGGAGGACGTCTTCGAGACCATCTGCAAGCTGGGCACCGGCTTCGACGACGCCACGCTCCAGGCCATGACCGAGGAGCTGAAAAGCTATCAGCACGAGGGGGGGCCCCACCCCCGCGTGCGCGCGAGGATCGCCGCCGACGCGTGGTTCGCCCCCGTGAAGGTGCTGGAGGTCGTGGGCGCCGAGCTGACGCTCTCGCCCCTGCACACCGCCGGCTGGGGCGTCCTCAAGGAGGAGGCCGGGCTCTCCGTGCGCTTCCCGCGCTTCACCGGGAAGGTGCGCGACGACAAGAAGCCCGAGGAGGCGACCACGCTGGACGAGATCATCTCCATGTTCAAGCAGCAGGGGCACAAGCGCGTCGAGAGCGCCGAGGAAAGCTGACGATCACGCCTGCGGGGCCGGCTGCTCCAGCGCCTCGCGCAGGGGCGCGGCGAAGGGGGACTCGGGGTGGAGCGCAAGCCACGCCTCCAGCATGGCGCGCACGTCGGGCGGCGGCTCGCGGCAGAGACGCTTCACGACGGAGCCCGTCCGCCCCGGGGCGGCGCCTCCGGCGAGCCATTCGAGGGCGAGCCGCGCGCTCGCCTCGGACCTCTCCGCGCCCCAAAGGGCGCGCCAGAGGGGCGCCCAGCTGGGGTTGTCGGGGTTCGCCCGGAGCCACGCGTGCGTCCACGCCCTGAGGTCCGCGGGCGGAGCCCAGGCGCCCGGTTTCCTGGAGGCCGACACGAGCTCGCCCGCAAGCATCGGGGCCTCCACGGCGTCAGGATGCGCGAGGAGGCGCGCCCAGCCCGCCTCCATGAACGCCGGGTCCCGGCGGCCCGCCCTGCAGCAGGTCCTCCACACCTGGGTCCACTCGGGGCGCGCGCGGCTCTCCGGCCGCTGGAGCCAGGCCCACGCCAGGTCGCCCAGGAAGGCCCGGTCCTCGGGGCCTGTCGCCTTGTCCTTGTGGTGGGAAAGCCAGACGAGGGGCCACTCCCCGCGGGGCGGCCCGTCGCAGAGCCAACGGCGCCCGGTGGCGAGCAGCGCGTCGTGGTCGAGGGTGCCCGGAAGGTCCGCGCTCCCCCGGCGCAGCTTGCGCCAGATGTAGCTCCAATCCGGGCGGTCCTCGTTCCCCGGGAGCCATCCATGCCCCAAGACCAGCAGACGGCTGAACTCCGCCTCGCCGTGGCGCTCCCTCCCGACGTCCGCCAGGCTCTCCCACACGTACGACCACGACCGGTCCCCCTCGCGGCCCGAAAGCCACTCGCGGCCCTTCAGGAGCAGGTCATCCAAGGGGATCGAAGGGGGAAGCTCGTCGCGCAGCCAGACCAGCCGCTGCCACACGAAGCCCCACCCAGGGCGCTCCTCGCGGCCTGCGAGCCAGCGGTGGCCGGACTCCAGGAGCGGCGCGACCTGCGCCTGGTCCGGCATGTGCGCGCGCAGGTCCACGAGCGTCCTCCACACGTGCGTCCATTCGGGGCGGTCCTCGCCGCCCCGGAGCCGCGCGAGCCCCTGGCGCAGGATCGGGCCGAGGTCGGCCTCCGGCGCGATCTTCGCCTGGAGGTCCACGAGCCGTTGCCAGACGAAGCACCACTCCGGGCGATCCTGGTGCTCCGCGAGCCACTGGCTCCCTTCGGCGAGGACCGCGTCCCGCAGGGGCCCCGGCGGGAGCAGGGCGCAGCCGTCGGCGACCTTCCGCCAGAGCGGCCACCAGTCGGGCCTGGCGCGCCGCTTCGCCGCCCACCCCAGAGCCGCCTCGACGAGATGCGAGAGAGGGATGCCGGGGGGCAGGTCGGGCCCGAGGTCCACGAGGGCTTGCAACACGTACGCCCACTCGGGGCGCTCCTCGCGCCCCTGGAGCCAGCGGAACCCCTCCTCCAGGAGCGCCGTGGAGCCCGTCGCGGGGAGCCCTTGGCGCTCCTGCGCGAGGGCTTGCCACACGAAGCTCCACGCGGGGTTCCCCTCGCGGCCCGAGAGCCAGGCCTGCCCCTCGATCAACAGCGCGTCCCCACCGGAGAGCTCCCGGCGCGCTTCCACCAGCCGGCGCCACACGAAGCTCCACTCGGGGCGGTCGGCGCGCCCCTGCAGCCACCCCAGGCCCAGCAGGAGCAGGTCCCTCCGCGGCACGTCCGCGGGGAGGTCCGTCTCCAGGAGCTTCTGCCAGACGTGGGGCCACTGGGCGCTCTCTTCGCGCCCCACCAGCCAGAGACGCCCTTCGCGGGCCAGATCGTCCCCCTCGCCGGGAGGAAGCTCGGCGCGCAGGTCCAGGAGGCGCTTCCAGACGAAATTCCACTCGGGGCGCTCCTCGCGGCCGGCAAGCCATTCCCGTCCTTGCCGCAGCAGGCGGGCGCGCTCGGGCGCGGCCTGGGCGCGCAGGTCCAGCAGCGCCTCCCAGATGCGCGACCAGGCGAACCGATCCTCGTGGCCCGCGAGCCATCCTTCTCCCCGGCGCAGGACGCCGTCGAGGGCGGCCGCGTCCGGCAGCGCGTCGCGCAACTCCACGAGCCGGCGCCAGACGTAGGGGAACTCGGGGCGGTCCTCGCGCCCCGCGAGCCAGCCGAGCCCCTGGAGCAGGAGGTCGCTTCGTCCGATGCCCGCAGGGAGGCTCTCCGGGGGCGAGTCCACCAGGAGGCGCCACACGAACGTCCATTCCGGGCGCGCCTCGTTGCCGCGCAGCCAACGGTGGCCCCGCTCCAGGAGGCGGGCGCGCGTCGCGGGGCCCATCGCCTCCGGGGGCAGCGTCGCGAGCCGCTCCCAAAGGGTGGACCAGTAGGGGTGCCCCTCGTGGAGCGCCCGCGCCGCATGCTCGGAGGGGGCCTCGCCCAGGAGGGCGGCGACCTCGGGCTGGCGCGCGCTCCAGACGGCCCAGTTCGTCCACATGGGCGCGGCGTGGAAGCCGGCGGCGCCGCCGCGGGCCAGCCACGCGCGCCACGCGGCGGCCATGCCGCGCGCCAATTCGCCCTCGTCCAGCGAGGCGAGGCGCTCGTGCTGCCGCGCGACCCGTTCGAGGACGAGGTGCGCGACGGTGGGGTCCGTGTCCAGGCTGCGCTCGAAGGCGCGGTGCAGGTCGCGCGCCCGCACGATGCCGTCCGCGCGGCTCCGCACCGCGTTGTAGATGCCGTCGCTCAGGTGCGGGTGCGTGATGCGGATGTAGGTGTCGGGGCGGCCGCGGAAGGAGAGGAAGGAGAAGTCGCGGTCCTGGTTGAGGCGGCGCAGCGCGTCGCTCTGCGACTCGTCCAGCCAGCGGCCCGGCGCCCAGATGTAGAGGCGGTTGAGGGCCAGGGGCTGGATGATGGAGTCCACGAGGTTGAGGTCGCTGAGGCGCTGGTGGAAGCGGCGGCCGAACTCCACCATGTCCCCTTCGCGCATCTCGAACATCATGGAGATCATGAGGCCGTCGTTCTCCCCGAAGGCGGCGCCCGCGCGCCTCTCGACGCCCGTGCGCTCGCGGAACCAGCCGCGCAGCCCCTCGCGCTCGTCGGCCTCGGCGGGGGGCAGGAGCCAGTGGGCGACGCGGAAGACCTCGTCCTGCCCGCTGGCGGCCCACTCCAGGCGCTGCTCGGGGGGCCCGCACGTGACCAGCACCGGCCAGTCGGAGCGGTCCTTGCGCCGCAGCAGGCGCGCGATCTCGGGCAAGCCGATGTCGGCGCGCTTGTTGGGCGAGTAGAAGTCGTCGACGAAGACGTAGCAGAGCCCCATGGAGCCCTCCGGCAGGCGGGCCCACGTCTGGAGGAGGGGCAGAAGCTGCTCGCTGGCGTCGTCGAGCCAGATCACGGGCGCCGCGCGCTCCTCGACGAGGCGGCGCATGGCTTTCAGGAGGAGCACGCTCTTCCCGTTGCCCGAGCGGCCTTCGATCCAGAGGGCGTGGATGTAGGGCTCCTGGCGCAGGTCGCGCTCCGCCACGTGCCTGTCCAACTCCGCCAGCGCGGCGTCCACGCGCTCGGGACGCTCCATGAAGCGTCCGTCGCGCAGGTGAGCCAGGGTGGGCCGCTGCCCCAGCACGGTCTCGCGCGACTGGTGGGCGTCCGCCGCCACGTCCTCGGGCCTCAGGCACATGCCCATGAGCCCCGCGTCCCGGCGGCGCCGCGCGAACGCCTCGGCGACCTCGTCGCGCGTGCGCTCCGCGCCCGAGGGGTCGAGGCCGCGGCGCAGGCAGATGTCCAGCGCCTCGCGGGCGAAGGCGAACGGCTCGTCCAGCACGGGCCATGCGGCGGCGATGACGCGCCACCACGGGTCGGGCTCCAGGCGCGGGGGCGCGAGCTTCCCCTGCGCGAGCATGCGCTCGAAGCGGGCCTGCCTTGCCTCCCGCCCCTCGGCGTCGTGGGGAAGCTGCACGCCCTCCCAGCCCGGCGCGAAGCCGTCGGCGCGGCCCAGGAGCCCCACGACCTCGAAGCGGAACGCGGCGTGGAGGTCGGGCGCCTCGCGCTCCAGGAACTCGTCGAGCGCCACCGCCTCCTCCGCGGCCTTGGCCAGGCTCGCGCGGGTGAGGGTGCGCTTCACCTGCACGCACGCGACGGCGTCGTCCGAGACGAGGCTGAGGTCCGAGAGCGCCTCCAGGAAGCGCGCACCCGCGGGCGCCACGGCCGACGAGGAGGCCATCTCCTCCACGAACGCGGCGAGATAGCAGCGAAGCTGGAAGTCGAGGCCCGCGAGGTTGGCGAGGCCCCCTTGCGCGCGGCGCGGCTGCTGGCGCGCGTAGCGGTCGAGGAGGCCCTTGACCCGGGAAGGCTCGGCGGAAGGCATCGCCAGCCCCGGCGAGGGGGTCGGCCGCGATATAAAACCGCGGAAACCGGGGTGGAAATCCTAACTTCCGCCGGGGCCCTGAGAAGGGAGGCCGGCCCGGAACCCACCGGCCGGAAAGACGAGGGTTCATATGGGATGCCCGTCTCGGTAGGCCTGGAATCGGTACATTCCGGCAAGGCAGCCCGCGATCGCCCCTTTTCAAGGTCGGTCTGCCCCCGTCCGCGAGGCCCCCACGCGCTGCGGCGCGAAGGGTCGTCGCGGTTGCAGGCGATACGGAACCCCTGCGCGCTTCGCGCTGAGGACGTCCCGCCCACGAGACAAGCCATCATGCAGCCCCAGACCCAGACCACGTTCCAGTCCTTCGGCCTCCGGCCGACCACCATGGCCGCCCTCGCCAAGAAGGGCTACAAGCAGCCCACGCCCATCCAGGAGCTTGCCATCCCCATCCTCCTCCAGGGGGACGACATCATCGGCCAGGCGCAGACCGGCACCGGCAAGACCGCGGCCTTCGGCCTCCCCATCGTGGAGGACACGCGCCCCGGCCGCGTCATCCAGACGCTCATCCTCGCGCCCACCCGCGAATTGGCCAACCAGATCGTGGGCGAGCTTGCCTGGATGGCCCACGGCACGCCCTTCAAGGCGACCGCCATCTACGGCGGCGTCGGCTTCGGCAACCAGATCAGCTCGCTCCGCCGCGGCGACCTCACCTGCGTCGTCGCGTGCCCCGGCCGCCTGCTGGACCTGCTCCAGCGCCGCGAGATCGACCTGCGCCACGTGCGCCACGTCGTCCTCGACGAGGCCGACCGCATGCTGGACATGGGCTTCATCCGCGACATCGAGAAGATCTTCCAGCACCTGCCCCGCGACCGGCAGACGATGCTCTTCAGCGCGACCATGCCCCCCGAGGTGCGCAAGCTCGCGGAGCGCTACCTGCGCACGCCCGAGTTCGTGCGCGCTGAGAGCGGCCCCACCGCCACCGAATTGACCGACCAGTTCGAGATCAAGGTGCAGGGCGACAAGTTCCCCGTGCTCCTCGCCCTCATGCAGAAGGAGGACCCCGTCGCCTCCGTCATCTTCACGAAGACGAAGCACGGCGCCAAGCGCCTCGCGCGCCGCCTCGCCGCGTGCGGCTACAAGACCGACGCGCTCCAGGGCAACCTCTCGCAGAACGCCCGCGACCGCGTGATGGCGGCCTTCCGCGACGGCAGCATCGAGCACCTGGTCGCCACCGACGTCGCCGCGCGCGGCCTCGACGTCAGCGGCATCACGCACGTCGTCAACTACGACTTCCCCATGGTCAACGAGGACTACGTCCACCGCATCGGCCGCACGGGCCGCGCGGGCAAGCGCGGGCGCGCGTTCCTCTTCGTCGAGCGCGAGGAGGAGCGCGACGCGCGCGCGGTCGAGCGCATCGCCGGCGTGAAGCTGGAGCGCTACGACGTGGGCCCCCTTCCCCAGGTGCCCGCGGAGGCCAGCGCGGGCGCGCAGAAGCCGCAGCTTGCCCACTCGCGGACGCCCCGCGGGCCGCCCAAGCCGCACCGCGGCGGCGGAAACGGCCGCAGCGGCCACGGTGGGGGGCGCTCCTCGCAGGGCCGCTCCTACGGCAGCGCGCGCCCCCAGGGCCGCCGCTGGTGAGCCGTCCCGCCCCCGCAGCGAGAAACGCACGTGGACCGGCGATCACGCCTTCTTGAAGCGGGCGGCCTCCTCGGAGCCGCGCGTCGCGTTGCCCGCGCCGTAGGAGACGGCGCCGGTCCCGGCGAGCCTGCCGCCCGCCACGATGAGGTACTCCTCGCGGATGGGCCGCTTCTCCAGCCAGCATTCCAGGATCTCCCGCGTGCCGGCCGCGTAGCGCGCCTGCGCCGAGAGGCTCGTCCCCGAGACGTGGGGCGTCATGCCGTGGTGGGGCATCGTCCTCCACGGGTGGTCCTGCGGCGCGGGCTGCGGGAACCACACGTCGCCCGCGTAGCCCGCGAGGTGGCCCGACTCCAGCGCCTTGGCCACCGCGTCGCGGTTGCAGATCTTGCCCCGCGCGGTGTTGATGAGGTAGGCGCCACGCCGCATCCTGGAGATCATCGCGGCGTCGAAGAGGTTCTCCGTCTCGGGGTAGAGGGGCGTGTTGATGGTGACGACGTCGCACGCGGCGACCATCTCCGCGACCGAGGCGTGGTACGTGAGGCCCAGCTCCTTCTCCACCTGCGCGGGGAGGCGGTGGCGCTCGGTGTAGTGCAGGCCCACGTCGAAGGGCTTCAGCCTCCGCAGCACCGCGGAGCCGATGCGCCCCGCGCCCACGGAGCCCACCTGCATGCCTTCCAGGTCGTAGGAGCGCGACGCGCAGTCCGCGATGTTCCAGCCGCCCTCGACGACCACCTGGTGGGAGGGGATGTAGTTGCGCACGAGGCCGAGGATCATCATGACGACGTGCTCGGCGACGCTGATGCTGTTGGAGTAGGTCACCTCGGCGACGGTGACGCCGCGCTCGGAGGCCGCCTGCAGGTCGACGTGGTCGGAGCCGATGCCCGCGGTGATGGCGAGCTTGAGGCTCTTCGCCTTGGCGATGCGCTCGGCGGTGAGGTACGCGGGCCAGAAGGGCTGCGAGATGACGACGTCCGCGTCGGGAAGCTCGCGCTCGAAGACCGAGCCGGGCCCGTCCTTGTCGGAGGTCACGACGAGCTCGTGCCCGCCCCTCTCCAGGAAGCCGCGCAGCCCCAGGGCGCCCGAGACGCAGCCCAGCAGCTCGCCGGGCACGAAGTCGCGCCCCTTGGGCGTGGGCGTCGAGGCGCCGCCCGGGTATCGCGTGATCTCGGGAATGCGATCGCGCGCGTACTTCGGAGGGTAGCCGGTGGTGGGATCGTCGTAGAGCACGCAGAGGACCTTGGCCATGGTTCACGTTCCCCAAGCTGGCCCTGCGCGTCGTGGGGGCAGGGGCGAGCCTGGCCCCATCGCCCTGGGGCTTGAAGGATTTTCGGTGGGCAGCCAGCGACCCGCGCCGAAGCTCTAAAGACGAGGCCCCCCATCGCGCGCCTGTGAGCGACTTCGAGTCGACGGTGCGGGCCCTGGCGCGGAAGTACGCGCTGGAGAACGCGGTGAAGTTCGGCGGCCAGGCGACGCCGGGCGCCGTCGTGGGCAAGGTCATGGGCGAGGCCGGCGACCTGCGGGCGCGCGCCAAGGAGATGCAGCCCCTCATCGCGGCCGTCGTGGCGGAGGTCAACGCCATGGCGCCCGACGCGCAGAAGGCCGCCTTCGCCGAGGTCGAGTCGACGCTGGTGAAGCGCGAGCGCGCCGAGCGCGAAGGGCCGCTGAAGCCGCTGGCCAACGCCACGAAGGGCAAGGTCGTGCTGCGCCTCGCGCCCAACCCCTCGGGGCCGCCGCACTTCGGGCACGGCCGCGGCATGGTCATCACGGACGAGTACAAGCGCATGTACGACGGGACGTTCATCCTGCGCTTCGACGACACGGACACCACGGTGAAGCCGCCCTGGCCCCCCGCCTACGAGATGTTCCAGGAGACCGTCGAGTGGCTTACGGGGCGCAGGCCCGACCGAGTGATCTACGCCAGCGACCGCATCGAGCGGCACTACGAGGTCGCGCGGCAGGCGCTGGAGATGGGCGCGCTCTACGTCTGCGAGTGCGAGGGGGACGCGTTCCGCGCGCACAAGGAGCGCGCCGAGGACTGCCCCCACCGCGGGCAGAGCGCGGAGGAGAACCTCGCCAAGTGGGGCGACATGCTGGCGGGCAAGTACCGGCGCGGCACCGTGGCCGTGCGCGTGAAGACCAGCATGCAGGACAAGGACCCGGCGCTGCGCGACTGGGTCGCCTTCCGCATCGCGGAGGAGCCGCACCCCCGCGTGGGCGACCGCTACAAGGTCTGGCCGCTCCTGGACTTCCAGAGCGCGGTGGACGACCACGACGAGGGCGTCACGCACATCATCCGTGGCAAGGACCTTCGTGATAGCACGGCCAAGCAGGAGTTCCTCTACGAGCACCTGGGCTGGACGTACCCCGAGACCACCTACTGGGGCCGCGTCAGCGTGCACGAGTTCGGCAAGTTCAGCAAGAGCCTCCTCAACAAGGCCATCGAGGCGGGCGAGTACACCGGGTGGGACGACCCGCGCCTGCCCACGTTCCCCGCGCTGCGCCGCCGCGGCTTCACCCCCGAAGGGATCCGCAACTTCTGGCTCTCCTTCGGCATCAGCGAGAAGGACGTCGCCGCCAGCCAGGTCACGCTGGAGGCCGAGAACAAGAAGGTGCTGGAGCCCCGGGTCAACCGCTACTTCTTCGTGCCCGAGCCGCGCAGCCTCAGCGTCGCGGGCGCGCACGAGCTGGAGGCCCGCGCGCCGTTCCACCCGGATCACCCCGAGCGCGGCGCGCGGCACGTCCGCCTCGCGAGCCCCATCCACGTGCGCGTGCCCGCGGAGGACCTGCGCGACGGTCCACTGCGCCTCAAGGATCTCGCCAACGTGGAGGTCGCCGCGGGCGCGGCGCGCTACGCCAACAACGACCTGGCGTGGGCGAAGCAGCACCGCGCGCCCATCGTGCAGTGGGTCGGCCCCGACGCCGTCCCCGCGCGCCTCGTCATGCCCGACGCCACCGTGCAGGCGGGCCTCGCGGAGCCGGCGCTGGCCCGCGAGCCCGTGGGCACCATCGTGCAGCTGGAGCGCGTGGGGTTCGCGCGGGTCGACGCGCACGAGCCGGAGCTGACGCTCTACTTCGCCCACAGGTGAGGCCACACCGGGGGGCCCGCCAGCGCGCTCAGAAGCAGAACGCGTTGTAGTTCGGGCCTCCCAGGACGGGCGTCGTGCCCCAGATGACGGTGATGCCGATGGTCGTGCCGCCGGGGCACGAGGAGGGCGGGTTGCCGGGGAGGGCGGGGGTGGTGCCGATCCACGGGGCGCCCACGCAGGTGGTGCCAACACCCACGGTCCAGCCAGGACCGGGAAGGCTGCACAGGGTGGGGGCGCCGGCGCACTCCGGCGCGTTGTTCACGACGAGGCCCACCGGCGTGGCGGCGGGGCAGCCCAGGCCCGCGCAGAGGGGCACGTCGCCCCCGCCGGGGCCCGTGGGCGGGAAGTCGATCACGACGCCGTCCTGGCCCGGATAGCCGCCGTAGAGCGTGCAGCGGGTGGCGCCGGGCGGGCCGCTGGGCACGCCGGTGACGCAGAAGGGCTTGCCCAAGACGACGACGCCCACGCTGGGCAGCGCGCACGCGGTGACGCACCCCGCGCTCGTCACCGAGCCCACGCCCAGGCTGTAGCCGGCGCCGACGCCGCACGCGTCGACGCAGGCGGAGGTGCGGGCCGTCCCTTGCGTGAAGAGCGTCACGAACGCGCCCGTGGCGCCGCAGTTGCCCGCATCCACGTAGCACGAGACCGCAGGCCCGGACTGGCAGCAGCCGATGAGGTCGACGCACTGGACGTCGACGATGGCGCAGATGACCGCGGGGTGCTGCTCAAGGCCGGCCACGCACTGGAGCACGCTGTTGCAGATGCTGGTGTCCATGCAATCCTCGGCGGCGGCGGGGGGTGCCAACCACGCGAAGGCCGAGGCGACAAGGAGCAGAGCGAAGAGGGGAGCCATCCGTCGAAGGGTCATGAGAACCGGAGGCGGGAGGGCGCGCGGGGGTGAAGAAGGCGAGCCCCGCCCCGGCGCGGCGCGGAGAACGGTTCACTTGCCACTGCTTTCTGGACCCTCGCCGACCACTTCCGGCCCGCTCCCCCAAAGGTTGACGGGGCCGCTGCCGCCCGCCGGCTGCGTGGCATTGGCGGCGCTGCTCCACGACGCCACCCTGACCTACGTCGGGAAGGGCGTGAAACGCGAGGCCCAGGGCGCGCTCCTCCTCGTGGTCAAGGACGACGGCAGCGTCGTGGTCCACGGCCTGCGCAAGGGGACGTCCCCCGACTTCTGGATGAGCGGCCCCAAGCCCAAGGTGTGGACCGTCGAGGGCCGGCTCCTCCTGGAGGTGGGCCGTCCCGGGGGACAATGCCTGCGCCTGGAGGGCACTCCGGCGTGGACGCACCGCGTCGACGACGCGCCCTTCGAGGCCGCGGAGAGCGAGGCGCCGCCGGAGGCGGGGAGCGAGATCGCGTGGAGCGAGGAGAAGGCGCCCTCCGAGGCGCCGCTCTCGGAGGAGGAAGAGGCGCGCTTCCGCGCGCTGCGCGAGTGGCGCCTGGGCGTTGCGCGCGAGCGGGCGATCTCCGCCTTCATCGTCGCGCCGGACCGCTCGCTTCGCGAGATCGCGCGCCGCAAGCCCGGCACGCCGGAGGCGCTTCGCGGCGTGCCCGGCATGGGCGAGGCGCGGGTGGAGCGCTACGGCGAGGACATCCTCCGCGTGCTGCGCGCCGCTTGACGCGCCCCGGCTGCGCGGACGACACGCTCAAACGGCCGGCGGCAGCGTGCGGCTCCGGGAATCGTCCCATGATCCGGTCTTTTGCCATCATCCTCGGCCTGCTCGCGCTCTCCGCCTCCTCCGCCCTCGCCACGCCCCAGTGCCAGGCCCTGGACCGCCAGGCGGGCGCCGGCGGCGTCCTCGTCGACGCCAGCACCTCCTCGTGCCGCGACTCGTACACCGACTTCTACGGCGGCACGGGCTACGCGCAGTCCAACTCCACGGCCGTCACGGTGAGCGGCCTCCCCGCGGGCTACGTCGCGCAGGCCGGCGCGCAGAGCGCGTACCAGAGCTACGACAACCCCTCGTATGGCTACGACTACGCCTACGGCAGCCACGGCTACTTCGCCTACGTCGGCAGCACGGACTACTCGCAGCCGCACCCCTCCGTGGGCGAGTCCGTGTGGGAGGGCCAGGCCTCCTACAACGGCCTCTGCGCCGAGGGCGTCAGCTCCTACGGCGCCCTCTACCTCCTCGCGGTGGGCGACGCGAACCAGGGCGGCGCGTCGTGGGGCTCCGGCACGGCCCTGCCCCAGGTCGCCTGCACGTCGGGCGACGTGCAGAGCACGCTGCCGTGAGCCTCAGAACCCGAGGTTCGCCTGCGGCCTCTCGCGGGACTCGCGCGCGTACTGCACGAGGGCGCCCTCGACAACGCGCGTGAGATAGCAGTTGCTCTCGGGCACGTTCTCGAAGGTGACGCCCGTCTTCAGGCGGTCCAGCGCGGCCATGACGCCCGCGTAGTCCGCCACCGACTCCTCCGTCAGCTCCTCGCGGTAGACGCAGGGGATGCCCAGCATGTTGAGGCCGTCCACGAGGTCCTGCGAGTAGATGGGGTACGCGGGGTGGTGGAAGTGCAGGATCGTCGTCAAGCGCGGGAGCGTGAGCCCCTCCGTGCCCGCGAGGTCCAGCAGCGGCTCCACCCCGGGGTAACGGATGGTGCGCATGACGCGCGCGAGCCGGTCCTCGGTCTCCTTCTTGCCCAGCGCGGCGACGTTGCCCTGCTGGCGGAAGGAGAGGAGGCGGTTGGCGAAGTCCGCGTGCGCGGGGGGGTGGAGCGCGTAGATGAGCGCCTCGTAGGCGTCCGCCTCGTGGGCCTGGTTGGCCCAGAAGAGGGGCTTGAGGTTCGCGAGGAACGCGGGCTCCGCGAGATAGCGTTTCGGAGCGAGGCCTCTGACGCCGCCCGTGACGTGGGCGATCGTCACGCGCTCACTTCCCCTTGGGCGCGATCCAGTCGTGGGTCTTGAAGATCTCCGCGAGGCGCGCCTCGTCCTCGGCGCTGGGCAGCACGCTCTTGAGGTAGTCCGCGTAGGCGGCGTCGCTGCCGTGGAAGGCCTCGCCCTCGACGGTGAACTTCTGCCCCTCCCACTGGCCGATCTTGCGGTTGAACTTCAGCGAGGGCGCGACGAGCTTGGGCTGGCTCGCGGGGACGATGGTGTTGAGCTGGTCCATGAGCTCGACGCACTCGTTGTAGTAGAGCGTGCGGTTGTAGTCGTTGAGCGTCTTCTTGTCCACCGCGTCCTCGGTCTCCAGCTCGTTGAAGCGGCACTTGATGCCCCAGACGTAGGCCCAGTGCGCGGTGCTGCTGGCGTCCTTGCCGAAGAGGTCGTAGGCGGTGGGGACCCAGTGGTTGACGTACTTCTGGAGGAGCGGCGTCGGGATCTTGCCGGCCTGCACGACGCGGCGCAGGCCCGTGTGGCCCGTGCCCAGGTGGAAGGCCTCCTCCTTGAGCATGGGGCCCATGCTGCGCGCGAGGGGCGAGAAGGCGCTGCGCGAGAGCATCTTCAGCTGGTACTTGCCGTCGCGGTCGACGAACTCGGTGAAGACGAAGAAGTCGAGCCAGTGGCGCACGGGCTCGTTGAAGCTGCCCAGGAGGCGCTGGTTGTCCCAGCTGCGGCGCTCCAGGAGCTTGGCGGCCTCGACCTTGCCGGTCTCGCCAAAGTGGTTGACGAGGAGCGTGGCCATCTGCCAGCCGTGGCGCATCTCCTCGGAGTTGATGCGCACGAGGCTCTTGAGGTCGTAGTCGCTGGGCGCGGTGCTGACGAGGTGGCGCTGCTGCTCGACGCTGGCGAACTCGGTGTCGCCCTGGTAGACGATGAGGGAGAGGAGGGCGTCCTTCACCTGCTGGTTGGGGATCTGGTTGAAGGTCTGCCACTTGGGGCGGCCCTTGTAGTCGCCGAACTCGATGACGGGGGAGTCCTCGTCGGCGAACTTCGATTCGAATTGGAAGTCGCCCAGGAGCGTCGTGTCGTAGCCGATGTCCTTCTGCCACTGGTGGAAGAGGTCGACCCAGTCCTCGAAATTGGAGACGGACTTCGTCATGGGGAGCGCCTGCGGCGGCATGCTGCGGCCGGGGGGATGAGCCTTGCGGCCGCCGGGGCTCATCTGTGTTGGTGGCAACACATTGATAGTGTGAAGAGGTGTATTTGCCTCTCGTCAAGGGTCCAAAGAACGCGACGAGCGCGAAGAGCGCAAAGGACGCGACGACGAGAAAGGAAACTTTGCGACCTTGGCGCTCTTCGCGCTCATCGCGTTCTTTGGACCCTTGACCAAAGGGGAAAACGAAGTGCCAAGCCGCACGCTGAACGTCACCGACGAGGCGTACCACCTCCTGGCGAGCCTCAAGGGAGAAGGCGAGAGCTTCACGGACGTGATCAGGCGCCTCGCCGGGGAGCGGTCGCTCTACGATATCGTCGGCGTGCTCGACGAGGCGCAGGCCGAACGATTGGCCGCCCGCATCGAGGCCGGCCGCGAGCGCAGCCGCAAGCGCCGCACGAAGCAGCTGAGGGTGTGAGCGCCGTGGTCCTCGCCGACACGCTGTTCCTCCTGGACCTCATGCGCGGCCGCGAGCGCGCCATCGAGATGCTGGAGCGGCTCGAGGCCGCGGGGGAGCCCGTCCGCGTCGCGAGCGTCACGCTCTTCGAGTTCCACCGCGGCCTGGAGACCGTGGACCTCCCCGCGGCCGAGAAGCGGCGCGTCGCGGAGGCCGTGGAGGGGCGCGTCGTGCAGGCCCTGGATGCGGCGGCCGCCGCGCGGGCCGGGGGGCTCGACGCGCGCCTGTGGGCGGCCGGCGAGCCGCTGGACCCCGAGGACGCCATGATCGCCGGCGTCGCGCTCGCGCGGGACGAGGAGCTGGTCACGCGCAAGGCGCGCGAGTTCGGCCGGGTGCCCGGGCTGAGGCTCCGGACGTACTGAGAAAAAAGATGGGGGCCCGCCTCCGCGCGGGCCCGGTCTTCCGCGGCTTACGCGGCGGTGGCGGTCGTCAGCTCGACGACGCCGCTGGTGGCGGGGCCCGCGCAGTTGCCGCCCTCGAGGACGAGGTTGAGGGCGGACGAGCTGGTCGCGGAGACGAAGACGGTGACGTCGACGTCGGAGACGAAGCCGACGAGGTCGACGCTGCCGCAGCCGGTCGCGGTGGGCTCGCCGGCGTCGCACGTCGCGGAGCCGTCGATGTCCTGGCAGACGTTGATCCAGACCGCGGCGCCGGAGTCGTCGTTCACGGTGACGTGGGTGGGGACCTCGCCGTTGGCCGCGAAGGCGACGCCGCCGATGGCGTTGCCCGCGATGGTCGCCGTGAGGCCGGAGCCGTTGACGCCGCCGGGCGCCAGGTAGGACTGCTGCTGGGTCGTGTCGGCGTGGCCGGTCGCGGCGAAGAGCGACGCGGCGACGAGGGCGATCGCGAAGAACTGCTTCATGTCTCGAAACCTCCGAATGGGGCCTCCTCTGTGGAAGCCTCCCGGCCGGCAGTCTCCACAGTAGACAAGTCCTTTTTGGTAGAAAAGAATTCGACTAGGGCCTCAGCATGGAGAGGTTCAGGGCGCGCGTGGCGATGACGCCCTTGCGCGTCGGTCCAACGGTCCAAAAGAAGAACTTGGCCTCGCCTGCGGAGCAGGGTCATGGGCGACTTGCAGGCTTAGGAGTCCGCCGCGAGGGTGCCGGTCGTGGCCGTGGCCGCGGTGACGCTGCCGCCGTTCTCGGAGACGCCGCTCTGGAGAATGAGCCAGTAGCCGTCATCGCCGCCGTGGCCGATGGCGCAGACGGGGTCCGAGCCGGGGCTCCAGGTGTTGACCCAGACGTTGAGGCAGTCGTTCGCGTCCGTGCCGGGGGTGATCGAGCCGTCGACCTGGCACGAGACGGTGGCGCCGCTGTTGGGGTCCGTCACGACGACGGGGCCCGCGACATCGTCGACGCCGAAGACGCCGCCCACGGGCAGGCTGCTGATGTCGGTCGCCGTGCCAGTGGACGCGTGGACGCTGAGGTCGTAGCCGCAGTTGTCGGCCGTATCCCACTCGCTGGAGGAGCCGAAGAAGCCGCCCCCCGTGCCGATGTCATAGTCGCCGTCATAGTCGCCGGGGATCCCATCGCCGTTGCAGTCCGCGACGTTGCTGTCCTGGACGGTCACGAATCCGGCTCCGCCACCTTCGACAGAGCCCGTGGGGGCGCCCGAGGTCTGCTCAGAGAGCGTGTTCGAGTTCGTGCCCAGAGCCATGGACGAGCCATAGGTGTGCACCGGCTGGCTGATCCAACACGAGGACGACCGGAGATTCGCGCACTTGCCCGAGTTCACCACGCAGATGTGGTTGCAGTGTCCGGAGTTCGAGACGCTGACGCAGCCAGGCCCGCACGTCCCCGAGTTGATCACGCAGACGCCGTAGAGGCTCGAGCAGTCGCCCGAGGCGCTGTTCACGCCGCAGGTGGCCGACGCCTCCGGGATGATCCCCGCGCCTGCAAAGGCGCTCAACGTCGCAAGTCCAGCAATCAACGTGGCAATCCTGAATGTTCTCATCGATATCAGCTCTAGCAGGGGGGCGTCATTCCGCCCCTCCGGCGTGGCTGTTACACTCGCATGTGATGCATGAATGTGCTAGAGAATTTGAGTGAAAAATATTGGATGGTTTACAATTGCTTTCGTCGTTTTCAAGAAACCGCTTCTTGGTGTGAAGGAAGAAATCAAATCTTCGGTAATTTTGTCGTCGCAGAAATAAGAATGGTGCTCGATCGCCTTCCATGGCCCTCGCTGAGGCATCGCTCGTGTGTGAAGGCCACGATCGTTCCGTGGGCTACGGCGCGCTGGCCACCGCCAGGGGCTGCTGCTGCGTCACGCAGTGGAACGTGCCCATGCCGAAGACGAGGTCGCTGGCGTCGATGGGCACGACGGCGCGGGAGGGGAAGAGCTTCTGGAGCACGGCGGTCGCCCGCGCGTCGTGGACCGCGCCGAAGACGGGCAGCAGCACGACGCGGTTGCCCACGTAGAAGTTGGCGTAGCTCGCGGGGAGGCGCCCCTCCTCGTCGCCGACGAACCCGGGCATGGGAAGCTCCACCACGTCCAGCGGACGGCCCGCCTGGTCCTTCATGGCGCGCAGGAGCTTCAGGTTCTCCCGCAGGGGGCGGAAGTTCTCGTCGTCCTCGTCCTCCTCCTGCGCGATGACGACGGTGGTGGGGTTAACGAAGCGGGCGATGTCGTCGATGTGCCCGTCGGTGTCGTCCCCTTCGATGCCCTCCTTGAGCCAGAGGACGTTCGTGACGCCCAGGAAGTCCTTGAGCTTCTGCTCGATCTGCGCCTTCGAGAGCGAGGGGTTGCGGTTGCGGTTGAGAAGGCACTGCTCGGTGGTGAGGAGCGTGCCCGCGCCGTTGACCTCCAGCGAGCCGCCCTCCATGACGATGCCCGCCTCGAACATGGGGAGGCCCAGGTGCGGCTGAAGGCGGTGGGGGATCTCGTTGTCGGGGAGGAGCGTCTCGTACTTGTCGCCCCACGCGTTGAAGCGCCACTTGGTCATGGCCACCTCCGCGCGGCCCCCGCCCGTCTCGCGCTTCACGAAGATGGGGCCGTAGTCGCGGAACCACACGTCCGCGGGCGGGACGTCCCACAGGACGACGTTCTTGATCCCCTCGGCGACGAGCCAGCGCGCGACGCGCTCGTGGGCGTCGTCGTCCTTGACCAGGAGGTTCACCCGCTCGTGGGGCGCCAGGGCGCGGATCATCTGGCGATAGCAATCCTCGGCGGCCTCGACGCGGCCGGGGAACGTGACGGGGTCGTGGGGCCAGGAGAGCCAGGTGGCGGCGTGGGGCTCCCATTCGGCGGGCATGCGGTAGCCCAGGGACGCGGGGGTGGTCAAGGCGGGCGCGGACTGGGGCTGGCGGCATAAAGCAGTATGCCCGCGCCGCGGCGGCCCGCCAACGTTGATGCGCTGGGGCCGCCTGGACGCGGCGTGCCGATCCCCGAGATCCTCGTCCTTCTCGCGTGGCTCACGTTCTGGGTCGTCTGGCTGGCCGGCGCCTTCGGCAACGCGCGGACCGTGAAGAGCGCGCCCGGCTGGGACCGCGTCCTCATCGCGCTCGCCCTCGCCGCGGGGCTCCTCGCCTGGCGCAGCGGGCTTGCGGGGCCCTCCCTGCGCAGCGCCGCGTTCCCCGAGCCGCTGCCCCTCGTCGTGCTGGGCCTCGCGATCCTCTACGGCGGGGTCGCGCTGGCGGTGTGGGCGCGCGTGCACCTGGGGCGCTTCTGGTCGGGGCGCGTCACCCTGAAGGAGGGGCACCAGCTGATCCGCTCCGGCCCCTACGCCATCGTCAGGAACCCCATCTACGCGGGCATCCTGGCCATGGCGCTGGGCAGCGCGCTCGCCGAGGGGAACGCGGCGCTCTTCCTGGCCGTCGGCGTCCTCCTCGTCACGTTCGTCCTGAAGATCCGCGCCGAGGAGAAGCTTCTCTCGGAACAGTTCGGGGCCGAGTTCGAGTCCTACAAGCGCGAGGTCAAGCGCCTGGTGCCGGGCGTGTGGTGATCACTCGCCCCAGCGCCGCGTGATCTCCCCGTAGGCGTCGATGCGCCGGTCGCGGAAGAAGGGCCACCCCTCGCGCACGACGTCGACGTCGTCCATGGGCAGGTCCGCGACGACGACCTCCTCCTTGTCCTGCGAGCCCTGCGCGAGGATCTCGCCCAGGGGGCCGGCGATGAAGCTGCTGCCCCAGAAGCGCATCTCCTCCTCCTGGCCCACGCGGTTGGCGACGACGACGAAGACGCCGTTGGCGATGGCGTGCGCGCGCTGGATGGTCATCCACGCGTCGCGCTGCCGCTCGGGGATGCCGGCGGGCTCCCGGGCGTGCGCGCCGATGGCCGTGGGGTAGGTGAGCACCTCGGCGCCCTTCATGGCGGTGAGGCGCGCGCCCTCGGGGTACCACTGGTCCCAGCAGACCAGCGTGCCCACCTTGGCGGCGCTGGTGGCGAAGGCCTGGAAGCCCAGGTCGCCGGGCGTGAAGTAGAACTTCTCGTAGTAGTTGGGGTCGTCCGGGATGTGCATCTTGCGGTACTTGCCCACCATCTCGCCCGTCTTGTCGAAGACGACGCTGGTGTTGTGGAAGAGGCCCGGCGCGCGGCGCTCGAAGAGGGAGCCCACGAGCGCGATTCCCCGCTCCTTGGCCGCCGCGGCGAGCGTCCGCGTCGTGGGGCCCGGGATGGGCTCCGCGAGGTCGAAGAACGCGGCGTCCTCGCGCTGGCAGAAGTAGAGGCTCCCGAAGAGCTCCGGCGTGACGACCAGCGTCGCGCCCTGGTCGGCGGCCTTGTGGACCATCTCGACGCAGCGCTTCACGTTCGTGCCGACGTCCTCGTGCATCCGCATCTGGATCGCGGCGGCGCGCACCACGCGGGGCTTCGGGCTCACGGGCGGGCTGAGGGGGGCCCCGCTCTTGGGCCTTTCGATGGAGGGCTTGAACCCTCCGCCACGTCCGCTTCGTGCCCTCCCCTGCATTCTACGGGCGGGAGGCCAACGGCGGGCGCATGCGACTGACCGCATCCTCCTGGTGCGCCGGACCCGCCGCTGCCTTGGCCCTTGCGCCGCCCCCCTCCGCGACCCGGCAGCCGGGCGAGCCCGCGGACGCCGCGCACGTGCGCCTCGCCCACGCCCGCGAGGCGCTGCGCGCGGGGAACGTGCGCCTCGCGCTGGCGTGCTTCGACGAGGCGCTCCACCTGCGGCCCGACCTGCCCGTCGCGCACCTGGGGCGCGCCATGTGCCTGGCCCAGCTTGGGGACGAGGCCGAGGCGGCGGAGTCGCTCCTGGACGCGCTCCAGCTTCCCGACGCGGGCGGCGACGTGACGCTGCACCTCGCGCGCATCGTCGCGCGGGAGGGCGCGCACCGCGAGGCCATGGATCTCTTGGGCGAGGCGTTCTCCCTGGACAAGACGCTGGTGGAGGAGGCTGCGGACGACCCCGCCTTCGGCCACCTGCGCGACCACCCCCGCTTCCTCCAGCTCGTCGGCCGGCTCTAGGCCCCGCGGGGCGGCTCCCCGCTACCTTGAAGGAGCGGACCCGGCATGGGCCACCCATGCAGAGCCACCACGACGTGCCCGCGCTCCTGCGGCGCCTCGAGATCGCGGACGTGAACCCCGGAGCCACCGACGGCAAGGCGTGGTTCGGCTCCGGCGACCTTCTTGACGTCCTCAGCCCCGCCGACGGCAGGCTCCTGGCGAAGGTCCAGCAGGCCGGCGAGGCGGACTACGAGCGCGTGATGAAGGGCGCCCACGAGGCGTTCCTGCGCTGGCGCGTGACGCCCGCGCCCCTGCGCGGCCTCATCGTGCGCGAGATGGGCGAGGAGCTCCGCCGGCACAAGGACGACCTGGGCGCCCTGGTCTCCCTGGAGATGGGCAAGATCCTCACCGAGGGCAAGGGCGAGGTGCAGGAGATGATCGACGTGGCCGACTTCGCCGTCGGCCTCTCGCGCCAGCTCTACGGCAACACCATGCAGAGCGAGCGCCCCGGCCACCGCATGATGGAGCAGTGGCACCCCCTGGGCGTCGTGGGCATCGTCACCGCGTTCAACTTCCCCGTCGCGGTCTGGTCGTGGAACGCCTTCCTCGCGGCGGTCTGCGGCGACACCATGGTCTGGAAGCCCAGCAGCGAGACGCCCCTCACCGCCATCGCGGTCTCGAAGATCGCCAACCGCGTCCTCGCGCGGCACGGCTTCGAGGGCGTCTGCACGCTGGCCGTCGGGCCCGGCCGCACCGTGGGCGACCGCATCGCCAAGGACGCCCGCATCCCCCTCGTCTCGTTCACCGGCTCGTGCAGCATCGGCCAGCGCCTCGCGCAGACCGTCGCGCAGCGCTACGGCCGCGCGATCCTGGAGCTTGGCGGCAACAACGGCATCGTCGTCACGCCCAGCGCGGACCTCGACATGGCCACGCGCGCCATCGTCTTCGGCGCCGCGGGCACGGCGGGGCAGCGCTGCACCTCCACGCGCCGCATCATCGTCCACGAGGACGTGGCGGACAAGCTCACCCGGAAGCTCGTGGCCGCGTACAAGACGCTCCCCATCGGGCACCCGCTGGACGAGAAGACGCTCGTGGGCCCCCTGGTCAACGAGCGCGCCGTCACCGAGATGATGGAGGCGCTGGAGGCCGCGAAGAAGCAGGGCGGCCAGGTGCTCGTGGGCGGGAGGAGGCGCGACGACCTCGGCTCGCGCTACGTGGAGCCGGCCATCGTCGCCATGCCCGCGCAGACCGACATCGTGAAGCAGGAGACCTTCGCGCCCATCCTGTACGTCATGCGATATCACGGCCCGCTGGCCAACGCCATCGCCATCCACAACGGCGTGCCGCAGGGCCTCAGCAGCGCCATCTTCACCACGAACCTCCTGGAGGCCGAGGAGTTCCTGGGCCCTGCGGGCTCGGACTGCGGCATCGCCAACGTCAACCTGGGCACCTCGGGCGCCGAGATCGGCGGCGCCTTCGGCGGCGAGAAGGAGACGGGCGGCGGGCGCGAGAGCGGCTCGGACTCCTGGAAGCAGTACATGCGCCGCAGCACCAACACCGTGAACTACACGACGAAGCTGCCCCTGGCGCAGGGCGTGAAGTTCGAGGTCGAGTAACGATCTCGGAACCCCCCTGGAGTAAGCACGAAGCCCTCAAGACCTGGCCATCGGCTCGAAGCCCCATGCGAAGAGGCTTCTCGATCGCGCTCGCCACGGCGGGCGCGCTGGTCATGCTCCTGGGGATCGTCGCCGCCCTGGGCGGGGCGGGAGGGCGCCCCACCTTCGTCGTCTCGCCGCTCGTCTTCGGCGCCGCCCTGGCGGCCGCGGGCCTCGCCGGCCTGCGTGGCGGCGCGACCGCTCCCTCCGGCAGCCCGGCTCCGCCCCCGCCCTACGTGACGCCGCCCCTGCGCGAGCCCAAGCCTGGCGAGCCCCCCGTCATCCACGTCGGGCTCGTCTACCCGGGCTGGAACTGGACCCCGGACAACCCGCTGGGCGGCTCGGCGGCCTGGAACCGCTTCCGCAACCCCGCGTCGTGGGACTGGGAGAGCCATTCGCGCCGGACCCTGCGCTGGCGCGTGGACGGAGCGCCCTCCGACCGCGTGCTGCGCAAGGCCGCGGCCAAGGCGTGCGCCGCGGCCCGGCGGGCCCTGGAGCGCCGCGGCGGCGTCAAGGTCCACGGCGAGGCGCGGCCCGCAGGCGGCGGGATCGACCTCGTGCTGCACCTGGACGTCCACTCCATGCAGGTGACCGAGGCCAACCGCGACGCGTGCGTGCGCGCGTTCGCCTCGGCCTTCGAGGCGCGCCTGCGGGACGCGGGCCTCGTCGCGCGGGCCGCCGCCCCGTAGGGCGCGCCCCGGCCAGCGCCGGCAGCAGGCTCATCCCGGGCGGGCGCGCTGCGCCACGCATGCCCGACCGCCCCGGCCTCAAGCTCGCCCGCATCGTCCTGGACACGACGGACGTGGAGCGCGCGGCGCGCTTCTGGTCCCGCGCGCTGGGCTACAAGGTCGCCCACAAGAGCGAGGAGTTCTGGTCGCTGCGCCACCCCACGGACACGCGCGCGGCGCGCATCGGCCTCCAGCCCACGGACGAGCGCAAGCCGGCGGACGCGGTGAACGCCGTGCACCTGGAGGTGTTCACCGACGACATGGAGCGCGAGGCGAAGCGCCTGGAGAAGCTGGGCGCGACGCGCGCCGAGGGCTGGCCCTACCCCGACGAGGAGGGGCTCAACTGGATCGTCATGCGCGACCCCGACGGGCACGAGTTCTGCGTCGTGCAGCCGCGGTGAGCCGGCGCAGCGCCGCCGCGAGGCCGCCCCACGCGAGGGGGCGCCGCGCGGGCGGGCGCGGGAGCGCGACGCGCTCCGCCCGCAGCGCTGCCGCGTCGCCGGGGCCCAGCGTCATGTAACGATGGTTACGCGACCAGGAGCATGAACGTAACGGTCGTTACGACACGTAACGATCGTTACGTTTAAGCTTCCGGGCGCTCCACTCCGCTCCATGCAGTGGGCGACCCGGGCGCGGCCGCACGTGGACCGGTGCGGCAGCGCGTGGCTCATCAAGCGGTTCATCGACCCCCGGGCGAGCTTCGCCTTCGTGCCCCCCGGCGCGGACTTCCCCGCGGGCGCCACGCCCTTCGACGTGCCCGGCGCCAGGGCGGGCCACCGCGGCGAGGCGTGCACCTTCGAGGCGCTCGTGGAGGACCACAAGCTCGCGGGCGACGCGGGCCTCGTCGCCGTGGCGCGGATCGTCCACGACATCGACCTCCACCTGCTGGAGCTTCCCGAGAGCCCGGGCGTCGACGCAGTGCTGCGCGGCCTCACCCTCGCGGAGCCCGACGACCACAAGGTCCTGGAGCGCGCGTCCGCCGTCTTCGACGCCCTCTACGCGCGCGCCAGGGCGCAGGCGGAACGATAGCATGGCGAAGTGGCTGCTTCTCCTCTACCGAATCCCCAGCGAGCCCAGCGCGCCCCGCGTCGCGGCGTGGCGCGCGCTGAAGCGCATGGACGGCGCGTACCTCCAGGACGGCGCCTACGTGGCGAAGCCCACCGAGGCCAACCGCCAGGCGCTGGAGTCGCTCGCGCACGACATCCGCAACTGGGGCGGCGAGGCGTCGCTCCTGGACGTGGCCCGGGCCGACGACGAGCGGCACCTGGCGGCGCGCGTGAAGGCGGCCATGGAGGCGAAGGCCTAGCGGTGCGCCTGCATCGCCTTCTGGTGCGCGATGGCTTCGCGGACGGTGGAGGCGATGGCGCTCACGCCCGAGGCCACGCCCGTCACGGGGTGGACCTCGCGCGTGATCGGGAAGGCGTTGGAGGGCGAGCCCAGGAGGATGCGCTCCAGCTCTTCGCCCGACTCGACGTCGAGGACGAAGGCGCCGCCGGGCCCGTCGGCGAGGTTCCACGATGCCTTGACCTTGCCCTGCTTGGTGAGGGCGGCGTTGTAGTCGCCGATGGCCTGGACGATCTCGGGGACCTGCGCGTACAATTCCGGCGTGATGGCGGTTTCCGTGGATACCTTCTCGACGACAAGGAACTGCATGGGTTCCTCACCTCCCGCCCGGGAAGGGCGTGGAGGGCTTCTCCTTGCCGCAAGTCCGCTTTCCGGCGCCGGCGCCAGGAGCGTTTTCCCCCGCGTCCAGGCATCTGGGTTTCTTGCCAGTTCGCGCGCGCCGCAGCGCGCGCAAAATGGGGGGTTTCAGGGGGGCTCGCCCCCCTGACGTTCAGGTCGTGGGGATCAGAGAACGAGGACTAGAGTCCCAGCAAGGGCAGCCGGAAGCCGTAGCCGAGGCCGCCCAGGAGGACGTGCTGCGGCGTGCAGGCGGCGTCGTTGCCTGTGTCTCGTTCGGCGTTGGCGTAGTCGATCGCGGCGCAGAGGTCCAGGTCGCCCACGGTGCCGGTGGTGTCCCAGGTGGCGTCCACGATGACGGAGCTGCCTGCGGGGATGGCGGGGACGTGGACGCGGTCCACGCTCCACGCGCCTCCGTTGAGCCCGGTGGGGTCGCGCGAGCGGGCGGTGAGGTCGAGCGTCGAGGCTTCGGAGGCCACGGTGCCCAGGTTCCTCACGCGGACGTGGACGATGCGGTGCTCGGTCGCGACGTTGGGGACGCTGCCCGCGTCGGTCACGATGGGGGCGCGCTCCACGGTGATATCACGGGCCGCGATGGCGGGGTCGGGGCGGTTGTCGACGTGGAGGGCCACGATCGCGCCCGTGGAGACGCCGCGCGCGTCCGTCGCGACGACGAGCGCCTCGAGCGTGCCCGCGGTCGTCAGCGGCACGGAGTCGAAGGAGAAGCTCCAGCTCTCCTTGCCGAACGCCGTCTGGAGCGAGCCGTTGGGGAGGCTCCACTGGACGCTGACGATCTCGCTCGTGGGCGAGTACGCGCGGCCGGTCACCACGACCGTGCCGCTCACGACGCTGCTGTTGGCGGGCGAGTCGACGGCGAGGGCGGGCGCGGCTCCGTTCTGCACGCGGAACTGCGCTTCGGCGATGGGCGACGCGAGGTCCCCGTCGAGGGCCTGCGCCTCCACGTCGTGGAGGCCGTCGGAGAGGACCCGCGTGTCGACGACGCGGCTCCACGAGGCGCCGCCCCGGGCGGGCATCCACGCGCCCTGGTCGACGCGCACCTGCACGGTGAGAGCGCCCCCGTCGAGGTCCCCCGCGCGGCCCTGGACCAGGAGGTCGCCGCTCCAGGGGCCCAGCGTCGAGGGCGAGACGATGGAGACGTTGGGCGCGACGCGGTTCTGCACGACCACCTGCGTCGTCGCGATGGGGGAGGAGAGGAATCCGTCGCTGGCCTGGGCCTGCACGTCGTGCGGCCCGTCGGAAAGCGAGCGCGCGTCGAGGAGGCTCGTCCACGACTCGCCTCCGCTGGCGGGGACCCACGCGCCATCGTCGACGCGCACCTGCACGGAGACGGGGTTGCCGTCGGGGTCGCTTGCCGTGCCGCGGACCTCCAGGAGGCCGCCCACGGTGGCGCCCGAGGCGGGCGAGCCGATGGCCACGCTGGGCGCCTGGTCGGGCAGGACGTCGACGCGCGCCAGCGCGTAGCTCGCCTCGCCGCCCGGGGGCTGGAGGGTGGCCTGGAGGATGAGGCTCCGGGGGCTCGCCACGGTGAGGTTCACGTCGTAGACGCCGCCCCGGCCCGCCCCGGGGGCGCCGTTGCCCTGGAGGGGGAAGGGGTCCGCGGGCATGAGGTCCGGCGAGACGGGCGTCCCGTCCTCGAAGAGGGCGTCCACCTGCGCGGTGGGGACGAGGTTGCCGTTGGCGTCGCGCACGAAGACGGAGAAGCCCGCGGGCGGGCCCGCCGTGATGGCGCCCACGGAGGGGGAGAGGAGCGCGCCGCCGGTCGTGGGCACGCTCAGCGTGGCCGCCGCGTCCTGCGAGAACGCGAAGAACGTGACGTCCCCCGCGCCGGTGGGCACGAGGCCCGCGATGGTCGCGACGCCGGTGGCCTCGTCGTAGGAGACGACGCCGTAGCCGGGGCCCGTGAGGAGGGCGCCTTCGACGAGCACGACCACCGTGCCGCCGGCGGGGTGCTGGTCCTCCGTGGCGCCCGTGAGGAGCAGCTTCACCGTCTGCGGCTGGAGCGCGCCTTGCGAGGCGGGGAGCACGGGGAGGGACGAGAGGGGGTTGCCCGCCTCGTCCATGAGCGCGAGGTGGAGTTCGGGCGGGGGCGTCGGGGAGCCCAGCGTCGCCGCGCCGGCGTACTCCGAGCCGCCCGCCGCGTCGTTGTTGACGCGCATCGCGACCGTGTACGCGCCGGGCTGCCACGCCAGGGAGCCGGGCTGGAAGAAGACCTGGCCGGTGTCCTGGTCGACGCCGAACGCGGAGGCCAGCGCCGCCGTGGCGGAGCAGGGCGAGCCCGGTCCGGAGAGCCACGAGCCGTCGTTGGGATCGAAGCACCGGAGGTGGTCCGACGCGAGGAAGTCCGCGACGGGGTAGCTCAGCGAGCCGCGCGTCACGCCCGTCTCGTAGAGGACCGTCCCGTTGGGGAAGGTCACCGAGACGTTGAACGTCGACGCGTTGGGGAAGTACCCCGAGCCCAGCGAGACGCCGGGCGTGTCCTGCACGCCGGTCCAGACCAGGGTGCCGTTGGCGTCAGGGAACGCGGGCGTGAGCGCCACGGGGTCCTGCGTGCCAACGTCAGGGGAGGGGGAGGCTCCGAAGGAGAGCGTCGCCGGGACGACGGTCAGGTTTGCCTCGCCCATGATATCGCTGCACGCGCTCACGGGATCGCCCGGGGCGCACGAGCCCGCGACGGCGTCGGCGACGGAGGCGTTCACGAAGTAATGGTACGTGTTGGCGCGAGGCGTTCCCGTCTGGAGGACCGTGGCGCTGCCCGAGGCGTCGGTGGTGACTCCGTTGGCCAGCCCCGAGCCGGCGGGGAAGACGTCGATGGTCGCGCCGGAGACGGGCGTGCCGTTCGCCGCGTAGATCGCGGTGAGGATGTAGCTGAAGGAGCCCTCGGGGTTGTAGGCGGCGCTCGTCCTGCTCAGGGAGACCGCGATCTCCGTGTGGGGCGAGACGACGAACCGGGCCACCGTGGCCCCGCTGGTCTCGCTCGTCACGAGCCACACGCCGCCCTCGTTGAACCGCACGTTGGGGAAGCTGAGGTTCGCGAAGGAGTAGGGCGCGCCGCAGGGCCTCTGGTAGGTGAGGGGCGCGCCGGCGCCCTGGCCGCAGTGCTCATTGTCGGCATACGCGCTGCGGGTGGGGCCCACCAGCGTGCCCGAGGGGGCGACGAGCTGGTACTGCGTGCCGGCCGAGGGGTCGACCGTCGCGCTGTCCAGGGCCGTGAGGGTGAGGTCGTAGGTCTGGCCGTAGTCGATGGTCCCGTTCTCCGGGTAGACGACGGGCGAGACCGAGAGGACGTCGCGGAAGTGGACGACGCGGATGGGGTTGCCCACGCTGAGGACGGTCGAGGGGTCCTTCACGTTGCGGGCGCCGCTCGTGGAGTCGTCGGCGACGGCGTCAGCGCCCGCGAAGGGGGCCGCGAGGGGCAGGATGAGGAGAAGCGCGCACGTGAGCGTGGCCACTCGCAAGGTGGACAACGGGGAAGCCTCCAGGCGCGCGAAGGCCAGGGGCCCATTAATAACTGACCTGTACCTGGGGGTGACAAGCTCACGCGCACGCCCGGGACCCGGCCACGAGGGCCGTGTCGTTGGCCAGGAAGCGCCAGTCGTCGCAGGTGGGGTCGAGGCGGAACGTCGCGTTGCCCAGGCCCGCCACGCGCAGGGTGCCCTCGGGCCCTCCGCGGGGGGAGAGCGTGCAGAGCCTCACGTCCGCCGTGGTGCCCGGCATGAGCGTCCCGCGCGCCGCGTCCACCTTCCCCTTGTAATCGACCGCGTAGGCCAGGGGGCGGCTCGCCTCGCTCTCCACGTGGATGCGGCACCCGTCGAAGAGGTGGCCGCCCGTGACGACCTAGGCGGCGCCCAGCGCGGCGACGAGGCCGATGGCCACCAGGGCTCCGACCTGGAGCGCGCCCACGGCTACGCCGCCCCCGGGAACCTGACAGGCATGGCGCGCGAGCGGCCCCCTGGAGGAAGGACTTTTGGACCCGCCCGTGACAGGCAAAGCTATGATCGGGCGCCCTTTCTGAGGCCCGTCGAGGGCCCATGCTCGAGTTCCACCCCGTCAAGCAAGCCCAGGCGCCCCCCGCGCGGCTCGCGGGCCTCCTGCAGGAGGCCCAGGCGGTGCTGCGGAAGCGGGGCATGGCGTCCATGGACCAGTATGGCGACATGCTGCAGTGGGGCCTGTCGCGGGAGGACGGCGTCTGGCGGAAGATGCACGTCTTCCACCCCGACTGGTGCTCCTTCGACGACCGCTTCTGGGGCACGATCCACTACCACGCGGGCTGGATCCGCGGGACGGTCCTCCTCGGGCACCTGGAGCACTACACCTACCGCGCGGACCCGGACCCGGCGGGCGACCGCTTCCTCCACGGGCAGGCCTACCGCCTGACGAAGCACACGCACCAGCACCCGGCCGGCACGGTCTACGAGCTTCCGGCCAAGGTGCCCCACTGGATCAAGCCCACCGCGCTGACGCTCACCTTCTTCGAGGAGCAGGACACCGACGAGGTCTCGGACCTGATCAACCCCGCCTCGGAGGAGATCGACGAGCACCGCTGGACGCAGGAGCAGGCCGACGCGCTCCTCCCCGAACTGCTCGACCTCATCGACGCGCGGCTGGCGACCCTGGCGCTGAAGGCGTAGGCGGTCAGAGCCGCACGACCCGCTCCTCGGGCCGCGGCTTCGTCCCCTTGAACTCGTCGAAGGCGTACTCCTCCCACGTGCGCTTGCCCAGGACGATCTCCAGCTCCGGAGGCGTCAGCATGGGCATGGGGTAACGCGCGTAGTCGTCGGTGGTGATGCGCGGGCACGACGTGTTGACCAGCGCGTCCAGGTGGCGGAAGTACTGCAGGTTGTCCCACGAGAAGAAGTCCAGCGCGATGAGGTGCGCCTCGTGCCCCTTCTGCTCCAGCATCTTCTTGATGCCGCGGGCGAGGCGCATGCGCTCCTGGCCGACGCGCGTGCCCACGAGGACGCCGAACGCCTTGGCGTCCTTGGCGCGCTGGATGGCGGCGAAGCGCTGGCGCATGAGGCGGTCCATGACCTCGTCGAGCGTGCGCACCTCGCCGCTGTAGGGGTCCGCCAGGACGACGGGCTTGTCGGTGCCCCACGCGATGGCGATGGGGTGGAAGTCGCCGCTGCCCACGTAGACGAAGCCGTCCACGTCCTCCTCGATGCTGGTGCCCGCGGTGTAGTTGCAGCCCAGCAGCTGGCCCAGCCCGGCGAGGCGGTTGTCGCCCGCGCCCACGAAGACCTCGAAGCCCTCCCGCTTCATGGCGTCCGCCATCTGGTGGAGCTTGTGCTGGTGCTGCGCAGTGGTGACGATGCCCACGCGCTTGCCGCCGTTCGTCCGCTCGGACAGCTTCCTGGCGCCCGCGGCGCTCACGGGGCCCACGTCCAGCTTGTGGCGCGCGCTGACGTACATGACGTCCCAGTCGAAGAGGTGGTTGATGCTGGGCATCTCGGTGTGCCCGAAGTGGATGAGCAGGTCGACGCCCAGGCGCTGGAGGTTGAGCGCCAGGTCGCACGCGCCGTAGCTGGGGTCGGCGCTGATGACGTACTCGACGCCCGGCGTCTGCGCGGCGAGGATGCGCTCGATCTCGGTGGCGTAGTCGCGCAGCCCGTCGGGGAACTGGAGGCCCACGCTCTTGGTCCCGGCGCGGCCGCGGATGCGGGCGACCACGGCGTCCAGGTCCATGTCGTAGGACTCGAACAGGGGGCCCGTGGCGCGCCGCTGGTGCTCGCCCTCGTAGGGCATGGTTGGGCCGAGGCTCCCCTGGGATAAAAGCCTTCAGAGGGCGTAGGTCGCCGAGTCGAGGCGGCGCCGGATCCAGCGCGGAGGGCGATAGGCGACGATGACCGCCACGGGGACGCCCAGGCCGATGAGCTGGTTCACCACGAGGAGCGCGGTGGAGCCGGGGTAGCGCGTGCTGAGCCCCAGGAGCGTCGAGAGGAGGCTCCAGCCGAACCAGCCCAGGAACGAGCCCGCGACGACGCCGATGCGGAAGCGGTGCGCGCGGTCCCGCACGCGGAAGAAGAGCGAGCCGTACGCCAGCGCGGCCAGGACGACGGGGATGACCAGGGCCGCGCCGATGAGCGTGCCCACGAAGGGGGGCGCCTGGTGCGTGTAGGTGAGCGTGAGCGTCGCCTGCGTCTCGTCGAAGCCGGTGGGCTGGAGCCACGCGATGAGGTAGAGCAGCGCCAGCCCGAGGCCGCCGTAGAACGCGCCGAGGACCCAGAGCGCGCGCCGGCTGCCGGTGTAGAGGTAGGTGAGGTAGTACGTGAGGCCCCAGAAGGCGAGGCAGATGAGGAGGAGCACGACGTTGACGTAGGTGACGAAGATCGCGACGTCGCGGAAGCCGAAGGCGGTGGCGAGGTTGAGCGCGCCCGCCGCGAGGTCGACCGCGCCCAGGGCCAGCCACCAGACGGCGAAGGTCAGGTTCGCGGCGCGGGCCTCGGGGGAGAGGCGGCGGTTGCGGATGTTGCGCGCCACGTAGCCGTAGAGGGCCCCCGTCATGAGGGCCAGCCCGCCTTGGACCGCGACCTGGGCTTCGGAAACCATCGCGCGCTCAACGGGAGCATCGCGGTCTGGTGGCTTTCAACCCGGCGCTTTTCCGACATCGTCCAGAACGACCCGACCGTGAAGGACCTGCATCCTCTGGAGCGTCTTGACGCGGACGCCCAGGTCGCGCTCCACGCGCGCCCGGCCCTCCCCCTTCTCGATGACGACCACGATGTCCGCGACGACGAGGCCCGCCTCGCGGAAGGCCAGAAGGAGCGGCGCCAGCGTGCCGCCGGTGCTGATCACGTCGTCCACGAAGACGATGCGCTGCCCCTTTTGGAGGCCGTTGAGGAAGAGCGACCCCTTGGCGTAGCCCGTCCTCTGGCCGACCTCCTGCTCGCCGGGCAGGCCGTAGCGGCGCTTGCGGATCACCGTGACCGGGATGCCCGTCTCCAGCGAGAGGGCCGTCGAGAGCGGGATGCCCATGGCCTCGACGGTCACGATGCGGTCGACGCCGCGCAGGTCCGCCGCGGCGCGGATCTCCGCCACGATCTCCCGGAGGAGCGCGGGCTCGATGGCCGGGATGCCGTCGGTGAGGGGATGCACGAAGTAGGAGTAGCCCCCGAAGTCCACGATGGGCGCCTCCAGCAGGCTGCGCCGCAGAAGCTCGCCCATCAGGCGGCCTCCGCGCAGGAGGGCAGGACCTCGAGGAAGGCGTCGACGGCCTCGGCCGTGACGTGGGGGCCCACGACGACCTTGAGGCCCCCGGTGAGGGGAGCGAGGCTCAGGAGCCAGCCCTTCTCGCGCAGCCGCGCGCGGGCCTGCGCCGGGTCCGCCACGCGGAAGACCACGATGGACAGGGGGGGCGGGATCGCCGGGGGGAAGCCCGCGGCCTCCAGCCCCTTGGCCAGGCGGTCGGTCACGGCGAGGCACTGGCGGACCACCTGCGTGTAGCCTTCGATCCCGAGATGCTCCATCACGGCCCACGTCGCCGCGGGCGCCGCTCCGTTGCGCGTGCCCTGGAGCGTCGGCTGGCGCTCCACGCTCACGTAGGGGCTGGGCACCGCCAGGGGCTCGAAGTCCCGCGCATCCCGCGCGAAGAGCACGCCCGAAGGGATCGGCGCCAGGCCCATCTTGTGGGGGTCCACGCCCAGCGTCGTCACGCCGGGCACCGCGAGGTCGAACTCCGGAAGCCGCCGCCCCAGCCGCCGCGCGAAGGGGATCACGAAGCCCCCCCACGCCGCGTCCACGTGCAGCGGCACGCCCGCCTCCGCGCAGACGCGGCCCAGGGCCGGCACGTCGTCCACGGCGCCAAGCTCGGTGGTCCCCGCGATGCCCACGACGCACGCCGTCTGCGGGCCGAGGCGCTCCGCCACGTCGTCCACGTCCACCGTCCCGTCGGCCTTCACCCGCGCCGTCACCTGCCGCAGCCCCAGCCAGGAGCACGCCTTGTCGAACGAGAAGTGCGCGCTCTCCGGCAGCACCACCTCGCGCCCCCCGCGCTTGCGCAGCGCCAGCAGCACCGCCGTGAGATTCGCCTCGCTGCCGCCGGTCACGAAGACGCCGCGGCCCCCGGGGGGCGCCCTTAGCAAGGCCCCCAGGCTCCCCAGAGCAGCCTCCTCCAGCGCCCGCGCCCCGGGCACCAGGTGGGGGTCCCCCAGGTTGGCCTCCTCGAAGAGGCGCCACGCCTCCAGCGCCACCGGGTGGGGCGCCGTGCACATGGAGCCCAGGATGCGGCCCGACGCGAAGGGCGTGTCCCGGGCGCGGGCCTCCCGCAGGCGGGCCCTGATCTCGTCAAGGGGGCGGCCGCGGGTGTCCATGGGCGACGGAACGCTGGGGGGGCCGCTTGAAGGTTCGGGCCTGCGGGCGGGGTCCGGGGCGGCCACGGGTGTGGTCGCGCCCGGGGGCGCGGGTCCCCACGGGCGTGACCACGGGTGCGACGGCCTGGGCCCCCGGGTGTGACCACACCCGTGGCGCCCCCGCTTGCCCCATTCCCCGTCATTCCCCCACCAGCCGAACAACCCCCGTGTCGTCGGGTGCCGTTGGCGCTGCCGACAGCCATATGCAGGACCCCCTGTTTTCGTGAATTGGAGTGAAAAGGATGCCCTCCAAGCCCTCCGTGCCGCCGCTGGCCAAGTCGTCCGCGCCCGAAGCGCCCTCCTGGGACGACGTCGAGCCGATGCACGTCCCCACGAGCCGGGACACGCTGGGCCTCTCCACCGAGGACCGGGCCGCGCTGGGGCTCTCCGCGCGGGAGGTCGAGATGACCCACTTCCACACGGGGGACGCCCACGACGCGCTCCTGGCGGTCCTTCAGCAGGGCGGGGCGATCCGCAAGGCGGAGCCCCGCCGGAAGGCGCGCTGATCCCTACTTGTGGATCACCGCGAGGGCGTAGTTGCCGCCCCCCAGCGTGGGCCTCAGCGTGATGACCGCGCTGCCGTCCTGGCCCGCGGGCGCCGTGAGCTGGAACGCGACGCGGCCGCCCACGTCCTCCTGCCGGTCGATGCTGATCCCGGCGCCGGTGATCTCCATGGTGCCCGTGTTGGCGGGCGAGGGGACGAAGGTCACGAGGAGCCGCTCGCCGGCGCTCAGCGGGACGCTGTAGACGTCGGCGGGGTCGTGGTCCTCGAAGCGCCCTTCGAAGACGCCTTCGGAGAGGGGCAGCGCCGTGGGGCTGGAGGGGTCGTTGCTGGCGTCCTGGCCGGTGAGCGCGTCGTTGCCGGGGATCGTCGGGATGGGGCTCGCCACCTGGGGAAGGAGAGCGAAGTTGCCCGCGCCCGTGACACGCGTGGCCTCCACCCAGTAGACGCCCGTGTAGGGGGCGGGCGGGGGCGCCACGAAGTCGCTGATGCCCTTGGGCGCGTCGCCGGGCCAGAAGAGGGGCTTCCCAAGCTGCGACTGGGCGAGGACGTGGCACGCGTCGTCGTAGAGCGTGAGGTCGAAGTCCTGCCCGTCGGGGTCCGGCATGACAAGCTCGACGCCCACGTCGTCCCCGATGCTGGCGTTGAGGCGCCAGACCTGATTGATATCATGCGCGTGGAAGCTGCTGGCGGCGCCGCTGGCCTCGAGGAAGGGCGCGCTGGCGTCGCCGCACGAGGCGCCCGCGGCGGCCGGGGGCGCCAGGGGCGCGGGCACGACGCTGACCTGGAGCGTGTAGTTGCCCACGTCGCCCGCGACGACGAGGTCCCAGAGGCCCGTCTCGTTGACGTTGAGGTCGACGCGCTGCGGGGCCGAGAGGGGGAGCGCGGACTCGGTGGCCACGCGGCGGTCGGAGGGCTCCAGCAGGCGGAGCGTCTGCTGCGGGATGGCGAGGCTGTCCACCGAGGCGCCCGGCGGCGCGGGGGGCGTGCCCAGCGTGGCGAGGCCCACGGTGGCGGCCTCGGCGGGCTTGAGCGTGGCGAGGAGCTTCTCGCCTTCGGCGACGCGGACGAGGTAGTGGTCCGCCGGGTCGTAGGGGCCCAGGCGTCCGCCCACGAGGGTCGCGCCCAGGTCGGTGCCGCCCTGGCCCACGGGGAGCACGAGGCCGGAGGCCGGCGCGTCGCCCGCGTCGTGGCCGCTGCCGGCGTCATCCTGCGGGTCGATCTCGTGCGCGCGGCCCGCGAAGGAGCCCAGCGCGTCGTCGATGCCCACGAGGGCGGAGCCCAGCACGACCTCGCCGCGCAGGCCGTTGACATCCGCGTAGAGATGCAACGCGTTGACCTGCACCTCGCGGTGGCCCGGCGCGTCGGTGACGATCTGCTCGTTCAGGACGAGGTGGCCCACGCCGGGGAGGTCGACGCGCGTGTTGGGCTGCTGCGCGGCGACGGGGAGGCCGTTGACGGCGAGGTCGACGATGCGGGAGCCCGAGGCGTCGTAGGGGAGCGACAGGTCCGCGGCGTCGAGGGAGAGCGCGACCTCGCCGCGCAGGAGCTTGGCGGTGACCGTGCCGCCCAGGAGGCTCACGTTGGCGACCTCGCTCGCGGCGTGCGCGGCGCCGGGCGCGTCGTCCGCCTCGTCGTGGGAGGCCTGGACGCGGAGGCCCAGGGGGTCGAACGAGCGGTCCACGACCCAGCTTTCGCCGGGGGCCTCGACGGGGTGCGAGACGAGGGTGGGCTCGGCGGGCTGCGAGACGGTCGCGAAGACGCCCTGCGCGCTGGACTCGTCGCGCAGGAGCGACACCTTGGCGGTGGCGACGGCGAGGTCCGTGCAGCCTCCGTTCGTCTCGTGGAACAGCGCGCGGATCGTGTGCAGGCCGGGCGAGGCCGCGCTGGCCTGCCAGGGCGCGCTCCACGGCGCGCCCACGACACCGGTGGCGATATCATTTCCATCGACGCTCCAGTCCACGCTGACGATGCGCGAGGGGTCGGAGGCGGCGGCCTCCAGCGTGAGGTCGCCCAGGACGACGGCGGGGCCGGGCGCGCCGGGGTGCGCCGCGTCCTGGAAGTAGGTCGTGCCGGCGGCGGGGCGCGAGACGTCCACGGCGATGGGCGCGCCGCAGGTGACGAGGAACGCCTGCGACGCCTGCGTGGGGCACCCCGCGTCGTCCTCAAGGGCGACGGTGAGGGAGTGCGCGCCGGGGGAGACGCTGGACGCGTCCCAGCTGACGGCGAAGGGCTCCACGTCCGAGCTTCCCACGAGCGCGCCGTCGACGCGGAAGTCCGCGCGCGTCGCGCGGCCCGCGGGCGAGCCCTCGGCGCGCAGCGTGACGACGCCCGCGACGCGCGGGAGCGGGCCCTGGGGCGACTGCGCCTGCTTGCCGCCGCCGTAGTAGTCGAAGCCGGGCTGCGGGTCGTCGATCTGCGCCGCGACGTCGGCCGTGCACGGCGGCAGGCCGCCCACGCCGCAGGTGCCAGGCGCGATCTCGAACGCGGTGGCCCGGTTGTTGTACGCGTCCTTGGACCAGATGACCGACTGCGGCGCGAACGTGACGGGATCGCACGTCATCCCCTCGTCGCGGCCGCCGGGCGACGCGAAGACGCCGAGGCCCTGGTGCGAGGCCTTGTCGACGGCGACGATCTGGCCGCACCCGTCGGAGCCCATGTAGAGCACGTCGCCGCCGATGGCGAGGCCCGAGTTGTAGCAGGCGGGGAAGCCGGCGACGCTGGCCACGGGGACCTGGTCGAGCAGCGAGCCCGCGGGGCTGAACGCGCACGCGGAGTACGACACGTCGGGGCTGTAGTAGATGGTGTCCGCCTGCGCGTCGAAGGCGATGCCGTCCACGAGGCCGTAGGAGGAGCCGCACGCGCTGGCGGTGAACGCGAAGGTGGCCAGGCCCGTCGCGGGGTCGATGCGGTAGATGGCGGAGCTTCCGTCCGCGCCGCCCCAGATGACGCCGCGCGTCGCGTCGTAGGCGATGGCGCCCACGGAGACGGGGGAGAGCGTCGTCGCGTCGCGGATGGCCTGCGTGAGCGTCAGCGTCGTGGAGCACGAGGAGCCCGCGCACGAGACGGTGTAGCCGTAGAGCGTGGGGTCCTGGTAGTTGGTGTAGTAGAACGTGTGCCCGTCGAACGTGAGGCCCACGCCGATGCTGGCGGGGACGGGCACGGTGGCCGTCGCCACGTAGTCGCCCGGCGTGGCGGCGCCCGGCGGCGCCAGCAGCGCGGGGCCCAGGACGATGGAGCCGAGGAGGAGCGCGGAAGCAAGCGAGGCGCGGACGTGGACCATGGACGGGGGCCTCCCGCGGCGGGCACGCCCGAGCCCGTGGATAACCGATTCGGTGAGACCGGCTCCGTCTCCCTACCCGTACATGTTGGGGACTTCGTCCGCGTGGGCGGCCTGTGCGGGCGCGGCCTGCTCCGCATCGGCTGGCGCACCAGCCGGCAATGCGCCCTGCGCGCCCCGCTCCGCCGCGCTTCGCGCGGCTCCGGGGGCGACAAGCCTGCGGCGTTAGCCGTACATGTTGGGGACTTCGTCCGCGTGGGCGGCCTGTGCGGGCGCGGCCTGCTTCTGCATCATGCGGAGGGTCTTTTCGATGTTCTCCGCCTCGGTGTAGAGCGGCTTCACGTCGATCTTGAGGTGGGGAAGCAGCTTGTCGATGGCCTCGATGACCTTCGCCGCCGCGCGCGCGTCGGGGTAGTTGGGGTTGGCCTCGGCGAGGATGCTGATGGCGTCGAGGTTCTCCTTCTTGCCCAGGTTCAGCAGGACGCCCGAGACGCCGGTGATGATGCCGTTGCCGAACTGCTCGATCTTGTGGTGCGTGAGCATCTCCCGCGTGCCGGCGGTGGAGCCCAGGGCGTAGACCTGGACCTCCTGCTCGCCCTCGCCCTCCTGGTCCAGCACGAGGCCTTCGGGGCTGATGATGGTCTTGGCGCCCTTGCGCTTGGCGAAGGCGAGGATGGCCTCCGCGATGGGGCGGATGAGCTTGGGCGCGGGCTGGAACTCGCTGATGAAGACACAGACGCCCTTCCCCGCGTAGATGCGCACGGGGTAGAGGGGCACGCCGTTGCGCACGATGCTCACCGTCGGGAAGAACTTGGAGTCCATGATCCCGACCTGCTGCAATTCCAGCACGTCGATGAGGTAGTTGGCCGTGATGGTGGAGACGAGCCCGACGCTGGGGAAGCCGTCGATGATGGTGGCGCCCTTGAGGTCCACGTTCTCGAACTCGTGCACCTGAAGCTCGGAGTCGTCCGCCATGGGTGTCGCGGGGGCCTAAGACCCCTCCCATTTACATAGGTTGGGACTCGGCCCCCGAGGCGCGAGGGCTTTCGGCCGGACCGGAACGTGCTTAAACCGGCGCCGCAGAGGGTTCCCCGTGGGCGAATCCGGCTCCGAGCGCGTCGTCGTCGCGGCCAGCGGCTTCACCAGCCTGTGGGCCCTGACCTGGCTGGGCGCCGGCGCCGTGGGTGCCAGCACCGCCGTCACGGGCGGCTTCGCCGTGGGCGGCGTCATGGCCGGCTCGGGCCTCACGATGCTCTGGTGGAAGACCAAGCGCATGCAGGCGCTCCACGCGCGGGCCGACGCCGCCGCGCGCCAGCACGAGGCCGACCACGAGGCGCCCCAAGAGGCCGGCGCGGCCGAAACCCCCATGCAGTAGCCCCGCCTCGGGCTGCGCATGCGCCTCGACCACTGCTGCCTCAACGTCCGCGACATGGACGCCGCCATCCGCTTCTACGAGCGCAGCTTCGGCATGAAGCTCCTCTCGCGCCGCGAGATCAAGGAGACCAACGCCGAGATCGCCTTCGTCGGCTACGGCGAGGACCAGATGAAGCTGGAGCTGACCCACTGGCGCGCCTGGAAGCCCGAGGACTACGTCGAAGGCTCCACCTTCGACCACATCGCGCTCATCGTGGAGGACGTGCGCGGCCTCGTCGCGCGCCTCAAGGCCGAAGGCGTGCGCGTCGCCAAGGAGCCCTACTCCCTCTCGGGCTCCGGGAGCACCATCGCCTTCGTGCACGACCTGGACGGCAACTGGGTGGAATTGATCGAGCGCGCCCGCTCCTGATCCCCTCGCTGGATTTCCAGGCGCGCCCGCTGGAAAGGGCCATGAGCCCCGCGCGGCTTCGCCCCCGCGTGCACGGCCCCCTGGATGCCCTCCGCGAGAGCCGCGACGCCGTGCTGGCCGCGCTGAAGGAGCGCGACCTCGCCCCCCGCGTCGCGCTGCGCTCCAGCGAGCGTATGGCGGAGGTCCCGGACGCGAGCGTGCACCTCGTGGTGACGTCGCCGCCCTATCCGCTCATCGAAATGTGGGACGCGCAGCTCGCCGAGCAGACCGGCGTCCCCACCGCCAGCGAGGAGGGCTTCGCCGCGAGCCACGCGCTTCTTTCCCGCGTGTGGGCCGAGTGCGCCCGCGCGCTGGCCCCGGGCGGCATCCTCGCGGTGAACGTGGGCGACGCGACGCGCAAGGTGGGCGGCGACTTCCGCTGCATGATGAACCACGCGCAGGTGGCGCGCGACTGCGAGGCGCTGGGCCTCCAGAGCCTCGTGCCCATCCTGTGGAAGAAGCCCACCAACAAGCCCAACGCGTTCCTGGGCAGCGGCTTCCTGCCCACCAACGCCTACGTCACGCTGGACTGCGAGTTCATCCTCCTCTTCCGCAAGGGCGGCGCGCGCGCCTTCGCGCCCAAGGACCCCTTGCGCTACGCGAGCCAGTTCAGCAAGGCGGAGCGCGACGCGTGGTTCTCCCAGGTGTGGGACGTGCGCGGCGCCTCGCAGGACGACGCGCGCACGGCGCCCTTCCCGCCGGAGATCCCCTACCGGCTCGTGCGCATGCTCTCCTGTCTGGGCGACACCGTGCTGGACCCCTTCGCAGGCACGGGCACGACGCTCTGGGTGGCCCGCGCGCTGGGCCGCCGCGCCGTGGGCTACGAGATCAACCCCGACCTGGGGCTGGAGAAGCGCGTGCCCCGCGACGCGCCCGACCCGGCGCAGGTCCTCGCCGCCCTGGAGGCGCACTATGCGCGCACCGGGGGCGCCGTGGAGAGGCCCAACGAGGCGGCGGAGCGCTTCCTCGCCGCGGTGGCGTGACGAAGCGGCCAGAAGCGCCATCCCGGCGTGGGCGGCTCGCGCGCAGCATGCCTGACGACACGCTGGAGGACGACATCGCCGCGGCCGCCGTCGTGAACGCCGCCCGCTTCCTCAAGGGGGCCCGCTTCCCGGCGCGCCGCGAGGACCTGGAACGCCTCGCCCGGCAGGAGGGCGCCGACGAGGACGCGCTGGAGGAGATCCGCCGCCTGCCCGACAAGGAGTTCCGCGACCCGGGGCAGCTCTTCGCGGCGCTGGGGGACGAGACGAAGGGGCTCTGATCAGGCGCGCCGCAGCGCGTCGCCCGCCCGGCGCCACCCGGGCGCACCCGGCACCAGGCGGCACCCGCCGATCCAGCGCTCGCGTGGAGGGCGCTCGGCGTCGGGCCGCGCGACGAGGCGCTTCCCCTCGCGCTCCACCAGGGGCCCCATCCTCCGGAGCGCGACCTCGACCTGCGCGTCGCCGAATCCGCACGCGCGGCCCAGCGGCGTCTCCTGCCAGGTGGCGAAAAGCTCGGGGAGCTCCACGGGCCCCCGGGCGAGGATGCGAAGAAGCTCCTCCTCGATGGCGTCGAGGCCCGACGCGTCGGGGAAGCGGGCGAGGTGCGCGCGCAGGCCCAGCGCGAGGCGCGGCCACGCGGAGAGGTCGGCGCGCAGGAGGCGCGGGACGCCCGAGGGGTCCGGGTGGCCCAGGGCGTTCCAGAAGGCGCGCGCCAGCGTGCGGCGCTCGCGGGAGAGAAGCTCCCGCTCGGCGAGAAGCTCGGAGAGGCCGCCCACGGGCGCGGCGCCGGGCTCCGCGACGAGGCTCACCTTGGCGTCGGGCGCCTCCAGCGCGAGCCAGTCCAGAAGATAGCACGCGTTCGCCTGGCAGAACAGCTCCTCGTCGAACCAGAGGACGATCTCCTCCCTCTGGGCCGCCTCGCCCAGCCGCTTCAGGCGCTCCGCGGCGTCCCGCACGTAGCGGTCCGCGTCCAGCGGGTAGTCCTCGGCGAGAAGGCGGGCCCGCAGGCGCCAGTCCTCCTCGCCGCGCAGGCCGTGGGGCAGCGGGCCCTCGCTGAGCATGTCCGCCCAGGAAAGGACATCGCCCTCGATCCCGGCCTCGCGGAGGCGCGCGGCGAAGGCGTCGCCATTGGCGACGTGCATCACTGCTGCTGGGCCTCCACCACGGCGATCGCCGCCATGTTCACTACGTCGCGCACGTCGTCGCCGCGCTGGAGGATGTGCACCGGCTTCGCCACGCCTTCGAGGATGGGGCCCGTCATCTCGGCGTCGCTCAGGCGCTGGAGCAGCTTGTAGGCGATGTTCGCGCTCTGGAGGTCGGGGAAGATGAGCACGTTGGCGGGCTCCTTCAGCTTGCTGAACGGGTACTCCGCCAGGAGGTCGGGCACCAACGCGGTGTCGGCCTGCATCTCGCCGTCCACCATGAGGTCGGGCGCGCGCTGCCGGAGGATCTCCACGGCGCGGGCGACCTTCTCGGCGAAGGGGTGGCGCGTGCTGCCGAAGTTGCTGAACGAGAGCATGGCGACGCGGGGCTCCACGTCGAACTGGCGCGCGACCTTGGCCGTCTGCATCGCGATCTCCGCGAGGTCCTCCGCGCTGGGGTCGATGTTCACCGTGGCGTCCGCGAGGAAGAGGACGCGGCTCTTGAGCGTCATCATGTACATGCCCACGGCGCGGCGAGCGCCCTTCTTGAGGCCCAGGATCTGCAGGGCGGGGCGCAGCGCGTCGGGGTAGTGGCTCGCGAGGCCCGAGACGAGCGCGTCGGCCTCGCCCATGCGGACCATCATGCTGCCGTAGGCGTTGCGGTCGCGCTTGAGCGTGGCGAGGGCCTCGCTGCGCGTGATGCCCTTGCGCTGGCGCAGGCGCAGGAGCTCCTCCACGTAGCCCTCCAGCTTCGCGCTCGCGCGCGGGTCCACCACGTCGGCGGGGAAGTCCAGGTGGTGCTCGTCCATGATGCGGTGGACCTCCAGCGGGTCGCCCAGGAGGATGGGCGTCGCGACACCCTCGTCGTGGAGGATCTGGCACGCGCGGAGGATCTTCTCGTCGGAGCCCTCGGGGAAGACGACGCGCTTGGGGTCGCGCTTCGCCTTGTTGATGACGATGCGCATCATCTCGCGCGCCTTGCCCAGGCGCGCCTCCAGCTCCTCCTCGTACTTCGCCAGGTCGATCCTCTTGCGCGCGACGCCGCTCTCCATCGCGGCGCGGGCCACCGCGGGCGCGACGTGGAGCAGCACGCGCGGGTCGAAGGGCTTGGGGATGATGTACTCGGGGCCGAAGACGATGGGATCGCCGCCGTAGGCGCGGATGACCTCGTCGGGCACGTCGGTCTTCGCCAGGTCCGCCAGCGCCCTGGCCGCCGCGACCTTCATGGCCTCGTTGATGGCCTTCGCGCGCACGTCCAGCGCGCCGCGGAAGATGTACGGATAGCCCAGGACGTTGTTGACCTGGTTGGGGTAGTCGCTGCGGCCCGTGCCCACGATGGCGTCGGGGCGCGCCAGCTTCGCCTCGTCGTAGGGGATCTCCGGGTCCGGGTTCGCCAGCGCGAAGACCACGGGCCTGGGCGCCATGGCCTTGAGCATCTCCGGCGTCACGAGCCCCTTGACCGACAGGCCCACGAACACGTCGGCGCCCCGGAGCGCGTCCGCGATGGTGCGGCGCCCGTCGTCCGGCACGGCGAACTCCTCCTTGTAGGGGTTCATGCCTTCCTGGCGCCCCTGGTAGACGATGCCCTTGGAGTCGACGAGGACGATGTGCTCGCGCTTCGCGCCAAGCTCCACGTAGAAGCGCGCGCACGCGATGGACGCCGCGCCCGCGCCGCTGATGACGATGCGCACCTGGTCGAGGCGCTTCCCCGTGAGCCCCATGGCGTTGAGGAGGCCCGCGCCGCTGATGATGGCGGTGCCGTGCTGGTCGTCGTGGAAGATGGGGATGTCGCAGATGGCCTTGAGCTTCTCCTCGATGTAGAAGCACTCGGGCGCCTTGATGTCCTCCAGGTTCACCGCGCCGAAGGTGGGCGTGAGGTTCTTGACGACGTTGATGACCTCGTCGGGGTCCTGCGTCGCGACCTCGATGTCGAAGACGTCGATGTCGGCGAACTTCTTCATGAGCACGCCCTTGCCCTCCATGACGGGCTTGCCGGCCGCCGCGCCGATGTTGCCCAGCCCCAGCACGGCCGTGCCGTTGCTGATGACCGCCACGAGGTTCCCCTTGGCCGTGTAGCGGTACGCCAGATCCGGGTCCTTGGCGATCTCCAGGCACGGGATGGCGACGCCCGGCGAGTACGCGATGGAGAGGTCGCGCTGCGTCTCCGTGGGCTTCGTGGGCAGGACGGTGATCTTGCCCCGGGGCTCGCGGCTGTGGTACTCAAGGACCTCCTCCCGCGTGAAGCGGCTCGTGCCGTGCTCGGTCATGGGGACGGGTCCGGCAGGCGCGACCCTTGAAAAAAGGGTGCCTACTCCTCGCCCTCGAACCGCACGAGCTCCCGCCACTCGGAGGAGCGCCCGGTCCCTTCGCCCCAGCCCAGCCAGTACTGGATCTCGCTGTCGTTGCGCTCGGCCTCCACGAAGGGGTTCCACAGGAGCGTCGTGTGGCCGTCGGGCAGGAGCAGCAGGATGCCCATGAGGCGCTGGAAGGCCTCCTCGCGCAGGTAGAGCCCCTGGTGCTCGTCGAGGACGACGAGGCCGCGGCCCGGCAGGAGGTTGTGCTCCTTGAGGGCGCGGGCCCAGCCGCGCTCGCGCGCCGCGTCCACGCGGGGGTCCGCGGGCTCGGGGACCGGCGTGCGGTGCTCGAAGAGCGTGACGCGCCCGTAGAGGTCGTGCACGGCGTCGAACTCGCGCAGCGCCGTCGCGTGGGCGTCCACCGCGAGGAGCGAGTGGCCGCGCGAGGCGCGGGGCAGGTGCGCGCGCAGCGCGTCCGCGAAGGCGGCCGCGTCGGGCAGGCGCACGTAGGCGACGCGCATGGCGAGCTTCGCGTCGGCCGCCTCGAAGGCGGGGTCGTCCCAGGAGAACCCGGGGAACGAGACGCGCTTGCGATGCTCCGCGACGTGGAGCGCCAGGTCCAGGAGCCCCTGGTGGCTCGCCTCGTCGGGCGCGTCCTGAGGAGCGTCCTCCACGCCGGCCTCGCGCAGCGCGGCGAGGAGCTCGTCGACGGGGGGCAGCGTCCGGGTCCGGGGCACGGCGCGCGGAAGGCGGGGGAGGCTCCTATTTGTTGCGGGAGGGCGTGGGCGCCGTGTGCGCTACGCGCTGAAGGTCGCCTACGACGGCGCGCGCTTCGCGGGGAGCCAGGTGCAGCCCGGCGTCCGCACCGTGCATTCCGAGGTCGCGCGCGCCCTGGCCTCGCTGGACCCGGCGGCGCCCGCCACCATGCGGTGGGCGGGGCGCACCGACGCGGGCGTCTCGGCGCGGGGCAACGTCGTCGCGCTGGAGACGTCGCACCCGGAGGACTCGCTTCTCCCCGCGCTCACCTTCGCCATGGAGGACGCCTGGGCGTGGGCCCTCGCGCCGGTGGACGACTCCTTCGAGCCGCGTCACGCGCGCCGCCGGCGCTACCGCTACTTCCTCCGCACGCGGGCCGGCGCCGACGCGGTCGCCTCCGCGCTCCAGCCCTTCGTGGGCACGCACGACTTCACCGCGTTCTGCCGCCTGGAGCCCGGCGTCAACCCGGAGCGCACCGTCTTCTCCGTCGCGGCCCGAGCGCAGGGGGGCCTCGTGGTGGTGGACGTCGTGGGCGAGTCGTTCCTCTGGAACCAGGTGCGCCGCATGGTGGAGGCCGCGCGCCGCGAGGCGGAGGGCGAGATCAAGGCCGGCGCCATCGCCGACGCGCTGCGCGCCGCGAAGCCCGCCGACCTGGGCACCGCGCCCCCCGAGGGGCTCCTGCTGGTGGACGTCGAATACGAGGGCCTCTCGTGGACGCCCGCGCCCCTCCGCGTCCTCTCGCGCCTGCGCGCCCGCGTGGAGGCGCAGCAGCAGGCCCTTGCGCTCACCCGCGCGATGCTGGAGGGCGACGCGTGAGGATCGGCCTCGTGAGCGACACCCACGACAACGAGCCCCTGGTGCGCGTCGCGGCCGCGTTCTTCCGCGAGCGGCAGGTGGACCTCGTGCTGCACCTGGGCGACGTGTGCGAGCCCGAGACGCTGGCGCTCCTGGAAGGGCTCCCCGTGCAGGCGGTGCGCGGCAACAACGACCTTGGGCACGCGCTCCCCGACTCGTGGCAGTCCACGCTGGCGGGCGTCGAGGTGTTCGCCGCCCACGGCCACGTCCCCGCCCCGCTGCGCGCCGCCATCGGCCGCGTCGGCGTGGCGCTCCACGGGCACACGCACAAGCGCCGCTGCGAGACCATCGATGGGACGCTCGTGGTGAACCCCGGCGCGCTGCACCGCGCGCAGGTGAAGAGCGTCGCCCTGCTGGAGCTTCCCGCGCGGCGCGTCGACTTCTTCGCCGTGGACGAGGCGGGCGCGCGACCCATGGGGGCAAGCCCTTAGGCCCCCGACGCGATGCGCCGCCCGATGACGCCCCTGGAGAACCCCAGCGAGAACCCCTGCTTCGGCTGCGGCCCGCAGCACGCGCGCGGCCTGCGCCTGCGCTTCGCCCGCGAGGGCGACTCCGTCGTGGCGGAGCACGCGCCGCGCGAGGACGAGGTGGGCTGGCCGGGCCTCTTCCACACGGGCCTCCACTTCACGCTCCTCTACGAGGTGTCCTACTGGGCCGCGCTGGAGCTTGGCGGGAAGGTCATGACCTCCTACGGGCCCGTCGCGTTCGAGCAGGAGCGCCTCCCCCGGGTGGGCCACGCGACGCGCGCCACCGCGCGCATCGTCGCCACCGACCCGTTCACCATCGAAGCGCGCACCGCGAGCCCCGAAGGCAAGCCCCAGGGCACGCTGCGCACCACGTGGCGCCCCGCGAGCCGCTCGCGCACCGAGAAGGCCGGGATCAAGCTCCCGGAGTACCTCCTCGCCGAGATGGACCCGTAGCCGATGCTTCCCTCCTTGGAAGCGGAACGTTTTCCCGCCGCAGGCCCTACCGTCGCGCGATGGACCCCGCCCAGGTCGCCGAGAAGCTCATCCCGCAGCTGGAAGCGCGCCACTTCAGCGCCGAGTACGCCCCCGACCGCGCCGCCGCCAAGGAGGCCGTCCTGAAGCGCATCCCCCGCGGCGCCGCCGTCATGGCGGGCTCCAGCACCACGCTGGACCAGATCGGCGTGACCGACGCGCTGAAATCCGGCGAGTGGGACTACCTGCGCGCCAAGGTGTGGGCCGAGCAGGACCCCGCGAAGCGCCAGGAGCTTCGCATGCGCGCCATGCTGGCCCCCTTCTTCCTGGGCAGCGTGGGCGCCATCACCGAGGAGGGCGTGCTGGTGGCCTCCGACTTCGGCGGCAGCCGCGTCGCCGGCTACGTCGCGGGCCCCGAGCGCGTCATCCTCGTCGCGAGCGTGAACAAGGTGGTCCCCGACCTGCACGACGCCATGCGGCGCATCCGCGACGTGGCCGCGCCCCAGGAGCAGGAGCGCGTCAACCGCGGCCCCATGCAGTACGCCTCGCGCCCCAACAAGTGGGTCCTCCTGGAAGGCGAGCCGCGCCCCGGCCGCACGCACGTCATCCTCGTGGGCGAGCCCCTGGGATTCTGATCCCATGGAGATCGGCCTCTACACCTTCGGCGACACCTTCCCCGACCCCGTCACCGGGAAGACCACCACCGCGCGGGAGAAGCTGCGCGACACCGTGCGCTTCGCCAAGCTCGCCGACGAGGTGGGCCTCGACGTGTTCGCCGTGGGCGAGCACCACCGCCTTGACATGGCCATCTCATCGCCCCCCGTCGTGCTGGCCGCCTGCGCCGAGGCCACCACCCGCATCAAGCTCTCTCCCGCCACCACCCTGCTCAACACGCTGGACCCCGTGCGCGTCTTCGAGGACTTCGCCACGCTGGACCTGCTATCAAACGGCCGCGCGGAGCTGCTCGTGGGCCGCGGCTCGTTCGTGGAGAGCTTCGCCCTCTTCGGCTACGACCTCCACGACTACGACTCCCTCTTCGCCGAGAAATTGGACCTCCTCCTGGAGATCAACCGCAGCGAGCGCGTCACGTGGGAGGGCCGCCACCGGCCCGCGCTCCACGACGCGGAGGTCTCGCCGCGCCCCGAGCGGCCGCTCCCCATCTGGATCGGCGTGGGCGGCACGCCCGAGAGCGCGATCCGGGCGGGCCGCCTGGGCCTTCCCATGAACATCGCCATCCTGGGCGGGCCCGCGCGCTTCGCCGGCCTCGCCAGCCTCTACCGCCGCGCCGCCGCGCAGGCGGGGCACCGGACGACGCGGCTCGCCGTCTCCAGCCACGGCCTCCTGGCCGACGACGCGCGGCAGGCCAAGGAGGACTACGCCGCGCGCTGGCTGGACCTCATGCGCAAGGGGCTGAAGAACCGCTTCCCGCCGCGCGACGTGCCCCGCGAGGCGTTCGAGGCCGAGATGGGCCCCCGCGGCGCCGTGTTCGCGGGCGACGCCAAGGAGGCCATCGAGAAGATCCGCTGGGAGCGCGAGGTGCTGGGCATCGACCGCCTCATGCTCCAGATGGACTGGGGCGGCATGCCCTATGCCAAGGTCGCGCGGGCCGTGGAGATCCTGGGCACCGAGGTCGCGCCCGCGGTGCGCCAGGAGTTCCCGGGCTGAGCCTCAGAGCGCGACGTCGAAGCAGCCGGGGCAGGCCACGGAGACGACGAAGCAGACGAGGTGGCCCGCGAGGTTGTCCGCGCAGACGAAGTCCGGGGCCTGGGCGCCCGCCTCCGCGACGGCGGCGGGGGCGGCGACGACGGCGGCGAGGCAGAGGGCGAGGGCGAGGATGGCGATCTTCATGGGGTCACCGGGAAGGGCACCCTCGTTCGGGGGCAAGACGTTGCCGACCGGCGCGCTGGGCCGCGGAGGGCGCGTTGGACGACCTCGTGGAGGGCGGGAGGATGAACAGAAGTGTGGAACGGGTACGGCCGGGTGGCGCCAGGCGTGCACGCCTGGCGCCAGCCGGCAACACCTGGCGCCATGTGGCGGCACGTGCCTCGTCGGGGGCCGTCCCCTCGTTCCCGCCCCCTTGCCCTAAGAGGAGCGCTCCGCCCCGAACGCGACAAGCTTCTCGCGCTCGGCGCGCTCGCGCGCGTCCTCCGCGAGGAGCTTGGCGATCTCGCTGCGGTTGAAGGTGTTGCTCTCCTCCGCCAGCACCAGGTTCTGGTCAGCCTCCTTGCGCAGGAGGATCTTCACCATGCGCTCGTCGATGGTGTCGGGCGTCACGAAGAACTCCACTTGCACGGGGCGGTCCTGGCCGATGCGGTGGACGCGGTCCATGGCCTGCGCGTGGACGGCGGGCGTCCAGCCCAGGTGGAGGAAGAGCACGAAGCGGCCCCCGGTGAAGTTGAGGCCGATGCCGCCCGCTTCCATCTGCGCGAGGAGCACGCGCGGGCCGCCTTCGGCGCCGAACGTCTTGGCCAGCTCCTGGCGGCGCTTGGGCGGCGTGGAGCCGTCCAGCGTGGCGGCCACCCGGGGAAAGGCCTCCTGGAGCTTGCGCAGGGGGTCGAGGTAGTGGCTGTAGACGACGACGCTCTCGTCGGCCTCCAGAAGCTCCTGCACGCGCTCCTTCACGGCCGCGACGCGCGTCATGGCAAGGTGGTGGCGCAGGGAGTGGATGGCGGCGAAGATGGCGACGTCGCTCTGCGCCTTCTGCATCGTCTCCACGGCCTTGGCCTCCAGGCCGCGGTAGACGCGCTCGTCGCCCGGCTCCATCTCGTGCTTGGTGACGACGATGGTGCGCGGGGGAAGCTCGGCCAGCACCTCGTCCTTGCGGCGGCGCAGCAGCACGTCGCGTGTGGCCTTCTGGAGGAAGTCGGCGGCGAGGTTGCGCACGGCGCCGTAGCGGTTGAAGAGGGAGGCGTCGACCTTCCAGGTGCGGCTGAACTCGGCGCGGCTCTGGAAGCGGCCGTGGTCCACCTGCTCCAGAAGCTCGTAGTAGTCGTCGATGCCGTTGACCAGGGGCGTGCCGGTGAGGAGGAGCCTGCGGCGCTGCGGGAGCGCCTTCACGAGGCGGGCGCGCTGCGTCTCGGGGTTGCGGATGTAGTGCGCCTCGTCGAGGATCAGCACGTCGCGGCCCGCCACCTGCGGGTGCGCGGGGTCGAGGTTGCGCAGCGCGTCGTAGGTGGTGAGGAGGAAGCGGCCGCGCTCGTTGCCGATCCAGCGCTGCTGGTGGTACACCAGGGGCACCTCGTCGGTGAAGCGCTCCACCTCGTCGGCCCAGTTGTAGAGGACGTTGGCGGGGCCGACCACCAGCGCGCGGGCGTCGCGCGCGAGCGTCGCGGCGATGGTCATGACGGTCTTGCCCAGGCCCATCTCGTCGGCGAGGATGGCGGAGAGGTCGCGCCCCGCGAGGAAGCGCACGCCCTCCGCCTGGTAGGGGCGCAGCCGGCCGCGGAAGCCGGGGATGATATCAGGAAGCTTGGCCTCGACGACGGCGCGCTTCTCGAAGGCGTCGGCGCGCTTCTTGAGCGCCACCAGCTCGTTCTTCGCCTTCCAGAGGTCGTCCGCGCTGACGCCGCGGAGGGCCTGGCTGATCTCCCGCGCCTCGTCCGCCGCGGCCGCCTTCTCGGCCTCCCGCTCGCGCGCCTTGAGGCGGTCGATGGCCTCGTCCAGGGCGCGCAGGTCGCGCTTCGACTCGGCCGCGAACTCGGGCCGCGAGCGCGCCCACACCGCGAGGTCGGTGCGCCCCGCGCGCAGGGCCGCGAGCGCCTCGGCGGGCTCGCCCGCGTCCAGGAGGCGCATGAGGGCGGGCACGTCCACAGGGCGCTCGCGCGCGTAGGCCTCGCCGCTGCGGCCCGCGACGAGGGGCGCCTCGCCCGGCTCCGGCTCCAGCGTCGCGCGCAGAAGCCCTGCCGCCTTCTGGAGCTTCGCGAAGGCGCCTTCCTTCACGTAGCGCGACCACGAGAGGGCGCGCGGGTCGCGGTCGACCTCCACGGGCGCGCCCATCATCTGGAGGCTTTTCCAGACGCGCGACTCGTCGGGCACGTCGTCCGCGATCCGGACGTAGAGCCGGTCCCCGACCCTGCGGTACCGGAGCTTCACGGCCGCTCCACCCTCGGCGCGGGCATCAACGTTGCGAGCGGACTGGCAAGGAGGCGCCGGGCCGTCCGCAAGGCCAAGCCGAGTCCGCGCCATGGGGGTCTCATGCTCCGGAGCGAGATCCGCTGGCGGCGTTGGGACGCCGCCATGGCCGCAGGCGAGCGGCCCGCCGACTTCCTGCCCCACCTCTCCGACGACGACCTCATCCAGCTCCTCGCGACCTCCGACGGAAGCCATCGCCGCTTCGACTGCAGCCTCATCGCGACGGAGCTTCACAACCGCCTCTCGCGGCTGCGCGCGGCGCTGGGCGAGGTGGCGCAGGCGGCCGACCACCACATCGACGCGGCCATCAGCGAGGGGGAGGAGGCCACCGAGGCCATCCACCGCACGGTGGACTCGGTGACGTCCCACGTCCGCGCGAGGCAAGACGCCATCGCCGACGAGCCCGAGACGGCCCAGGCCGCAGGCGCCGCCACGAGGCGCGTCCGCGAGGCCCTGGGCGAGGTGGACGAGACGAAGGAGCGGCTGCTCACCCTCGCGGACGCGGCCCGGGAGGGCGCCGAGCCCGAGGCTTGAGGCGACAAGCGTTATGCGAGCCCCGCGCCCATCGCCGCGCGTGGCCGACCTGGGCTTCGAGCTCCTCGCACAGCCCGCCGTCTCCACCCTGCCCCCGTTCCGATTCGCGCACCACCGCGTGCGGGGCCCCTACGTGCCCTGGGCGCGCGTCGCAGCGCTGGACGCCGTGGCCGAGGCGCTGGAGCGCGCGGGCATCGAGCGCATGGGCCCCGCCTTCGGCGTCTACCACGACATGCCCTTCAGCGAGCGCGAGGCCGACCGCTGGATCGCAGACCTGGGCTACCCTGTCGCGGACGGGGCCGCGGTCCCATCCTTGCCGGCGCTGCGCGTGCGCGACCTCCCTGCCACGCCCGTCGCGGGCCTGCGCTACCGCGGCGACCTCACGAGCTTCCCCGAGGCGCTCCAGCTCCTCCTGGAATGGGGCATGGAGCGCAGCGTCCCCCTGGAAGGCCCCCTGCTGGAGCGCTTCTACGTGAGTAACGCGTTGACCGGCGAAGAGGAGCGGGACGTGTACGTCGCCCTGAGGCCCCTGGACGAGACGCCCTGAAGCTCCGCCGGGCTCCGGGTGCGCGCCCGCCAATCTTTTCGTGCCCCCGCGGCATGCGGACCCGCCGGCAGCAAGCCGGAGGCTGTTGACATGAACCCCCGCATCGTCCTCATGGCCGCCCTCGTCATCCTGGGCGGCGTGGCCCTCGTGGACCTGGCCGCGCCCACCGCGTCCGCCTCGGAGTGCGCCTTCGTCGTGTACGACCCCCTCACGCACCAGTGGACCGACCCGTGCGGCATCCCCTGCCGCGCGCTCAAGCAGCCCTGCCTGGAGTGAGGCGCTGACCATGAAGCTCCTCGTCGCCTGCCTGCTCCTGGCCCTGCCCTTGGCGAGCCTCCTCGCAGCGCCCACCGCCTCCGCGCGCTGCGCAAGCCAGCCCATCGTCGTCGAGGGCCAGACCGTCGCCCTCGTCGGCTACAACGACGTGCGCCCCGGAGGCCCCGCCTGCGTCCTGAGCGTCATCGTCTACGACTGCACCGCCTCCGAGTCCACCGACCTCTCGGTGACGTTCACATGCACCACGACGCCGGTGCTCCAGGTCTGAGACGCTGGGACCTGCGCCTTGGGAACCCTTGGCGCGTTTTTTTGATTGGGTGGTTCTGCACCGGGGCAGCGGTCCGCTTTTTGGGGCATCTGAAGGAATTGGGCCCGGAAAAGTGGCCGTGGTCGGGGCGCGAGCGACACGACTTGGGTTGACGGGTTCGACTTTGAGCGGAGGTAGGCGCAGGTGCGCGCACCTGCGTCCGGGTGGGCGCACCCGAGGCCATGCGGCTCCAAGAGCCCGGACCTTGGGTGATCTCCAGCCGGCCGCGCCGACCCGCCCAGACCCGGCCGGTCGCTACTTGACGTGCACCACGAACCGGCACCGTGCGTCCCCGCGCGACTCGCACGTCACCTCGGCCCCCTTGGTGGGCGCGTCGTGGTGGAGGCGCGAGACGGCGCCCGCGGCGTAGCCCAGCGCGAGATAGCACGTCGTCGCGCGCGAGCCGGGCGACTTCTCGAAGAGGTCGACGCCCACGAACTCGTACTGGCCGCCCTCGGCCGCCACCGTCTCGATGGTGCCCAGTCCCATCTCGGCGTAGGCGCGGGCGAAGGCGTCCATGTCCTGCGCGTCGGCGGTGCGCGCGAGGGATTCGCCCAGCCGGAGCAGCGAGGTGGCGTCGGCGTGGGTCTCCTCCATGATGGAGCGCACGATGCGTCGCACCAGGGGGCGCGCGACGCGGGAGGAGACGAGGCGCTCGCGGGCGGCGGCGAGCTCGTGCAGGGCGCGCGCGTTGGCGATGGTGGCCGCCGTTTCGGCCGCGACGATGGCGAGGAGGTCGCGGTCCACGTCGGCGAAGCGCGCGTGGCTCTGCCGGTTCGCGTGGATGACCAGCGCGCCCATCTTCTCTCCGCCCGGTCCTTCCAGCGTGGCGGCCATGGGGGGCTCGGCGCTGGCGCCGCCTTCGAACTCGCGGCTCCAGCGCCGCTCGCGCCCTTCGGACTCGATGACGAGCGTCGTGCGTCCCGCGTGGAAGACGTCGCCACACGTCTCCAGGATGCGCTCGGCGGCGCGGTCGAGGTCCTGCTCGCCCACGAGCGCGCGCGTCATCTCGCTCAGGCGCTTCTGCACGAGGGCCTCGCGCTCGGTGCGCGCGACGAGGCCCACGTGCTCGCGGGCGAGGTAGGCGAAGGGCGCCAGCGCGGCGACGGCGAGGGGATGCACGTTCCAGAGCGCCCACACCGCGAGCCCGCCGCAGACGCCCAGCGCGACGTGGAGGAGCGTCGGGACCCAGAAGCGCTCGCCGAAGACGACGTGGACCTTCACGCGCTCGCGCAGCGAGAAGACGCTGGAGACGAGGAGGTGCGTCGTGAAGGTGTAGGCGGGGATCGCGAGGCAGATGGCGACAAGGGGCGGGAGGGCGAGCCGCAGGAGGGCGAAGGTGGAGACGCACGCGCCGCCCGCCAGGAGGAGCACGGCGACGTTGGCCGCGCCCTTCAGCAGCGGCCGCCGCGTCTTCACCTGGTAGGCCGCCATGGAGGGCACGGCGAAGAGGACCACGAGAGGCAGAGGCAGCGCAAGGAGGGCGAGGAAGACGAGCACCTCGTCGGGGCCCAGCGCGATGCGTTGTCCGCGCCAGTCGAAGAGGATGAGCCGGTTGAGGATGAGCCACGAGGACGCGGCGAGGCCCGCCAGGAGGACCCAGCGCGGCAGGTCGACGCCGGGCGCGCTCGCGCCCAGGGTCCACAGGGCCACGGCCAGGACCAGGGCGCCCCCGGCGGCGATGGCGGCGAGGTAGGGGTCCACGAAGCGCGTCGGGTCGGCGCGCAGGGACCGGACGTAGGCGCTCGTCAAGGCGCGACCCCATCCTCATGGCCGCGGAGGTGTCTCTTGAGGCTGGCGGGTTTCCAGGGGCAAGGCCTGATGAGCCGTGGGCCGGGTGCGGGCCCGTGCGCGCCGTCGCGGCCCTTCTCCTGCTCGCGCTCCTCCTGGCCCCCGGGTGTGCGACGCACGCGTCGTGCGACGAGTGCCACGCTGCGTGGCAGGCGCAGGGCGTGGACCCGCGCGCGTTCGACGCGGTGAACGCCAGCCCCCGTGCGCAACGCCAGGACCCCGCGGGGCTTCCGCTTCCCAACGCCTCGCTCGCGGCGCGCTGGGGACCCCGTTACCTGATGATGAGCGCCTCCTACGCGCCCAACGCGACCGGGCCCGCGCTCACGATCTTCCTGGGCGACGCGCACCTCCAGGTTGACGGGACGCGCGACGCCGCGGCGCTGCGTCCCCTGGTGCGTGGCCTCCTGGCCAACCTGAGCCTCGCGGACGCCGCGCGGGAGGATCGCCTCGTCGCTGCGTTGGCCGCGGGGCGCCCCGCCCTCGTGGACGGCGCGCCGCGGGCGGACCTGCTCTGGGCGCGCCTCGCGCCGCGGATCCTGGGCGACGAGGACCACGCGATCTTCGCGGGCGAGCCCGTCGTCGCGGGCGCGTGGCGCTTCCAGTTCTCCTTCCCCCTCGCGCACGTGGACGCGACGCGCGGCGGCGATCGCCTGCTGCTGGACGCGAACCCGCGCGGGCGCTACAGCCTGCTCCTCACCCTTTCAGGGCCCCGGGACGAGGCGGGGGCGCGCGCCGCGCTGGCCGATCTGCTGGGAGACGCGGGCATCGCGCCCGGCGCGGTGTCGTGGCCCCTGGTGCCCACCGGCTGAGGCCGGTTCCGAAAGGCCCATGCGGCGCGCCTTCGTGGAAGCCGCGGATGCGCGCGCGGGTCCTGCTTCTCGTGGCCGTGCTGGCGTCGGCGGGGTGCGCGGCCAGCGCCCCGCGATGCGACTGCCACACCGACTGGACGGTGCACGCCGACGGGCCCCGCCTGCGCGACGCGCTCCAGGCGCTCCTCGACGCAGGGAACCCCCACGTCCGCCTCCGTCCCGCGCAAGGCGTACCCCTGGCGGACCCGCGGCTGGAGGCGCGCTGGGGCGCGCACGCGCTCCAGCAGGCGACGTGGGCCTCGTCCGACCCGCGCGCGGGGCGAGCCTCCTTCCAGGCCGCGCTTCTGGCGGCGGACCCGGGCAACGCGACCCTCACCGCGGACTGGGACGTGCGCCTGGGGCAGGATGAGGTCCGCCAGCGCCTCGACGGCGTGCTCGCGGACCTCACCAGCCTCAACGGGTCCGCGCGCGGGGCGTGGATGGACGACGCGCTCTCCCGCGCGCGCGAGTCCGACTGGGACTTCAGCCAGCTCCGCACGCAGCCCAAGGCGCCCGCCACCCGGGAGAGCGCGGCCGCGAACCTCTCGGGGCCCTTCCGCCTCGACGCGCTCCTGCGCGACCTCGCCCCGGGCGACCTCCCCGAGCCCGAGCCCCTCAACGGCGGGAGCGCGCAGGCGACGTACACGATAGGCCCGTGGGTCCTCACGTTCTCCTTCTCGACGCTGGCGTTCAGCGTGGAGGAGGGGCCGGCCTCGCTCTTTCTCTTCGCGGGCTCGCACGGGGCAACAGGGGGGTGGCTGCACGTCGCGCAGCCCGAGACGGAGACGGCCGCGCGGCGCGCCATGGACGCCTTCCTGGGGGAGGGCGGCCTGGGCGGCCAGCCCACGTTCGGCTGGGACCTCCGCCCCCTGGCCTGAGCCGCGAGGGCGCCACCTTTTTTCCCCTGCGCGCCGGTGGCGCCTGCGTGTCCAAGCTGGAGCAGGGCGCGCGCAACGCCATCGAGACGTGCATGGGCGTCAAGCCGGGCGAGTCGGTCGTCCTCGTCACCGACCGGAAGGTCCCCGAGGTGGGCGACGCGCTGGAGAAGGCCGCGCGCAAGGTCACCGACAAGGTCCACCGCTTCGTGCTGGAGGAGTTCGGCCCGCGCCCCCTCGTGGAAGTCCCCAAGGCGCTGGCCGACGCCGCGGAGCGCGCGGACGTCTCCCTCTGGGCCGCCGCCAGCGTCAAGGGCGAGCTTCCCGTGCGCATGGCGTACCGCAAGCACCTCAAGAGCGCGCGCCACGGCCACATGCCCGGCGTCACGACGCAGCTCATGGAGATGGGCATGAACGCGGATTACGACGCGGTCGCCGACCTCACCATGAGGCTCTTCCACCGCGTGCAGGGCGTCCGCAAGGCCCGCGTCACGAACCCCAACGGCACCGACTTCGAGGTCGTTTTCCACCCCGATTGGAAGTGGCTCCCCGACACGGGCAAGTTCCACGCGAAGGGCGACTGGGGCAACCTCCCCGCGGGCGAGGTCTACACCGCGCCCGTCTGGCTCCACGGCACCATCGTGACCAACCTCCTGGGCGACTTCTTCTCGGAGAAGTACGAGGAACTCGTCCCTCCGCTCCGCTTCGAGGTGCGCGACAGCAAGGTGCAGGTCGACACCATCACCGGGGGCAACCCCGACGTCGTGCGCGAGTTCAAGGAATATCTCCTCTCGGACCCCATGGGCACGCGCGCCGGCGAGTTCGCCATGGGCACAAACCTGGGCCTCACGAAGCTCGTGGGCAACCTCCTCCAGGACGAGAAGATCCCCGGCGTCCACGTCGCGTTCGGCAACCCCTACGGCGACCAGACCGGCGCGCCCTGGAACGCGCGGACCCACGTCGACGTGGTGATCCTCGACACCGACGTGTGGCTCGACGGCGTGCAGGTCCAGAAGCGCGGCAAGTACGCGCTTTGATCCACTCGTCCAGGGTCCAAAGAGCGCCAAGGTCGCGATGATTTCTTCCTTTGCGTCCTTTGCGCTCGTGGCGCTCGTCGCGTTCTTTGGACCCTTGACCAGGAGGTCATCACCGCGCCCGCGCCGTAGCGATATGGTTTTCCCGCAGGAGCCCATAGAAAGAAGACGGAGCCATCTCCCGTGGACCTCAGCGCGTGGCTGCAGCCCGTCGCCAACGGCCTCGTGTTCGGCGCGATCCTCGCGCTGTGCGCCATCGGGCTCACGCTGATCTACGGCATCCTCAACCTCTCCACCTTCGCGCACGGCGACACGCTGACCTTCGGCGCGTACATGGCGTTCCTCTTCGGCACGAGCCTCTACCTGGGAGCGAGGATCGTGCCTCTCGCGCTGGGCGTCGCGATCGTGATCGGCCTGGCGGTGCTGGCAGATCGCCTCTGGACGCGCAAGCTCGCGCGCCTGGAGCGGTGGGTCCTCGCGGGCTTCGCCCTGGCGCTGGCGCTGGACGCGGCCTACGTGCAGTGGCGCCAGCCCGGCGCGTGGCTGGGCACCACGGACCGCGTGCTCGTCCTCGCGACGCTCCTGGGCATCGCCGCCACGGTGCTCCTCTCCGTCCTCCTGGAGCTCGCCCTCTGGCGGCCCCTGCGCCGCCGCGGCGCCACCGTGCTGAGCCTCGTCATCGCCAGCCTGGGCCTCTCGCTGATCCTGCGCAACGCGATCCAGATGGCCTTCGGCGGCGACCAGGTGAGCCTCCAGCGCACGGTGGACGCCTCGCGCTCGTACCTGGGTGTCTACGTCTCCAACGCGCAGTGGCTCACCCTCGCCCTCGCGGCGCTGGTGATCCTGGGCGTCCACCTCTTCATGTCGCGCACGCGCACGGGCAAGGCGATGCGTGCCCTGGCGGACAACCGCGACCTCGCGAGGGTGTGCGGCATCGACGTGAACCGCGTCGTCGTCCACGTCTGGGTCCTGGCCGCCGCGCTGGTGGCCCTCGCGGGCGTCCTGCTCTGCCTCAACCAGAACAACAGCCTGCGCACCGACATGGGGTTCAACGTCATCATCCCCATCTTCGCCGCCGTGCTGCTGGGCGGCATCGGGAGCCCCTACGGCGCCATGGTGGGCGGCCTCGTCGTGGGCCTCGCCATGCGCATCGGGCCCGCCAAGTACGACATCGCGTGGGCGTTCCTCGTCCTCGTTGCCGTGCTGATCCTCCGGCCGCAGGGCATCCTCGGGAGGAAGGCGTGATGCGACGCGGCGTCCGCGAATGGCTCGTGCTCGCGGGCACGCTCGTCGTCGTCTTCGGCGGGCTCTCCCTCTTCGGCCTCATGAGCCCCGACCACGCGCTGCGCGGGACGTACCTCCTGGGCGTCGCGATGACCGTCGCCATCTACGCGCTCCTCGCGCTGGGCCTCTCGGTGGAGATGGGCTACGCGGGCCTGCTCAACTTCGGCCACGTCGCGTTCATGGGCCTGGGCGCGTACGGCGCCGCCGTCTTCGTCCTCAAGCAGCGCGACGCCGTGGTGCCCGCGCTCCAGGGCGCGCAGCCGTGGGCGTTCGCCGTCATCGCGCTCATCGCCCTCTGCCTGGGATTCCTCGTCTACGCGCTCGCGCTCCAGGTCGCGCAACGCTTCGCGAAGCGCCGCCGCGTCGCCATCGGGATCGCCGCCGCGCTGGGGCTCGCCGCCGCGATCTACGCGGGCGCCACCATGTACCCCCTGGGCCCGCGCGGCGCGCTCAACGCCACCGTCTTCCTGGGCGTCCTCATCGGCATCGCCGCGAGCACGCTGGCGGGCCTCGTCGTGGGCCTCGCGGGCCTGCGCCTGCGCGAGGACTACCTCGCCATCGCGACCCTGGGCTTCTCCCAGGTGGTCTTCCTCCTCACCCTCAACGAAGCGGATATCACCAACGGCTCGCAGGGCATCCAGAGCGTGCCGCGCCCCATCTTCGACTGGGCCACGCACACGCAGTGGATGAAGGACCTCGCGAAGCACTGGAACGTGTTGCCCACGGGCCTCGCCAACGCCGCCATGGGGATCCTCTGCGTCGCCATCGCGTTCGTCCTCCTGGAGACGCTGGCCCGCGCGCCCTGGGGCCGCGTGCTGAAGGCCATCCGCGAGGACGAGGACGTCGCCGCCTCCCTGGGCAAGAACGCGCTCCTCTACAAGCTCCAAGCCCTCATGATCGGCAGCGCCCTCGCGGCCGTCGCCGGCATCCTGTTCATCTGGAACGTCGCCAGCGTCGTCCCCGAGGACTTCCTCGCCATCGTCACCTTCTACAGCTTCGCCATCCTCGTCCTGGGCGGCGTGGGCAACCACAAGGGCGCCATCGTGGGCGCCATCCTCATCTGGGGCATCTTCGAGCTGGCCGGCAACCTCACCTCGCTCCCCTTCTTCACCCAGCACCACATCGCCTTCGCCGGCCCGCCCCAGGCCATCCTCGTGGGCCTCGTCCTCATCCTCGTCGTCATGCTGCGGCCCCAAGGCCTCGTGGGCTCCAAGGAGGAGATGTCCCTTGGCAAATGAGGGTGATATCATCCTGGAGACCGTCGACCTGCGCAAGCAGTTCGGGGGCCTCAAGGCCGTCGACGGCGTGACGCTCAAGGTCCGCCGCGGCACGCTCACGGGCATCATCGGCCCCAACGGCGCGGGCAAGACCACGTACTTCAACCTCCTCGCCGGCGCCTACAGGCCCACCTCCGGCAAGGTCCTCTTCGAGGGCCAGGACGTGACGCGCCTCGCCGCGTGGCGCCGCGCGCGCCGCGGCATCGCGCGCACCTTCCAGCTCACCCGCGCGCTCTCCCGCATGACCGTGCGCGAGAACCTCATGCTCGCCCCCGACGGGCAGGTGGGCGAGCGCGTCTGGGGGCCCCTCTTCGCCGCGCCGCAGGTCCGCCACGAGGAGGAGGCGCTGCGCCGGAAGGCCGACGAGATGCTATCGCTCTTCGAGCTGACGCGCCTCGCCGACAGCTACGCGGGCTCCCTCTCCGGAGGCCAGAAGAAGCTCCTGGAATTGGCGCGCGCCCTCATGCGCGAGCCGCGCCTCGTCCTCATGGACGAGCCCATGGCCGGCGTCAACCCCACCCTCGCCCGCAAGCTCCTCGACAAAGTGGAGGCCCTCCGCCGCGAGCGCGGCATCACCTTCGTCCTCGTCGAGCACAACCTGGAAGCCGTCTTCGAGCGCTGCCACCCCATCGTCGTCATGGCCACCGGCAGGAAGCTCATCGAAGGCGACGCCGCCACCGTCCGCGCCCACCCCGACGTCATCGAGGCCTACCTCGGAGGCGCCGCCTGAATGCCCGACCCTGTGCTGGCCGCCGAAGGCGTCGTCGCGGGCTACGGCGAGGTGAACATCCTCCAGGGCGCTAGCGTCGAGGTCATGCCCGCCGAGCTGGTCTGCATCCTCGGCCCCAACGGCGCCGGCAAGAGCACGCTCCTCAAGGCCATCGCCGGGCTCCTCAAGCCCCGCGGCGGATCGGTGAGCCTCCTGGGAAAGGACATCACCGGCCACGCGCCCGACAAGCTCGTCGGCGAAGGCCTCGCCTACGTCCCGCAGGTCAACAACGTCTTCGCCACCATGACCGTCGACGAGAACCTCGACATGGGCGCCTTCCTCCTCCCCCCCAAGGAGATCGCCGAAGCGCGCGCCCGCGTCCACGACCTCTTCCCCGTCCTGCGCGAGCGCGCCAAGGAGCGCGTCGGCCGCATGAGCGGGGGCCAACGCCAGATGGTCGCCATCGGCCGCGCCCTCATGATGGAGCCCGCCGTCCTCCTCCTCGACGAGCCCAGCGCCGGCCTCGCCCCCAACCTCCAGGACCTCGTCTTCGACCAGGCCCGCCGCATCGCCGACGCCGGGACGCCCGTCCTCCTCGTCGAGCAGAACGCCAAGAAGGCCCTCCTCAAGAGCGACCGCGGCTACGTGCTGGACCAGGGCAAGAACGCCTACACGGGCACGGGGGCCGAGCTGCTGGCCGACCCTAACGTCGGGCGGTTGTACCTGGGCGATCGGCCGGCGTGATGCGCGCGGCTGGACGGAACTGGGCCCGTCTCCGCGCAGGTCCGCCCGGAGGGGCGAAGGTCGATCCAGGTCGGGCCTGTTAGGGCCAACTGCCCTGATGTCCATCCACCTGGGACCAACCGCGCCCGCCTGGGTTCACCCGTGCGCACCTGCGCCCACCTCCGCTCAAAGTCGAACCCGTCAACCAATCTCCCTCCCCTCGTACCCCCCGCACCCCACCACCGGCAACCTCGGGTATTTGGCGAACACCCGCGGCTCGTCGGCGGCCCGCTGGCACATCCAGAAGGTGCTCCTGGCGGTCTCGATGCGCTTCGCGTGCCGGCAGGTCCCGCAGAGCCCGGGGTCCATCGTGGCTCACGCTCGGAGAAAGGATGTGAGAATGGAAAAGGAGCCCGGGGCCGCAGGCTCAGATGCGGCCCATCTCGACGACGGAGGCGCTGCCGACGCCGTCGAGGCCGTTGAAGGCCTCTTCGAGGGCGTCGGGGCCGCCGGCGGCGTCGGACATGAGGATGGTGACGTTGACCGACTTGAGGCCGAAGGCGACGGGCTTGAACTCGACGTTCTGGACCTTGGCGTCGGGGGCGACCTTCTTGACGGTGTCGAGGGCGGTCTGGCCGAGGTGCTTGACGTCGACCTCGGCGCCTTCGGGCATGAGCTTGAACTCGACGATGAGGTCGAGCTTGGGGGCGGAGTGGCTCATGTTGGCACCTCAGGGGCCCATGAAGCCGCAGGCGTCGCACTTGTAGTGGACGCTCTGGTCGCGGCACTGCGCGCAGCGGCCGATGTGGCCTTCGCCGCAGGCGGGGCACTTGAAGGAGGTCGTGGACTTGCCCAGCAGGCGGGTGCCGCACGACGAGCAGATGTCGGTGATCTTCTGGGAGAGCATGGGAGCGGGCTCCGGGCCGCGCGATGCCGGTCCCCCCATTTAAGGGCTCTGGGGGCTCAGAGGGGCGTGGGCGCGGCATGGCGGGAATCGGCGTCGCGATGCGTTGATGAGCCGTGGAGGGCGAGAGACGACGCATGCCATCTGCGCTTCCGCTGCTCGCCCTGGCCTACGGGGTCGCGGCGGTCGCGTGCGTGGTGGCGACGGTCGCGGTCCTGAGGCGCCCCGTGCCGGAGTCGGGGGGCGGCGCGCGGCGCGCGTTCGTGGTGTGGTGGACGGCGGGCGGGGCGCTCTGCGCGGCGCAGTCGCTGGAGGCCGCGCTGCTGGCGTCGGGGCCGGTGGACGTGGCGTTCGCGCGGTCCTTCGCGGAGGCGCGCATGGCGCTGGTGGCGGTGGCGCTGGCGGGCCTCGCGTACCACGTGGGCTTCGTGGCGACGGGGCAGCGGCGGCACCTGACGCTGGTCGTGTTGGGGGCGGCGGCGTACACGGTGGTCTCGCTGGGGGCCTTGTCGTACGCGCCCGACGGCGCGCTTTCGCGGGGGCGTCTCCTGGACCTCATCCTGAGGGGCGACCTGGGCGTCTCGGGGCAGGCATTGGGCGTCCTTCTCCTGGCGGTGCCGGTGGCGGCCGTGCTGGCGCTCTTCGCGCTGACGCGCCGCACGCCCGCGGGGCCGACGCGCCTGCGCGGGAGCCTCCTGGCGTTCGGCATCGGCGTGGGCGCCGCGGGGCCCGCGGTGGGGCTTCTGGGGTGGATCGACCCGGGCATGACGGAGACGGTGGGCGCGTCGCTGGCGGCCCTCGCGATCCTCTGGGCCTACGGGCGCGTGGCGCTCTGGGGAAGCCGCGCGCAAGAATCGCCTTAAGCGCGGGGGCGCGATGCGCCGGCCTCCATGCGCGCCGTCGCACTCGCCACGCTCCTTCTGGGCGCCTCCCTGCTCGCGGGCTGCGTGCAGACCCCCGCTCCGACGACGACGGCCAGCGCCGCGGACGCCTCGACGCAGGACGTTCTGGCCGCGCTGGGCGCCGCGCCCAAGCCCGACCTCAAGGGGCAGGGCGTCGCGGACTGGCTCCAGGCGTTCGTCACGGCGCACCACCCGCGCGTCACCGGCTCGCCCCTGGAGAAGGCCGCGGGCGACGACCTGGAGGCGCAGCTGAAGGCGATGGGCTACGAGGCGTCCTCCAAGCGTTACAATGCGCAGGGCCTTCCCAGCGTGGACGGGCCGCTGCGCGCCGTGCTGGGCGTGAAGAAGGGCACGACGCACCCGGACGAGGTCATCGTGGTGGGCGGCCACTACGACACCAGCGTCGCGCTGGGCCCCTCGGTCCTCCCCGGCGTGCCCGTGGGCCCGGGCCTCACAATCTACGCGACCTACGACAACGGCAGCGGCACCGCCATGGTGATGGAGCTGGCGCGCCTGCTGCGCAACGTCACGACGGAGCGCACCCTCGTCTTCGCGCTGTTCAACGGCGAGGAGGAGGGGCTCCTGGCCAGCGGCGCCTACGCGGACGACCTCAAGGCCGGCGGCGCGCACGTCGTCACCTACGTGGGCTTCGACATGGTGGGCATCAACTGGCCCAGCAAGGCGGGCTGCCTCTGCATCTACGCGGGGAAGCTCCACAGCGCGGACCTCAACCCCGTGCAGGAGGCCGTCGCGTTCCGCCATCTCGGCTACCCGCGCGGCAACGCGACGGTGCAGGTGTTCGACAACCACGACACGCGCAACAGCGACGAGGGGAGCTTCGCCACCGCGGGCTTCCCCACCATGCGCTGGGCCGGCATGAAGAGCGCCACCGACTACTGGGCCTACCACCAGCTCAACGACACCATGGACACGATGATCGCGGAGGCCGGAGGCAAGGACGCCCTCGCGGCCGGGTTCGAGAGCGCCAGCGCCTCCGCGTATTACACGATCCTCGCCATGGACCACGTGGGCTCCCCGGGCTCCAAGGCCGCCGGTGGAGGCTAAGCTTCAAATACCAGACCCCGTATCACGGTCGCCAAACCCCCCTCAGGGGTTGCCATCGCGCGAAAGCACCGATGCGGCCGAGGATCGTGGATGCGGGCGCCGTTGTCGTTCCGGGTTGCCGTGATGACCGTCTTCCCCAGCCCACGCTTCGCCGAACGTGGAGGGCTTGTAGCTTAGCTAGGTAGAGCGTCCGGCTTTTAACCGGATGGTCGGGGGTTCGAATCCCTCCAAGCCCGCTGGGGACCGCCGGCCGCCGGACCATCGCCCGCTATGCCGCGCCGTCGCGCCCCGAGGGAAAGGAGAGGAGACAGGATGCAGAAGGGGAACCTCGTCGCCAAGGAAGCCCGCCGCCCGCCGCGCGAGCCCGCCGTTGATATCAGCCGCCGCCCCGCGAAGGGCGCGCGCGTCTCCTCCATGTTCAAGGAGTGGTAACCGTGCCCAAGGCATTCGACGTGATGAAGCACGATCTCGTCCCGCGCCACGAGGTCCTCTCGGACGATGAAGCGCGCGCCATCCTCGACAAGTACGGCGCCACCCCCGACCAGTTCCCCAAGATCTATGCGAGCGACGCCGTGGCGCGCGCGATCCGCGCGAAGCCCGGCAACATCGTCCGCATCCGTCGCAAGAGCCCGACCGCGGGCGAGGCGATCGCGTACCGTTACGTGGTGGAGTGATAGCACATGCGTGAGCTTGTTGACTCGTTCTATCGGGAGCGTTCCCTCGCGAACCACCACATCATGTCCTACAACGACTTCATCAACTACTGGCTGCAGGACATCATTGACAAGATCAAGGTGGGCGACGACGAGGCCGAGCGCGGCACCATCACCACCGACATCGAGGGCTACGAGGTCAAGCTGGGCAAGATCCGCGTGGGCAACCCCCTGGTCAAGGAGGCCGACGGCTCCACGCGCCTGCTGACGCCCATGGAGGCGAGGCTGAGGAACCTCACCTACGAGGCGCCCATGTACCTCGAGTTCATCCCCATCATCGAAGGCGTCGAGCACGAGCCCGAGGAGGTGCGCATCGGCGACATGCCCATCATGGTGAAGTCGGCGAAGTGCAACATCACCAAGGAGAACCTCGAGCGCCACGAGGGGACCATCTTCACGCCCGAGGAGTACTACCGCCGCCTCATCGAGCTTCAGGAGGACCCGCTGGACATCGGCGGCTACTTCATCATCAACGGCACGGAGCGCGTGCTGATCTCGCTGGAAGACCTCGCGCCCAACCGCGTGATGGTCGAGTTCAACAAGCGCTACGGCCGCGACGTCCCCGTCGCGAAGGTCTTCTCGCAGCGCGAGGGCTACCGCGCCCTGGTCATCGTGGAGATGAAGAAGGACGCGACCCTCATGGTCAGCGTCCCCGCGGCCTCGGGCCAGCTCCCCCTCACCGTGCTCCTGCGCGCGCTGGGCATGGAGTCCGACGAGGACATCATGAACGCCATCGTCACGGACCCCGAGATGATGCCGTTCGTCCTGAGCAACATCGAGGACTCCGTGAACGAGTACGGCGTCTCCAACCGCGAGGAGGCCGTGGCCTTCCTGGGCAAGAAGCTCGCCGGCGGCCAGGCCAAGGAGTACCGCATCAAGCGCGTCGAGTCCCTCATGGACCGCAGCTTGCTGCCGCACCTGGGCAACGACCCCGACGACCGCATGAAGAAGGCGATCTTCCTGGGCCGCATGGCGCGCAGCGTGCTGGAGCTCGCCATCGGCCACGCCGAGCCCGACGACAAGGATCACTACGCCAACAAGCGCCTCAAGCTCGCCGGCGACCTCATGGAGGACCTCTTCCGCGTCGCCTTCACGGGCCTCGTCAAGGACCTGAAGTACCAGCTTGAGCGCGCGCACTCGCGCAACCGCGAGCTGAAGGTCAGCACCGCGGTGCGCAGCGACGTGCTCTCGCAGCGCCTCCTGCACGCGCTGGCCACCGGCAACTGGGTCGGCGGCCGCGCCGGCGTCAGCCAGCTGCTGGACCGCACGAGCAACCTCGCGACGCTCTCGCACCTGCGCCGCATCATCAGCCCGCTCACGCGCTCGCAGCCTCACTTCGAGGCGCGCGACCTGCACGCGACCCAGTGGGGCCGCCTCTGTCCGGCCGAGACGCCGGAAGGGCCCAACTGCGGCCTCGTGAAGAACATGGCCCTCATGACGGAGATCAGCGAGGGCTACGAGGACAAGGAGGTCCTGCAGACCGTCAGGGACCTCGGAGTCCAGGAGATCCACAGCAAGGACATCGAGCTGGGGGCCTGAAGCACATGGTGGAACAGAACATCGAAGGCGCCCGCGTGTTCGTGAACGGCGACCTCGCGGGCCTGCACGACAACCCCCGCGAGCTGGTCGACAAGATCCGCGCCCGCCGCCGGCAGGGCCTCCTGACCTCGGAGGTCAACGTCCGCTACGACGAGGCCACCAACGACGTCATCATCAACTGCGACGCGGGCCGCCCCCGCCGCCCCCTCATCGTCGTTCGCGATGGGCGCCCCCTCGTCAGCGAGGAGCACCTGCGCGACCTGAAGGAGGGCCGCATGACGTGGAGCGACCTGCTGCGCGAGGGCGTCGTCGAGTACATCGACGCCGAGGAGGAGGAGAACCTCTTCATCGCCCTGGACGAGAAGGACCTCGGCGAGAAGCACTCCGCGTTCCTCTCCCACAAGCTCCCCCTCTCGCCCAGCCACATGGAGATCGACCCCATGGTCATCCTGGGCATCGCGTCGGGGATCGTCGTCTACCCCGAGCACAACTCCGCGCCTCGCGTCACCATGGGCGCAGGCATGGGCAAGCAGAGCCTCGGCTTCGGGCAGAGCAACTACCGCATCCGCCCCGAGACGCGCGGCCACCTGATGCACTACCCGCAGCAGCCCATGACGCAGACGCACTCCATGAAGTACATCAACTTCGACCGCCGCCCCTCGGGGCAGAACATGGTGGTCGCCGTGATCAGCTATCACGGGTACAACATGGAAGACGCCATCATCATGAACCGCGCCGCCATCGACCGCGGCCTGGGCCGCAGCAGCTTCTTCCGCACCTACGCCTCCGAGGAGAGGCGCTACCCCGGCGGCCAGGAGGACCACTTCGAGATCCCCTCCCCCGAGGTCAAGGGCGCCCGCAGCGAGGACGCCTACACCAACCTCGGCGAGGACGGCCTCATCGCCCCCGAGGCGGACGTGAAGTCCGGCGACGTGCTCATCGGCAAGACCTCGCCCCCCCGCTTCCTGGAGGAGCCCTCGGACTTCCTCACGCCCCAGAAGCGCCGCGAGACGTCGGTCACCGTGCGCCACGGCGAGAACGGCGTCGTCGACTCGGTGATGTTCACCGAGAGCAGCAACGGCAGCCGCCTGGTCAAGGTCAAGGTGCGCGACCTGCGCATCCCCGAGCTTGGCGACAAGTTCGCGTCGCGCCACGGCCAGAAGGGCGTCATCGGCCTCGTGGTCAACCCCGAGGACATGCCCTTCAACAGCGACGGCATGGTGCCCGACCTCATCGTCAACCCCCACGGCATCCCGTCGCGCATGACCGTCGCGCACGTGCTGGAGCTGCTGGGCGGCAAGGTCGGCGCCCGCGAAGGCCGCACCCTCGACGGCACGCCCTTCACCGGCAAGGACGACGAGACGAGCATCCGCGACACCCTCCTGCGCCACGGCTTCGACTACAGCGGCAAGGAGGTCCTCTACGACGGCATGACCGGCGAGCGGATCGAGGCCGAGATCTTCGTGGGCGTCATCTTCTACCAGAAGCTGCACCACATGGTGTCCGGCAAGATGCACGCCCGCAGCCGCGGCCCCGTGCAGATCCTCACCCGCCAGCCCACCGAAGGCCGCGCCCGCGACGGCGGCCTCAGGTTCGGCGAGATGGAGCGCGACTGCCTCATCGGCCACGGATCGGCCATGGTCATCAAGGACCGCCTCCTCGACGAGTCGGACCGCGTGACCGAGCTGGTCTGCCGCCAGTGCGGCCACGTCGCCATGCAGGACCGCCGCGGCTTCATGCGCTGCCCCACGTGCGGCGACGACGCCGACATCTTCCCCGTGGAGATGAGCTACGCGTTCAAGCTGCTCCTGGACGAGCTGAAGTCGTTGACTGTTGCCCCCCGCCTCCAGCTGGAGGACCTCGTATGACGACCATGATCACCCACGCTCCCAAGAAGATCGGGAGCATCGCGTTCGCCCTCCTCTCGCCCCAGGAGATCCGCGAGATGTCGGCGACCAAGATCATCACCGCCGACACCTACGACGACGACGGCTACCCCATCGAGATGGGCCTCATGGACCCGCGCCTGGGCGTCATCGAGCCGGGCCTGCGCTGCAAGACGTGCGGCCGCACCGTGGGCGACTGCCCCGGCCACTTCGGCCACATCGACCTCGCGATGCCCGTCATCCACGTCGGGTTCACGAAGATCATCAAGAACATCCTCCGCTCCACCTGCAAGGCGTGCGGCCGCGTGCTGCTCCCCACCGAGCAGATGGAGGCGCTTAAGGGCCAGCAGAAGCAGGCCGAGGAGCTTGGCCGTTACGAGGACTTCGTGAAGGAGGTCGTCAAGCAGGCCTCGAAGCCCCAGGACGCTTGCCCGCACTGCGGCGAGGCGCCCAAGAAGGTGGACTTCGAGAAGCCCACGACCTTCCGCGAGGACGGCCACAAGCTCACGCCCGTGGACGTCCGCGAGTGGCTGGAGAAGGTGCCCGACGCCGACCTGCCCCTCGTGGGCGTCAACCCCGTCGTCGCGCGCCCCGAGTGGATGGTCCTCACCGTCCTCGCGGTCCCGCCCGTGACGATGCGCCCCAGCATCACGCTGGAGTCGGGCGAGCGCTCGGAGGACGACCTCACGCACAAGCTCGTGGACGTGCTGCGCATCAACCAGCGCCTCCAGGAGAACCGCGACGCCGGCGCGCCCCAGCTCATCGTCGAAGACCTCTGGGAGCTGCTCCAGTACCACATCACGACGTACATGGACAACCAGACGTCGGGCATCCCGCCCGCGCGCCACCGCTCGGGCCGCCCCCTCAAGACGCTCTCCCAGCGCCTCAAGGGCAAGGAGGGCCGCTTCCGCAGCAACCTCTCCGGCAAGCGCGTCAACTTCAGCGCCCGCACGGTGGTCTCGCCCGACCCCAACATCAGCATCAACGACGTGGGCGTCCCCGTGGAGGCCGCGCGCGAATTGACGGTCCCCGTCAAGGTCACGGCGTACAACTACGAGGAGGTCCAGGAGCTGGTCGCCCGCGGCCCGCGCCCCGCCCCCGGCGTGGGCGGCGTCTACCAGCCCGGCGTCAACTACGTCCTCCGCGCCGACGGCCGCCGCCTCAAGGTCACGGACATCAACGCCGCGGAGGTGGCGAAGCGCCTCGAGCCCGGCTTCGTGGTCGAGCGCCACCTCATGAACGGCGACATCGTGCTGTTCAACCGCCAGCCCTCGCTGCACCGCATGTCGATGATGGCGCACGAGGTCAAGGTCATGCCGTGGAAGACGTTCCGCGTCAACCTCTCGGTGTGCCCGCCCTACAACGCGGACTTCGACGGCGACGAGATGAACATGCACGTCCTCCAGGGCGAGGAGGCGCGCGCCGAGGCCAAGATCCTCATGCGCGTCCAGGAGCACATCCTGTCTCCCCGCTTCGGCGGCCCCATCATCGGCGCCATCCACGACCAGATCACGGGCGCGTTCATCACGACGTTCCGCGAGGTGCTCTTCACCAAGAGCCAGGTCCTCGCGGCCATCTCCAAGATCAAGCAGACGCGCATCCGGTACGAGCCGCGCTACAAGAAGGGCGCCAACATCTTCCAGACCTGGAAGAAGGCGAACCCCGCCATCGCGGACGCGTGGCTCGCGCACCTCAAGAAGTCCAACCCCAAGGCCGGCGAGAAGGAGCTTGAGGCCAAGTTCAAGAGCCTCAACCGCTCGCTCCCCGCCGAGGCCGGCGAGGACCTCTGGAACGGCAAGCAGCTCTTCAGCCACATCCTCCCCGAGGACCTGACGCTGAAGTTCCAGGCGGAGATCAAGGAGCCCGACACGTGCGTCGAGTGCCAGGTCCCCACCGACGTGTGCCCGCACAACGGCCTCACGGCCATCGAGGACGGCCTGCTGGTCCACGGCCCCTGCGACGAGAAGGCCATCGGCGCCTTCAAGGGCGAGATCCTCAACAAGATCATCCGCCGCTACGGGCCCGACGGCGCGCGCCGCTTCATCGACGACGTGACGAAGCTCGCCATCGGCGGCATCATGGTCAAGGGCTTCAGCACCGGCATCGACGACGAGGACATCCCCCCCGAAGCGCAGGCCCAGATCAACCAGATGATCGAGGACTCCCGCGCCACCGTCAACAAGCTCGTCGACGCCTACAACAAGGGCATCCTCGAGCAGCTTCCCGGCCGCGACCTGGAGGAGACGCTGGAGCTCCAGATCATGCAGGAGCTTGGAAAGGCGCGTGACAAAGCCGGCAAGATCGCCGGCGCGCACCTCGGCCTGGAGAACAGCGCGGTCATCATGGCCAAGTCCGGCGCCCGCGGCTCCATGCTCAACCTCTCCCAGATGGCCGGCTGCGTGGGCCAGCAGGCCGTGCGCGGCGAGCGCATCTCGCGCGGCTATCATGGCCGCACGCTCCCCCACTTCGCGGTGGGCGACCTGGGCGCCGAGGCCAAGGGCTTCGTGAAGAACTCGTACAAGAGCGGCCTCACGCCCCTGGAGTTCTTCTTCCACGCCATGGGTGGCCGCGAAGGCCTCGTGGACACCGCCGTGCGCACGAGCCGGTCCGGCTACATGCAGCGCCGCCTGATCAACGCGCTGGAGGACCTGAAGATCGAGTATGACGGCACCGTGCGCAACACCGCGGGCACCGTCATCCAGTTCATCTACGGCGAGGACGGCGTGGACCCCACGCGCTCCCTGCGCGGCAAGTCGGTCAACGTGAACGAGGCCATCCAGGACGTCCTGGGCCTCGACCTCGGCCCCGAGCGCACGACGCGCGGCAAGAGCACCTACGACCGCGAGGACGTCGAGCTGACCCGCAGCATGCTCGACGAGATCAGCGAAGAAACCGAGGGCGACACCGACTACGGAGGCGAGTAAGCATGCCCAGCAAGAAGAAGAACACCTCCGACGAGGAGTACGAGGAAGCCATGGAGATGGACGCCTCCCAGGAGCCCGAGGTCGAGGAGAAGCCCAAGAAGGCCTCCAAGCCCAAGGCCAAGAAGGAGAAGCCCGCCGCCGCGCCCGCCGAGCCCGAGCCCGCGAAGCCCGCGCCTCCGCCCCTCACGCCCGCCGAGCAGCGCAAGGCCGCCATCAAGGCGTTCACCGACCTGCCCGGCATCGGCAAGAGCAAGGCCGAGGCGCTCTACGACGCCGGCTTCAAGGACGTCAACGACCTCATCCGCGCCTCGGTCCAGCAGATCGCGGGCGCCGAAGGCATCGGTCCCAAGCTCGCGCAGGCCATCAAGGCCGCGCTCCCCAGCGAGGTCCCCGTCATGGAGGGCGACCTCGCCGAGGTCATGACGCTCAAGGGCGTCACGAAGCCCATCGCCGAGAGCCTCTACCGCCACGGCTTCCGCACCAAGGAGGACATCAAGCGGACGCCCATCGAGTATCTCCTGGACATCGACGAGGTCTCCGAGGAATTGGCCGAGTCCCTCAAGGACCAGGTCATCAACATCGAGGAGTCCATCGAGGAGTTCATGGAGATCTCTGGCATCGGCCGCAGCAAGGCCGAGGCCCTCATCGAGGCCGGCTACAAGACGGTCTACGACCTGCAGCGCGCGTCGCTGGAGGACCTCCAGGAGATCAGCGCCATCGGCGAGGAGCTTGCCGAGCGCATCAAGGACGAGGTCGGCGAGTTCGTCGACACGCGCCTGGAGTACGAGGGCGTCGAGTACGCCGAGGTCGTGACGCTCATCACGCCCGAGGAGCAGAAGGTCATGGACGCGGCCGCCGCGGCCAAGGTCAAGCTCCCCGAGCCCGTCGTCTCCGAGATCGCCAAGGAGCTCAAGGCCCAAGGCTGGGAGAGCAAGGCCCTCAAGGAGCGCATCGTCGAGGTCGCCAACGTCTGGAAGCCCTTCAGCGAGCGCCTCGCCGCCCTCAACGGCGACCTCCCCCACGCCGTCGTCTGGGACGCCATCGGCAAGATCCTCACCTTCAAGGGCAAGAAGGCCAACCCCGAGCAGATCGGCCGCGTCGCCGAGCACCTCTGGAACCAGTACCGCGTCCACCGCATCGACCCCACCGAGGCGGCGGGCATCCTGGGCGCCCAGAGCATCGGCGAGCCCGGCACGCAGATGACCATGCGCACCTTCCACTACGCGGGTGTCGCGGAAATCAACGTCACGCTGGGTCTGCCCCGCCTCATCGAGGTCGTGGACGCGCGCCGCGTCCCCTCGACCCCCATGATGCAGGTCTACCTGGAGGAGGGCGTCCGCAGCGACCCCGACGCCGTGCAGCGCATCGCGGCCGAGATCGAGACGACGAATCTTTTTGATATCGCCGACGTGGACACCGACCTGGGCGCGTTCCAGGTCGTCGTCACCCTCGACGACAAGAAGATGAAGCGCAAGGGCCTCACCATGGAGGACGTCGCGGAGAAGCTCACGAAGCTCAAGAACGCCGACGTCGCCACGACGCCCGACGGCAAGATCGTGCTGCGCCCCGGCGAAGGCGAGGAGCGCCCCTACAAGACGATCCAGAACATCGCCGCCGAGGCCAAGAAGATGCAGATCAAGGGCATCGCGGACATCAAGCGCGTCGTCATCCGCCGCGAGCCCGAGGGCTACATCATCTACACCGAAGGCTCCAACCTCGCGAAGGTCATGAAGATCGACGGCGTGGACACCACGCGCACGACGACCAACAACTTCCGCGAGATCTACGAGGTCCTGGGCATCGAGGCCGCGCGCACCGCCATCATGAACGAGGCCTACAAGACGCTCAGCGAGCAGGGCCTCATGGTGGACATCCGCCACCTCATGCTGGTGAGCGACGTCATGACGTCGGACGGCAACATCCGCGCCATCGGCCGCCACGGCATCTCGGGCGAGAAGTCCTCGGTCCTCGCGCGCGCCGCGTTCGAGATCACCGTGAACCACCTCCTCGAGGCGGGCATGGTGGGCGAGATCGATCCCCTCGAGGGCGTCGCCGAGAACATCATCGTCGGCCAGCCCGTCAGCCTCGGCACCGGCGCCGTGACCCTGCAGATGAAGCCCAACCCCTTCGCGAACCCCGGCATCAAGGAGCGCGCGCAGCGGGCCCAGCAGAAGGTCATCGAGGCCCTCGCCGCGGTCAACCCGCCCCCCATGCCGGCGGCGGAGGCCCCCGCGGGCGAGACGCCCACCGGCCCCGACGAGGTCTCCCTCCTGGGCGACATCAAGCCCAAGGACGAGGAGAAGGACGAGTAGTCCCGCCCCAGCCCGGCGCGCGAGCCGGGCCCCTTCTTCCTTTCACCGTTTTTCTCCACCGTCTTGATGACCACGCCGCGCGCTGGCGCGGCGCCCATGGCCACGACCTCCTCGACGCTGCTTCTCCTCCTGGCCCTCGCCGGCGCGGCCGTGGGCCTCGCCTCCGCCGCGCCCGCGACGTGCGCGGAGATCGGCGTGGGCGCCGCGACCCTCTGCGCGAGCGTCGCGCTCCCGCCCCTCTTCTGCAACGTCAACGCCGGCACGTGCCAGGGAGACTGCGAGGTCAACACGGGCGACTGCGATCCGCAGGGGCTCTGCCTCGTGAACACCGGCTTCTGCGGCTCGTCGTGCGTCGCCGTCAACCTCGCCGCGTGCCCGCAGCCCGGGCTCTGCGCGTACAACGACGGGTGGTGCGCGGGCGCCTGCCTCGTCAACGCGGACCTCGGGGGCGAGACGTGCGACCACGCCACGTGCGGCATCAACGCGGCCACCTGCGAAGGCGGGAGCATCTGCGGCGCGAACGCGGCCACGTGCGAGTCGGAAGCGATCTGCGGCGTCAACGTCGGCCTCTGCGAGACCGAGGGCGCCTGCGGCGCGAACGCCGGCACGTGCGAGTCGCTGGGCATCTGCGGCGCCAACACGCAGACGTGCGAGTCGGGGGCGATTTGCGGCGTGAACATCGCGACGTGCGAAGGCCGGAGCGTGTGCGGCGTGAACGCCGCCTCGTGCGAGACGGGCGGCGCGTGCGGCGTCAACACCGTGACGTGCAAGGGCGGCGACTGCGGCGTCAACACGGACGTCTGCGAGAGCGGCCTCTGCGGCGCCAACACCAACGCCTGCCAGGGCGGCATCTGCGGGGCCAACACGCTGACGTGCCAGGGCGGCGTCTGCGGCGCGAACCTCCGACACTGCAACGGGGGCGACTGCGGCGTCAACGCGGGCGAGTGCGACGGCGGCGTCTGCGTCGTCAACCAGGGCTCGTGCGAGGCCGGCGGCCTCTGCGTCGTGAACCTGGGCGACTGCGCGGTCGTCTCGCCCCTCGCGTCGAGCGAGGCGCCCGCCCCGCGCCCGGCCCCCGGACCCCTGCCGGCCCGGGCGGCGGCGCCCCAGGCCACGGCCGGCCTCCTCCTCGCATAGGGGCGGCCACCTCGGGGTAACCCGCCCGACCCACCGTGCCAGGCCGCCACCGCAGGCTTCAAGCCCCCCTCGCGGGACTCCCGCTTCGGAGGATCGCCCTGCTCGCGCCGCTTGAAGGGTCCAACGGCGAGGTGCGCTTCGCCCTCGCCATCCGCCGCGCCGCCCTGGCGCGCCTTGCGGACCTCGCCGCGCCGGACGACCCGCGCGTGCTGGCCCTGGCCGCGCAGCGCAGCGCCGCGTGGTGGGTCGCGCAGCGCGACGCCACGCCCGAGACGCTCCTCGCGCGCGCCTCCGCCCTGGCGCCCCCTGCGCAGGCCGCGCCCGCCGCGGCTCACCCCCGCGTGGGGCTCTGCGTCGTCGCACGCCACGACGGCGCGGTCCCGCGCATGGCGCAGGCCATCCTGCGCGCGCACGCGCCGCCCGCCATCGACGTGTTCCGCGCCGCGGCGGGCCGCCCGCTCCCGCCCGAGCCCCACGTGGGGGAGGCGATGCGCGAGCGCGGCCTTGTCCTCGCCTCCGACGACGCGCGCCCGCTGGAGGACGCGGCCGCGCAGGCGGTCGCCTTCGTGAGCGTGGGCGAGGCGCCGCGCCTCACCGAGGGGTTCCGCGGCAAGCGCATCCACCTTTGGGAGACCACACCCCAGCGGCCAGGCAGCCTTGCCGAGGCGCGCGACGTCTTCGGCCAGCTGACGCACCAGGCGCGCTGCCTGGTCGCCGAATACCGCGCCCGGCTGCACCCCCGCGCGTGAGCGCGCCTCAGGCGAGCCGGCCACAAGGCGCTTCCCAGGGCGCGGCAAGGGCAGGCCCATGCCCCCTGCCAAATTCAAATCCAGCCGGACCCCGAGCTACACCGTGGAGAACGCCATCGAGGAGGCCTACGCGCTGCTGGAGGGCCGGTTCGGCAAGGTGGAGCAGGAGGCCACCGTGCAGCTGGCGAGCTTCCTCTACACGGTGAAGGCCCGCGAGGACTTCCAGCTGCGCAAGGACGAGGAGGAGCCCCCCTACGGGGGCGGGCTCACGTCCTAGCGCCGCGGCCTGGTCCCGCCGGGCCTCTCGTGGGGCATGCGAGGACGCTTCGCCGTGATATCACGTCCTCTTGAGCCGGCCCAGGACCGGCTCGTAGACCTGCCCCTTGTCCATGAGGGCGTTGAGGCACTCCTCGACCTCGGCCTCGCCGATGCCCTTCCTGGCGGCCTCGGCGACGACGTCCTCCCAGGGCGCGCCCTTGCCGTCGTCCAGCTTCTCGCAGAGCGCCATGACGACGTCCTCGTTCGCGCTGGCCGCGGCCTTGGGCGGCGCCGCGGGGGCCTTGGGGGCGGCCGCCTTGGGCGCGGGCATGGACGCCGCGGCGGGGGCGAACTCGGGCACGGCGCCCATCTTCTCGGCGCCGCCGGGGAGGAGGCTCTCCAGCGCGTCGCGGATGAGCGTCGCGTAGCGGGCGAGGTCGGCCTTGCCGTAGTGCTCGATGGCCTTGCAGACGCCTTCGGCGACGTCCTTGGGGAAGCCCAGGTCCTCCAGCGCCTTGGGGGTGGGCGTCTCCATCTTCTGCGCCTCGCGCAGCGCGTCGAGGCGCTGCATGGAGTGGCGCGCCGTGTCCAGGATCCACGCGTCGCGGTCGGCCTTGGCGACGGCGTGGATGCTCTCGGGGCGCACGCTGACGTAGGTCACGCCGCTCTCGGGCTGGTAGGTGCGGCTCTTGCCCACGATGGCGACGACGGCGGGGGGCCGGATCTCGGTGAGCTGCGCCGTGGCCTCGGGCTCGTACTGGCCGGCGTAGACGTTGAACACGCCGGTGGGGTCGACGACCTGCGCGCGGTAGCGGTCGCCGCTGGCGCCCACGCTCTCGGTGCTGGTCAGCACGCCCACGGCGAAGAGGCGGTTCACCTTCGCGCCGAAGGGCGAGACGACGAACGTGGGGCTGCGGTCGCCGCTCTCCTTGAAGGAGTGCGCGGCGGCGTTGAACTCGGCGGCGAAGACGCGCTGCGCGACCTCGCGCTTGGCGCGGCCGTCTCCGGCCTCGCCCTGCATCTCCTCGTTGGCGTTGGCGACGGGGTTCACTGGGGACCGACCTCCTGGAGGATCTCGACGATGGAGCCGTAGAGCTTCTCGGCCTCCGCCTCGGCGTCGCGCTCGGGCGCGAAGGCGAGGTCGCCGGCGAGGATCTGGAGCCCGTACTCGTCGTGGCTGGCGTTGCCCGTGAGGACGACGCGGCGCGCGGTGAGCTTGGGCACGATCTCGTCGTAGACGACGTCGATGGTCATGGCGTCGCGGGCCATCTCCTGGCACTGCGCGAGCGTCTTGCCCAGGAGCTTCTCCGTCGCCTCGCGGTTGGCGAAGAACGTGGCCGCGCCGTGGCCGTCGTCCAGGACGGCCTTGATGCGAAGATCCGGTTGGCCCTTCTGCTTGCCGTGGACGCGGCACTCCATCTTCTGGAGCACGCGGTTGCACCCTTCGGCGCCGCAGCGGAAGATGAGGCCGCTGCCCTTCTTGACCTCCAGCACGACGCCCTCCACCATGACGCCCTGGCCGCCGCCGGCGGCCTCCAGCTCGCCCAGGTGGAACGGCTTGGGCTTGTCAAGCTCCTCGGCGTTGGGGAGCGTGCGGTCGGGCAGCACCTCGACGGTGGCGTACTGGCCGAAGTTGAGGTTGGGGATGCCGCGGAAGGAGCGCACGTAGGCGCCCTTGACGCGCACGACGCTGTTCTGCTTCATCTCGGCGGGGAGCTTCTCGGGCTCCCACGCGCTGAAGGGCGCGCGGCCCGTCTCGTCGGCCAATTCGCCCTCCACGAGGGTCTTCTGGCCGTTGGCCGTGCTGATGGTCTTCTCGCGCAGGTCCAGCACGCGGCCCACGACGGTGACGCTGCTCTGGCCTTCGCGCAGGTCGCGAAGCTTGTGCTCCGCGCTGACGCGGGCTCCGCCCGCCTCGGGGGCGGGGAACTCGTCCTTGATCTCCAGGCGCGCGTCGCTGGGCGTCACGGTGGTGTAGTCGCCCAGGTTGATCTCGATGCGGTCGGCCTCGCGGAACGCCTTCTTGGCGGAGGCGTTCTTCACGTGGACCGTGGCGCCCTTCTGGAGGTTGTCGAAGGGCTTCCACGCCGTGTAGGGGACCTTGGCGGTCTCGTCGGCGAGGAGGCCGTAGAAGATGGTCTTGGCCTGGCCCTTGACGGTGATCTCCTTGGGGTTCACCGTGAGGACGCGGGCGGTGATCTCGATGCCGCGCTCGTCGGGGAGCACGTCGGCGAGCTTCTTCTCGCCCGCGACGAAGGTGCCCCCGTGCATGCGCACGATGTCCTTCTTGGCCTGGGCGAGGGGCACTCCGTAGTCGAGGTAGCGGCGAAGCTCGTCCTCGATGGCGTCGGGCTCCATGCGGTTTTGAAGCGCCCGGGCGATGTCCTGGACGTGGGGCGCGAGGTTCTCGGTCTGCTGCATGGCGATTTCCTGGCCAGGCAGCCTGGAAAAGCAGGCGGCTCGTCGGCGTTTGCGCGTCGAAGGCCCGCGGTGCTCGCCAAGGGGCCTGGTCGTCCCGTCCAAAGCGCTCCATGGCTTAGGCCTGATCCCCAGGGGATCCCCGAAAGCACCCGCGGGGCGCGCTTCCCGTGCGACGCATGGGCCGGGAGCAGCCTAGGCCTTCCTCCGGCGCTCGCCCTCCAGGCGGCGGTTGGCGTCCCGAAGCGCCTGGAGGCTGGCCTGGAGCCTCGCCTCCAGCTCGGCGGGCACCGGGAGGTGCTCCTGCACCAGGGCCGCCATCTCGTCAAGCACCCGGCGCGCGTCCTCGTAGTGGCGGCGCTTCTCCTCCGCGAGCCGCTCCAGGCCCGCGCCCGTCTCGTCCATGCTCGTCCTCCTCGCACGCGCCCCGAAGGGCCCTCGTCTCGCACGATCCGCGGGCGCAAAACGATTGCCGCTTCGGCTCACAACAAACCTCCACCACGCGCAGCCTGCGCTGGGGCGAGAGGGACGGAGCAAGGCCCCAGGAACCGGATTATGGGACGAACCGGTCCCGTTTCGCATCATGGAGGGTTTGGATACGGTCAGAGCGGCGAGTTCACAGCACTCGCGGGACCCTGCTCCGGGGAAGGGGTGGCTTTTCCGTCTATTTCTACGTTTCAGGGGAGTCGTGGACGCCACCGTCGCTTGACGACAAGCGTCGGGTCGGGAGCCTACTCGTTCTCGGGGGCTGACGATGCCCGGCGGGCCTGGAGGAGCCGCCAGGCGTTCCACGAGGCGGCCAGGAGGCCCGCGGGGACGAGGAAGGCCAGCATCGCCGCGTCGTTGTTGGTGAGCCAGGGGTAGAGCGGCGTCACCTGGGGGATCCCCTCGTGGCTGCAGGGGCCCACGTCGAAGTAGGGCGTGTTCGTCTTGGTCACGATGTCGATCTCCGCCGTGTAGCAGTAGGTGAAGTCGCTCACGGGGTAGAACAGCACGACGCCGCCGGTGAGCGCGTCCATGACGATGTGGCTCACCAGATACACGAGCGCGATGAGGACCCACTCGGCCTTGGCCCAGTCGCGGTGGCCGGGGCACAGCCACCAGGCGAGAAGCGCGAGGAAGGGGATCAGCACGAAGACGTTGGTGAACGTCGCGCGGTGGAAGCCCAGGAAGTAGTCCAGGTCCGGCAGGAACGTGAGGGGCCAGAGGATCCAGATCTTCCGCGCGTCGAGGCGGCGCAGCGCGAGGAGGAAGAGGAGGGGGATCGCGCCGTGGACGGCCGCGCTAGGCATGTCAGGCTCCGAGCTCCAGCACGTCGTGGTAGTCCAAGAAGGCCGCCTCTGCGAGGGGCGCCTCCAGGCCGGCGTCGAGCATGGCATCCACGAGGCGGGAGCGGAGGCGCCGCTTCTCCTCCTCGGGGATCAGCGCCGCGTTGTGCGCCATGGCCAGGGGGCTGGGGTAGCCGGGGTACGCCGGGTGCCCCGCCAGCGCGGCGAGGCCCGCGAGGACGCGCGCGTCGTCGCCGTCGCGCGCCTGCACGTCGAAGCGGAAGACGCGCTCCTCGCCGGGCGAGAGGCGGGCGGCCCAGGCGCGGCCGCGGGCGGCGGGGGCGGGGGGCAGGGGCGCCATCCACGTGGGGCTCGCGAAGGAGCGCCCCGCGCGGTGGCAGGCGGCAAGCGCGGGCGCGGCGCCCAAGCGCAGGCGCGTGGACTTGCAGACGCCCACCACGTCGACCTGGCGCTTCGCGGCCTCCGCCAGCAGGGCGTCCACGACGGGGAGCGTCAGCGTGCCCGTCAGCGCGCCATCCAGGAGGAGCAGGTCGCCCGCGTCCAGCGTGGCGAGGGCGTCGCGCGCGGCGGCCAGCTCGCCCAGCGTGCGCAGGGCGTGGAGCGCCTCGGCGGGCGCCAGGGGCGGCACGGGCGAGCCCAGGCGCTCGCCCACCACGCGGTGCGCGTCGTCGGGGGTCAGCAGCACGACCTCGGGCGCGCGGGGCTCGGCGGGGCGCGGCTGGCCGCGCTCCAGCGCGACGCGCGCCGCGCGGTGCGCGCCCACCAGGAGGTCGCCCGCCTCGGCCACGACGACGCTGGAGCCGTCCACCGCCACGACGCGGCGCGGCGCCTCGCCGGGGGCGAACGCCCGCAGCGCGGGCGTCTCGCGGGGGAGGCGCCCCAGCGTGTCCGCGAGGCGCTTCGCGACGTGGGAGAGGCCGTCCACGCGCCGGAAAAGGGGCGCGAGGACGTAAGGCCGCCAGTCCCGGGGCCCCTCCACTGGGGAAAGCTTCAGGTGGAGCCCCCGCCCTCGTTGCGGCATCGTGCTCGCACGCTCGTTCCTCTTCCTGCCCGGCATCGGCCCCGTCCGGGAGGCGCGCCTCTGGAAGAAGGGCGTCGATTCGTGGACGAGCTACCGCGAGCTTCCCCGCGTGCAGGGCATCCGCCCCCGCGTGAAGGCGCAGCACGACGAGATCCTCGCCGTCGCCGAGTCGTGCCTGGGCCGCGAGCCGCAGTTCTTCGCGCGCCTCCTGCCGCAGCCCGAGCACTGGCGCTGCTTCGAGGCCTTCGGCCACGACGTGGCCTACGTGGACATCGAGACCACGGGCGACCGCGACAACCTCGTCACCGTCGTGGGCGTGCGCCGCGGCGGCAAGGACCGCGCGTTTGTGCGGCGCGTGCGCTCCGGCGACGCGGAGGAGGTCGCGGCGGCGGGCGGCGAGCCCTACACGCCGGAGGCCGTGGGCCGCGCGCTGGCGGGGGCCTCCTGCGTCGTCACGTTCAACGGCGCCTCCTTCGACCTCCCCGTCCTGGCCAACGAGGGCGTGCCCCTCCCGGCGGCGCCCCACGTGGACCTGCGCGTCGTCTGCGCCCGCGTGGGCCTCACCGGCGGCCTCAAGAAGATCGAGGAGACGCTGGGCTTCGGCCGCACCGGGCACCTGGCGGGCCTCTCGGGGTGGGACGCGGTGAAGCTGTGGCGCCGCTGGGCCGACCGCGGCGACGCCGACGCGCTGGGCACCCTGGTCGCGTACAACGTGGCGGACTTCGCGAACCTGGAGCCCCTGGCGCGCCTCGCGGTGGACCGCCTCAGCGCGCAGACGCTGGCGGGCGCGCGGCAGACGCGCCTCAGCGCAGACGCGCCGCCAGCGACCGCGGCCGGTCCGTGATGATGGACGCCGCGCCGGCGGCGAGGAGCGCCTCCGCCTCGCGCGCGTCGTTCACCGTCCACACGCACGGCACGCCGCCGCGCTTCCTCACAAGCGCCAACGCCTCGGGGATCGCGGCGTCGGAGGCCATCATGACGAAGGGCAGGCGCGGCCACTCCGCGAGCATCTCCTCGTCGGGCGGGAAGGGGAGGATCATGCCGCCGGGGCGCTGCGCGAGGGCGGCGTAGGCGTCGGCCAATTCCGGCGCGAAGCTCGTCGCCAGCACGCGCTCCCGCGCGTCGCACGCATCCACCAGCGCAGCGAGGCGCGCGGGGACCTCCTCCGCGTTGGCGGCGTCGGCCTTGATCTCCGCGTCCACGAGCACGTCGGAGGGCAGGCGCGTGAGCACCTCGGCGAGGCCGGGCACGACCTCGGGGATATCGGAGCGGCGAAGCTCCTCCACGAGCCCCGCGCCCGGGACGACGCGGCCCAATTCCGCGTCGTGGTGGACCACGAGCTCGCCGTCGCGCGTCATGCGCACGTCAAGCTCCACCGCGCGCACGCCGGCCTCCAGCGCGAGGCGGAACGACTCCAGGGTGTTCTCCGTCGCCTCGGCGGGGTTGCCCCGGTGGCCGACGACGCGGGGCGGGTCCAGCCAGCGGAACGCGCTCACGGAGGGCCATGCCGGCCCGGCACGCAAGGCGTTTTCGGCGCGTTTCACGCGATTCCTCCGCAAGGGCATTTCCTTCCCTTGGCGCTGGCGGCGCCCGCATGACCCGATCTTCCGCGCTGGCGGCCCTTCTCCTTCTCGCGAGCGTCGCCCTGGTCGCGTCCCCGGCGGGCGCCACGGCCGCGCCCGCGGCGCACGTCACGATGCACCACTTCCCCAGCGCGGGCGCGCTCCTGCTGGTCTCCCCCGTGGGCTACGACTGCGTGGACGTCCACACGGGCGCTCCCGTGGCGCGCGGCAGCGTCCTCGCGAGCCCCAGCCCCGGCGTCTCGTGCTCGCCCTCCGGCGCCGCGGGCCCCGAGACGTGCAGCGAGGTCGACGCGGGGGGCTATCACGCCGTCGCGGGCGCGGGCGTCCTCACCGTGACCTCCGCGTGCGGCGCGCTGAGCGCCTCCCAGGCCCTCGTCCTCCCCTTCAGCGACCCCGGGCACAGCACGTTCGTCCTGGGCAACGGCGAGACGCCCTGGACGTGCGTCGCGGACGAGAGCGCGCTCCTGAGCGCCCCCAACGCGACGGACTACTGGGTCTTCTGCGACCTGAACCTCCCCATCCCGCAGCCCGCCCAGGGCGGGTGCCTCGCCCCCCAGGCCACGCACACCTACGGCGCGTTCTTCCCGCGCTCGCCGATTCTCTCGGAGTCCGCCGCGGCGCCCGGCGCGCAGACGGTGCACGTGAGCGACTCCAACCTCGACGACTGCAACGGCGATGCCATCCCCGGCGACTTCGACGGCGACTACGACACCGGCGACGCGGGCGGCTTCTTCGGCTCGTCCGACGCGTGGGACGTGACGGACAACTGCGGCTACGGCCTCAACGTCCACGCCACCACGGGCACGGCCTCGGACTCCAGCGGAGCGGTCGTCGCCGGCTTCTACGGCGTCGACGACGCCAACGGCCCCAGCGTCGTCACGGACCCCAACACCGGCGCGACCGTCTCGTGCCAGACCGACGGCAGCATCACGCCCATGACCACGGCCAGCGACTGCCTCCACGCGTGGGTCGGCACCTGGAGCCCCGGCCCGTGCCCCGCCTCCGGCGGCGACGACGGCTACTGGCTCTTCCTGCAGCCCCCGTTCACCACGGGGACGCTGACGGCGACGACGTGAGCGCGTGGAAAAGGCTCCATATGCTAGTGGTTTCCCACAAGTTTCCTCCAGAAAAGCATTGGCCGGGGGTAACTTCTGTGGGAGCCGCATGCCGCGCCTTGCCCTTCCTTCCTTGCTGGTTCCGCTGATCCTGCTGGGGGCCTTCTGCGCCCTCACACCCTTCGCGTCCGCCAGCGACGCGCCCACCGCCCACGCGACGATCCACCGCTTCGCCAACCAGGGTGTCTTCCTCCTGGCGGCCCCGGCGGGGTACGACTGCGTGGACGTCCACACCCATGCGGCCGTCTCCTCGGGCGCGACGCTCTCCAGCCCGGACCCGGGCATCTCCTGCGTGCCCTCCGGCTCCCCCCTCCCCGAGGACTGCGCGGAGGTCGACGCCGGGGGCTATCACGCCGCGGCCGGCGCCGGCGTCCTCACGGTGACCTCGGCCTGCGGCCCCCTCTCCGCCACGCAACCCCTCGCCCTCCCCTTCTCCGACCCGGGCTACAGCGCCTTCGTCACGGGCAACGGGGTCACGCCGTGGACGTGCGTGGCCAACGAGAGCGGGCTCGTGGGGGCCGGCAGCGCGGACTACTGGGTCTTCTGCGACGTCAACGTCCACGGCAGCCCCCCTCCGCCCAACGGCGGCTGCAACGCGATCCAGTCCATCCACACGTACGGCGGGCCCGCCGGCCGCCCCCCGTTCCTCGCGAAGGTCTCGGAGGCTCCCGGCACGACGCCGGTGAGCGTGGCCGACTCCAACGTGCAGGACTGCAACGGCGACGGCACTCCCGGCGACTTCGACGGCGACTACGACGTGGGCGACGCCGGGGGCTTCTTCGGCAGCAGCGACCAGTGGGACGCGGCCGACGGTTGCGGCTACGGCCTGAATGTGCACTCCACCAGCGGAATCGCCTCGGACATCACCGGCTTCGCGGTGGCCGGCGCCTTCGGCGTTGACGACACCGCGGGCCCCGTGGTCATCGCGGACCCCACGACGGGCGCGACCATCTCCTGCCAGGTGGACGGAGCCATCACGCCCAGCACGGACTCGAACGACTGCCTCAGCGCGTGGGCCACCATCTGGGGCCCGGGCGCCTGCTACACCCACGGCGGAGACGACGGCTACTGGCTGTTCCTCCAGGCCCCGTTCAGCGCGGGGACGCTGGCGGCCGATTCCTGAGCCGGCGCGTCGGGGCGGAAGGGGCTAACCTCAAGCGCAGGCCCGGCCTCTTCCGCCTCGTGCTCCGGGTCCGCGACCCCATCCACAACTACATCCTCCTCGACGAGCTGGGCTCGGACCTGGTGGACCTCCCGCGCCTCCAGAGGCTGCGGCGCATCCACCAGCTTGGCACGGGGAACCTCGTGTATCCCGGCGCGAACCACACGCGCTTCGAGCACTCCCTGGGCGCGTGGCACCTGGCGGGCCGCGCCGCCGCCGCGCTGGAATTGAAGCGCGACGACGCGCGGGCCGTCCAGGCCGCGGCGCTCCTCCACGACGTGGGGCACGGACCCTTCAGCCACACGGCGGACCCTCTTTATCGGGACTACCTGGGCAAGAGCCACGAGGACCTCGCCATCGAGGCGCTCCAGAAGGGAGCCATCCCCGAGGTGCTCCAGCGCCACGGCGTCGACCCGCGCCTGGTGGCGGACCTCGTGCGCGGCGAGGGCCCGCTGGGCAGCCTCGTCTCGGGCGACGTGGACGTGGACCGCATGGACTACCTCGTGCGCGACTCGCACTACACCGGCGTCCACATCGGCGTGGACCTGGAGCGGCTGGTGCAGGACCTCGTGCTCACGCCGCAGGGCATCGCCATCCGCGAGAGCAGCATCACCGCGGCGGAGATGCTCCTCGTCACGCGGCTGCAGATGTACGCCGCGGTCTACCTGCATCGCACGTGCCGCGTGGGCGAGCGCATGATCGAGCGCGCCTTCCGCCTCGCCCTGGACGGGGGCGAGATCAAGCCCGAGGACCTCCCCCGCATGGACGACCTCGCGGCGACGTTTCTGCTGCGCCACTGCACCAAGTCCGACGCATGGCGCATCATGCTGGCCGTCGACCACCGCAAGCTGCTGAAGGTCGCGCTGGAGGAGCCCATGGGCGACTACCGCGAGGACGCCATCACCGAGTTGGCCGCCAGCACCAAGCGCCAGCAGGCCCTGGAGGCGGAGATCGCCGCCGCGCTGGGCTGCTCGCCGGTGGACGTGATCGTGGACGTGCCCGAGCCCCCCATCCTCCCCGAGCACAGCGCGCGCGTCGTGCTGGAGAGCGGCCGCGTGGTCGACGTGGACGCGGTGAGCAGCCTCGTGCGGGGGCTGGGCGTCGCGCAGCGCGACCACTGGCGCCTGCGCGTCATGGTGCCCGCCGCCAAGCGCGACGCCGCGCCCGCCAAGGCGGGACCCATTCTCCAGCGGCACCTGGCCTAAGGCCCCAACCCTTAAGTGGCGGCGGGCTTAGGGACCCCCCGTGCCCGATGGGGTCTTCCTCGACGTGCCGGCCATCCGCGCCCGCGTCGAGCAGCGCTTCCGCGTCTACGACGTGCAGGGCGACGAGAACGTGATCGCGTTCTTCGTGCACGCGACCGACGGCTCGCTGGAGACCGACTTCGAGGCCTTGAAGCGCGACCTGAAGCCCGAGGGCCTCCTCCCCCTGCTGAAGTACCAGGGGGGCGAGCACGCCATCTACGTCGTGCGCAACCCCACGCGCACGCGCCGCGGCTGGAAGCTCAACGCCATCCTCTTCGCGCTGACCGTCGTCACCACCACGCTGGCCGGCGCCTTCAGCGCGTTCTCCTACTATCATCACGACTTCGACACGTCCAACGTCACGCAGCTGGAGTACGTGAAGGCCGTCTTCAGCGCCCAGAGCGTCGGCCTGGGCTTCCTCACCTTCGCGCTGCCCCTCATGGCGATCCTCACCATCCACGAGATGGGCCACTACGTCATGACCCGGCGCCACGGCATGGACGCCTCGCTCCCCTTCTTCATCCCCGTGCCCCCGGGCCTGGGGCTCAACATCGGCACGTTCGGAGCCTTCATCGGCATGCGCGAGCCCATGCCCAACCGCAAGGCCCTGTTTGACATCGGGGCCGCGGGGCCCATCGCCGGCTTCTTCGTCGCGGTGCCCGTGCTGCTCATCGGCCTCGCCCTCATGGCGGCGCACCCCGTCCTCGTCGCGGCCAACGAGCCCGGCAGCGTCACCATCGGCACGCCCCTCCTCTACGACCTCCTCGCGACGCCGTTCCACCTCCCCGCCAACGCGCTGACGCACCCCACGGCCTTCGCGGGCTGGGTGGGCCTCTTCGTCACCGCCATCAACCTCCTCCCCGCGGGCCAGCTCGACGGCGGCCACATCGCCAGCGCCATGTTCGGCGACCGCGCCCGCTTCGCCAGCTACGCCGCGGTGGTGGGCCTCCTGGGCCTCGGCCTCTCGCCCCTACTCGGGCTCCCCGGCTACGACGGCTGGCTCTTCTTCGCGCTCCTCATTGGATTCCTCGGCGTGCGCCACCCCCCCACGCTGGACGGCGTCAGCGGCATCGACCGCAAGCGCCTCATCATCGGATGGGCCACCTTCGTCATGGGCGTCCTCTGCTTCACGCTCGTCCCGGTGAGCGGCGGGTAAGGGCGCTTTCAGCAGTTCGCCGCGGCGACGAGCTGTCCCAACCAGGGAACGCTTCCGCTCCACGTCCCCAGCGCAGTCCCGTCCGCGTAGGCCGTCACTTTCACGTCGAGCGTGAGGTCGTACCCGTGCGTGAGGAACCATGGCGCCTCGTCAGGCGTGGCGAGGAAAGGCTGGCAGACCGGGTGGCCCAGAACGCCGAAGCCGGGGCCCAGGTGCTGGCCCGCATACGTGTAGCTCGCGTCGACCGAGGCGTTCAGACGGGGTGTGCCACCCAGCGAGCCCGCGGGCGCGGAGGGGGCATCGGGGACGTTCTCTGGCGGCGTTCCGGGAACGAGCGTGGACCCCACGAGCGGAAGGTCGTCCTGGCGGGGGATGAGGGAGTCCGCTCCCTGGAGCTGGCGCTTCTCCACGCAGGCAAGAGGGACCCTCGTGGGGCCGTTGGGCGTAACAAGATGGAGGTCCACGCAAAGGAAGCCCTGCGGTCCTGCTGCGCCGCACCCGGTCGCGGAGCCCGAATCGCAGACCTGGAGCGAGGCGCCCAGGCCAAGCGGCGTGGGGACGGAGCTCGTGCCCGGGTCGTCGGGCGTCTGTTGCCCCGGCACGTCCGCAGGGGGGAGCGGCACGGCGGGAGCGAAGGCGACGTCGTCGGCGCGATAGATCGTGGCCGTCGTGAGGGGGCCCGAGGTCCCGACGGTGGGCAGGTCGCGGATGGCCTGGAGGACGTCTGGGGTGGGGGGAACAGTGGGAACAGTGGGAACAGTGGGAACGGTGGGTTCGGGGACGAGGACAAGGCTCCCTTGCACGGTCCACGTGCTCGCGAGCGTTCCGTCCGAGAGCACTTCGTGGGCGGTCTCCAGCAGGTCGACCGCGTCGCTCGCGATCGTGAGGTGGACGCTGAGGCTCTGGAAGTTCCCGAGACAGGCTGGCGGGGTGGCCACGACCCGGACGTCGTTTTCCGAGCGGGTCAGCGTGCCCGACGACGCCACGGCCCGGTTCGCGCAGGCATCGTCCGGGAGAGAGGACGAGACCAGCCATTGGCCCATGCCCGCCCAATCGGTCAGGCAAGGGAGGTCTGCGGCGTCGGTTCCGCCAGGCTCACCGACTCCAAGGGTCTGCTCGTAGGTGAAGCTGGCCTCCCCTCCGCGGAGGGTCAGCGCCATGGGAACGTTCGTGCACGACCCGACGCCAACGTTGCCCTCGGACGAGATGGAAACGAGGCCGACCGCCTTGACGTCCAGGTCTGAGGCGTCGCTCGATGGCGGCAACGCCCCGGCGGGGTGCGCGAGAGAGATCGCGAGGAGCGCGACGACGAGAGCGACGGTCTTCGGTGCGCTTCCAACCTTGCGTTCGATCCTGCCTGTCTTGCTCATGGGCCTCGCACTCCGGGCGTGGAGCAGCGCGCGCCGCCATAATCTCACCGCTCCGCCGTCGAGGGTACCCTTCAACTCGCGAGCGCCATCATCGAGCCCTGGAAAGGTGCGAGGGGGCGGAGCCCCCCAAGAAAGCAAGCGAAAAAAGAAACGAATCCCGACCCGGCCTCACGGCTTGCGCGTGACGCGCGTGCCCGCCATGGTGACGGGGGAGTTGCCCGCCATCTCGACGTGGCTGGGCTTCTCGACGTTCTTGAGGCTCCACTCCCAGATGCGCAGCACGTGGGCCGTCTGGATCATGACGTCCTTGAGCTTCACGATGTCCGCGTTGGTGTTCTCGTGGCTGAAGACGCCCTGCCACGTGACGACCTTCTGGACGATGCCCGTGGACGAGGTGGGCTCCTCCCAGCCGGAGGCGTTGTTGGGCAGCGCCTCGACGACGTTGCGCAGGACCAGGGTCTCGGCGTCGAACTCGATGAGGGTGCCGCGGAAGGCGCGGTTGTCCTCCATGACGACGACGATCTCCTGGCCGACGAGGATCTTCAGCTTGGTCTGGAGCAGGGACATTGGGGTCGGTTCCTCCCGGTTTGGGCGCCAGGACGCCTGCCCGGTCATCAAGCTTCCGAGGGGGCAGGCCAAAGGGTCTTTCCCCTGCTAACGCTGCGGAATCCGTAGCCTTGGCCCCTTCGGGCGCCCGGGAGGGGCAGCCGCCACGGCTTTCCGCGCCGAGGCGTTGGCCCCTCCATGCCTCGCCTGGCCCCCCTCCTGGTCGCCCTCCTCGCCCTCCTCTCGGGCTGCGCCGCCACCTCCCTGGGCGCGGCCCGCGACGAGGTGCACCGCCACGGCGTCCACCGCGACATGGGCCCCGGCGACACCGCCGTCGAGCCGCTGCGGGTGCTCCAGACCGCGCACGCCTCCTTCTCCGTGCGCGCCTCCTCGGGCGCCGCGCGCGTCTGCCTCCTCAACTCCACCTACGCGCAGGCCTGGAGCGCCGGCGGCAGCGAGTCGGGCGCGTGGGCCTGCGGCAGCGGCAGCACCACCCAGGAGACCATCCTCCGGCCCGGCGACTACTTCCTGGGGCTGCGGTGCCCTTCCGGAGGCGTCGAGCGGTGCGTCTTCGACTACGACGTGGACCTCTCCATCGTGCGGTGAAAATGCAGGAGCGAGGCCCGGGGCATGGGCCAACCTGCTACCCTAACGAGGGGGCAGGGAAAACCGCATCCGGTTCTCGCCAAAGTTCAGCAGGCTCAAACGTCGCTCGATGTTCTTTGTCGCAGTGGCCACGTTGGACGTTACGAACGTTGTCCTTGCAATAGCGGGGGCTGTTCAAGCTCTGTTTGCTATTCTTCTCTGGCGCGTGTCATCGCAACTGAACCGGCTTCAGCGAGACCATTTCGAGCAGGGGGGACCTTTGTTCGTGGTTCATTTTAACGGAATCCAGAACCATCCGTCCGACCCCAAGCGTCAGATGCTCCGTTTCCTCATGTCCGTGTCCAATGCGGGTCGGAGCGCAGCCCAAATTGCATCAATGGGCGTCCTCGTCATGTTGCCCAATGGCAAGTGGGAGGAGCACCACCATTGGGGAATTCCGAGAGAACTGATCGAATGGGGTCAAGAAGGTCCTTCGTTTGCGCTGGACTACTTTGGGCCTGACAGTCAGCATGCGAAGGGACAGGAATATCTCATTCCACCTTACCACGCGAAGACATTCTTGATTGAACTTCCGGCGAACGGCGGCTGGGAGCGTTGGGAGGCCGTCCGAATCTACGCGATGCCAATTGGTGGCAAGCGGGCGGAGCGTGACGTGAACTGGATGCCGCTTGTCACGACAGCAATGGGGCTCAATCCTGTTCCATCAGTTCCCCGCATCAAGACTCAAGCACAAAAGACGGGGAAGCGCTCCTCGTGGTCTCGCGTCAAGGAAACACTTGCCCAAACTGGGCTGTCACTCGCCCTGCTCGGAGGACTCGGGCTTGCATTCTCCACTGCGGGGTTCTACAAACTATGGGATCCCACGCTCATGCACCCGATCCCGTCAAATGCATTCGCCTGGATTGTGCTCGCGACGGCATTCATCTCGCTCGGCATCATGATTTTAGGGGTGATTTTCCAGCGAGGAGACGCCCGCGTATGGGTAATCTCGTTGTGCTCCATTGTGCTATGGATGACCATGTTTATTCTTGTCATCCAAGAGCCAAACGGATTTCTCGGGACTTTCGCCGGTGCCCTTTCAGGGATCATCATTGCAACGGCGGCTTCATCCCGCGAGACCTTCCAGACATTCTCTGCCAAAGATCGGCAAGATGAGGCTCGTTGAAGTAACGGGGGCGGTTTGTCGCATCTCGAATGCGGTGACGCAGGGGGTCCTGCGGGAAGCCACCTGCAGAAATCGAGCAACGATTAAAGTCACTTCCGCAGCCGCTGCATCACCTTGTTCTTCAGGTCCACGATGCAGTTCATGTAATTGATGAACGCCTGGTAGGGCGAGTCGTAGGGCGAGAAGTACATGTGGATGTCCTGGTCGCCCATGTGCTTCGTCGTGCAGTAGTAGACGTGGTCGCTGGTCTGGAGCAGGCGCCACGCGTGCGTGACCTCGGGGTCGCGGAGCTCCAGCACGTAGGGCCGCAGGTCGCGCAGGGCGTTGAAGCACTGCTGCTGCATCTCGTTGTGGAGCCACGCGGAGACGTCGCGCTCGCTGTCGGCCCACGAGATGGCGAAGGGGACCTCGATCTCGCCCACGGGCTCGAACTTCTTGACGACCTCGCTGGGCGTGCTGAAGCCGACGCCGCGCTTGAGGGCCTCGCCGGGCATGTGGCGCAGGAAGTCGAAGATGCCGCTTTCGGCCCAGTTGTGCTCGCCGAACGTCTCGTAGTCCATGAAGAGGTTGATGGTCTGGCCTTCGTTGCCGGCGAGCCAGTCGGCGAACTTGGGCGCGGTGAGGGGCCATTCGGGCCACGAGGGGCCGGTGCTGAAGCGGAACGCGACGTCGTCGCTCAGGCGGTAGTTCTTCAGCAGGACCTTGAGCTTGGAGTCGCCGCGGCTGGGGCGGTAGACGTAGTTGGGGCTCCTCCAGCCCAGGATGCGCTCCGTGCCTTCGGTGGCGATCCCGAGATAGCCTTGCGCCTCGATGGTCTTCGCGATGCGGTTGTCGTAGATCAGCTCCGTGTTGCGGTAGAACGTGGGCTCGACGCCAAGCTCCTTGCGCATGAGGTCGCGGTGCTCGCGGATCTGCTCCGTGAGCTCCGTCTGGTCCTCCCAGAGGCCCGCCAGCGAGTGGTAGTACGTCTCGTCCAGGAACTCAACGCAGCCCGTGTCGGCCAGCGCGCGGAAGCTCTCCAGGACGTCGGGGCGGAACTGCCGGGCCTGCTCGACGAAGGTGCCCGAGAGGGAGTAGCTCGCCTTGAACGACTCGCCGTGCTGCCGGATGAGGTCCAGGATGAGCCGGTTCGTGGGGATGTAGCACTTGTCGCTGACGCGCTCGAAGATGGCGCGGTTCTTGGCGTGGTCCCAGTAGTCGACGCCCGGGGGCGAGTTGAACAGGTGGAGCCGTCGGAGGCGCACGGGCTGGTGGACCTCGAAGTAAAAGCAGACGTCCGTCAGTCGCTCACGCTCCTTCCGGACGTCTTCTCGCCACCTTGCTGCGGCAAGGCGTCGAAGCACACGTCGGTCATGCGCTCACCGTCAGGGGCTGCGCGCGCTCCAGCGCCCGGTCGTAGGCGGAGAGCGTCTTGCGCCCGGTGCGCTCCCAGGTGAACTTGCGCACCTCCAGCGCGCCGTTCTTTCCCAGCGCCTCGCGCAGGGGCTTGTCGCGCAGCACGGCGAGGATCTGGTCCGCCATCTCGTCGCTGTCCCAGTGCTCGGCGCGCAGGACGTGCGTTAGCGCCTCGCCGACGCCCGTCGTCTTGCTCACGATGGTGGGACATCCGCTGGTCATGGCCTCCAGCACGCTGATGCCGAAGGGCTCGCTGACGCTGGGGAGCACGTACACGTCGGCGGCCTCGTAGAGGCGCTGCGCCTCGGAGTCGGGGACGAAGCCGGTGAAGGTGACGCTCTCCATGATGCCGTTGGCGATGCAGAAGCGGATCATCTCGGGGATCATCTCGCCCTTGCCCGCGACGACGAAGCGCACGCTGCGGTCCTGGTCCAGGACGCGCTTGGCGGCGCGGATGAAGCTCATGGGCCCCTTCTGGCGCGAGACGCGGGAGAGGTAGAGCACGACCTTGCTGGCCTGCCCGTAGTCGCGGCCCGAGCGCGTGACCCACTTGCTGAAGTCGACGCCGTTGTGGATGGGCACGACCTTCCGGGGGTCGGCTCCGTAGCGGTCGATGAGCTGTTGGCGCGTGTACTCGGAGACGGCGATCACCACGTCCGCGGCGCGCACGGCGGCCTTCTCCAGGTCGATGATCCAGTCCTGCGGGAAGAAGCCCGCGCTGCGGTCGTACTCGGTGCTGTGGCAGCTCCACACCAGGGGCTTGCCCGTGCGGCGCTTCAGCTCCGCGGCGGCCTGGAAGGTGATCCAGTCGTGGGCGTGGAGGACGTCCGCGTCGTGGCTGCGGAAGGCGTCCACGACGCGCATGTTGTACTGCCAGACCGCGTCGTTGAACGCGTCGTCGTAGCCGCGCTGCCGCGTCCCGCCGTAGGGGGAGAGGGAGGGCTCGGCCTCCACCTCGTAGATGGCCAGGTGGCGGTGGTGGTCCGCGACCCGGAGGTCGCCCTCCAGGGCCATGTGGGGCATGTAGAAGTCGATGGCGACGCCCATCTTGGCCAGCTGCGTCGTCAGCTCCAGGCAGTGGATGCCCAGGCCCCCGGCCATGAATGGCGGGAACTCCCATCCGATCATCGCGACTTTCACGGGTTCCTGCTCCCTGCTACTCGCTGCGGTCGGCAGCGGCGCCGCCCTCTACGTGGCGCCGGTATTTGTTCATGACGTCTACGAAGGTGGAATGCGACCAGACCAGCGGCGTGACGGAGGTGTGCTCGCCGGTGCGCGCGTCGAGCTGCTCGGGCAGCAGCAGCGTGGGGCCCGCGGTCTTGGCGGCCCACTCCAGGAGCTCCCGCGTCCGTTCGGGGCGGCCCAGCATGAGGTGTGCCTCGGCGAGCCAGAGCGTGCAGATGATCCACGGGTTCTCGGGACCGTAGTAGGTGTCCCCCTCGTAGCGGGCGACCCCGCCGGTGGACTTCACCCAGAGGCGCTTCTCGACGGCCTGCACCAGGCGCTCGGCGCGGGCGTCCGCGGGGTCCAGCACGCCCAGCTTCAGCGTGAGGAGCGTGGAGGCGTCGACGGTCTCGTCCAGGGGGTCGATGCTCTTGTTGAAGCACCCCTTGGCGTCGTTCCAGAGGTGCTGGAGCATCGCGGTCCGCATGCGCTCGGAGGCCTTTCTCCAGCGGCCGCGGGACTTGCCCAGCTGCTCGCTGATGCGCTCCGCGCGCTCCAGGCCGTGGATCACGGCGGCGACGGAGTACGCGTTGACGGCCTTCTTCTCCTCCCAGAGGTCGTAGCTGGGCAGGGGCAGGCCGCGCGCGTCCACGAACGACTCCAGGAAGTTGGCGCCGCGCTTGACCACGGGCCACAGCTCCAGAAGCACGTCGAGGTCGCCGTCGCGCTTGAAGTGGTGCCATACGGCGCTGACCACGCTGGCGGTCTGGTCGATCTGGATGAAGGGGGGCAGGTGCCACGTGCTGCCCACCGTGCCGTCGGGGAAGTGGCGGTGGAGGAAGTACCCCTCGTCCTCCTGGCACTGCTCGGCGAACTTGAGGAAGCGGTGCGCGTTCTCGTAGAGGCCCACCTCGTCCATGGCCTTGCTGATGTACGCGCCGTCGCGCCACCAGGTGTAGTTGTACGTGTCGCCGCCCGACTTCAGCGTGCGCGGGTCGGGGCTCGCGATGATGGCGCCGTTCTGGCTGCTGCACGTGCGCAGGACGTAGATGCTCTGCCGGTACACGTCCCGGGCGCGGGGCGAGAGGGCGGGGGGCAGGCGCATGTCCTTGTGCTCGATCCAGTGGCGCCAGAAGTCCAGCGCCTCCTTCTCCAGCTCCTCCGCGGCGCGCGCCTTGAACGTGGCGTGGAGGGTGTTGACCGCCTTGCGCGACTGGGCGATCATGCACATGAGGCGCACCGTGGCCTCGCCGCCGGCGGGCACGTCGACGTTCCACTGCGCGACGGAGTCGGCCGCCCCGTGGCTGATGCGCGAGCCTTCCAGCTTGCCGTCCTCGGCGTCCACGTAGGAGCCCTGGAGCCCCTTCAGCGTGTGCTCGCCGCACGTGAACGCGTCGAAGGCGGGCGCGCCCATGTACTGGAAGTAGTAGTTGCGCTTGTAGTGGTTGATGGTCCGGCGCTCGTCGTCCCAGTACGCCGTGTCCTGGTACATGGACTCGGCCACCATGAGGCTCTGGTAGTGGAAGAGGCGGAAGCGCTTCGCGTCGGGCGTCTTGTTGTGGACCACGATGCGGCGTACGATGAGGTCGTGGTTGGAGTGGACGCTGTCCACCACCTCCACGTCCGCCAGGGGGCCCACGTAGAGCGTGCGCCCCGCGTTGGACCCGCGGTGGTGGTCCTGCTCCACGGTCCACGCGGCGTCGTCGCCCAGCCAGGCGAAGGCGTCCTCCTCCACGTCGTAGAGGCCCAGCTTCACCGCGCGAAGGTGCTGGTACTGACCCGCCCACGGGTAGTAGAGGTTCGACCAGTTGCCCTTCTCGTCGATGGTGAGGAGGACGCGGGAGTTGCCCACGAGGAAGGTGATCATCCGCGAGTCGGCACGACGAGCCGGGGGCACGGGCTTAACACCTTCTCCAAAGCGGGGGGTCCGGGGGGCGCAGCCCCCTGAAGAAAGAGAAGTCGTCGTCGGCCGCGCCGCAGCGCGGCAAAAATGGGGGGTTTCAGGGGGGCTCGCCCCCCTGACGTTTCAGTCGTCTGCTCGACGCTCCTTCACGTCAGGGGGCTGCGCCCCCTGAAACCCCCGCTTTTGGCCGCGCTGCGGCGCGGCCGACGACGATTGCTTCGGGGGGCTGCGCCCCCCGGACCCCCCGCTCTTGCCGCAGCCCTTTTCAGGGGCACGGTGATTGGCCGCCCCATGCCCGATCCGGCGGCGCTCGCGGCGCGGCTCCGGGAGATCCGCCCCGAGGCGTTCCACGTCGTGACGCTGCCCGACTTCTTCCTGGACCACTTCGTGCGCGTGCCCGCGTGGGACCGCGCGGTGCCGCTCTGGAAGGGCGTGCACGCGCAGGGGGGCGGCAACGTGCCCACGCCGCACCAGCACTTCCAGGCGGGGGGCAACGCGGCGAACACGGCCCTCGCCCTGGCCCGCCTCGGCGTGGGCACGCACCTCGTCACGCGCACCAGCGAGTTCGGCCGCAGCGTGCTGGAAGGGAGCCTGGGGCGCGCGGGGGTGGATCTCAAGCACGTGCGCGCCGACGGGCAGCTCTCGGTCACGACCGCGCTGGAGTTCCAGGAGGAGCGCCCCGCCAACGTCATGCTCAGCGATGCGGGCAGCCTCGCCGAGTACGGCCCCGAGCAATTGGACGCCAACGACTGGACGCTCCTGGAGGCCGCGGACCTCGTGCTGGTCGCCAACTGGAGCCAGAACCGCCGCGGCACCGCGCTCCTGGAGGCCGTCGCGGAGGCGTGCCGCCGGGCGGGGACGCTGGTCATGCTGGACACTGGCGACCCCAGCCACCGCCGCGAGGAGATCGCCCAGGTGCGCGACCGGCTCCTTCCCCTCAAGGAACTCGACGTGCTGGCCATGAACGAGAACGAGCTTCGCCAGATCGCGGGAAAGGCGCTGGCGGAGGGCGAGGAGGAGCGCGCGGCGGCCGGGGCGCTCTCCGCGCAGCGCGGCGGCGGCACGCTGGACCTGCACACGGCGCGCTTCGCCGCCACCTGGGGCCCCATGGGGAGCGCCGTCGTGCCCACCTTCCGCGTGACGCCGCTGCGCGTCACGGGCGCGGGCGACGCGTGGAACGCGGGCAACGCGCTGGGCCACCTGGCGGAGCTGGAGCCGGAAGAGCGCCTCATGCTGGCCAACGCCGTGGCGGGGCTCTACGTCAGCGGGCCCGAGGCGCTGGCGCCCACGCTGGCGGACGTCGCGCGCTTCCTCGCGTCGCGGCCCGCCCTCCACGCGCTTTGAGGGCTCAGCGGATGCGGAGGGTGACGCGGTCGGCCGCGACGCCCTCGACCTCGTCCACGCTCACGGTGCGGATGGGCACGGTGCGCGTCTTGTCCTCGACGAGAAGGAACTTCACGCGCGAGTAGCTGTGGAGGCCGACGTCCACGACCTCGCCCAGGTCCTCGCCCTGGGGCCCCCTCGCCGCCTTCCCCAGCACCATGTGGGGCTCGATGGTCAACATCTGATGTCTCCTGAAGGGCGAAGGTCGCGCAGGGTCAACATATAGTTGGCCGCTACGGTGGGCTCCCGGGCCTTCCAAGAGGGCAGGCGGACGCCCCCGTCCCCGGAAGCAAGGAACTGTTAGGGTCCAATCGTGAATGTGTCTGAGGGAAACGCAAAGAGTCAAGCGTGGGACGCTCATGGCGGTGCGCCGCGCGATCGCAAGCGCGCGGTGTGCCCGGGGCCGCCTGCCTAGCCTCCTCTGATTCGGGCGGCCCCTTCCCTTTCACCTAGAATGGACTGGAAGACGCGAGTCGGGGGTGGTGCATTTCATCATGGTCCCCGTAAGGCATTGTGAGGACTCGAGTAGGTCAGTCTCCTCATCCTCGCGTCAGGCGCCCATGGCGGGGCCGGGTACTTCAATCTGACTCCCTCAGGGCCGCCTCGACCGCCGCCCGCAAGGCGTTGGCGTCGGCGCGCCCCGCGAGGCGCCGCATGGCCTGGCCCACGAGGAAGTTCACCGCGGTGGCCTTGCCGGCGCGCCAGTCCGCCACGGCCTTGGGGTTCGCGGCCATGGCCTCGCGGGCGGCCGCGGCCAGCGCGCCCTCCGCCGGCCCCGAGCGCCCCGCCTCCTCCGCCAGCGCGCCCGCGAGCCCGCCGCGGTCGAACCCCTGCCGCAGCAGGCGCGTCGCCACCTGGGGCGTGATCCTTGCCGCGCCCAGCGCCTCGACGAGGAGGGCGACGTCCTCGGGCGAGACGAGGGCCTCCGTGAGGGGCGTCTTGCGGTACTCGATCTCGGCGCGCACGTCGCGGGCGACGAAGCCGAAGGCGAGGGCGGGCGGCGCGAGGGCAGCGGCGCGCTCGAACGCGTCGGCCAGGGCGCGCTCCTCCACGAGGACCGACGCCGCGGCCTCGTCCACGCCCGCCAGCGCGGCGAGGCGCGCCCGGCGCGCGAGGGGCGCCTCCTCGGGCGCGAGGCGGCGCGCCAGCGCGGCGAGGTCCACGGGCGCCACGTCGGGGTCGGGCAGGTGGCGGTAGTCGGCCTCCGTCTCCTTCTCGCGCAGCGCGACGGTCCTGCCGGTCGCGTCGTCGAAGCCGCGCGTCTCGCGCAGGACCGCGCCGCCCGACGCGATCACGCCCCGCTGGCGCGCGATCTCGGCCTCCAGCGCGCGCTCCACGTTTCGGGCCCCGTGCACGTTCTTCACCTCCACGCGCGCGCCGCCCGCGAGGCTCGCGTTGCAGTCCGCCTTGAGCCCCGCCGCGTCGCGGTGGACGCCCAGGTAGCCCAGGACCAGGCGAAGCTCCTGGAGGAAGCGCCGCGCGTGGGCCGGGTCGCGGATCGCGGGCTCGGTGACAAGCTCCACCAGAGGCGCGCCCGCGCGGTCGTAGTCCACGAGCCCCGCCTCGGCGTCGTAGGCGCCCGGGTCCTCCTCGACGTGAAGCTCCGTGAGCGGCACGCCAGCAAGGGAGCCTCCGGTGGCGACGGGCTCGCCGGTGCGCTGGTAGTTGGCCGGGCTGTCCGGGTAGAAGTAGTGCTTGCGCATCACGCGCGCCCGCGGACGCAGGTCCATGCCCAGCGCGCGGGCGAGACGGACGCCTGACTCGAACGCCGCCGCGTTGGGCGCCAGCGGCTTGGCGCCCGGCTGGCCCGAGCAGATCGGGCAGATCCTCGCGTTGGGCCGCGGCGACGCGAGGAAGTCCGCGCGGCACCGGCAGAAGAGCTTGCAGCGCGTCGCGAGGTAGACGTGGACCTCCAGGCCGATCTTCACCCCGCGACCTCCTCCACGACGCGCATCGCGCGCAGGACACCCGCGTCCTCGCCCGCGCGGCCCATGACCTGGAAGCCCACCGGCAGCCCCTCGACGCGCAGGGGGACGCTCCCGGCGGGGACGCGCGCGAGGTTCGCCAGCACCGTGAGCACGTCCGCGGCGTACATCGCGCGGGGGTCGTCGACGCGCTCGCCCAGGCGGAACGCGCGCACGGGCATGGTGGGCCCCGCGAGCACGTCCACACCCGCGAGCGCGCGCTCCACGTCGCGGGCCAGCGCCGCGCGCGCCCTCACGGCCGCGTCGTGCCAGCGGCCCCGCTCCTCGCGGCTCGTCACGAACGTGCCCAGGAGGATGCGCCGCTTCACCTCGGGGCCGAACGCCGCGCGCGCCTGCGCGGACGAGGCCTCGTAGCTCTCGTTCTCGGGTCCGGGCTCGCCGTAGCGCAGGCCGTCGTAGCGCATCATGGCGCTGGCCAGCTCGGCGTAGTTGAGGACGTAGTAAGCCGCCAGCGCGTGGCGGGCCGACGGGAGCCCCACCTCGACGAGGCGGGCCCCGCGCGACTCCAGCTTCCGGAGCGCGTCGCGCACCGGCCGCTCCACGTCGGGCGCCAGCCCCTCCAGGAACTCGCGGGGCACGCCGACGCGCAGGCCCTCGGGAGCGGCGCCCTCCAGCGCTTCGGAGAAGCCGGGCCCCGAGAGCGCGTCCATCGCCCGCGCGACGCCCGCCACGTCGGGCGCCAGCGGCGCGGGGCCCTCCAGGCTCATGGCCAGGTCCGCGAGCCCGTGGCGCGATAGCAATCCCCAGGTGGGCTTCAGCGCCGCCGCGCCGCAGAAGGACGCGGGGCAGCGGATGGAGCCGCCCGTGTCGCTGCCCAGCGCGAGGCCCACGACGCCCGCCGCGACGGAGGCGCCTGCGCCGGAGGAGGAGCCGCCCGGCACGCGGTCCGGCGCGCGGGGGTTCCTCGTGGGGCCGAAGGCGCTCGTCTCGCCGCTGCTCCCCGCGGCGAACTCGTCCATGTTGGTCTTCCCGAGGATCACCGCGCCCGCGGCCTCCAGGCGCGCGACCACCGTCGCGGTGTAGGGCGCGACGTACCCCGCGAGGTGCCGCGAGCCGCACGTCATGGGGTGCCCGCGCCAGGCCAGGTTGTCCTTCACCGACGCGACGACGCCCGCCAGGGGCGCCGCAGGATCGACGCGCCGCGCCCGCTCGCGCGCGCCCTCCGCGTCCACGTGCAGGAAGGCGTTCCACGGGTCCGCGCCAAGCGCCTCCAGCGCGCGCTCCACGGCCTCCACCGGATGGGTCACGCGCCGCGCCTCCGGGGCACGCGCACCGCGCCCGAGGGATCGACGCGCGGCGCCGCCGCCAGGATCGCGGCGGCCTCCTCGGCGTCCGGCGCGGCCGCCTCGTCCGCGCGCAGCTCGCCGGGGGGCTCCTCCGGCGCGGGCGGCAGCGTCGCGGCGTGGTCGGCGAGCCCGGCGAACGTCGCCGTGATGGCCTCCAGGTCGGCCGCGAGCCGCGCCGCCTCCTCGGGCCCCAGGGCCAGGCGCGCCAGCCGCGCGACGCGCGCCACCTCCTCCGGGCCCAGGCCACCCATGCAGCCCGCGGGAAGGCGGGCCCCGCGCTTAGGCGTTCTCGTTCCGGCTCGCTCCCCACTTTGTCGTCACCGTGACGCTTCCAGGGCAGGTCCGCCGGATGGGGCGCAATCTTTAAGGCTCCGGCCGGAGAGGTGGGCCTCACCGGCTCTGTAGTCTAATGGGTAGCGATCTCGGACTGTTAATCCGAGGGTGCTGGTTCGAGTCCAGCCGGGGCCGCTGAATCTGATATCAAATTTCCTGATATCAGACCAGGTCCCGCACCCTGCGCTCCAGCTCCGCGCGCTTCTCCTCGCCCGGCTCGTGGTAGGCGGGCACGGGCCGCGCGAGCACGTCCTTGACGCGCGCCGCAAGCTCGGTGGGTGAGATGCCCTTCTCCAGGAACGCGGTGGCGCCAAGCTCGATGGCGACGCTTCCCAGGCGCTCGTTGCGGAAGCCGGTGAGGACGACGACGTGGCTCTGCGGGCTTGCCTGGCGCAGCCGGCCCAACGCCTCCAGGCCGTCCATGGTGGGCATGCTGAGGTCCAGCAGCACGAGGTCGGGGCGCTTGCCGCGCGTCTCCTCGATGGCCTCGGCGCCGTTGGCGGCCTCGCCCACGACCTCCAGGCCTTGGGCCATCTGGAGGCTGATGCGGTAGAGCGCGCGCAGCTTGTCGTTGTCGTCCACAAGAAGGATTCTCGCGTCGGTCATGGAGGTGGCTCCAGGGTGAAGTGGAACGTGGCGCCGCCGCCCTCGGTGGGCGTCGCCCAGATGCGGCCGCCGTGGCGCTCGACGATGGCCTTGCACGCGGCGAGGCCGAGGCCCGTGCCGGGGATCTGGGGGTGGTGGCGGCGGAAGGGCTCGAAGAGGGGCGCCTTCTCGGGGAGGCCGAGGCCGTGGTCGGCGACGAGGATCTCCCACTCGCGGCCCGCGCGCCGCGCGGAGACCTCGACGCGGGCGGGGTCGTCGGGCGCGTGGAACTTGAGGGCGTTGGAGAGGAGGTTCTGGAGCACGCGCGTGATCTGCCTGCGGTCGGCGCGCACGATGGGCAGCGGGCCGCACGCGACGCCCGCGGCGCCGGCGAGGTTTGTCATAGCCTCCTCGTAGCTCTCGGAGAGGGGGTACGTCTCCAGGTGGAGCGCGGCGTCGGTGGCGCGCGCCTGCTCCAGGAGCCCCTGCACGAGGCCCTGCATGCGGAGCGCCGCGTCGCGGGCCTCGCGGGCGAGCATGCGCGCGTCGGCGGGGAGGGCGGCCTCGTGCTCGGCGAGGAGGACGTCGAGGTAGCCGCTTACGAGGCGCAGGGGCTCCTGGAGGTCGTGCGCGGCGTGGGAGGCGAAGCGCTGCAGCTCGGCGTTCTGGCGCTCCAGCTCGCGCAGGCGCGGGTCCTGGGGCGGCTCGGTGGTGAGGGGGTCGCTCGCCTGCATGATGCTCCTAGTGGCTCGGCTGGTCGCGGCGCAGGTCGCCCGGGCCCAGGCCCGCGCGGGTGCCGGCGCGTCCCACGAGCGTCGTGATGATGGTCTTGCTCTCCTCCAGCGTGGCCTCGATGCTGCGCAGGCCCGCCTCGCGCTCTCCGTTCTCCAGCGCGCGCTCGGCCCGGGCGAGCCCCTCGACGACCTTCTCGTGGAGGAGGGCCGCCTGGCGCTGGCGCTCCGCGATGTCCTCGCAGAGGGCGGCGCCCTCGTAGACGATGACGAGGCGGCTGCGCATGAGGAAGTACCAGACGGCGACCGAGGCGGTGAAGCCGTCCCAGACCACGAGCGCGGGGTCGTTGAACATGGCCTGCGCGGCGGCGAACTGGGCGGGCTCCGCCTGCGCGAGGGGCGGCAGCAGGTGGAGGAGGTGCTGCCCGTGGGCGACCGTGCACGTCACGAACACGGCGGCCGTGGCGACCGCGATGGGGTTCGTGCGCCACTGGTGCCCCGTCTGGATGCCGCGGATCATGATCGTGGCGATGACGGCGTAGATGACCACCATGATCGCGTTGGAGGCCGCGGTGATCCACCACCACTCGAAGCTCATCCGCCCGCCTCCTTGGGGTGCGTCGCCTCCAGCTCCTTCACGATGCGCTGGCTGGCCTCGATGGTCTCCTGCAAGGCCTCGCGGCCCTCCGCGTCGCGGTGCAGGTCGAGGCTCAGCTTCGCGCGCGCGAGGCCCTGGACGACGTTGTCGTTGATCTCCACGGCGCGCTTCTGCCGCTGGCGGAGGTCCTCGAAGACGGCGGTGCCCGAGACGAGGTCGGGGAAGCGGTTGCGCATCGTCCAGTACCACACGCCCACGCCCGCGGTGACGATGTCCCAGCCCCACATCGTCCACGAGCCGTAGAGGAGCCGGCTCCCCTCCACGGCAGCGCCGCTGACGCTGAGGCTGGCCAGCTGGAGCCCGACGATGCCGTGGGCGCCCCCGCACGTCAGGTAGAGGAAGAACGTCCCCGCGGCCAGGGGGTTGGTCATCCACTGGCGCGTGCGGGAGATGTTCACCCCCAGCAGCACGGCAACGGCGAGGTAGGCGGTGGCGATCACGGCGTTGGCGACGAGGCCCAGGGTCCAGCCATCCATGGCGATCACGGGGGCTCCCGCGTGGAGCCAGTTGGGTTTCTCGTGGCGGCTATTTAGACCGGCGAGCTTTTCCCACCCCTCTTGGACCCGAGGGGTTTTCCCGCCGTCACGGCGTCGGCGTCGCGGTCGCGCCGAGGACACCCGCCAGGGCGAGGAGCCCGGCCATGGCGAAGGCCTCCACGGCGAGGGCGACGCGCGCTCCGGCGGGCCGCGTGGCCAGGCGGGCAAGGCGCGGCCCGATGACGCGCTGCTGCAAGGCGCCCAGCCCCACGAGGAGCGCGAAGAGGCCCGTCTTCGCCAGGAGCAGCCGCCCATACGCGCTGCCCGCGAGGGCCCCCAGCCCCGGGAGGTCCGCCCACGCCTGGTACGCGCCGGTGGCGGCCAGGAGCGCGACGCCCCCCAGGGCCCAGGGGGAGAAGCGCCGGATGGCGCCCGCCCGCGCCGCGGCCCCGCCTGATATCAAAAGGAGCGCGGCGAGCCCGCCCGCCCAGACCGCCGCGGCGCCCAGGTGCGCGGCCAGGGCGAGGAGGTGCAGGTGCGCCCCGTGCGCGCCGCCGACGGCGCCCCCTGCGACGCCGTGGGAGGTCCCCAGGTGGACGAAGAGGGCGCCCACCGCCGCCCACGCCGCGGGCTGCCGCGCGGCGCGCCACGAGAGCCCGAACGACAGCAGCGCGAGCGCGGCCTGCGCGGCGAGCACCTCGCCGGGCGCCGTCGCCACGGCCACGAGGAGGCCCGCGCCCAGGCTCGACGCGAGGGCCACGAGGAGCGCCAGCGCGCCCGCCGCCGCGAGCCCCGTCGCCGCCACCAGGAGGAGGCGCGCGCGCCGCGGCGGCGCCTCCGCGCGCATCGCCGCCAGCATGCCCGGCGCCCCCGCGGCCACGAGCAATCCCAGCAGGAGCGCGCCGCGGCCCGCGCTTTCCAGCACGGGCGCCGGCGCGGGGGCCCCGACCACGACCGGCACCGCCGCGTCGCCCACCGCGTAGGGGATCTCCCCGGTGGCGGAGTGGCCGTCGAGGCCCAGCGCGCGCCACCGGAGGACGTAGCCTCCCGGAGGGAGGTCCTGCGCGTGGACCACGAGCACGGCCGGGTCCAGCGGCGGGCGCTCCAGCGTCCTTGGCAGCGCGCGGCCCTCCGCGTTCAGGAGGACCGCCTCGGTGAAGGCCCCCTCCAGCCCCTCGCTGAAGCGCAGCGTGATATCATGAGGCCCCGGCGCGAGGCGCGCCCCGGCCGGAGGCTCCGACGAGAGGAGGGCCGGGTGCGCGCTGGCGAGGCCGGCGACCACGAGGAGGAGGGCGAGGCCCGGCGCGGCGGCGCGCACGCTGGGCGTTGGAAGAAGCAACTAGAAAAAGGAGGGGGCCGCGGCGGTCGCCCGCCGCGGGGGGTTGCCTAGTAGCAGCCCTGCGCCGGGTCGATGACCGGGCTGGGCAGCGAGCGGGGGCCCACGTCCTCGCCCGTGGGGTTCAGGCTGGAGCCCGCGCCCACGAGCGTGGTGTCGTAGCAGTCCACGTCGCGCAGGTTGTACGGGTCGCCCACGGTGCCGCGGTGCGCCTGGTCGTCCAGCTTCGCGCCGGTGGTGGGGTCGAGGTTCCAGTTGGCGGGGTCGCAGTCCCAGCCGTTCTGGATGCCCGCGTTGCGGCCGATGCCGTCCAGGCACCACGGGGCGCCGTACTGGCCCACGCCGCCGGGCGTGACGAGGCCCGAGAGGCCCACGCTGGCGTAGAACGTGTAGAAGTCGCCGGGGAAGAACCCGACGGTGCTGCGCGTGGGGTCGTCGGTGTTGACGCGGTTGCCGTTCACGAGGGGCAGCTCGTCCGCGTAGTACGCGTCCGCGAGCCACTCGTTGCCGGGGCTGCCCGTGTCGGCCTGGGGAGCGCCCGCGGTGGCGCCCAGCCCGTTGGTGTTGGCCATCTCGGTGGCGGGGGCGCCCGCGTCCAGGGGCATGCCGTTGAGCTGGCAGAGCGCGACGGCGTCGTCCTGCTCGCAGTCGACGCGGCCCGCGCCGCCGTCCCAGAAGAAGTTCATCTCGGCGCTGTTCTTGCCGGTGACGGTGACCGCGTCCTCCACGGGGACCTCGGTGACACCGTTGCCGTAGAAGTCGAGGCCGCCGTCGTCCGCGCTGTTGCAGTCGTCCAGCGCGCTCTCCTCGTGGGTCTCGTTCACCGTGGCCGCGACCGTGCCGTGCTGGTTCACGTTGGGCTGGCCGGGCGCGCGCACGCCGCTCTGGCCCGACTGGCCGGGCGTGCCGGTCTCGTCGGTGGTGTCCACGACGGGCGCGGAGGAGCAGTCCTGCTCGCCCGAGACGATGCTGTTGCTGCCGCTGGAGCAGGGCTGGGGCTCGCCGCCCGCGCAGCTCTGGTCCGTGCCGAAGAGGTCGACGTCCAGCACGCCGCCGTCCCACAGGTCGGAGGGCTTGCTGAAGGGCGCGACGGGGTTGCCGCTCACGGCGGGGCCCACGGCGCCCGTGGGGTCCTTCTCGCTCACGAGGCGGAAGACGGTGTTGGGGCGCGGCGCGAAGAGCGACTCGACGCAGTCGATGTGGTCGAGGATGCCGCCCGTGTGGCGCGTCTGGCCCTTGCCGAACATGACGGTGGCCTGCGTGCAGCCGTCGCGCGCGGGCGCCGCCGTGGGCGTCACGGGCTGGAGGCGGTCCGCCCACATCTTCGCCGACTCGTCGACGATGACGCGGTAGTCCACCATGGGGTTGTGGACGCCGCCAGACGTGCCGGTGGGGTCCGTGACGCCGTGGGGGTCGTCGTTGGTGTTCGCGATGGTCACGTTCGTGATGGGGATGAGCTCCGTGATCCAGTTGTTCGCGTTGTGGATGGCGCCCGCGTGCGCGGCGTCCTCGGGGACGACCGGGCAGCGGTCCGTGTCCACGGGGAAGCCCGCGGCGGCGGAGACGTCCGCGCGGTACTCGCGCAGCGCGCCGTCGGCGAGGCCGACGTAGCCGTCCTTGTTGCAGTCGACCCAGACGCCGAGGATCGCGGCGTAGGAGCCGGTGCCGGCCACCTGCACGCGGTCGCCCAGCGTGGCCGAGTTGGGGCTGGCGCCCGCGGGGCCGTTGGGCGCGTAGCCGTTCACGACGTTGAAGTAGACCTGGTCCGTGCCGGTGGGCGGGCCCTGCCAGACGAAGTTGCCCGCCGCGGGCAGGTCGTACTTGTTGTCGGGCTCCTGGCCGCCGTATGATCCCCACGACGCGAGGCCGGTGGGCACGAGCATCGCCGCCGCGAGGGCGACGGCCGTGAAGGTGAGGGTGCGATTCATGCTCTCGATGACTCCAAGCCAGGGCTTCGGTAGCCTCCCGATTCCCAGCCAAGAGCCGCACTTCGCTGAGGGGTGATAACGATTCCCTCACCTTGGCGAATCCGGGAACCCGAACACGAACTCTAGAGATGGGAACTCTAGAGGAGAAGTCTCAGCGCGGGTCGTCGCGGCGCAGGGCGGCCAGGATGCCGTGGACCTCCGGGGCAATCCTCGACCGGAAGAAGGGGGCCAGCTGCCCGCGCGGCGTCGCGCCCCACGCCTCGTCGAGGTCGCGGCACGCGCGGCGCAGCGCGTCGAACCGGGCCCGCGCGCCCACGTCCTCCGTCCCCTCGGCGAGCACCAGGAGGCGGTCCGCGTCCTCGCCCAGGTCGCGCACGCGCCCCCGCACCGCCGCGGCGTGGCCCGCCGGCGCGGACGCCCACGTCTCGGGCTCCTCCAGGTCCCGGAGGAACCGCTCCAGCCGCGCCGCGGTCGAGGCGCGCCGCAGCGGGTCGTCGCGCGCCTTGGGCTCCGACATGAGGCTCCAGAGCGCGTGGAGGTCCGCCTCCAGCGTGGCCTCGGCCTTGCGGCGAAGCTCCTCGCGCTGCTGGCGGGCCGAGCGGCGCTCCACGGCGTCCAGCGCTCGCTCCACGAACGCGACCGTGATGAGCGCGCCCACGAGCTCGGCCACGAGGTTGTCGCGCAATCCATCGGGGACGAGGCCGCCCGGGTCCCACCACACCAGCGGGATGGCGACGACGAGGCCGATGGCGAAGCGCAGGAGAACGCGCTCTTTGGGCGTCACGCGCCCGGCAGACCGCCCGCTTCGCTTGGGGCTATCGGCCGCTCAGGGCCGCGTCGCACGAATCGCAGATGCCCCCCTGCGCGGCAGGCCGCCGCTTGCAGATGATGCACACGTCGGGCGCGGGAAGCTCGAAGCGCGCCAGCGGATCGGGCTCCGGTGGACGCGTGGGATATCCTTTCGCCATGCCCTTCGCTTGGGGCCTTCTGACGATGAGCCTGCGCCCGCTTGAGAGCAGCGAAGCACGGAGCCTTGAGGGATGCGGGGGGCCGGATTCGAACCGGCGCTGCGCTAAGCATGGGATCCTAAGTCCCACCTCATTCCGGGCTAGAGGACCCCCGCAGGAGGATTCCGGGACGCGGCCCGCTCCCATGAAGGGTGCGGAAGCGCGCAGCCGCCGGGGCGCGGGGGCGGTGCGCTCTTCTCGGGCCCTCCCCTTGGGGCCCCGATGATGCGCTTCACCCTGCTCGCCCTCGCCATCCTCCCCCTCGCGCTCCTCGTGCCCACGCCGGCCGGCGCCGCCGGATGCCTCAGCGGGACCGTAGGCGCGGGACCCATCACCCTCGCGGCGTACCAGGTGGCGAACCCCCTGGGCCCGCCCGGCCCCTCCATCTGCACCGTGGGCCTCACCGTCTACCGCTGCGACACGGCCCTCTACCCGGTCACCTACGTGCGCTGCGAGCCCTGGATCGTTCTCCCCTGAGCGGGGGGTTCGGGGGGCGCAGCCCCCTGACGTTTTCATCCCTTTGATCAGACGACTTCACGTCAGGGGGGCGAGCCCCCCTGAAACCCCCCATTTTGCGCGCGCTGCGGCGCGCGCGACGACGGTTCCGAGGGTCTAGGACCGGAACGCGCGATCCTTCACCATCCGCACCGGCGAGCCGCAGACGGGGCACTCCTCCGCGGGCGCCTCCAGGATGCGGCGACACCCGGTGCAGCGCGGCACGAAGCGGTACTCCGACGCGATGCCCTGCTGCGCCACGGCGCGCACGGGCACGCCCAGGCGGCGCGCGAGGTTCTGCACCGTGTAGTCGTCGGTCGCGACCTCGCCGCCAACGCCCAGCGCGACGGCGAGCACGTCCACGTCCGCCGCCGAGAGGCGCCCCGCCTCGCCGCCCACCTGCGCCTCGGCGCGCACCTTCGCGCGCAGCGCGGGATCGGCCTCCACCAGGCGCGCGCCCGCCGCCAGCAGGAGGTCCAGGTGGCGCCGGTCGCGGCCGCCCGGACGAAGCTCGGCGCTCACGGCCTCCGGCACCAGCGTGTCCTCCCCCGGGCCCAGGGGGCGGCCGGCAAGGAGGGCGGAGGTGTCCAGCACGAGGGGGCGCGCCACGCGCCGGATCAAAACCGCGGAGCTTATAAAGGAGCGCGTGGAGGTCGGTTTCCTTTGGAGCGGCGTTCGTCGCCTGGGGGTCCGCCGCCGGGCACCCCCCGACCGAGCGCCCCTCCTGCGGCCTTTTAGGCGCCTTTCCGGACCTTTTCCGGGGAAACCCCCTCGCGCGTGCGCGCGCACGTGCGCGACCTTTATGCCCGAGCCCGCCCATGTCCACCCAGCCCGTGGATGGGCGGGCACAGGGTGTTTTCGTTGGCCAATCCGACGTCCGAGCAGGAGTATGGCGCCACCGCGATCCAGGTCCTGGAGGGGCTCCAGGCCGTCCGCAAGCGGCCGGGCATGTACATCGGCAGCACCGACGTGCGCGGCCTCCACCACCTCGTGTGGGAGATCGTGGACAACTCCGTGGACGAGGCCATCGCGGGCCACTGCACGCACATCGAGGTCACGCTCCACGCCGACGGCTCCTGCTCCGTGAAGGACGACGGGCGCGGCATCCCCGTGGACATGCACCCCAAGTACGGCAAGCCCGCGCTGGAGATCGTCTTCACGCAGCTGCACGCCGGCGGCAAGTTCGACCACAAGGCGTACAAGGTGAGCGGCGGCCTCCACGGCGTCGGCAGCTCGGTGGTCACCGCGCTCTCCGAGTGGACCACCGTCGTCGTGCGCCGCAAGGGCCTGGGCAAGCTCCACGCCATCCGCATGGAGCGCGGTGACCTCACGCAGCCCATGCACATCCTGGGCGAGTGCGGCGAGGCCGACCACGGCACCACCGTCCGCTTCAAGCCCGACGCGCAGGTCTTCAGCACCACCGCGTTCGACTTCGACACCATCGCCACGCGCCTGAGGGAGATGAGCTTCCTCAACAAGGGCCTCAGGATCACCCTCAAGGACGAGGTGAGCGAGCGCGCGGAGACGTTCTTCGCCGAGCGCGGCCTCGTGGAGTTCGTCCAGTGGCTCAACCGCACGCGCCAGCCGCTGCACGGCGACGTCATCGACCTCACCGCCGAGCGCGAGGACGTCCAGGTCGAGCTGGCCATGCAGTGGACCGACGCGTACTCGGAGAACGTCTTCTCCTTCGTCAACGACATCAACACGCACGAGGGCGGCACGCACGCCGTGGGCTTCAAGAGCGCCCTGACCCGGGTGCTCAACAAGTACGCCCGCGACCGGAAGCTGCTGAAGGAGAACGACGAGGACCTCACCGGCGACGACACGCGCGAAGGGCTGACCGCCATCCTCGCGGTGAAGGTCCCCGATCCGCAGTTCGAAGGCCAGACGAAGACCAAGCTGGGCAACAGCGAGGTCAAGGGCATCGTGGAGGGCGCCGTCGCCGAGAAGCTCACCACCTTCCTCGAGGAGAACCCCCGGGTAGGCGTCATGATCCTGGAGAAGAGCATCCAGGCCGCCCGCGCCCGCGAAGCCGCCCGCAAGGCCCGCGAGCTGACGCGCCGCAAGGGCCTCCTGGACGGCATGAGCCTCCCCGGCAAGCTCGCCGACTGCGCCAGCAAGGACCCCACGGGGAGCGAAATCTACATCGTCGAAGGCGACTCGGCCGGCGGCAGCGCCAAGCAGGGCCGGAACCGCGAGTTCCAGGCCATCCTCCCCCTGCGCGGCAAGATCCTCAACGTCCAGAAGTCTCGCCTCGACAAGATCCTCAAGAACAACGAGATCCAGGCCCTCATCACCGCTTTGGGCGCCGGCATCCAGGAGGTCCCCGGCCCCAAGCTCACGCAGGACGCCGAACCCGAACCCGGCGCCAAGAAGAAGGAGGACTTCGACCTCACGAAGCTCCGCTATCACCGCGTCATCATCATGACCGATGCCGACGTGGACGGCGCGCACATCCGCACGCTGCTGCTGACGTTCTTCTTCAACTACATGTATCCCCTCGTGGAGCGCGGCCACGTCTTCATCGCGCAGCCGCCCCTCTACAAGATCAAGAAGGGCAAGCAGGAGCGCTACGCGTACTCGGACGCCCAGAAGGACGCCCTCATCGCGGAGCTTGGCGGCACGAGCAACATCGCCATCCAGCGCTACAAGGGTCTGGGTGAGATGAACCCCGAGCAATTGTGGGAAACCACCATGGACCCCGAGACCCGCACGCTGGCGCGCGTCAGCGTGGACGACGCCGCGGGGGCTTCCGCGCTCTTCGACGTCCTCATGGGGGACGCGGTCGAGCCGCGCAGGGACTTCATCATGGAGCAGGCGCGCAACGCCAAGAACATCGACGTGTAAGGGGGAATGGGCATGGAGAACCACGGAACCGTCGTCGAGCGCCCCCTCAGCGATGAGATGCGCACGAGCTACATCGACTACGCCATGAGCGTCATCGTCGGGCGCGCGCTGCCCGACGTGCGGGATGGGCTGAAGCCCGTCCACCGCCGCATCCTCTACGCCATGGGGGAATTGGGCCTCTCGCCCGACAAGGCCTACCGCAAGAGCGCGCTGGTGGTGGGCGAGGTGCTGGGCAAGTACCACCCCCACGGCGACACCGCGGTCTACGACTCGCTGGTGCGCATGGCGCAGGACTTCTCGCTGCGCTACGAGCTCATCGACGGCCAGGGCAACTTCGGAAGCGTGGACGGCGACGGCGCGGCGGCCATGCGCTACACCGAGTGCCGCCTCAGCAAGATCGCCATGGAGATGCTGGAGGACATCGACCGCGAGACGGTCGACTTCGTCGACAACTACGACGCCTCCCGCAAGGAGCCCAGCGTCATGCCGGCGAAGCTCCCCAACCTCCTGGTCAATGGCAGCAGCGGCATCGCGGTGGGCATGGCGACCAACATCCCGCCCCACAACCTGCGCGAGGTCGCGACCGCGCTGAAGCTCTACGTCGCCGACCCCAACACGCCCATCGCGGAGTTCCTCAAGGTCATGCCGGGCCCCGACTTCCCCACCGGCGGAAGCATCTACGGGCGCCAGGGCATCGTGGACGCGTACTCCACGGGCCGCGGCGTGATCAAGGTCCGCGCGAAGGCCGAGATGGAGGAGAAGAAGGACCGCCACCGGATCATCGTCACCGAGATCCCCTACATGGTCAACAAGAGCAATCTTCTCTCCAGCATCGCGGACCTCGTGAAGGAGAAGAAGATCGATGGCATCAGCGACCTGCGCGACGAGAGCGACCGCGACGGCATGCGCATCGTCATCGAGCTGAAGCGCGACGCCATCCCCGACGTCGTGCTCAACAACCTCTACAAGACGACGCAGATGGAGACCTCCTTCGGCGTCCTCAACCTGGCGCTGGTGGACAACCAGCCCCGCGTGCTCACGCTCCCAGGCTTCTTCGAGAACTACCTCAAGCATCGCGAGGAGGTCGTGCGCCGCCGCACCGCCTTCGACCTGCGCAAGGCCCAGGAGCGCGCCCACGTCGTGGGCGGCCTGCTGCGCGCCGTGAGCAACGTCGACGAGGTCATCCACCGCATCCGGCAGAGCCGCGACTCCGAGGAGGCGCGCGCCTCCCTCATGCAGATGGACTTCGCCGCCATCCAGGTGCCCGGGTTCCCGCCCATCGAGGCGGGGCGCCTCGACGAGGTGCAGGCCAAGGCCATCCTGGAGCTGCGCCTCAGCAAGCTCACGGGCCTGGAGACGCAGGCGCTCAAGGACGAGATCGTCGAGCTTTCGGGCAAGATCCGCCGCTATGAGGAGATCCTCGCCAGCCGCGACGAGGTGCTCAAGATCATCGTGCGCGAGCTGGACGAGCTTGCCGAGACGTTCGGCGACGAGCGCCGCACGCAGATCGTCGAGGCCGCGGGCGAGATCAGCATGGAGGACCTCGTCCCCGACGAGCACGTCGTCATCCTCATCACCAACGACGGCTACATCAAGCGCATCCCCGTGGACGCGTACCGCACGCAGCGCCGCGGCGGCAAGGGGCTCGTGGGCATGGAGACCAAGGAGACGGACTTCGTCGTGGACCTCTTCCCCACGACGACGCACCAGTACGTCCTCTTCTTCACCAACACGGGCCGCGTCTACTGGCTGAAGGGCTACGACATCCCCGAAGGCAACCGGCAAAGCAAAGGCAAGGCCATCGTGAACCTCCTCGAAGGGCTGGCGCCCGGCGAGAAGATCCAGGCCGCGCTGCCCGTGAAGGCGTTCGCGGAGGACAAGTTCCTCTTCTTCGCCACCCGGAAGGGCACCGTCAAGAAGACCGCCCTCGCGGAATACTCGCGCCCCCGCGTCACCGGCATCATCGCCGTGGGCATGGACGAGGGCGACGAGCTGATCGGCGTGGGCGTCACCGGAGGCGACGACGAGATCATCCTCGCCAAGAGCCACGGCACCAGCATCCGCTTCCACGAGGCCGACGTGCGCCCCATGGGCCGCCCCGCGACCGGCGTGCGAGGCGTCAGCCTCGAAGGGGACGACGAGGTCGTCTCGCTGGCCATCGTCCACGACAAGAACGGCCAATTGCTCACCGTCACCGAGAACGGCTACGGCAAGCGCACGCCCATCCCGGAGTACCGCCTCCAGGGGCGCGGCGGCAGCGGCATCATCACCATCCAGACCACCACCCGCAACGGCAAGGTCGTCGCGGTGCGCGAGGTCAAGGACGACGACGAGGTCATCGTCACCTCGACGCGCGGCATGGTGATCCGCCTCCCCGTGAGCACCGTGAGCGTGCTGGGCCGCAACGTGCAGGGCAACCGCATCATGCGCCTCGACGAGGGCGACAAGGTCATGGCCCTCGCGCGCCTCGCCAAGGACGACATCCCCGCCGAGGTCGAGCGCGAGGAGGTCCGCGCGACCGAGGAGGCGCTGCGGCACGTGCCCATCGACACGCTCCCCCAGGAAGGCGACGCGCCGCGGCGCAGCGACGAGCCCGAGGACGAGTAGGCGGCCTACGAGCGCCGCCGGGCCTCGCGCAGCGCCCGCGCCGCCTCGTGCAGCCGCGTCGCCGCGTCGCGCACGCGGGCCTCGCTCTCGTCGGGCGGAAGGCCCATCTCTCGGGCGGAATGGCGCGCATGGTCGTAGTCCGCCTGCGCCTCGCGCAGCAGCCTGCGCGCCCGGGCCTCGGGGGTGAGGTCGTCCATCGAGGGCTTGACCGCGCTCCCAGGCTTCCTGTTGGCCGGTTTCGGACCTGGGCCCCTGGGGACCGGGGGCCCCTCGGGACCCAAGCGTCTTACCCCCGCCCCGCCATCGCGGCGGCGTGCCCAAGAAGGAGCCCCGCACGCTGCCCGAGCTGCAGGCGACGCACAAGACGGTGCCGCGCAGCCGGCTCAACGCGCCCCACGGCGAGGCGGACGAGCACTCGGCCGTGCGCAACTACGTGCGCGACCTGATCCTGGGCTTCAACGACGGCCTCGTCTCGGTGTACGCCATCACGGCGGGCGTCGCGGGCGCCGCGCTGGGCACGCGCGAGATCGCCATCGCGGGCACGGCGGCGGCGGTGGCGGGCGCCCTCTCCATGGGCCTGGGCGAGTACCTCTCCACCAAGAGCCAGAGCGAGTACTACGCCAGCGAGGCGCAGCGCGAGCGCGAGCACATCCGCAAGTACCCCAAGCTGGAGAAGGAGGAGGTCCACGACATGCTCGCCAAGAAGGACTACCCCGCGGACCTCGTCCCCCGCATCGCGGACCACGTCGTCGCGGACGAGGACCGCTTCGTGGACTTCATGATGCGCGAGGAGTTCGGCGTGGGCGAGGAGAGCGACCGCAGCCCCTTCGTCGCCATGGGCCTCGTCATGCTCGCCTTCGTCGTGGGCGCCCTCCTGCCCCTGGTGGCCTACTTCTTCGTCACGGAGCGCACGACGGGTCTCGCCGTCTCCACCGCCTTCGCGCTGGCGGGCCTCTTCACCGCGGGCTCCATCAAGAACGTCACCGCCGGCCTGCGCTGGTGGCGCGGCGGCCTCGAGATGCTGGCCCTGGGTGCGGTCGCCGCCCTCATCACCTACGGCGTGGGGCTGCTGTTCCACGTGCAGGCGTGACGCCAGGGGATTGCAGGAAAGAGGGGCGTGCCGGGCGACGGAGCCGCGATGCCGCCCATCGTGCCGAGCCACTTCGTCCTCTCTGGGAAGGACTGGATCCTCGCGCACCTCACCCAGGACGACCGCCCTGGGAGCGCGTCAAGCGCGTCCGCGCGAAGGCCAAGTTCGGAGGGAACCGCTCGGTCGCCCACCGCACGAGCGTGAAGGCCCGCCTCCAGGAGCGCGGCTCCCCGCTGGACCTGGAGGCGGGCTCCCTCATCCAGACCTCAGCGGGCCCGTGAAAAACGCTTATCGAAGGCGCGGGGAGTCCCCGCGGGACGACGAGCAGGCCGAGCATCCCATGGGCCGCCGCATGATCCTCCCCTACGAACGCGACCCCCGGCTCACCACGGTGCGCCGAGGCGGGACGTTGAGCGACGAGCATCATCGCCTGCTGGCGCTCTGGGCCGCCGAGTGCACGGAGCACGTCCTTCCCCTGTTCGAGCAGGCTCGCCCTGACGACCCCCGGCCGCGCCGGGCGATCGCGCTCGCGCGCGCCTGGACCCGCGGCGAGGTCAAGATGACCCAGGCGCGGGAGGCCGCGGGGGAGGCGAACGACGCCGCGAGGGAGCTTTCCGGCGCCCCGCGGCATGCCGCGCACTCCGCGGGGCAGGCCGCGGCCGTCCCCCACGTCGCGGCGCACTACCTCGGCGCGGCGGCCTACGCCATCAAGGCTGTCCGCGCGGCGGCCCCGGACCGCGAGGCCGACGAGGCCGGCTGGCAGGAGTGCCGATGGCAGCGGGCGCGCCTCCCGCCGGAGATCCGGGCGCTCGTGCTCGACGACCAGCGGGTCCGCAACGAGCTCTGCTGGTCCGTGTTCGACTTCTGATGTCGGCTCCGCCCCACCCAATGGTTAAATAGGAGGCTCCCCTTCGCCGCGCCATCCGCCCGGGTGAATTCCATGTCCAAGGGAACCTCCTCGAAGGGTAAGTTCCACACGCCGAACCACGTGCGCTGCCGCCGCTGCGGCCGCCACGCCTACCACGTCCAGAAGCACCGCTGCGCCTCGTGCGGCTTCGGCGCCACCGCCAAGCTGCGCTCGTACTCCTGGGCGAAGCTCAAGAAGTAGGGCCCCATGGCCCGCAAGGCCCGGCGGAAGGCGGCGCTGCGCAGCGCCGGCAAGGTGCGCGAGGGGGACCTCCTGGAGAGGGCACGAGCCCTCGCCGAGGACCCGTCGCTGGCCACCCCCATCTGCGAGGGGCCCTGCGTCCTCTTCTCTCCCGTCAAGGCCGCGCAGCGCGCGATCCCGCGCATCCACGCGGCGCGCGACGACGAGGCCAAGCTCCTTGCCTTCGCGAAGCGCGGCAACGACCTGGCCCGCGCCTACGCCGCCACGCTCCTCGTCGCCAAGGGGGAGAAGATCCCCTACGTCGCGGAGCTTCGCGTGCCCACCGGCAGCGCGCCCTACGTCGTGCGGGGCAAGGCGAAGCCGTTCTTCCTCGCGGGGCTCCAGAACCATCACGACCGCGCGCTCCGCCTCCTGGCCCTCATGCCGTGGGTGAAGAAGCGCGGCCTGCACGTCTTCAGCGCGGACCGCGGCCTCGTCTGCACGGGCCGCCGCGCCGCGCCGCCCCAGGACTTCGTCGAGGAGGAGATGGACGAGCTGGGCCTCGCGGAGCGCGGCCAGGGCGCCTGGTCGTGCGGCCACGACGAGGCGGACGCGCTGGTGCTGCGCTGGCGCGACGCGGGCGTCGAGGCCGCGCGCTGCGAGGCGTGCGCGGGCGACGAGTCCACGCTGGAGCGCCTGCTGCGCCACATGGCGGGGCCGAAGCTCCTCGCGGGCTTCGAGGTCTCCGCGCGCCTGAGGCCCCTGGAGGGCGCGCCGGTGGAGGCCGCGGCGGACGTCCCCGAGGAGTCCAGCAAGGCGTACCTCACCGGCGCCATGCACGACGCCGCCCTGCTGGAGGCCGCGCGCGCCGCCCGAGTCGCGGCGCTCAAGGCGCTCCCGCGCCGCCTCTACGTCGCGGGCCCGCGCAGCTTCGGCGAGGACGCCGACGCGCTCCTCGCGGCGCTCTCGCCCACGCCCGCTGAGGCCCGCGCGCTGCGCGCCGCGCTGGCCGCGCACGAGGGCCCCGTCGTGCTGGACAAGCCCACCGTGGCGCGCGCCCTGGCGGAGCTTTGGCCCCAGCACGGGCTCGCCATGCTGGAGGCCGCCGCGCAGAGCGCCGAGGTCGCCCGCGACCTGCACAAGGCCAACGCGGGCCCCGACGAGGCCGCCGAGCTGGTCCGCCGCGCCGGCCGCGAAGGCGCCTCCCGCGCGGGCCTCGCCAGCCTGCCGAGCTATCAAAACCTGCCGCCCGCCGCCGCGGCCGCCGACGCCCTGGCCCGCGCCTTCCGCGCGGAGGGGCACGAGGCCGCCGTGCGCGCCGCCCTGGAGCGCGCCTCCGCCGGCCGCCAGAAGGGCGTCTGCCTCGCCTTCCTCCAGGCGCTGGGCGGCCTCAAGGGGCACGAGTGGCGCTTCAGCCAGACCGAGCGCGACGTCGCCGCCAGCGTCGCCCCCGCCGTGGAGGGGCTTCTGCGCGGCGAGCCGGGAAGCTATCACGACGCCCTGCGCGAGGCGAGCCTGCGCGCGGGGGAGACGGCGGAGTTCCAGCCCGCGGAGCGGTCGCCTTGAGGATCGGCCTCACCTTCGAGCGCAAGTCCGACTTCACGCCGCCCCCCGGCGCGCCGCCCGACGCGCACGCCGAGATGGAGGCCGACTACACCATCGACGAGCTTGCGGAGGCCATCCGGAACGCGGGCCACGAGGTCGTCATGCTGGGCTCCGCGCCGCGGCTTCTCTCCCTGGGCGCCTCGCTGCGCAAGGAGGTGGACCTCGTCTTCAACTACAGCGTGGGCTACGGCGGCCGCGCGCGAGAGACGTGGATCCCCGCGATCCTCGACGTGGCGGGCGTGCCCTACGTGGGCGGCGACGCCCTCTGCCTGGGCGTGGCCAGCGACAAGCACGCGACCAAGGCGCTGGCCGCGAGGCTGGGCGTCTCCACCGCGGAGTCCGCGCTCGTCCTGGACGAGGCGGACCTCGACGCGCTCCCGTTCCCGCCCTTCCCCTGCATCGTGAAGCCCAACTTCGAGGGGAGCAGCATCGGCCTCACGGAGCGCTCCGTCGTGCGCAGCCGCGACGCCCTCGCGGAGCGCGTGCGCGAGGTGCTGTCGGTCTACCGGCAGCCCGTTCTCGTGGAGCGTTTCATCGCGGGCTCCGAGGCCACGGTGTGCCTCCTGGGGGACCCGCTGCGCGCGTTCGGCGTCGTGGGCGTCGGCATCGACGGGCACGCGGAGCTTGGCGAGCGCTTCCTCACGGGCGCGCTCAAGGGGCACGTCGAGCGCACGCGCGGCCTCGTCCCCTCGGGGCTTCCCGCGGAGGTGGAGGCCACGATGCGCGCCGCGGCCGAGCGCGTCAGCCGGGCGCTGGGCGCGCGCGACTTCTGCCGCTGCGACTTCCGCATCGACCGCGCCGGCACGCCCTACCTCCTGGAGGCGAACCCGATCCCGCAGCTCCAGCGCATCCGCGGCGAGTTCAGCCTCCTGGCCGAGGCGCGGGGCGGCACCTTCCAGGACGTGATCGACGCCATCCTGGCCAGCGCCATCTCGCGCCTCAAGGCGTGAGGTCGAGGGCCATGACCACGTGGTCGGGCTCCACGGCCGCGACGCGGAAGCCCAGGCGCCGGTAGACCTCCACGAGGTCGACGCCCTCCTCGGTGCGCGGCTCGCAGGTGAGCCTCACCATGCGATGCCCTTCGCGTCGCGCGTGGGCGACGCACATCTCCACGAGCCGCGCCGCGACGCCGCGACGGCGCCACCCGGGAAGGGTCGCGAGCACGTCGAGGAACAGCGCGCGCGGCTCCTCCAGGTCCCGCGCCGCGAGGCAGAGGCCGACGAGCCGGCCTTCGTCCTCGGCAAGCGCAAGCCACGCGCCTTCCGCGCGTCCGCGCCGGAGGTATTCCTCGGCGTCGTAGCCCAGGCGCGCGGGGAAGGCCTCGCGGTCCAGCGCGGCGAGCCGGCGGGCAAGGGCCTCGTCGACGCGCGCGGTCCCGCACCGGATCTCGCCCATGGGCAGCCGCGCCACCGCGCGGCCGTCTCATGTAGTTGCCCCGCCGCGGGTGATCCGCTCACCTGCGGGTGCCGGCAAACTCATACCACCCCCCGGCAGGTCCGCTTCTGATGCGGCGGGCCTTGGTCCTCACCTCGGGCGGCCTCGACTCTACGGTGGCCCTCTGGTGGGCGCGCCGGGAGGGGTACGACGTCGCGCCCCTGACCTTCCACTACCCCGGCCGGCCCCGCGGGGAGAAGCGCGCGACGCGGGAGATCGTCGCGCTGGCGGGCCTGGAGGCCATCGAGGCGGAGCTGCCCTTCCTCCACGAGGCGTCCGACGCCGACGCGGCGCGCAGGCAGTCGCGCTTCCGCGGCGCGCCGCCCGGCTACATCCCCGCGCGCAACGCCCTCTTCTACGCGGCGGCGTGCTATCACGCCAACGTCCTGGGGTGCGAGGCCGTCGTGGGCGGCCACAACGCGGAGGACGCGGCGCGCTTCCCCGACGCGAGCCGGCGCTTCTTCGCGGACCTGGAGTCGCTCCTGCACCGCGGCCTCTGGACCGCGCCCGGCGTCCCCGCGCCGCGCCTGGAGATGCCGCTCCTCGGCCTCGACCGCGCGGGCGTCCTCGCCCTGGGCGCGGAGCTGAAGGCGCCCATCGACGCGACGTGGAGCTGCTACGAGGACGGCGAGGGCCCCTGCGGCGTCTGCCCCGCGTGCCTCCAGCGCGGCCCGGCTAGCGCGACCGCCTGACGAGAAGCGCGATCGCGACCGCGGCGAAGACCAGCCCTGCCGGGAGCGGCGTCTTCGCGGGCGTCGACGAGGCTGGTGGCGTCGCCGTCGTGGGCTCGGGCGTCGGCGTGGGGATGGGTGTCGGCTCCTCGAAGAAGATGGCCTCCGTCTTCACGGGGGGCGTGAGGCTCTCGCCGGTGGCGTTCACCAGCTCGACCTGCACGATGTGGCTCCCCCGCGGGAGGTCGCCCAGGGGCTGGGTCGCGCCCGTCGCGTTGGGGAGGAGCGCGCCGTCCACGACGTAGCGCAGCGCGTAGCCCTGGCCCAGGGTGGCGTTGCCCACCTCCACCTGCGCAACGGGGGGCCCGTGGAGGGTGGTGCCGTTGACGGGCGAGACGAGGCGCACGCTGGGCGGCGGCGCGCCCACCAGGAGCGCGCCGCGCATGCCGCCCCCGCCGTGGATCGCGCACTCGTAGACGATCTGCCCCGTGAAGCCCGCGGGGAGGTCCACGGTGAGGTTCGCCTCCTGGCCCGGCGCAAGGCAGCACGCGGTGGCAGCGCGCACCGGCGCGTCAAGGACGAGGTTGTGCCGCAGCGCGCCGCGATTCACAAGATGGATCGTGAGATGCGCGCCGGGCGTCGCGTGCAGCGTGGGGTTCGCCACGCCCGAGGCGTCGGTGAACGTGGGCACGCCATCGACCTCCGTGGCGACGAGGTCCACGCGGATCGCGTCCGCGGCGCGCGCCGGCTGCGGGAGGACGGCGAGGAGAAGGAGAGGGAGGGCGAGCCACGCGCCGCGGGTCACGCGGCGGCGAGGAGGCTCGCCCCGGTTCAGGCTTGCGCCAAAAGGGGGGTTCGGGGGGCGCAGCCCCCCGGAGCAATCGTCGTCCGGCCGCGCCGCAGCGCGGCGACCCGAGGGGGTTTCAGGGGGCGAAGCCCCCTGACGTGAAGTCCCGTTCCAGCAGACGATCCAAACGTCAGGGGACTTCGCCCCCCGAACCCCCTCGGGTAGCCGCGCTGCGGCGCGGCCGGACGACTTGCGTCGTGGGTGAACCCGCGTCTTAGTGCGCTTCGCAGGTCGCGACGTTGGTGCCGACGGCGACGCAGGTGCCCGTGCCGCCCGTGAGGAGGGGGAGCGTGGTGCCCTGGCAGAGGCTGGAGCCGGTGGGCGCGACGCAGGCGGTGGTGCCCTCGCCGCAGGAGCCGACGACGGCCTCGGGGCCCGCGGCGCCGACGAACACCTGCTCGCCGGGGCTGCAGGTGAACGTGCACGTGCCGGTGCCGAAGACGGTGCAGGAGGAGGCGGCGCTGGCGGCGGGCGTGAAGCCGACGGCGAGCATGGCGACGAGGGTTGCGCTGATGACGATTCCGAGTGTCTTCATGGTGTTTCCACCATGCCGCTAACAGCCTCCATGATGCATAATCGTGTTGTCGATTGATAACAAGCTTGGGGACGTCCTGCACGAAGCTGCAAGGTGATTCACAATTCTAGCATGGGAAAATCCAAGCCGATCCTCATCGGATCAAAGTACGGACCAACGGATTGTGTGAATGGGAATGCTGCTGGAAGTTACAAGGCGTCGCCGCCGTCCGGCTGACTGCCCGCGCAGGCCGGCGGCGCGCGCCGCTCACCCGTAGGGGTCGAGGGGGTCGCCGGCGCGGCGTTCGCGGGCGGGCGCGGCGCGGCCGCTGCGGCGGGCCCGCGCGGCCTCGGAGGCCAGGCGCGCCGCTTCTGCGCGCAGCGCCTCGGCCCGCGGCGCCAGCGCGCGCAGGCCCGCCGCGTCGCCCGCGGCGCGCAGGGCGTCGGCCTCGCGCTCCAGCGCGCGGCGCGACTCGCGGCGCCACTCGCCCACGTCGGGGGAGCGCAGGGCGCGCGACACGGCGTCGAACGCCTCCGAGAGCGCCTCCGCCTCGGCAAGGCGCGCCTCCAAGGCGTCCAGCGCGTCGTGGTCCGCGCCCGCAGGCACGTCGAGGCCGTGCCTCGCGCCGCGGCGGCGCACGTCGGCGGCGCGCTGCGCGAGGCGCGCGTCCCGCGCCGCGGTCCTTCGGCGCGCCTCCGCCTCGGCCTCCGGCGCCGCGAGGTCGTCCCACGGCGCGGGCGCCAGGGGCGGCCCCTGGGGAAGCCCCAGCGCGGCGCGGTGCGCGGCCTCCTCGGCCAACGCCTCCACGATGGCCCGCGCGCGGCGCAGCGACGCGGCGGCCCAGCGGATCTCGCGGTCGATCTCCTTCTGTCCCATGCCGCGCACGTCGGGCGGGGGCACGTCGCGCACGAACGCGAAGCCCTTCAGCGCGTGGAGAAGCTCGGCGCGCCGCGTGACGGCCAACTCCTTGCGCAGCGCGACGAAGCGCTCGTGCGCCTCCTTGGGATCGCGCTCCTCCAGGGCGGCGAGCGCATGCACGTCCGAGGCGCGCGCCGAAGGGTCGCTGCCGTACTCGCGGCAAAGCTCCGCGAACCGGTCGGCAAGCTGGCCCATGGCGCCCCCTTACGACGACGCGGAGGGGCGATCCACGGTGGCGACGAAGGCGTCCGCCTTGTGGTTGCGCGTGTCGACCCAGATCATGGTGGCCTGCCCGCGCGCGCTGCGCATGTCGCGGTAGTCGCCCAGGAAGACCATGCCGTTCTGGTGGTGCGAGTACTGCTCGTCGCTGCTCACGTTGGTCACGCGCAGGTTCTTCGCCCACGAGAGGCCGCCGTCCAGGCTGTACGAATAATAGAGGTCGTAGAGGTGGTGCCTGGGATCGTCGCGGCGGTCGAGCCACGAGGCGTCCACGGTGCCGTCGGGGCCCACGCTCACGGCGGGCAGGAACTGGTCGAACTGCGGCGCGTCGGAGAGGTCCACGGGCGCGCTCCACGCCTTGCCGTCGTCGCTCCACGTGAGCATCGCGTGGCCCGTGCCGTTCTCGAAGTCGAAGTACGCGACGTAGAGGCGCCCGTGGTGCGGGCCCGAGGTGCGGTCCACCGCGAGGGCGCCGTAGGGCACGATGCGGAACGCGCTGCCGTTGAGCACGGGCCAGCCGTACTCGTTGGTGCCGCTGGGCATGCCGTAGCTGGCGGCCACGACGGGCTTGCTCCACGAGACGCCGTCCGCGCTGCTGAGCACCAGCACCGCGCTGTCGTTGACGACGGCCATCCACGCCTTGCCGGTGGAGTCGAAGTCCAGCCACGGGAAGCCGCCCGCGTCGGTGGCGGGCGCGGGCTTGCTCCACGTCTTGGCCTGGTCCGCGGAGACGGAGCACACGACGGCCGCGTTGGGGCTGGGCGTCCCGAAGGGGAGCCCGGGGATCTCGCCGGGGAGGCCAGGCCCGCCGCCGGTGTCGCCCGCGTAGTCCCAGCAGAGGAGGACCTTCTTGCCGTCGGGCGAGACGCTGATCCACTCCTTGTCGTTGGCGATGAAAGGCCCGAGGCTCACCTGCTGCGCCTCGTCCGCGGGCCACGTCTTCCCCCCGTCGTGCGAGACGAGGACGAACATGCTGCTGCAGGTGTAGAGCCAGTCGTTGAACCCGCCCCTGGACTCCGTGCCGCGCCCCGTCTTGCTCCCCGAGACGGGATCGCACTGGTAGGGCATCACGGCCCAGTAGCCGGTCTTGCCGTCGGGGCTCCACGCGACCACGGGATCGGTGGCGCACCAGAACTTCGTGAACGCCGTGACGGGCGTGGTGGGATCGCTCTCGTGCTTCCACGGCGAGCCGGGCACGTTCTGGTCCAGCCACGTCTTGCCGCCGTCCTGCGTGCTGTAGAGGCCCGCCCACACGCAGTCCCCCGCCTCGTCGGGCGTGTAGTCCTTGGCGGTGGCGATGATGACCTTGGGGTCGGCGGGGTTCACCGCGACGGAGACCTCGTTCCCCTGGCGGCCCGAGGGCGACGCCGTCGCCTGGAAGTTGCACGCGCCATCGATGCACGCCAGCTTCGCGGCCGAGTCGCCGAACGAGCCGGGCGCGGGCGTCGGCGTGGAGGGCTGAATGCAGCCCGTCAGCGCGGGGATGGCCAGGAGCAGCGCGAGGAGCGGGGCCTTCATTCGCGGATCGCTCCGGCGAGCCCTGCTAAGGTCCATGAACGTTGGGGCGCCCCGCCGTCCCGCTCCCGACACCGGACGACATCCGTGACCCGTTCCGGACACGTCTGTCCTTCCGTCCGTTTCCCCAGGAGAAACGCAGGTTCCGCTGCGGGGATACGGCTAAATACGGGCCCCCTCTATGGGCGCAAGGTCCGAGCCCCTTGCCCAAGCGAACGGACATCCGGAAGATCCTCATCATCGGCTCGGGACCCATCGTCATCGGCCAGGCGGCCGAGTTCGACTTCTCCGGCTCCCAGGCGGCCCTCGCGCTTCGCGAGGAGGGCTACGAGATCGTCATCGTGAACAGCAACCCGGCGACGATCCAGACCGATCCCGAGATGGCGGAGGCCGTCTACGTCGAGCCCCTCACGGTGGAGACGCTGGAGCGCATCCTGGCCAAGGAGAAGCCCGACGGCCTGCTGGCGGGCATGGGCGGGCAGACCGCGCTGAACCTCGCCTCGGAATTGGCCGAGAAGGGCATCCTGGAGAAGCACGGCTGCGAGCTTCTGGGCACGAAGCTGGAGGCCATCCAGAAGGCCGAGGACCGCGACCTCTTCAAGAAGACCATGGAGGCCATCGGCGAGGTGTGCCCCAAGGCGGACGTCGCGCACACCCTGGCCGAGGCGCGCGCCGTGAAGGAGCGCCTCAACCTGCGCTATCCGGTGCTCATCCGGCCCGCGTACACGCTGGGCGGCACGGGGGGCGGCGTGGCCTATGACGACGAGGAGTTCGCCGCCATCGTGGGCCGCGGCCTCGTCTACTCGCGCACCAAGCAGGTGCTCATCGAGGAGAGCGTGCTGGGCTGGAAGGAGTTCGAGTACGAGGTCATGCGGGACGGGGTGGACAACTGCCTCATCATCTGCAACATGGAGAACCTCGACCCCATGGGCGTGCACACCGGGGAGAGCATGGTGGTGGCGCCCGCGCAGACGCTCTCGGACGAGGACCACCAGACGCTCCGCAGCGCGGCCATCCGCATCATCCGCGCGCTGAAGATCGCGGGCGGCTGCAACGTGCAGTTCGCGCTCAACCACGACACGGGCGAGTACCGCGTGATCGAGGTCAACCCGCGCGTGTCGCGCAGCAGCGCGCTGGCGTCCAAGGCGACGGGCTATCCCATCGCGCGCGTCGCGGCGAAGATCGCCGTCGGGCTCACGCTGGACGAGATCCCCAACAGCGTGACGAAGACGACGCCCGCCTCCTTCGAGCCCACCCTGGACTACATCATCACGAAGATCCCGCGCTGGCCCTTCGACAAGTTCCGCACCGTGGACCGCCACATCGGGACGCAGATGAAGAGCACGGGCGAGGTGATGGCCATCGGGCGCAGCTTCGAGGAGTCGCTCCTCAAGGCGGTGCGCTCGCTGGAGACGGACCGGTGGGGGCTGGAGATGCCCCCCATGACGGACGCGGAGATCGAGGACGAGCTCACCCGCGCGACCGACCGCAGGCTCTACGCCATCGCGCAGGCGTTCCGGCAGGGCTGGAGCCTGGAGCGCGTGCAGAAGCTCAGCGCGTTCGATCCGTGGTTCCTGGAGAAGATCCAGCGCCTGACCGACCTGGAGGCGCGCATCCGGAAGGGGCCCCTCACGCGCGACCTGCTCGTGGAGGCGAAGCGCCACGGCTTCGCGGATGGGCAGATCGGCGAGTGGCTCGGCATGGACGAGAACGCCGTGGGCCTGAAGCGCCGCGAGTGGGGCGTCGTGCCCAAGTTCCGCATGGTGGACACGTGCGCCGCCGAGTTCGAGGCGTACACGCCCTACCTCTACTCCACCTACGAGGAGCTTGACCACCAGCACGCGCTGGACGGCATCCGCGAGGCCGCGCCCACGCCGCGCCGCAAGGTCGTCATCCTGGGCGGCGGCCCCATCCGCATCGGCCAGGGCATCGAGTTCGACTACTGCGTGGTCCACGCCGTGCAGGAGCTTCGCGCGCAGGGCATCGAGGCCATCGTGGTCAACAACAACCCGGAGACGGTGTCGACCGACGCGCAGACGGCGGACAAGCTCTACTTCGAGCCGCTCAACCTGGAGGACGTGCTCAACGTCCTGGAGCGGGAGAACCCTGACGGCATCGTCATGCAGTTCGGCGGCCAGACCAGTGTCAACCTTGCCGTCCCCCTGGAGAAGGCCCTCGCCACGCGCCCGTGGCTGAAGACGCAGATCCTGGGCACGTCCCCCGACAGCATGGACCTCGCCGAGGACCGCCGCCGCTTCGCCGCGCTGATGGAGCAGCTCAAGATCCCGCAGCCCCAGAGCGGCACCGGCTACTCCTTCGAGGAGGTGCGCGAGGTCGCCTCCCGCATCGGCTACCCCGTGCTCGTGCGCCCCAGCTATGTCCTGGGTGGTCGCGGCATGGAGATCGTCTACGACGAGAAGGACCTGGAGGACTACATGCGCGAGGCCGTCAAGGCCTCCAAGAAGCACCCGGTCCTCGTGGACAAGTACCTCAGCAACGCCATCGAGGTGGACGTGGACGCCATCGCGGACGCCTCCGGCGAGGTGCTCCTCTGCGGCGTGCAGGAGCACGTCGAGCAGGCCGGCGTGCACAGCGGCGACGCCACCTCCATCCTCCCGCCCCCTTCGCTCCCCCGCGAGGTGCAGGAGACGATCCGCCTCTACTCGCGCCGCGTCGCCAAGGAGCTGAAGGTGGTCGGCCTCGTCAACTTCCAGTGGGCCGTGAAGGACGGCACCGTCTACATCCTGGAGGCCAACCCCCGCGCGTCGCGCACGGTCCCCTACGTCAGCAAGGCGCTGGGCATCCCCATGGCCAAGGTCGCGACGCGCGCCATCCTGGGCCAGGGGCTCAAGCAGCAGGGCGTCTCGGAGCCGCGCATGGCGCACGTCGCCGTCAAGGCCCCCGTCTTCCCCTTCCTCAAGCTCCCCGGCGTCGACAGCATCCTGGGCCCCGAGATGAAGAGCACGGGCGAGGTCATGGGCATCGACCGCAACCTGGACCTCGCGTACAGCAAGGCGCTGGAGGCGGCTGGCATGCGCCTCCCCTCCGAGGGCGCCGTCTACATCAGCGTTCGCGACGAGGACAAGAGCCGCTTCCTCCCCCTGGCCAAGGACCTCGTGGAGTGCGGCTTCACCCTCTACGCCACCACGGGCACCGCCCAGTTCCTCCGCGAGTTCGGCGTCCCCTGCGAGACGGCGTGGCGCATCAACGAGAAGCGCAGCCCCGACGCGCTGGACCTCATGCGCCGCGGCGAGATCAAGCTCATCTTCAACACGCCCTCGCAGAGCCGCGGCGCGAAGCGCGACGGCGCCATGATGCGCCGCCTCGCCGTGGAGCTGGGCATCCCGTTCCTCACCACCACCGCGGCCTGCACCGCGGCGGTGGCCGCCATCCGCGCCCGCGCCACGGGCCAGGTGGAGACCGCCGCGCTGCGGACCTACCACATCGCGTGAAGGGCAAGCCGGGGCCCGCCTGATCGCTGGCGCTCTTCCTGGGAGACTTCGTCCCCCAGACCCTCTGGCAACCCGAACCCACGAACCACAGTAGGAACCGTGGTTCGTGGGTTCGGTGGTTCGGGTTGTGCGGGGGAAAGGGGGCGCAGCCCCTAGCGAGCGCCCATGGAGGACAGCCCCTTCGCGTTGCCCCCCAGGGTGACAACGGCGCTGTCCCGGCCTTGCCGCCAGGCAACTCTTTTCTCATGACAAGCGATAGCGAGGCCCACGGAGCTTGGAGGAGGCTATCCCAGCCCGTGGAGTGTTGGAGCAATGAATCGCATCGTCACCCTTTCGGCTGTCGCGCTGGCGACGGCCATGCTTGTCCCCTCGGCCCTGGCGGGCTGGGGCTCAGTCGGCGGCGCCGAGCCCGACTCGGGCTACGACGTCGGCCACGGCTTCATGTGGTCGGACGCCCCGGGCACCGCCACCGCCCAGGTCTACTTCAACGTGTACAACGCGGAAGGCACCAACGGCGGCGTCGCCCCCAACTCGGCGATCCTCCAGAGCCGCGTCAGCACCGTGGGCGAGGGCGCCTGGCGCTCCGTCCTGGGCGTCTGGGCGGACTGCAACCAGGACGGCTACGTCGGCTTCGCCGGCGGCGCGCTCATCGAGTACCGCGCCGAGGCCAGCGCCGCGGCCGGCTTCCCGGTCAACACGGACATCTGCCCCGTCACCCCTGACGACGCCGCGCACGCGGGCACCATCCACAACGACGGCGGCTGGATCACCGAGCTGATCCCCATCGCGCCCGCGAGCATCGGCGGCACGGACACCACCGAGCTCATGGCCAACGCCAACAACTACCGCCTCATCCCGGACGCCGGCATCAAGGTCTGGGGCGACCTGCACACGGCGCCCGTGACCCCCGGCGGCCCCCTGGTCCCCAGCGACCACTGCCGCCAGGTGAGCATCGTGCCCCCCTTCGGCCACGGCGACGTGTCCCACACGGGCGGCATCATCCAGCACCTCGTGTGCGTGGAGTCCACCCGCGCGCCCACCCCGCACGACCTCTACAACACGGGCGTCGCGGACGACCCCACCGGCATCGTCCAGACGCTCCCCGACCCCCGCTCGCTCTACCAGCCCGGCGGCCCCCTGGACCAGCCCACCTTCGGCACCGAGCAGAGCTGCAAGGACGGCCAGGACGTGTCCGAGAAGGACTGCCACGGCGGCAGCAACAGCATCGTCTGGGGCGAGCAGGACTGCAGCGCGGACCCCATCACCGTCTCGGACCCCGCCACCGGCACGCCCGCCGAGGGCGGCGTCGCGGACCCCGGCGACATCCAGACCGTCCGCCCGCCCGGCACCCTCCAGCCCAACGCGCAGGGCACGATCCCCGCCACGGTCAACGAGACCAACGAGGAGCTCCTGGGCGACTGCGACACCAGCAACGACAGCGGCGGCGACTTCTACGGCAACTTCGAGGCCAGCGACTCCGGCGCCACCTACGCGTCGGACAAGACCCAGGCCGACATGAGCTTCGGCTTCCAGGGCGTCATGGGCCGCAGCACCTGCGACGACGTCTCCATCGACCCCAACGGCGACCCCCTGCCCGAGCTGCCCGTCGTCACGGTCCCCGGCTCCGGCGGCCTGACGTGCGGCCGGCCCAGCAACGGCGGCCAGCCCGTGCACGCGGTGGGCATCCTGCTGCTGACCTCCGACGAGTGGTGGAACGGCGTCACCTACCTGGGCACGCAGCCCAGCGTCGGCGCCCCCAACGCGGAGACGAAGGACAGCCTCAGCGTCGCGCCCGACACGTTCCGCGCGGACTACTACACGTTCTACGCGACCGTCACCGCCTCCGGCCTGCGCACGCCCGGCGGCGTGGGCACCTACGGCGCCGAGTGGTGCACGCAGGGCATCGGCCGCAACGCGCACGACGTGTACGGCTGGAACTGCGACCCCGCCAACTGGAACCTCGACCCCACCACCGGCGCGAAGCTGAACGAGCGGTTCCTCGGCCTCGTGGGCGGCTCGTACAACCTCCGCGACACGGACTGCTACGACACCACGCTCGTGGGCGCGGGCTCGAGCCTGAACCCCACGGGCCAGGACGTCGGCGGCCGCAGCGTCGCCGCGGCGTCGGACCCCGCCCACGGCTGCGCCTGAGCGCGGCGCTCCGCCGCCCCTCCGGGGGCGGCCCTCCTTTTTTCTCCTTTTTTCCCCCAGCGGACGCGCCGAGTCCGCCCTCCCGGGACGGACGCCCCTTGAAGAGGCCGGGTCGCCCAGCCAGGGGCGATGAGGGTCTTCCGCGCGTCGCTGGCCGTCGGCGCCGTGGCCGTGCCCCTCTTCGCCCTCTGGATGCGCTTCGACTGGTGGGGCGACGCGGCGACGCGCGCGCTCAGCGACGGGGGCACCATCGCGGCCGCGCTCTTCGCGGGCGCCGCGTGCCTGCGCGCCGCGTGGCTCTCCCGCGGCGCCGCGCGGCGCGCGTGGACGATGATCGGCCTCGCGGCCCTCGCCTATGGGGCGGGCGAGGCCGTCTGGACGTGGTACGAGTTCGGCCTGGGCATCGACGTGCCCTTCCCCTCCCTCGCGGACGTGGGCTATCTCGCCACCTACCCCCTCGCCGCCGCGGGGTTTCTCCTCTTCACGCCCAGGCAGTGGCCCCGCTGGGCGCGCGTCTCCATGATCCTCGACGGGCTCCTCCTGGGCGTCTCGCTCCTCCTGGGCGCGTGGGTCTTCGTCCTGGCGCCGCTGGCGGCCGACTCCACGCAGGGCTGGCTTGCCCGCGCCATCGGCCTCGCCTACCCCGTCTTCGACGTGGCGCTCCTGGCCACCATCGTGGGCGTCATGGTCGCGACGCGCCATAGGCGGTCGCCCCCGCTGCGCCTCGCCGCGCTGGCCTTCGCGTGCCTCGCCGCCGCGGACGTGGGCTACGCCTACCTCACCCTGGACGGGACCTACGAGGTGGGCAACGTCGTCGACGCGGGCTGGCTCGCGGCCTTCGTGCTCCTGGCCCTGGCCGCCTCGCACCCCGACCGCGCGCTGGCCGCGCCCGAGCGGCCCCCCGAGCCCACGTGGCGCGCGGCGCTCCTCCCCTCCGTCGCGCTGGCCGCCCTGCTTGCCGTGGACGCCTTCGCCATCGCCCGCGACGGCCGCGTGGACCCCTTCCTGCGCGCGGGCTCCGCGGCCGTCGTGATCCTCTCGGGCCTGCGCCAGTCGGCGACGATCCTGGACAACCTCCGCCTCACGCGCGACCTGAAGGCCTCCCTCGCGCGCCAGAAGGAGCTGGAGGACTCGCGCACGCACTACCTCAACGCCGTCGTCCACGACCTCATGACCCCCCTCACCATCGTGGGCATGAGCATCGTCGCCTCGGAGGACCCCGAGGAGGCGCCGGCGAGGCGCCACGCCGCCCTGCGCAGCCTCGACCAGGTGCAGCGCCTCCTCAACGACATCCGCGACATCGCGCGCATCCAGGCGGGCCAGCTTCGCCTCGACGTGCGCGACGCGGAGCTTTCCTCCCTGGTGCTCGACGCGGTGCGCTCGTTCCGCGAGCCCGCCGCGAGCCGCCGCATCTGCCTCGCGGCCGACGTCCCGGGCATCCACCCGGTGAAGGCCGACGCGGGGCGCCTCACGCAGGTGCTCACGAACCTCCTCTCCAACGCCGTGAAGTTCTCCCCCGAGGGAAGCGCCGTCCACGTCTCGCTGGAGTCCGCGGGCGGCCGCGCGCTGCTCCGCGTCCGCGACGAGGGGCCCGGGCTCGACGCCGAGCAGCAGGCGAAGCTCTTCCAGCCCTTCTCGCAGGTGCATCCCGATCCGGAGATGCGCAGCAAGGGCTCGGGGCTGGGCCTCTCCATCAGCCGCGCCATCGTCGAGCGCCACGGCGGCCGGCTCTGGTGCGAGAGCGACGGGCCCGGCAAGGGCGCGACGTTCCTCGTGGAGCTTCCCGAGACGCCGCCGCCCGCGGCCAAGGCGGCCCCCGCGGCCTCGCCCGCCCCCGCCTGAGAAGCGCTTATCCGGGGCGCCGCGCCTCGCGCCGCCGTGCAGCCCTTCCGCCTGGGCGAGGAGAAGCTCCGCGTGCAGGACGTCGTCGACGTCGCGCGCCGGGGCCGCCGCGTCGCGCTCACCCCCGCCGCCCGCGAGCGCATCGGCCTCTCCCGCGCCCGCGTCGACGCCATGCTGGGCGAGGGCCACGCCCCCGAGTTCGGCGTGACCAGCGACGCGCGCCTCCCCGTCTCGCGCATGCAGGTGGAGCGCTACGACGAGGAGAGCCGCGTCGCCTACGGCGTCACCACCGGCTTCGGCGAGCTGGCGCGCGTCCGCATCCCGCGGGGCGACCTGGAGACGCTCCAGCGCAATCTCCTCCTCTCCCACGCCTGCGGCGTCGGCGAGCCGCTTCCCGATGAGGTCGTCCGCGCCCTCCTGCTCCTTCGCGCCGCGAGCCTCGCCGTGGGCCTCTCGGGCGTGCGCGTCGAGACGGTGGAGGCCATCCTCGCCCTCCTCAACCATGATATCACGCCCGTCGTGCCCAGCCGCGGCAGCCTCGGCGCCTCGGGCGACCTCGTCCCCCTCGCCCACGCCTCGCTGGTGCTCATCGGCGAGGGCGAGGCGCGCGTCCACGGCAAGGTCGTGCCCGGCCGCGAGGCCATGCGCGCCGCGGGCGTCGCGCCCCTCGTCCTGCAGCCCAAGGAGGGCCTCGCCCTCATCAACGGCACGCAGATGATGGGCGCCGTGATGGCGCTCCTCGTCCACGACGGCTGGAACCTCGTGCGCACCGCCGAGGTCGCCGCCGCCATGAGCATCGAGGCGCTCCTGGGCAGCGTCGCGCCCTTCGACCCGCGCCTCCACGCCGCGCGCCCGCATCCGGGCCAGGCCGAGACGGCGGCCCACCTGCGCACGCTCCTGGCGGACTCGGGCGTCGTCGCGAGCCACGCCGGCTGCGACCGCGTGCAGGACGCCTACTCGCTGCGCTGCGCGCCGCAGATCCTCGGCCCCGTGCGCGACGCGCTGCGCCACGCGCAGGAGCGCCTGGAGGTGGAGATGGGGAGCGCCACCGACAACCCGCTCATCCTGGAGGAGGGCGCCGTCTCGGGGGGCAACTTCCACGGCGAGAACCTGGGCCTGCTCTGCGCGTACCTCGCGCCGGCCCTGGCGGAGGTCGCCGCGCTGGCGGAGCGCCGCGTCGCGCGCCTCGTGGACCCGCGCCTCTCGGAGGGGCTCCCCGCGTTCCTCGTGGAGAGGAGCGGCCTCAACTCGGGCCTCATGATCCCGCAGTACGTGGCCGCGGCCATGGTGCTGGAGAACCAGGTGCTCGCGCACCCGGCGGTGGTGGGCAGCCTCCCCACCAGCGCGAACCAGGAGGACGTCGTGAGCAACGGCGCCGTGGGCGCGCTCCTCGCGCGGCAGATCCTCCAGAACGCCGAGCGCGTCGTCGCCATCGAGCTTCTCTGCGCCGCCCAGGCGCTGGACCTCCGCAGGCCGCTCACGCCCGGCGCCGGCACGCGACGCGCGCTGGCCCGCGTGCGCGAGGCCGTCGCGTTCCTGGAGAGGGACCGCGTGCTCGCTCCTGACGTGGCGGCGCTCACCGCGCTGGTCCACGAGGGCGCCATCGCCGCGGCCGCCGGGAGCGCGCCGTAGCATGCTCCCCGTCCTGCGCGGCCAGCGCGTCGTCCTGCGCGCGCCCACCCAGGACGACGTGCCCTTCCTGCTCGCCTTCGCCAACGACCCCGACCTGCGCGGCTGGCTGCGCTTCGCGTTCCCCACCACCGAGGAGATGGAGTCGCGCTGGCTGCGCGGCCTCGACGGGGAGCGCGAGCGCGTCTGGCTCATGACGGACCCTGCGGACGGCCGCGCCATGGGGACCCTCGGTCTCTCCGAGTGGGACCGCGTCGCGCGCCACGCGGAGCTTGGGCTGGGCATCCTCAGCCCCGCCGACCGCGGCCGCGGCGTGGGCGAGGAGGCCGTCCGCCTCGCGCTGCGCCACGCCTTCGTCGACCTGAACCTCCAGCGCGTGTGGCTCCACGTCGTGGAGGACAACCCCGCGCGCCGACTCTACGCGCGCCTGGGCTTCCGCGAGGAGGGGCGCCTGAGGCGGCACTACCACAAGCGCGGCGCGTGGCGCGACGGCATCATCATGGGCCTGCTGCGGGAGGAGTGGCGCGGGTGAGCGTCTTCCTGCGCGGGCCGCGCGTCGACGTGCTGGCCCCCGACGCGGCGGACCCCGGCTTCGAGACGTCGCGCCGCGCGTGGCTCCTCCCCGCGGGCGCGGACCTGGAGGGGGAGATCGGCGTCGTGTGGGCCGCCGCGCACGGGGGCGCCACCGAGGGGAGCCTCGCCCTGAAGGACGTGGACTGGATCGCGCGCCGCGCCGCGCTGGTGGGCGCCCTCGCCCCGGGGGCCGACGCCGCCAGGGCCCGCGAGGCGCTCGCTCTCGTCGTCCGCTACGCAGGGGAGGAGCTTGCGCTGGACCGGCTGGAGGCGCGCGTGCGGGCGGACGACCGCGCGACGGCGGACGCGCTGGAGGCGCTGGGCTTCCGGAAGGAGGGGCGGCTCGCCGCCGCGTGGCGGGACGCCGGACCTGTCGACGTGGACCTCTTCGCCCGGGTGGCGCCCCGGGGCCCCGATTGACGGCGCCCGTCGACAAGTGCGCCCCAACCGTTATGCGCCCCTTCGCGGGTGCCGCATGCGAGGCCTTGGCATGGACATGGTGCGCACCGAAGCAGCCGCCTTCGCGGCCGGCGCCGTGGCCCTCGCCGCGGCGTTCGTCGTCCCCTTCACCGCCGCGTGCCTCGCCGCCGGCGGCATCGCCCTCTCCGTGGGGGAGATGATCCACTCGCGGCGGCTCACCCGATGACCAGGGTCTCGGGCTCCGGCTGCCACCCCGGGCCGAAGCGGTCCAGGCGGTAGGGCGCCAGGTCCACGGGCGGCTTGCGCCCCAGGATGACGTCCGCAACGATGCGCGTCGTCATGGGCGAGATCATGAAGCCGTGGCCCGACGCGCCGTTGAGCTGCACGAGGTTCTCGACGCCGGGCGAGGGGCCAAGGATGGGCTTGTTGTCGGGCGTCACGTCGTAGGCGCCCGCCCATTGGCGCATGACCTTCACGTCGCCCACCGAGGGGAGCACGTCCAGGAGCGCGGAGGCGACGCGCTTCGTGAAGGCGAAGCTGCTGGCGAAGCTGACGCCGGGCTTCTCGCCGGGCATGCCGATGCCGCAGACAAGCTCTCCCCGCATGTCCTGGCTGCAGTAGAGCCCGTTGCGCAGGTCCACCAGCATGGGGTCGAGGAAGGGCTTCAGCGCCTCGGTGACGAGGATCTCGTGGCGCACGGGCGTGTTGGGGAGCGCGACGCCGGCGAGGGCGGCCACCTCGCGGCTCCAGCAGCCCGCGGCGTTGACGACGGTCTCGCACTCGACACGGACGGACCCCGATCCGTCCTGTCCCCGGCTGTCGCCGTGGACGCGGCCGCGCGTCGTCTCGACGCCCACGATGCGGCCCCCCTTCATGGCGAAGCCCGTGGCGCCGGTGAAGGTGCGCACGTCCACGCCAAGCTCGACGCAGCGCTTCGCGAGCCCCTGCACGACGGCCCACGGGAAGATGATGCCGTCGCCAGGGTGATAGCTCGCGGCGACGACGCCCTGGGCGTTGAGGTCGGGCACGAGGACGTGCGCCTCGGTGGGGTCGACGAGGCGGCTGTTGACGCCGTTGGCGTTGTGGAAGCGCACCACGTCCGCGAGGGCCTTGGCCTTCTCCTCGTCGTGCGCGAGGAAAAGATAGCCCCCTTGGCGGAACCAGACGTTGAACCCCAATTCCGCGCTCATGTGGCGGAACATGGGGATGCTGTCGCGGGCCAGGACGAGGTTGTCCATCGTGCCCCACTGGGCGCGCACGCCGCCGCCGTTCCTTCCGCTGGCGCCATGCAGGAGGTAGCTCTTCTCCAGCACCAGCACGTCGGTGACGCCCGCCAGGGCCAGGTGCCGCGCGACGCCCAAGCCGTTGACGCCGCCGCCCACGACGACGACCTGATATCGTTCCTTGAGGGGCCCCTCGGTGCTGAAGCGGCCCGTCACGCCTCGTCCCCCTCCTGGCCCGCGAGGTAGCGCAGGGGGATGGGCTGGACGGGCGGGCGAAAGGTGATGGCGCCCACGGCCTCGGGCGTGGCGCCGGTGGCCTCGGCGAGCATCTGGCGCGCGAGCGTCAGGCACGTCTTCCCCTGGCAGGGGCCGGTGGCGAAGCCGGTCAGGCGCTTGAGGCTCTCCAGGTCCGCGCAGCCCGCCTCGATGGCCTCGCGAAGCTCGACGTCGTTCACGTCCTCGCAGGCGCAGACGATGCGCTTGGGCGTGGTCATCGGGCCGCCTCCCGGCCCACGCGCGCGCCCTGCGCGAGGCGCTCGGCCAGCGTGGCGGGCCCGAGCACGCTGCCGCACGCGAAGACGCGCGGCGCCGCGCGCTCGCCCTCGGGCGCCAAGGCCCACCCCTGCGCGACGAGGCGGCCTCCGGCCTGCTGCACGAGCTCCACGCGCGGCGTCTCGTTGCCGGCGGCCAGGACGCAGTCCACCTCCTCGCTCCACGTCTCCTCCCCTTTTGATAGCGCGACGGACTCGACGCGGCGGCCTCCGCGGGCCTCGGCGACGCGCGCGCCGGGGGCGGAGACGATCTCGGCGCCGGCCTTGGCAAGGTCGTCGGCGGCGGCGCGCCTCCAGGCGCTCTCGCCCGAGACGAGGATGCGCTCCCCCGCGAGGACGCCGTGGCGGTGGAGGAGGATCAGCGCCGCGCGGGCGCCCATCACGCCTGGGAGATCGTTGCCGGGGAAGAGGGGCGGCGTCTCGTGGGCGCCGGACGCGACGATGACCGTGCGGGGGCTGCATTCCAGGATGCGCTCGGGGGTGAGGATGGCGGCGAGGCCGGGGGCGGGGAGCGCGTCGCCGTGGCCGTCGGTGCCGTAGAGGCCGAAGACGACGGAGCGCGGGAGCACGGTGGCGCCCGCGGCGCGGAGGCGCTGGAGCGTCTCTTCGGCGCGGGCGGCGCCGTGGCGCCCCTCGTCGTCGGAGGTGAGGAGGAGCGAGCCGCCCACGCGGTCGCCCTCGTCCACCAGCGCGACGCGGGCGCCCGCCTCTGCGGCGGCGAGCGCGGCGGCGAGGCCGCTGGGCCCGCCGCCGGCCACGAGCACGTCGGCCTCCAGCGGGCGGATGGCGGGCCTCCGGGGGGGAACGGGCTTGAGGTCGGGGAGCTTGCCGAAGCCGGCCATGCGGCGCACGATGGCGTGGTGGATCGGGCGCAGCAGCGGCGCGCGGGCGAGCTGCTCGTGGACGTCCAGCACGCGCGGGTACGCCTTGTCCACGACGGCGAAGAGGTCGCGCCGCGCGCTGGGGAAGGCGTTCTGCGTCTCGACGACCATGCCGTCGTGGGCGGGCGTCACGCAGGCGCGCACGTTGGGCGTGCCGTCCACGCGCATGAGGCAACCCGCGCACTTGCCGGTGCAGCAGAAGAGGCCCCGCGGGCGGTGGTACTTGATGGAGCGCATGAGGACGCGCTCGCCCGCGGCGTGGAGCGCCGCGCCCACGGTCTCCCCTTCGAAGGCCCTGATGGCGCGACCGTCGAGGCGCAGCGTGATGGGCTTCCCGCGGAGCGCGGCGGGGCCCGTGGCCACGCGCAGGTCCTTCGGCACGCGCGGGCAGAGCCGGCTTGGCTACTTGGGGGTTGCGGGTGGCCTTCCCCTAGGAGAGAACGCAGGGTTTCCTGGAGAGGAGAGCCCTTGGGCGCTCCACGTCCCCAGAGGATCCCAGGCGAGGTCGGCCCAGATGGGGTGATGGTCGCTTGGCTCCAGGGCCACGTCGGCAAGGCGCCGGACTCCATACGCCCGCGGAGCCCACGGGAAGGGGGCGAGAATCCAGTCCACCCGCCTCCTCTTCGCGGCGCCGTGGCGGTGGATGGTGGGTCCCGCATCCCCCACCAGGGCAGAGAGCGCAGCGTCCTGCCAGCCCGCGGCGCTCAGGTGGCCGTGCACGTAGTGCGAGCTGAGCAGGTTGAAGTCGCCCGCGATGATGGCCGCCTCGGAGGGCTCCGAGTCCGCGATCTGCCTCGCAGCGGCGGCCTTGTTCGCGGCCCCGACGAGGTGGACGTTGCAGAGGGAGAACGAGAACCCCTCCGAAGAGGCCCAGCGGCTCCAGTTGAGGAAGCGTTCTCCTCCGTCCTCGCTCTGGGCGTCGACGCGCTCCCTCCGGTGGCCCTGGGGCCTGAGGGAGCCGGGGCGATAGAAGACGCGCTCGCGCGCGCCGCCATCGCCAGGGACCAGGCCGATCCTCGCGAGGCCCGCCACAAGGCCAGGAGCCACGCGGGCGCGGATCTCCTGCATCGCCAGGAGGTCGGGCCGGGCCTCCGCGACGGCGGAGCAGATGGCCTGGGTCCACGCGCCCTGGTCCTTCCAGCGGGAGGAGCCGCCGACGTTGTAGCTGACGACGCGGAGCGCGCGCACCCCATGCCTTCTTCCAGGGCCCCTACTTGGGTGTTACGCGGCGCCCCGGGGGCCTCGTTACGAGGGGGTTGAAGGCTTCGCCAGGGGGAGAAGCGCCTTCAGCTCGCCGCGCAGCGCGGGCCCTTCCGCCAGGGTGCCCACGGTGAGGACGTTGCCCATCTTGTGGACGGTGGGGTCGGTGGAGCACTTCTCGTTGCACGCGTCGACGAAGACCGCGTAGGGGCGGCCCTCAGGGTCGATGACGGCGTCGATGAAGTCGTCCATGCCGCCGCAGCGCGTCTTGCCGCAGACGCCGCGGGCGAGGGGGTCCTTGGGGTCGTTGGCGATGACGGTGGTGGCCACGGGGCTCGCGTCCTTGGCGCTGGGGAGCACGGTGAGGTAGGCGTTCCAAGAGGCGTTGGCCCACTCGGGCGGGTCCTGGGAGGGGGAGGCGATGTCGGTGACGGTGCCCGCGGGGCCGGTCTCCTTGCCTTCGTACCCGCCGGGGATGGTGGTGGCGATGTAGGCGAAGACGAGGCGGCCGTCGGCCCCCGCGGCGAGGGCGGGGAACGCGGCGGCGGTGACGTCGGGGGGCGAGACGACGGTGGCGGGGGACCACTTGACGCCGTGGTCCGCGCTCCACGAGTAGGTGGGCAGGCCCTTGTCGCTGATCCAGCCCGCGTAGACGGTGCCGTTGTCGTCCACGGCGAGGTTCACGTCGTGGACCACGGGGCTGTCGATGACCGCGGAGTCCTTGGTGATGACGTGGGAGGTCCAGGTGAGGCCGTCGTCCTCGGTCACGCCGATGGTGGGCCAGCGGTTGCAGCCGCCGTGGGCCACGAAGACGCGCCCGTCCTTGTCGGTGACGGGGTGGCCCAGCGTGTCGCCGGCGCAGTCGTTGGGGTCGGTCGTCTGGGGGAAGACCGTCACCACGGGCCCGAACGTGTACCCGCCGTTGAGCGAGGTCGCGCACTCGGTGGTGGCGCCCGTGTTGGTGCAGGAATAGACGACGTTGGGGTAGAGCGGGCTCACGGGGAGCATCCGCGGCTTGGCGGCGACCATGCTCTGGTGGTCCGCGATGGGGACGCCCGCGCCGACGCCGCACCCCACGGGGCTCGTGGTCCACGACGCGCCCGCGTCGTCGCTCCACGAGAGGACCGCGCACTGGAGGTCGTTCTCGTTCTTGTAGACGCGGCCGGTGGTGGGGTCGAGGTACATGTACGGATCGAACGTCTGGGGCGGGAGGTGCTGGCCCGTGGGGAGCGTGGGGCCCACGTCCTTCCACGTGAAGCCGTGGTCCTGGGAGAGCATGATGGTGGGCTCGCCGTCCTTGAACGCCTCCGCGAAGAGGCGCCCCTTGCTGTCCACGCCCATGGTGGGCTCGCCGCCACCCACGCCCGTGGAGAGCTGGAGCCCCCGTGCGGGGATGGCCTTGGCGGCCGCGTCGGGCGGGAGCGTCGCGTTGCCCAGCGCGTGGACGACGCCCAGCGTGGAGGGCGCCGAGCCCGACGCCACCGAGGCCGTCTTCTCGGGAGTGGCCGCGGGCGCGGCGCACCCGGCGAGAAGAAGGGCGACCAGGGCGAGGGCGAAGCGGACGGGGGCCATGCCTCCGCACCGCCGCCACCCCCAGAAAGCCGTTGTTGTGGCTGGCCGCATCGACCGGCCGGATTCACAGGAATCCTCCATCCGGGACGCTCCCGCGAAAGGGCTATCCTCGCGCAGGTCGCTGGCGGGGCCGGGTTGTGCTACCCATGAAGGCTTCACTTGCTGCGCTCATCCTGCTTGCCGCCGCCACCTTCGTCGCGGTCCCCGCCGCCAGCGCCTCGCCCACCGTCGTGAACCCGTGCACGGTGGGGACCATCCTGGCCCTTGACGAGTGGGCCGTCACCACGGCCAACGGCATCCTCACCACCACGCAGTCCCTCCTCCCCCTCCCCGAGTACGTCGCGGGCCACGCCACGTACGACGTCAGCCAGCAGGCGGCGTGGGGCGACGCGACCGGCCAGAACGTCGCGGCCTACCCGGGGAACGTCGCGCAGGAGGGCCCCTTCGCGGCGACGGACCAGCTCTTCGTCGACGAGGTGGCCGCGACGCAGGCGGACGCCAGCGCCGTCGTGACCGACACCAGCGGCGTCGTCTCCGGCGCCTTCGTCATCGTGAACAACGCGGCCGACTACGGCATCGCCAGCGTCAACAGCCTGGTCGAGGTCCTCGCCTCCCCGTGCGCCCAGGGCGCGTAGGGCGCCTCAGAGCCGCTTCTCCGCGACGAAGAGCTCCGCGCCAAGCACGTTGGAGCCCGCCGCGCCGCGGATGGTGTTGCTGCCGCTGGCGATCCACTTGAGGTCCAGCAGCGCGTCCGCGCGCAGGCGGCCCACGCTCACGGCCATGCCCTTCTCGGCGTACACGTCCTTGCGAGGCTGGGGGCGGTCGGCCTCGGCGCGCACGATGACGGGGCGCTGCGGCGCGCTGGGGAGCTTGAGCTTCTGCGGGACGCCCTGCCACGTGCGGAGCGCCTCGGCGGCCTCCTCGGGCGTGGGCTTGCTGCGGAACTCCGCGGTGACGGCGACGGTGTGCCCCTCCTGCACGGGCACGCGGACGCACGTCGCGGAGACGCCCACGTCCGCCAGCGCCACGCCCTCGGGGGAGATGGAGCCCAGGAACCGGCGCGTCTCCTTCTCCATCTTCTCCTCCTCGCCCCCGATGTAGGGGATCACGTTGTTCATGATCGCCAGCGAGGGCACGCCAGGGTAGCCAGCGCCGCTCACGGCCTGGTACGTCGCGAAGAAGACGCGCCGCAGCCCGAACACGTCGTGCAGGGGCTTCAGCGACATGACGGCGGTGATGGTGGAGCAGTTGCCGTTGGTGACGATCTTGCCGGGCGTCTTCTGGCGCTCCACCAGCGAGAGGTGCTCGGGGTTGACCTCGGGGAGGAGGAGCGGCACGTCGGCGTCCCAGCGGTGGTCGCGGGCGTTGCTGAAGACGTGGATGCCGCGCTCTGCCAGAGAGGTCTCCAACGGGCCCGCCTTGCCGCCGGGGATGGCGCTGAAGACGAGGTCCACGTCCAGGTCGTCCGCGGGCGTCTTCACGCGCATGTCGCGGATCCACGCGGGCATGGGGTCGTCCACGACCCACGTCGCGGCGTCGCGGTAGAGCTTCCCCGCGCTGCGCTCCGAGGCCACGACCTCGGTCACGCGGAAGTAGGGGTGGTTGTCCAGGAGCGTCGCGAAGCGCTGGCCCACCATGCCGGTGGCGCCGAGGATTCCTACCTTCACGGTCTGGGTCATGATGGGTCACCTGCTGGCTCGGGTCCAAAGAACGCGACGAGCGCAAAGAGCGCCAAGGTCGCGATGTTTCCTTTCGTCGCGTCCTTCGCGCTCTTTGCGCTCGTCGCGTTCTTTGGACCCTTGTCGATCATGGCTTCACCGGGGGGAGTGCGCCGGCTCGGTGGGCCCCGGCGCGGGCCGCTCGAAGAGGAACTCGTGGTGGATCGCCCGCACGCAGGCATCGCGATCCTTCCTTTTCACGACGAAGTTGAGCGCGATGTCGGAGGCGCCCACCGAGATCATCTCGATGTTGACGCCCGCCTTGCCCACCGCGGTGAAGATCTTGCCGCTGGTGCCGAAGGTGCTGCCGATGCCGCGGCCCACGACGCAGATGAGCGTCATGTCGGTTATGCCTTCCACGCTCTGGATGGTGCCCTCGCGGATGGACTCCAGCGCCTTGAGGCCGCGGTCCAGGTCGCTCTCCTCGATGAGGAGCGCGAAGCTCGCCTGCGAGGCGGCCATGTTGTAGACGTTGACCTTGGCCTTGGCCAGCGCGTCGAACACCTTCTGGCCGATGCCGGGCGTGTACGCCATGCCGGGGCCGTAGATCTTCAGGATCGCGAGGCCGTCCTTGGTGGCGGCGCTGCGCAGCGCGTTGCGCGACACGCTGGCGACGCCCGTGATGAGCGTGCCCTGCACCTCGGGCTGCTGAGTGTTGCGCACCAGGATGGGGACGTGGAGGTCCTTGAGCGGCTCCACGGTGCGCGGGTGCAGCACCTTGGCGCCCACGCCGGCCAATTCCGCGGCCTCGTCGTAGGTCATCTCGGCAATGGGCTGCGCGTCCTTGAGGATGCGCGGGTCCGCCGTGAGGAAGCCGTCCACGTCCTTCCACACCTCAAGGCGGTTGGCGCGCAGCGCGGCCGCGACGATGGCCGCCGCGTAGTCGCTGCCGCCGCGCCCGAAGGTGGTGACGCGGCCCATGGCGTCGCAGCCGAAGAAGCCGGTGAGCACGGGCGTGACGCCGTTCCGGAGGCGGCCCACGAGGCTGCGCTCCAGGTTGCGCTCGATGGCGCTCATGATGGGCGTGGCGTTGCCGAAGGAGCCGTCGGTGAGCATGCCCGCGTCGTCGGCGTCCACGGCCTCGGCGGGGACGCCGCGCGTGCGCAGGACGCCCGCCAGGAGCCGCACGCTGAGGCGCTCGCCGAAGGAGACGGCGAGGTCCTTCGTCTTGGCGGTCAGCTCCTCGGTGTACGCGATGCCGTAGAGCAGCCGCTCGAAGCGCTGGAGCAGCGCGTCGATCTCCTGCGTGACCTTGACGACCTCCGCGTCCGAGGCGCCCGCGTCGTGGAGCGCCGCGAGGTGCTTGTTGAGAAGCTCGCGCAGGAAGGGCTCGATGGCGCCCTCGTCGCGCTGCACGCGGGGCAGGACGTTGAGGATGGCGTCGGTCACGCCCGCCATGGCGCTGATGACGACGACGCGCTCCGCGGGCGCGCGGGAGACGATGTCGGAGACGCGCACCAGCATGGGGCCCGACCCGACGCTCGTGCCGCCGAACTTCATGACGATCATGGGGAGCCCCCTTCGTAGAACGCCTGGGCCCGCGCCATGTAGGCGCGGAAGGCGGCGCGGTCCGCCACCGCCGCTTCCAGCTCATCAAGGCTTCGCCGCAGGCGGGCGAGGACCTCGGCCGTGTGCGGGTTGAGGCGCTGGATCTCGTGGTAGAGGTCCTTGTTCTCGCCCGCCACCTCGCGGCTCACCGCCACCTGCTTCTGGAACGTCGGCCCGCCCAGGCTGCGCACCTGCGAGAAGGGGATGGGCTGCGACGCCAGCGCGTGTCCGAAGGCGAGGTTCACCGCGTGCGGCAGCCCCAGCACGAGGCCCATGTAGACGTCATGCTGCTCCAGTGGCATCTCCACGACGTTCGCCGCCGTGTGGGCGAAGAGCGCCTTCGCCGCGCGCGCCGCCTCCGCGCTCCCGCAGTCGCACACCACGAGGTTGCGCCCCGCCAGCAGGTCCGCCGAAGGGCCCCACATGGGGTGCAGGCTCGCCACGCGCACGCCCGAGGCCGCCAGCGCGCGAAGCTCCGCCGCGTGGGGCGACTTCAGCGACGCGATGTCCACGACGAGCCCGCGCGTCTTCCCGTGGAGCGAGCGCAGCACGTCGCCGGTCGCGCTGGGCGGCGTCGCCAGCAGGATGAGATCGAACGAGCCGGCGGCCGCGGCAACGTCCTCTACGCGGGGCCGTCCCGGCGGCGCGCCGCGCGGATCGGACACCGCCACGTCGTGCCCCATGCTCTCCAGGAACTCGACGAACCAGCGCCCCATGTTGCCCGCGCCGCCCACCACGAGCGCCTTGCCCGCGTGGCCGTCCGCCTTCACGCGCCCCGCGCGGTCCTTCTCTTGGACGCGGAGGCTCTCGCGGATCTCCAGCTTGAGAAGCTCCTCCGCCACGTCGGGGTCGACGCGCAGCCGCGCCGCGGCGTCGCGCACCAGGGCGATGGCCTCGGCCTCGACGACGTAGTTGCGGATGGGCTGGTGCGCCTCGCGCTTGATGTCGCCCACGCGCCGCGCGAGGTCCAGGCGGCGCGCGGTCAACTCCACGAGCTGCCGGTCGATGGCGCGGATCTCCTCGCGGAGCTTGTCGATCTCGCTCAGCGGAACCCCTCCATGCCGACGCGCTCCAGGAGCAGGTCCAGGAGGACGCACGCGGCGACGGCCTCGACGACGGGCACGGCGCGGGGCACGATGCACGGGTCGTGGCGCCCCTTCACGCGAAGCTCGGCCGGCTCGCCCGTGCGCAGGTCGACGGTCTGCTGCGTGAGGGGGATGCTGCTCGTGGGCTTGAACGCGGCGCGGAAGCGCAGCGGCATGCCCGTGGTGAGCCCGCCCAGCGCGCCGCCGTTGTGGTTGGCCTTCGTGCGCAGCGCGCCGTTCTCCACGACGTACTCGTCCCGGACCTCGCTGCCGCGCTTCGCGCTGATGGCGAAGCCGTCGCCGAACTCGACGCCCTTCACCGCCGGGACCGCGAAGAGGGCGTGCGCCACGAGCGATTCCACGCTGTCCATGAGGGGGTCCCCGAGGCCGGCGGGCAGCCCTTCGGCGACGCACTCGACGACCCCTCCGACGGAGTCGCCGGCCTTGCGCGCGGCCTCCACGGCGTCCACCATGTCCTGCGCGACGCCGTAGACGGCGCAGCGGGCGGGCGTCGCCTCGACGCCCTTGCGGATTTCCGCCACCGAGAGCGAGGCGTCGGTCCAGACGTGGCCGATGCGGACGGCGTGCGCGGCGATCTGGACGCTCCGCGCGGCGAGGGCCTTCTGCGCGAGCGCGCCCGCCATGACCCAGCACGCCGTCATGCGGCCGCTGAACATGCCGCTGCCGCGCGGATCGTTGTGTCCTGAATAATGGACTCGCGCCGTGTGGTCCGCGTGCCCGGGGCGCGGCTTGTCGCGCAGTTCCGCGTAGTCCTGCGAGCGCGCGTCGGAGTTGGCGATCTCCATGAGGATGGGCGCGCCGGTGGTGCGCCCCTCGAAGACGCCGCTGCGGATCTTCACGAGGTCCGCCTCCTGGCGCTGCGTGGCGAGGAGGCTCTGCCCGGGGCGGCGCCGGTCGAGGGCGGGCTGCGCGTCCTCGGGCCCGAAGGGGATGCCGGGGGGGACGCCGTCCACGACGACGCCCACCATCTCCCCGTGGCTCTCGCCCACGAGGGTGAGCCGGAAGCGGCGGCCGAAGGAGTTCATGGCGCCACCTCGAAGCGCGCGCCCAGGGCGGCGAAGTCGTGCAGGAAGGAGGGGTAGCTCACGGCGTGCGCCTCGTGGTCGTCCAGGACGAGCGGGCCCTCCGCGCGCAGGCCGCAGACGGCGAGGGCCATGAGGACGCGGTGGTCGCCTTCGGTGACGAGCCCTTCCGCGCCGCGCACGGGGCCGCCCACGATGCGCGCGCCGTCGGGACGCTCCTGCGCGTCGACGCCCAGGCGGCGCAGGTTGGCCACCATGGCGGCGATGCGGTCGCTCTCCTTGTAGCGCAGGTGCGCCGCGCCTGATAGCACCGTCTCGCCCTGCGCGTGCGCCGCGACGGCGCAGAGGACGGGGAAGAGGTCGGGCGTGTCCGAGAGGTCGGCGTGGATGCCGCGCAGCGGCGCCTCGCGGACGCGCACGCGGCGCGCCTCGGCGTCGACGCGCGCGCCGAAGCGGCGCAGCAGGTCCACGATGGCCTTGTCCCCCTGCGCCGTGCGCTCGGGGAGGTTCTCCACCGTGACGTCGCCCGCCAGCGCGCCCGCGGCCAGGGGGAACGCGGCGGTGCTGAAGTCGCCGGGCACGCGGTAGTCGCGCGCCTGATATCGCTGGCCCCCCGCGACGGAGAGCCCCTCGACGCGGACGCCGAAGTCCCCCATCATCTCGCGCGTGATGTCCACGTAGGGCTCGCTCTTGAGCGCACCCTCGATCTCGACCTCCACGCCTTGGGGCGTGCGCGCGCCCGCCAGCAGGAGCGCGCTCACGAACTGGCTGCTCACGTCGCCGGGCAGGCGCGCGCGGCCCCCCTGGAGCGGGCCGCGGATCGCGACGGGCGCCTTCCCTTCGGCGCTGGCGGTCTTGGCGCCCAGCGACTCCAGCGCCGCGAGGAGGGGCCCCATGGGGCGCTTGCGCAGGCTCGCGTCTCCGGTGAGGCGCACCTCGCCAGGCGAGAGCGCCGCGATGGCGGAGAGGAGGCGCAGCGTCGTGCCGCTGTTGAGGCAGTCGATGACGCCCGCGGGCGCGCGGACCATGCCGTCGCTCTCGATGGCGATGACGTCGCCCTTCCGGACGCGCGCGCCCAGGGCCTCCACGGCGAGGAGCGTGGCTCGGGGGTCCTCCGAGGCCAGCGCGTCGCGGACGGTGGTGGTCCCCTCGGCGAGGAGCCCCAGGAGGAGCGCGCGGTGCGTGTAGGACTTGGAGGGCGGGGCCTTGGCCGAGCCGCGGACGCTCCCGGGGTGGACGCGCAGGCTCATGATAGCACCTCGGCGCGGGCGTTGGTGGGGCGCGCGAGGAGGACCTTCGCGCCGGAGGGGGCGAGGCTGCGCAGCGCGCTCTCCACGGCCTTGGCGTCGGCCTCCCGGGCCACCGCGGCGAAGGCGGGCCCCTTGCCGGAGACGCCCGCGGCCAAGGCGCCCGCGGCGAGGCTGGCGCGCGTCCACGCGGGGTCGACGCCGTAGAGGGCTCCGCAGACGAGGCCGTTCATGGTCATGGCCTCGGCCCAGCGGCCGTTGCGCGCGAGGGCGTGCGCGGTGAGCGAGAGGGGCGCGAAGGGCGCGTAGGGCAAATCCTTCACCGAGAGCGTGGGCGTCTTCCCCGGAGGCACGAGGAGGACGACGCGCAGCGACTCGTCGACGCTCTCGCGGTGGAGCACCTTGCGCTCGCGGTTGTCGGTGACGCTGAGGCCGCCCGCCAGGGAGGCCGTCGCGTCGTCGAAGGCGCCCGTGATGGTGACGCCCGCGTCCAGCGCGGCCTCGATGGCGGCCTCCAGGAGCGTCGCGCGGTCCAGCGCGCGCCCCTCGTAGAGCTGGAAGGCGCGGTTCGTCGCCAGGGCGATGGCGTTGGCCGCCGCGCTGCTGCTCTTCAATCCGCGGGTGGCGGGGATCGCGCTGGTCGTCTCCACGCGGCCGCCCCAGTCGGGCTCGCCCAGGCGCGCGACGACGGCCTTCACCACGAGGCGCGCGAGCATGGGGTCCTCCGCGTCCTCCCCGTTGATGACGACCTCCACCTCGGGCACGTCCTCCAGCAGCGCGACCTTGGCCTCGGCGCGCAGGTCGATGGCGAGGCTCGCGCCCGCGTGGCCCGTCACGATGGCGTTGACGACGCTGATGGCCCCGTGGGCGAACGCGCGGCCGACGCTCATGATAGCACCCTCCGCATGGCTTCCAGGGGCGCGGGCCGGCCCGTCCAGAGGGAGAACGCGCGGGCGCCCTGGTGGAGGAGCATCGCCTCGCCCCCCAGCGCGACGTGGCCGCGCGCCTTCGCCTCGCGCACGAGCCGCGTGCCCCCCTGCCGGTACACGGCGTCGAGCACGACGGCCTTGGGGCCCAGGAGGGCGGCGTCGATCGGCGTCTCGTCGGAGTGGAGGCCCATGGTGGTGCAGTTCGCCACGAGGTCAAAGGCCTTGAGGGACTTCCCGAGGTCCGCCCACGGGAGCCAGAGGACGCCAAGCTCGCGCGCGACGGCCTGCCCCTTCTCCAGCGTGCGGTTGGAGAGCACCACCTTGGCGCCCGCCTCGTGGAGCGCGTGCGCGACGCCGCGCGCCGCGCCGCCCGCGCCCAGCACGAGGGCCTGCCCGCCCGCGACCTTCGCACCGGCCTCGGCCAGCGCATCCAGCGCGCCCGCGCCGTCGGTGTTGTGCGCCTCGACGCGCCCATCGCGGAAGACCAGCGTGTTGGCGGCGCCCGACGCCTTGGCCGAGCCCGCGACGGAGTCCACCAGGTCCAGCACGGCCACCTTGTGGGGCACGGTGAGGTTGACGCCCAGGGGAGGGGAGGCCCGGAAGCCCGCCAGCGCGGCGTCGAGGTTCTGCGGCGCCACGTCCAGCGCGAGATAGCAGGCGTCCACGCCCGCGGCCCGGAACGCCGCGTTCTGCATCGCGGGGCTCAGGGAGTGCGCGACCGGGTGCCCGACCACGTAGGCGACGCGCGTCGCGGCCGAGACCGCCGAAGGGGCCTTTCCAGAGTGGGCGCGGCGCAGCGCGTCGAGGGGGACCTGCCCCGGCGCGGCGGCCGGCGCGCCCGGGACCGAGCCATACGCCAGCGCCATGCCCAGGTCCTCCGCGAGCAGGCGCAGGAAAGGATCGTTCACCGCCATGAGCGCGAAGGGGAGGCCCTCCTCGCTCGCGGCGCGGGCGGCCTCCACCAGCGCGGCCGCGTCGGCGGGGCCCTGCACGGTGGCCGCGACCTTGCACCAGTCCGCGCCCAGCGCGCGCATCTCGTGCAGCGTCGCGAGGATCGCCTCCGCGCGCGGCGTGCCCGACAGGTCGTGGAGCGAGACGACGGCCTTCGCCCCCGCCGCGTGCGCCTCGCGGACGAGCGCCTTGGCCTCCGCGTTCCAGAGCTCGATGTCGATGGCGCGGGCGCCCGCCAGCAGCGCGCGCCGCAGGATGCCATTCCGGGTGGCGTCGTCCGCGCCGCTGCGGCCCCCGTCGTCCTCGTGGCGCACCGTCGCGATGCACGGCTTGGCGAACTGGAAGAACGCGCGCAGGTCCCAAGGCAGCCCGCTGGGGCCGTCGAGACGGACCTCGATCCAGTCCGCATGGGGCTCCGCGGCGCGGGCGCGCGCGTACAGCTCGTCGGGCGTGTCGCCCAGCGCGGTGGCCACGAGGAGGGTCATGCTATCGCTCCACGACGGTCTCGTCCACGCTCATGCCGAAGTGGCGCCCGCCCGTGTCGAGCCGCACCAGGACGACGTCCCCCGGAGCGATCTCCACGACGCTCTTCGTCCCCTGGGGCCCCACGAGGCGGATGGTCTCGGCGTTCTGCACCAGGGTCGCGACGCGGCGCCCCTCGGGCGTCTCGGCCTCCACCAGGAGGAGGGGGCGGCGCTCGATCTTGACGCGGCCCAGGATGACCCGGCGCGCGTGGCCGGAGCGGCCCACGGCAAGCACCTCGTCGCCGGCCTTCAATTCGGAAAGATATCGCGTGCGGCCCCCGGGTGACAGCACGTAGGCGTGGACGGCGCCGGCGTTCACGCGGAAGGGGCGCGCCGCGACGTAGCCGCTCTCGCGCGCCTCGGACGCGACGAGGAAGAGGCCGCCGCTGGCGTTGCCGCAGAGGACCCCTTCGTCCTCGGCCAGGAGGCTCGCGGTGTCGAGGCACGCGCGGTCGCCGACGCCCACGGGGCGGACGGCGGTGACGCGCGCCTCCACGAGCGTCTCCTGGCTGGCGCCCCTGAGGAGGTCGGCCGCGGCGCGGGCGTGCTCGGCGGGGAGGAGCGCGGCGTCGACGCCCGACTCCAAGGTCTCCAGGAGGAGCTTCGCGTCCTGCGCGTCGGCCGCGCGGGCGATGAGGCGCGTGCCCTTGCGACGGTACGCGGCGATGAGGTTCTCGTGGGGGATGACGCGCCAGTCGCGCGCATCGACGTAGACCGCCTCGTGGCGGCCGGCCATCTGGAGCGCCTTCGCCTGGTCTTCGGGAGTCCGGATCTCCACGCGCGGCGCCACCAGGCGATCGCCCTCGTGGAGGCCCGACCCGTCGAGGCGCAGCACGCGGACGCGCGCGAGCCCTTCGGGCGCCTCGCCCTCCGCGACGAAGGTGGCGAAGCCCGCCTCCAGCGCCGCGGTCATGGCGGGCTTGGCGCCCTTGGCGGGCAGGAGGACCCAGACGCGCTCTATCAACGGGGCTTCCCCAAGTCGGCGAGGGCGTCGTCCAGGGTCGACTTGCCGTGCACGAGGCTCGTCACCGCGCGGGTCATGGCCGAGGGGTCGTGGTGCTGCCACAGGTTCCGGCCCACCGAGACGCCCGAGCCCCCTGCCGCGAGCGAGCCCGCGACCATCTGGAGGAACGCGCGGTCCGTGTCGGCCTTGGCGCCGCCGCTGATGACCACGGGCACGTCGACGCACGCGACGACCTCGCGGAACGTGTCGGGGCTCCCCGTGTAGGGGACCTTCAGCACGTCGGCGCCCAGCTCGTAGCCCAGGCGCGCGACCTTCTTCACGAGCTTGAGGTCGTGGGGGTCGCGGATCTCGTGGCCGCGCGGGTACATCATGGCGAGAAGGGGGAGGCCGAGGCGGTCGCACTCGCCCGAGAGGCGCCCCATGTCCTCGATCATGCGGCTCTCCTGCGGGCTCCCCACGTTGACGTGGACGGAGAGGCCGTCCGCGCCCAGGCGCAGCGCCTCCTCCACCGTGGCTACGACGCGCTTGTCGTTGGGGTCCGGGTTGAGGCCGGTGCTCGCGCTCACGTGGAGCCACACGCCCAGGCCCGCGAGGCTGCCCGCGATGCCGCGCACGAGCCCCTTGTGAACAACGACGCTGTCGGCCCCGCCGCGCGCCACCGCGGCCGCGGTGTCCGAAGGGCGCTCCAGGCCGGGGAGGGGGCCGTCGCTCACGCCGTGGTCCATGGGGACGATGACGCCCTTGCCGTCGGGGCCCAGCAGACGGCGCAGCCGCAGGCGCTTGCCAAGGTCTGTCATGGAATGTCGAGATCGGTATGTGTTCCACCATATCAAGGCATTGCTCCCCAACCTTGGGCATCAGCATTCCACAGAAACGCGGAATTGGGAAAAGGTTGATGCCCTGATGCGCAGAATCAGGCAGCGCCATGTGGGACCTTCTCACGCGGTATTTCCAACGCTTCCCCGCCCAGAGCCGCGTCGCGCAGACGCTCCTCGCCCAAGGCCTCTCGGTCCGGCAGGACGGCGTCTACAGCGGCAACGTCGCCATCAGCGACACGGCCCTCGCGCGCGCGTGCGGCGTGGACCGCCGCATCATCGCCGCCACGGTGGACACCATCCGCCGCGAGCCCGACCTGCAGAAGGTCTACTCCCGCCTCCAGCCCACCGGCCTCCTCAAGGACGTCGCGCCCACGCTGAAATGGGGCGTCATCGAGATCGTCCCCAGCGACGCCCGCGAGCCGGGCATCCTCGCCCACGTCGCCACCGTCATCTCCAAGCGCGGCATCAGCATCCGCCAGGCCATCGTCGACGACCCCGACCTCGTCGAGGAGCCCCGCCTCTACGTCATCACCGAAGCGCAGGTCCCCATGGACGCCATCTCGGAGATCCGCGAAGGGCACGGGATCAAGAGCGTCGTAATCTCGTGATCTGATCCATGGAGAGTCGTCTCCGCCGCGCCGCAGCGCGGCGACCCTAGGGGGTTTCAGGGGGCGAAGCCCCCTGACGTCTCGTTTCTCTGGTCAGACGACTTCACGTCAGGGGGCTTCGCCCCCTGAAACCCCCATGAGTGCGCGCGCTGCGGCGCGCGCGACGAGCCTGTGTCCAAAACCGGACACGCGCGACTCCAACCGTCGATCCTCCAGTGGAAGGAAGACGAAGCGCGCGGGATACGCTCAAGTAGGGGTGCCCCTCATGGGCGCAGGGTCCCCCGGACATGACGGCGCGCCTCATCCTCGAAGACGGCACCGTGATCGAAGGCCAGGCGTTCGGCGCCCGAGGCACCCGCTTCGGAGAATTGGTGTTCACCACGGGGATGACCGGCTACCAGGAGGCCCTCACGGACCCCTCCTACGCCGGCCAGATCCTCATGTTCACCTACCCGCTCATCGGCAACTACGGCGTCAGCGCCGAAGCCAACGAGTCGGACAAGGTGTGGGCGTGGGGCTGCGTCGTGCGCGAGTGGTCGCGCCACCCCAGCCACCGCCAGTCCCGGACGACGCTCCACGACTTCCTCGTGCAGCACGGCATCCCCGGCATCGAGGGCGTCGACACGCGCGCGCTCACCATCAAGACGCGCAGCCGCGGCGTCCTGCGCGCCTGCATCACCACCGAGGACACCCTCAGCACCGGCGAGATCCTGCGCAAGGTCCAGACGATGCCGTTCCCCGACAAGGAGAACCTCGTCGACCTCGTGAGCGTCAAGGAGATCACGCCCGTCAAGGGGCGCGGCGAAGGCAAGGTCGCGCTGGTGGACACCGGCGTCAAGCAGAACATCGTGCGCAACCTCGCGGCGCGCTTCGGCACCGTCTACCAGGTGCCGTGGGACGCGACCGCCAGCGAGATCGAGGCGCTGCGCATCGACGGCATCTTCATGTCCAACGGCCCCGGCGACCCCGCGCACCCGGACATCGTGCGCCACACGCTGCCCACGCTGCGCGACCTCATGGAGAAGTACCCCACCCAGGGCATCTGCCTGGGCCACCAGCTCCTCGCGCTGGCCTACGGACTCAAGACGTACAAGCTGAAGTTCGGCCACCGCGGCGCGAACCAGCCCGTGAAGAACCTGGAGACGGGCCGCGTCTACATCACCTCGCAGAACCACGGCTTCGCGGTGGACCCCGCCTCCTGCCCCGCGGACGTGCTCATCACCGAGGTCAACGCCAACGACGGCACCGTGGAGGGCCTGCGCCACCGCAAGCTGCCGGTGCTATCCTCCCAATATCACCCCGAGGCGTGCCCGGGCCCCAAGGACACCGAGTTCCTCTTCGACCGCTACAAGATGTGGCTGGAGCGCGGCGGCAAGGGCACGCCCACCGAATCCGCGGACGCGGGGTTCCGGGCCGTCAAGATCGCCTGATCCGCCGCTCCTCCGCCGCGCGCATCAGCGCGTCCGCGAAGTCGGCCCCCCGTTGCCCGAACAGGTGACGGATCGCGACGCGCTCCAGGTGCGCGTTGGTGTAGGCGCCGCTGCCGCCCTCGGGGGGCATGTGCTTCAAGGTCTCGTCCACGAGCAGGGTCTCCACGATCGAGCGCATGGGCGGTCCTCGCCGCGGAGGGGCATACCCTCGCTGGAGCGACTTGGATCGTGGGGTCCTTCTGGCGCCGCGTGCGCTTCCGGAAAACCGGCGCCGGTCATGCTCCGGGCGTGGCATCGGGGGCCCCGTGGGTCCCCAGGCCCTCCTTATCCTCGTGACGTGCCTCTCCCTGGCGGGCTTCGCCCTCGCGGACCAGCCCCCGGCCAAGGAGCCCCAGGGAAACGCCTGGGGCTGGCATCGCCTCCACGACGGCGACCCCGCGCCGCCGCCGATCCCCCCTCCTTCCAAGGCCCCGCCCCCGCAGCTTCCCCCTGAGCCCCCTCCGCCCGCCGCTCCCGTTCCCTCCGCTCCGGCCCCCGTCGCGCAGCCGGAGGCCCTCGTGGACGCGGCCCCCACCACCGGCGAGCCCCCCGTCGAGGGGCCCCCCACCGAGGCGCCCCCTGTGCAGGCGCTCCCGGCCGAGACGCCCTTCGCCGCTCCGCCGGACTCGTCCCCCTCCGAGCCTGCGCCCCCGCCCGGCGCTGCGGGCGTCGCGCTGGCGTGGACGCCGCGCCCTCCGCCCGAGGCGCTCCCTCCCGAGGTCTCCGCGCCCGCCGCGGCGGCGCCCCCGTCGGCCGTCGCGCCGCCTCCCCCCGTTGGGCCCGGCCCCGAGGCGGTCGCCGTCACGACGGCCCTCGCCGCGACGGTGGTCCTGGGCGCGGGCGCGCACACCGCGATCCACGCGTGGCCCCGCCTGCGCCGGTGGCTCGCCGCGCTGCTCGCGCCGCTCTACACGCGCCTCGCGGCGGGCGACGCGCTGGACAACGCGCGCCGGCTGCGCGTGTTCCGCGAGGTGCAGCGCGAGCCCGGCGCGAACCTCGCCGGCCTCAAGCGCGCCACCGGCCTGCGCAACGGCGCGCTCCTCCACCACCTGGCGGTCCTCCAGCGGCACGGCTACGTGCGCTCCACGACGGACGGCCGCCTGCGCCGCTTCTGGGCCTCCGACGCGCGCCCCCGCTCGGGGCAGCCCCCGCTGGTCGCGCAGGTGCTCCAGTACGTCGAGGAGCACCCCGGCATGACCAACGCCGCCATCGCGGACGCCTTGGCGAAGCGCCCCACGCTGGTGCACTACCACGTCGCGCGCCTCGCCCGCGAGGGGCAGGTGCAGCGCGAGCGCGTGGGGCGCGAGGTGCGCCTCTTCGCCAGCCCGCGGCGCGCGTCGTGAGGGGACCGCGCGCGACCGGCCTGGCGCGATCGCAGGGCTTGACGGTGTTGCAGAATCCCCCTCGCCCGAGGCCCCCCGTCCATGCCGAATCCCCGGCGGTTGTGCCGAGGTCCGAGGATCTGGTGGTTTGGCACGGAGAAAGGGAGGAAGGGGCAGCAGCGACCAGTTGCGCGTACTGCCGTGAAACACCGCCGCCCAATAATCCTGCGGAGACGTATTTTTGTGGAGTCATGAATGGACAAGCTATTTTGCGTTATTATGGCCCATCATTCATCGCAACGATAACCGGTTCTGGGGAGTTAAGGCCGCTTCGAGCTTTTCCACGAAATACGAAAGCTCAACGCGAGCTTCACTCTGAAGGCCAAGGCACCTGGCTACACCCGCCGCGTCGGTGCTCTTGCGAGAAGCCAACTCTAGCCGGAATTCGCCTTGGTGCACTGTGAGCGCATAATTGTGGAAGTGCATCGAGTCACCGAGACGAGCCTCGTTGGCTACATGGTCAAACGAGAACTCTCGACGCATGTAATCATAAAGGATGTCCTGATCGGCGAGGACGAGCTTCTTGCCAATGTGTTCGAAAGTTTCGATTTTGTGATGCAGCTGGACTAGAATCGTTTTCGCTGACATCTTCCAATTGATACCGAACGGCTTGTCGCTCTTGGCTGCGACTTTGTCATGCGGTAGTTCAAGGTCCCGAAGGAAACGTTCTCTTTCGGGCCAGACAGTTCCGGTTGTGTCGAGGCCTTGGACTTCGATTCCGACAAAATCCTGGACTTTGCCGCGGCGAGCAGAAACTAGGAAATAATCGATGCTCCCACCGGGCACAGCGGTCTCAGGAATAACGTGCAAGTCGTTGCCTGGCTCATGCGAAGTCAACAGATGGATTGAGTCCAGGAATATCCTATCTCTCTCAAGAAATCGGTTGGGGCAAACGATCCCGGGATTTTCATCCACTCCGTAGCCGACTGTGCACGAACCGATGGATATTGTCGGATCGCTCTTGCGGACCTTAAAGCACTTCGTCCTCGTGAACGGGCAAATTTGCCCCGTTGTGAGGGCTGCCCAATGAGGGCCGCTCCTTGACGTAGGCTCACCAAAGAGCTCGAGGACGCGACTCATGCAACCTCTTTGATGCGGGCTTCTGCAATTGCTGCATACTCTTTGGAGATGTCAATACCGAGCGCACGGCGACCCAACCGCTTTGCTACGACAAGTGTTGTACCCGTACCGAGGAAGGGATCAAGCACGAGGCCATCCGGAGGGCACGTTGCCTGAATTGGAATCTCGCAGAGCGCTTCGGGGTAGGCAGCATAGTGGGCTTCCCTTCCGTGTGTGTCTTCGGGAATAATCTCCCAGATGTCCGATGGTTTCGCTCCTTTTGGATGATACTTGAGGAAGTAGAAACCTCGGTCGGCGAGTTCCTTGGCGCGCCCTGAGAGCCGAACCGAGTCCGAGTGAGTGACTCGATGGACTCCACGAATGACCATTCGAAAGTCGGATATCTCCCCCGCTTTGACGCTTTGCATCATCTCATCTAGAGCGCTCATCGCGGCCACCTTCTCCGTTTCCGAAAGGACGGTGGAGAGCTCGATTTGGCGACGGTATCTTGTTCCACTAACGCCGGTTGCGGACTGAACCTTGCCGTTTCGCTCCGTAGCCGCCCGAGGCGGCCTGCGAATTGCGTCAACGTCGTAGTATGCTTTCTTTGGGTCCTTCACAAAATGAAAGATGTGCTCGTGCAGATTGCGAAGCTTGTCCTTCGCGTTGTCTGGCGATCCTTTCACCTTGTTCCAAATAACATCGTTGCGAAGAATCCAGTCTTGTTCATCCACCATCGCTATGGCCACTCGCCAAGGTATCCCCTGCAGCCGCTTGCTTCGATATGTGTCACCGAGGTTGAGCCAGAATGATCCCGTCGGTTTGAGCGCCTTCTGAAGCGGCTCGAAAACTGAGAGCAATGCCTCCACATAGCCCTGGACGGTCGGCTCCTGTCCAATGCCACCTGCCGAATAGTCGCGATGACCCCAATATGGGGGGCTGGTAATCACGCAATCGACCGATTCCGGCGCGAGGTCGCGAAGCAGTGAAGCAGAGTCGCCGACGCGCACTACTACGGACCCAGGCTCCGGCAATGCGTCCACCCAAGCTCCGCGGCGAATCGACTGTTGCTCGCCAGGCAGCGCTGAGTTGAAAGTCTCGGGCATCAGGACTCTAAGCCAAGGTTTGCCCTCCGCCTTAAGCTCTGCCGGTATCGTCGGCCACTCTTGCAGAGAATTCTCGCGCGCAGGGAGAACTTCAACTTCCACTGGAACTACTCGGTGAGATTCTTCGTCTCCACGGAACGCGTCTTGCTCGCAAAGCGTATCCTGAGTGGGTGCCGAGCGGGAATTTGACTGGTCGGTCCGACCTGATTTGGACACAGAACCCGCAATGCGCTTGATTCAGTTGGACGGTACCCGACTGCAACGGGGTTTCAGGGGGCCGCGGATGCGAGACCGTGGAGCGCTCGTCCTTCACCACACGCGAGCCGGCAGCGGCGATCCGGAGCGAGGCCCTCACCGCGCGGCGTCCGCCGAGGGCCGCGGCACCGTCGCCACGAAGGCATCGGCCTTGTGGTTCCTCGTGTCGACCCACACCATGGTGGCGGAGCCGCGCGAGGAGCCCATGTCGCGGTAGTCGCCCAGGAAGACGTCGCCGTTCTGGTGGTGCGAGTACTGCTCGTCCGAGAGCGCGCTGCTGACGCGCTGGTTGCGCGAGAAGGTGGCGCCCCCGTCGAGGCTGTACGCGTAGTACGTCGCGAAGAGGTGGTTGGCGGGGTCGTCGCGGCGGTCCTGCCACGAGACGTCCACCGTGCCGTCGGGGCCCACGCTCAAGGCGGGGAGGAACTGGTCGGCGCTGCCCGCGTCGTCGTTCACGCGGACGGGCTGGCTCCACGTCTTGCCGTCGTCGCTCCAGACGAGCATCGTCTCGCCGTTGCCCGCGCTGTAGTCGAAGTACGCCACGTAGACGCGCCCGGCGTGCGTGCCGTTGCCGCGGTCCACGGCGATGGTGCCGTAGGAGGAGACGCGGAACTCGCTGCCGTTGAGCACGTTGCGGCCGTGGGCGTTCTGCGCGCTGGGGTCCTTGAACGTGGCCGCCTTCACGGGCTGGCTCCACTTCAGGCCGTCGTCGCTGGAGAGCACGTAGTGGCCATCCGCGCCGGTGACGACCATCCACGCCTTGCCCTTGGCGTCGAAGTCCACCTCGGGGCTGCCGCCCACGGCGGTCGCGAAGGCGAAGTCGCTCCACGTGTTGGCCTTGTCCTTGGAGACGCTGCACACGACGCCGCTCTCGTTGGGGTCGGGCGCGTGGACCATCATGTCGGGCGTCGTGGCGCCAAGCCCCTGGTAGTCCCAGCAGTAGACGAGGCGGTTGCCGTCCTGCGAGACGGCGATCCACTCCTTGTCGTGGACCAGGTAGCCGCCCGTGCTGATCTGCCGCGCCTTGTCCAAGGGCCACGTGAGGCCCCCGTCGGTGGAGACGAGGATGTACATCGCGCTGCACGTGAACGCGAAGTCGTTGAGCCCGCCCTGGGGGAGCGTGCCCTCGCCGGTCTTGCTGCCGGAGGCCGGGTCGCACTGGTAGGGCATGACGGCCCAGTACGCCGTGCCGTCGGGGCCGAAGCGCACGACGGGGTCGGTGGCGCACCAGAAGGTGCTGAAGGGAGTGCGGTCCTGCGCGGCCGTGGGGTCGCTGCGCATCTTCCACGGGGAGCCCGGCACGTTCTGGTCCTTCCACGTCTTGCCGCCGTCCGTCGTCGCGTACACGCCCGCCCACGTGCAGTCGCCCGCCTCGTCGGGCGTGTAGTCCTTGCCCGTCGCGATGACGTTGAGCGGGTTCGTCGGGTTCACCGCGATGGAGAGCTCGTTGGCCTGCCGCTCCTTGGGCGCCACGGTGGACGCGCCGTCCACGATGGCGCACGCGGCGGAGCCCGCCACGCAGGCGGCGGAGCCCGACGCGGGGGTGGCCGAGGGCTGGGCGCCCAGGCACCCCGCCAGGGCGGGCAGGAGGAGCAGCGCGGCAAGGAGCAGGGCGCGGGGCATCGCGGATCGGCCGGCGAGGCCCGAGCCGGGTCAAGTGCTTTCCTGCCGCGGCCTTGCGCGGCCACCGGACGACGCTGCCGCCACAACGGTCAAGCTCCCCCCACCCCTGGGCCGGGCCATGCGGAGGCTCGGACTCGGGCTCCTGGCGGCGTTCGCCCTGGGCAGCCTCCTCGCGTTCGCCGCAATCGCCCTCTTCGCGGACGCGCCCCAGCCGGCGGCCCTCGCCTCCACGGGCGCGCCCCTCGCCCCGGCCGCCCTGGCGCCCTCCCCCCGCGCGCCCTTCCCCCTGGCCAACGCGACGCTCCCCGACGTGGGCCCGGTGAACGACAGCGTGTCCGTCCCCGTGGACGTCCCCGCGAACCTCAGCGGCGTCCGCGTCTCGGTCACGCTGCTCCAGGGCGCCACCGTGGGCCTGCGCGCCGACGGCCTGGGCTGCGGCCACTCCTTCGGCGACCTCACCGCCCAGGGGCAGACCCTTTCGTTCGAGTGCTCCCCCGCGGCGGCGGGCCACCAGGCGCTCCTCGTCTCCCAGCGGAGCGGCTCCGTGCGCCTCCACGTCGAGGTCCTGGGCCTGCCGCGCTGAGCGCGCGCCTTGGAAGCCCTCATCCGCGGGCGTGGCGTGCTGCGGCAGCATGGCCCGCCAAGAGTCGCGCGCCGAGCGCCTGCGCCCCCACATCCCGGAGAAGGTCCACGACCTGGACCACGAGTCGCACTACAGCGACACCTCCCGCATCAAGAGCCTCAGCGACGGCGTGTTCAGCATCGCCATGACGCTCCTGGCGTTCACCATGATCGCGGACTTCAACCGCCCGGCCCTCACGCCGGCCGAGTTCTGGGCCGATTTCCACATCCCGCTGCTGGTCTACGCGATGTCGTTCATCCTGCTGGGCACGTACTGGGTGGCCCACGCCATCGCGTTCCACTACATCATCCGCTCCGACCGGCCGCTCATGGTCTCCACCGTGCTCTACCTCCTCTTCGTGAGCCTCGTCCCCTTCTCCACGCACTACCTGGGCAGCTTCCCCTTCGACCGCCTCGCCATCCTGCTCTACTGCGTGAACCTCATCCTCTGCGGCCTCGCGCTCCAGCAGATGCTCCTCTACGCGACCAAGGACCCGCTCATGCTCAACCCGGTGTTCGACCGGCGCATCTTCCGCGGCACGCGCGTCGCCATTGCCGTGGGGCCCGTCCTCTTCGCCGTCGCGCTGGTCGTCGCCCTGGTCAACCCCGTGGCGGGGTTCGTGATCTGCGTCGCCGTGCCCCTCCTCACGTTCTTCCCCAACCCCTTCTGGGGGCGCCTCTACCGGCGCTTCTACCTGGGGCGCCAGCAGGCCTAGCGCCCCGCCGCTGGGGCGCACCGGCGCTGGCCGGGGAGTCCATGCCGGGAAGGCCCATCACAGGCCGGGGCACTCGGCCGTCAGTTCCACCACCGGTGGGTGCCCTATTCCTGCGCCTCGTCCACGAGGAGGCTCCAGAAGCCGCGCCCCATGACGTCGAGGATGCGGCCGCCGGACTCCTCCACGAGGCGCTCCGCGCGCGGGTGGCGCAGGGAGAGCCACGCGGCGTCCGCGACGTGCGAGTGGCGCTCCTCCGTCTCGGGGGGCACCTCGTCCAGGCGCTCGTAGTCGAGCTGGAGCGCGACGTGCACGCGCTCGTGGCTGTCCACCATGGCCACCGACTCGGCCTCCCCGAGGCCGAGCCGCTGGCCCAGGCGCACCGCCGCGGCGGCGTCCAGGAGCGTCGCGTAGAGGGGCCCTCCGCCGGGGCGCCGCCCCAGGCGGAACGTCAGCCCGACGAGGCCCGGCACCGCGTACTCCGGAGGCACGGGCGGGGCGAGCCCGACGTGGTACACGAGGTCGTGGTGCGGGTAGCGCTGGAGCGCGCCTTCCCGCCGGAGGCGATCCTGCCACGTCATGGGGAGCAGCCGGCGAGCATCGCCACGTTGGAAGCGGTTTGCGCTCCCGCCACCAGCGCGGCGTTGGCTTCCGCCGTGGCCGCGAAGAGGAACCCGCCGACGCACGTCGACAGGAGGCCGAAGGCGAGCCACGTGAACGGGCTCACTCCCCGCACGCGCAGCGTCATCCCGCCACCCACCAGCACCATGACGAAGCTGATGTCCATCATCAGCCAGTCCCAGGGGACCTCGGGGCCACACAAGCCCGACGTGCTCTGCGCCTACTTGCCATGACCCTTTCGGCGGGCGCTTCCCGGAGGTTCACAGGAGGCAACGGGCCCCCATCCTCGTGTCAAGGGTGGGGAGATGTCTACCCCCGCTTCTCCAGGGGGACGTACTCCTGCCGGTCGGGCCCGACGTACTCGGCGTCGGGTCGGTAGAGGCGGTTGTCGGAGAGCTGCTCCATGACGTGGGCGCTCCAGCCGGCCACCCGGGAGAGGGCGAAGATGGGCGTGAACAGGTCCGTGGGGATGTTCATGCTGTGGTACGTGGAGGCGCTGTAGAAGTCCACGTTGGCGTCGAGCCCCTTCATGGCCTTGACCTTGGCCTGGATCTTGGTGCTCATCTCGTACCACTGGAGGTTGCCGCCGCGCTGGCCGAGGCGGTGGCTCATGTCCTTGAGGTAGGGCGCGCGGGGGTCGAGGACCTTGTAGATGCGGTGGCCGAAGCCGGGGATCTTCTCCTTGGCGCCCAGCTTCTCGACGATGTACTTCTCGGCCTTGTCCGCGCTGCCGATGTCCTCCAGCATGTGCATGACGGCCTCGTTGGCGCCGCCGTGCAGGGGGCCCTTGAGCGTGCCCACGGCGCTGGTGATGGCGCTGTGCATGTCGCTGAGCGTGCTGGCGGTGACGCGCGCGCTGAACGTGCTGGCGTTGAACCCGTGGTCCGCGTGCAGCACCAGCGCCACGTCGAAGTCGCGGGCGATCTCGGCGTCGGGCTCCTTGCCCGAGAGCATGTAGAGGAAGTTCGCGGCGTGGCTGAGGTCCGTGCGGGGCGCGATGGGGTCCTGCCCCTCGCGGAGGCGGTGGTAGGACGCGATGATGGTGGCGGTCTTGGCCGTGATGCGGTGCGCCTTGCGCAGATTTCCAGCGGGGTCGTTCTTCTCCACGTCGGGGTCGAAGGGGGAGAGGGCGCTGACGCTGGTGCGCAGCGCGTCCATGGGGGGCTGCGGCCGGCGAGGACCTTCAGCAGCGCGACGACGTCGTTGGGGAGCGCGCGCTCCTTGGCGAGGCGCTCCCGCGTGTCGGCCAGCTCGGCCTTGGTGGGGAGCTTGCCGTGCCAGAGGAGGTGCGCGACCTCCTCGAACGACGAGCTGCGCGCGAGGTCGCCGATGTCGAAGCCGCGGTACGTGAGGCGGCCCTGCTGGCCGTCCACCATGCTCAGCGCCGTCTTGCCGGCGACCACGCCCTCGAGGCCGGCCTTCCACGTGCCGTTCGCCATGGGTAAGTCCCCTTGATTGGGCCGGGAAAGCGGGTGGCTGTCAAGAACCTTTCCTGCCGGCGCTAGTCCCCCGTCTCGAACCAGATCTCCAGGGCCGCGTCCACGAGCCGATCCGCGAAGCTGGGCCGGTACGCGACCAGCGCGCGCACCACGGCCTCCGGGTCCGCGAGGCGGTGCCCCGCGCGCTCGCGCACGACGATGCCCGCGGACGCGAGCGCGCGCAGGTAGTGGCCCGCCGTCGTCTCGGGGAACGCCAGCGCCGCGGCCACGTCCCGCGTCGTCCCGCCGGGATGGTTGAGCAGGTGCAGGACGACGGCGCGGTGGGCGCGGGGGCGCAGCGCGGCGAGGGCCTTCCGCAGCGGGGGGTCGAGGCCCGCCGGGTAGACGCGGCGCAGGCGCCCGTCCTCCTCGTCCTTGACCAGGCCCGCCGCCAGGAGGTAGTCCAGGTGGTGGCGCAGCGCGCCCAGGGCGAGCCCGCTCGCGCGCTCCAGCTCGCGCAGGTGCATGCCCGGATGCGCGCGGACCAGGGCCAAGAGGTCGCGCCGCGGCCCGATCTCGACGGGGTCAGGCGGCATTCGGCTCATTCCGCGGCCAGAGGAAGGAGAGCGCGAAGAGGCCGACGATGGCGACGTCGCTCGCGAACTCGATCCACTCCACGGCGTCCGAGGTCGCGGGGTCGAGGATCGCGAGGGTGAAGAGGGCGACGCCGCTGGCGAAGAACGTGGCGAACGCCGCGGCCGCGAGCAGGAGGCGCGTCGAGCGCGTGCGGCGCCACGCCCTCGCCAGCGCGACCAGGGGGATCAGCGCCAGGAGCGCCGTGATGAGCGGGGCGACGTACTCGTAGGGCTCGGCCACGCGGCGCCATGCCGCCCGGAGGCGATCATCCTTTCGCGCGGACGCAAGGTTCGTGCCGGAAACGCCTTGGCCGCGCGGGCGGAGTCGCGCTCCCGTGCGCTGGCGCCTCCTTCTCGTGGTCGCCGCCTCCGCGCTCGCCATCCTGGCGCCCCTCGCGCTGAGCGTGCCCTTCGGCGCGTTCGCGCCGCCCGCGCAGAGCGTCACCGTGGACGTCGCGCAGCCCGGCGATATCGTTCTGGCGAGCGTCGACGCCTTCGACACTGCGAATGGCACGCTCGTCTACTCGACGCCGCAGCCCGAGAGGTTCACGGCGGGCGTGCCCGGCGACGTGCTGCCCGGCCTCGCGGACGCGCTCGTCAACGCCTCGGCGGGGGAGACGCTCAACGCGACCCTGGGCCCCGCGGGCGCGTTCGGCAGCTGGTCGTGGGGCGACGTCGTGAACGTCTCCCGCGTGGAGACGCTCCAGCGCGTGAGCCAGGTCTCGCGCCAGCAGCTTGCGCGCTACCTGGGCCACGACGCGTCGCCCGGCGACGTGGTCGACCTGCCCGCGTGGCCCGCGACGGTGCTCTCCGTGGGCCCGCGCGCCGTCACGATCCGCGCGGACCCCGCGCTTGACGCGACCGTGCATCGCTACCCCTACTGGCCCTCGGTGGTGGTCAACCTCACCAACGCGACCGTGACCGTCCGCCACGAGCCCGCGGTGGGCGCGCCCGTGCACGTCGAGGACGACGGGCAGGCCTCGGACGGGCGCGTGACGGTGGTGGACGACGCCTTGGTGCGCGTCGACTTCAATCCGCCCCTGGCGGGGGAGACCGTGCGCGTCCGGGTCCACGTCGACAAGGTGGAGGCGGGCAGCAGCACGCTGGACCTCGTGGGCAAGGCCGAGCAGGCCGACTGCCAGTCGCACCACGCGGGCTTCGTCTCCTTCCAGGCGACGACGGACGTGGCGCCCAACCCCGACGGCACGGCGTGGGTCAACGTCACGGTGGCCGACCCGTGGCATCACGACGTGACGGGGACCACGGTGAAGCTGGGCAACGAGACGCGGCCCGTCCCGACGCTGCGCCCGGGCCAGACCGCGACGGTGGGCTTTCTCGTGCCCTCGGGCGGCGCGCTCCCCCTTTCGCTGGACGCCACGGCGCACTTCGCCCACGGCGGGGGCGCCCCCGACGACCTTCCCTACCACAGCGCGGGGATCGTCAACGCGTCCGCGCGCCACGCGGCGGGGAGGCTCGACCTCGCGGGCTCGCAGACGAGCGGGCTGGGCACGACCTGGGGCCGCGCGCTGGGCTGGCTCGCGGTGCCGCTGACGCTCCTGCCCGCCTACCTGGGCTGGGAGGCGCGGCGCCGGCGGCTGCTGGGCCTCCCGCCGCGCCTGCGCTGGCCCGCCTGGCTCGACCTCCACGCCCTGCCCGCCGTCGGCGCGAGCCTCGTCGCGCTCACCCACGGCGCCGTCCTCATGGCGGGGGCCTACGCGGGCAACGCCTCGGCCGGCGTCTGGACGGGCTATCTCGCGCTCGCGATGCTGGGCGTCCTGGGCGCCTCCGGGCTCGTCATGGCGAAGTGGGCGCCCCTGCGCTGGAAGGAGGCGCGGGAATTCCACGCCTGGCTCACCGTGGCCGTCCTGGCGCTGGGCGCCCTGCACGCGCTCCTCATCGGGTCGACCTTCCGCTTCCTGCGCTGACCGGCTCACGCGGCGTCGCGCTTGCGCTTCCAGGAGGCCTCCTCGGCGGGCGCGATGGACTCGGCGGCCTTGCTGGCCGCGGCGGGCTCCAGGATGGCCTTGGCGAGCTTGGGCCCGATGCCGGGGACGCGGGCGAGGTCCTCCTCCCGGGCGCGCAGCACGTCCTCCACGCTGCCGAAGTGCGCGAGGAGGGCGCGCTTCTTGGCGGGGCCCAGGCCGGGCACGCTGTCCAGCGCGCTCTCGCGGAGCTGCTTCCTGCGGCTGGCCCTTTGATAGCTCACGGCGAAGCGGTGGGCCTCGTCGCGCACGCGCATGAGGGGCAGCAGCGCGTCGCTGGCGCGCCCCAGCGCGAGGGGCCGCAGCAGGTTGGGAAGGTAGACCTCCTCCTCCTTCTTGGCCAGCGAGGCGAGGGGCTGCGCGTCGAGGCCCAGCGCGGAGAGGGCGGCGCGCGCGGCGTTGAGCTGCCCCATGCCGCCGTCGATGAGGACGAGGTCCGGGAAGGCGCCCCCCTCCTTCTGAAGGCGCGAGTAGCGGCGGCGGACGACCTCCTCCATGGCCGCGAAGTCGTCGTTGCGCTCGGTGCTCACCTTGAAGCGGCGGTACTCGGAGGGCGCGGCGCGGCCGTCCAGGAGCACGCTCATGCTGGCGACGACGCCCGTGCCGCCCAGGTGCGAGATATCAAAGCACTCGATCCGGCGCGGCAGCGTGGGGAGCTTCAGCGCGGCCTGGAGCGCGACAAGCTCCTTCCGGTGCTCGTCCTCGCCGCGCTTGAGGCGCTCCTGGCCCAGGCGGAACTCGGCGTTGCGCTGCGCGTGCTCCAGGACGTGCCTGAGGTCGCCCTTCTGCGGCACGCGCACGTCCACGGGGCCCTGGCGCTTCTCGGCGAGCCACGCGGCGAGCCCCTCGTGGCCCAGGGGCATCTCGGGGACGAGCACCTCGCGGGGCACGCTGGGGAGGTTCTCGTAGTAGCGCTGGATGAACTCGGCCAGGACCTCTCCCACCTCGTGGGCCTGCGCCTGGCGGAAGAAGAACGTCTCCTGGCCCGCCACCTGGCCGTGGCGCATGAGGACGACGACGCCCACCCACGCGGGGCCTTCGCGGTGGACGGTGAAGACGTCGCGGTCCTCCTTGCCGCCCGCGAAGATGGCCTGGTGCTGGAGCGTGGTCGTGATGGCGGTGAGGCGGTCGCGAAGCTGCGCGGCGCGCTCGTACTGCTCGCCCTTCGCGGCCTCCTCCATCTGGCGCTGCAATTCGCGGGCGAGGCGGTCGGCGTCGCCCTTGAGGAACGCCTCCGCCTGCTGCGCGGCCTCGTGATATCGTTCCTCGGGGTCCACGTCGGAGAGGCCGCGGTCCACGGTCTTGCGCCGCCGCTCCTCGGGGTCCTTGATGCACGGCCCCCAGCACATGCGCATCTGGTAGCTGAGGCACCCGCCGGGGATCAGCTCCTTGCAGTCGCGGATGCGGAAGACCTCCTGCATGGTCTTCAGCGTCCGCCACGCGGCGCCCGCGTTGGGGAAGGGCCCGAAGAGGCGCCCCTTGGCGCGCGTGTCGCGCACGATCCTCGCCCGCGGGTACTGGTGGTCGGTGAGCAGGATGAACGGGTAGCGCTTGTCGTCGGTGAGCGTGACGTTGTAGCGCGGGTGGTTGGCCTTGATGAGCGAGCTTTCGAGGAGGAGCGCCTCCTTCTCGGAGGTGGTGAGGATGAGGTCCACCCTGGTGGCCTTCTCCAGCATGGCCTCCTTGCGCGGGTCGAGGTTGCCGGCGCGGTAGCTCGCGAGGCGCGCCTTGAGGCTCCCCGCCTTCCCCACGTAGAGGATGGTCCCCGCGTCGTCCTTGAACAGGTAGACGCCGGGCTCCTCGGGGACCGTGGCGAGGTCGACCTTGAGCACGCCCTTCCCCACGCCGCGGCTTGGGCATGAGCGTTTGCGGGGCGCGGCCGTTCCGTGGGCGTCTCCCTTGCTGGGGGCTGCGCCCCCTTTCCCCCGCCGCAACCCGAACCACCGAACCGACGAACCACGGCCCTACTCGGTTCGGTGGTTCGTGGGTTCGGGTTGCATCGGGGAGCTTGACGGAAGAGCCCAGCGCTTTCGGCGCACCCACCTCCAACCCCTCTTCGGCAGGCCGCACGCCTGGGGGTCGCATGTCCGGCATCGCAGCGCCCGCCGCGCCCGCCTTCGGCGTGCCCGGCCTGGACCTCCCCGGCGCGCCCGAGCCCGGCCGCCTGCGCCTCGTTCTGGCGCCCCCCGCGTGGCTCGACGGCCTCGTGGCGCGCCTCCTCCTGGAGGCCGTGGCCTCGGGGCGCGACGGCGTGCTCGTCTGCGGCGACAACCGCCTCGACGCCTACGGGCTCCTCGCCCAGGCGCGCGCCCGCGGGCTGGAATCGGAGATGGCCGACGGCGTCTGGCTCGCCCGCGCCTTCACCGTGCACCAGCTGGTGGCGCTCCTGGAGGAGACGCTCCCCGCCATGGCGCGCGGCCGCCCCGTGGGCGTGGCCCTCGCGACGGGCCTCCTGGAGATGTTCCTCGACGAGGACGTGGCGCTCCAGGAGAGCCGCGTCCTCCTGCGCCGCAGCCTGCGCCGCCTGGACGCGTGGGCCGCGCAGAGCGCGTTCCCCGTGGTCGCGACGCTCTCCCCCGCGCCGGGCCCCCGCGCCGAGGCGCTCCTCGCCGAGGTGCGCGCGTGCGGCGCGCAGCGCGTCGAGATGGCCGCGCCTGCTTCAGGACGGACGCCTGCGTCCGTCCTGAAGCAGGCGCGGCTTCCGGAGGCGGCCTGATGGGCCGCACGCTGCCCACGTCGCGCCGCCTCCTGGACGCGCTGGAGTTCGAGTGGCGCGACTTCCGCCGCGGCCTGACCGAGGAGGAGCAGCGCCTCTTCGACGCCCTCTGGCAGAAGGCGCGCTCGCACGCCAGCGCCACCGCGAACCAGTCCCCCCTGGACCCCATGCAGGCGGTCCTCCTCGCGGTGCTGCTGGAGCACGAGCGCGAGATCGCCGCCCTGCGCCGGGAGGCCGCCGCGCGTGCCCGGTGAAGGCGTCATCCTCGACAGCTACGCCGACCCCGCGCGGCGCGAGATGGTGACGTGGATCGGGGGCGGCGGCCGCCCCGCCCGCGCGGTGCGCGCGCCCTTCACTCCCGAGTTCTACGTCGCGGGCCCGCGCCGCGAATTGTCGCGCCTCGCCCACGACCTCCCCCTCGTGCCCGGCGTCGGCGAGCCCGCCTTCGAGTCGCACAAGCTGGGCCTCTCGGCGGGCGCGCGCCGCGTGCTCAAGGTCCCCATGCTCGACTCGCGGCGCCTCCTCCCCGTCGCGCAGATGGTGGACGCCCGCGGCGAGCACCGCGACCTCGACCTCTACGACGTGGACCTGCGCATGAGCCAGCGCTTCTTCATCGCCCGCGGCGTCTTCCCCTTCGCCCGCGTGCGCTCCGACCTCTCCCTCGTGGAGGGCGAGGACGCCTGGAGCCTCGACTACCCGCCCCCCGACCTCCGCGAGGCGCTCCTCTCCGCCACGACGCGCAGCGAGGGCCCCGGCACCGCGCCCGACGACCCCGTGGCGAGCGTCACGGTGGATGACATCACCTTCACGGGCCGCGAGGAGGACGTGCTCCGCGACGCGGCGGCGCGCGTCGCGCGCCTCGACCCCGACGTCGTCTACACACGGGGCGGCGACCGCTGGCTGCTGCGCCACCTGGCGGGGCGCGCGAAGGCGCTGGGCCTTGAGGGCTGGCGCCTGGGGCGCGACGCGGGCTTCCTCCCCTCGCGGCGCGAGCGGAGCTTCTTCACCTACGGGAAGATCAAGTACCGCGCGCAGAGCCAGCCGCTCCCCGGGCGCATCCACGTGGACCTCCACGAGAGCTTCTTCTTCTCCGAGACGGACCTCTCGGGCGTCGTGGACATGGCGCGCATCTCGGGCATCCCGCTCCAGGAGATCGCGCGCCTGGAGGCGGGCACCGCGGTCACGGCCATCCAGATCGGCCAGGCGAAGCGCGAGGGGCGCCTCATCCCGTGGAAGAAGAACCTCCCCGAGAAGCCCAAGACGCTGCGCAGCCTCGTGAAGGCGGACCGCGGCGGCTACATCTACGACCCCGTGGTGGGCCTGCACGAGGACGTGATCGAGCTCGACTTCGCGTCGCTCTACCCTTCGCTCATCGCGCGGCACAACCTGGGCTCCGAGGCGATCCTCTGCTCCTGCTGCGACCCCGCGACGCTGCCCCCCGCGAGCTTCGTGCCGCAGACGGGCTATCACGTGTGCGCGACGCGCGGCCTCGTGCCCCGCGTGCTGGAGCGCCTGGTGGCGCGGCGCGAGGACCTCAAGCGCAAGCGCAAGGCGGACCCCAGCCGCCGCCAGGAGTACCAGGGGCGCGTGGACGCGCTGAAGTGGCTCAACGTCGTCTCGTTCGGCTACCAGGGGTACCGCAACGCGCGCTTCGGCTGCATCGAGGCGCACGAGGCGACGTGCGCGTGGGGGCGCGAGGTGCTCCTCACCGCGGCGGAGGTCGCGCAGGAGCACGGCTGGGACGTGCTGCACGGCATCGTGGACAGCCTGTGGCTGCGCCGCGCGCGCTCCGTCGTCTCGCCCCCCGAGGCGCTGGCCGCGGCGGTGCAGCGCGAGACGGGCATCCGCTTCGACCCCGTGGGACGCTTCGACTGGATCGTCTTCCTCCCCACGCGCGCGCACCAGGCGCAGGGCGCGCGGCAGATCGGCGCGCCCAACCGCTTCTACGGCGTCTTCGACGTGGCGCCCGACGCGCCCAGCCGCAGCCAGATGGGGCAGGACGTCGACGTGCTGGCCAGCGGGCGCCTCAAGGTGCGAGGCGTCGAGTTCCGCCAGGGCAGCGCGCCCGGCGTCGTCTGCGAGGCTCAAAAGGCCCTGCTGGAGACCATGGCGGAGGCGCGCACCGCGCAGGAGGTCCGCGAGGCCGTCCCGCGCGGCCTCGCGAAGGCGGCGCGCGTGCTGGAGCGCGTGCGCGCCGGCCAGTGCGCGAGCGACGAGCTGTGGATCGCGCTGCGCGTCGGGCAGGAATTGGAGCAGTACCGCGCCATGGGGCACGCGCACGCCGCGCTGCGGCAGCTTCGCAAGCGCGGCATCCGCGTGCCGCCCGGCGACGAGGTGCGCGTCGTCGTCACCGACGCGGAGAGCCGCGACCCCGAGGCGCGCGTGCGCGAGAAGCGCCTCTGGAAGGGGGACGAGGAGTACGACCGCGCCGCCTACGAGGCCCTCGTGCTGCGCGGCCTCGCCTCCATCCTGCTCCCCTTGGGCTACGACGAGGCGCGCCTCGCCGAGGAGACGACGCCGGGCCCGCGCCAGACGCGGCTGCCCCTCATCGCCGCCTGAAGGGGTATCGCCCCTTGACGCGCGCGTTGACGAACGCCCCCTTGCTGGAGGCGGCCAGGAGCGCGGCGTAAGTGCGCGGCGGCACGCCCGCGTAGGCGTAGGCGCCGCCGCCCCGGTACTCCACCTCCAGCACGCGGCGCGCGGCGTCGTAGCCCACCGACGCGACCGCCGAGGAGTCCACGCGCCTGCGCTCCACGCCCGCGAGTCCCAACGCGAAAGCATGGAGCTTGACGGCCCGAAGATCGATCGGGCCGGTCTTCATGACGAAGGAGCGCCCTTGGCGCCCCGTGCCGGACGCGGCCGCGGTGTTCCGCCAGGAGTACGAGCGCATCAACCGCGAGGTCTACGGGGGCGCGCTCCCGCCCTTCCCCGGCGTCGACGTGGTGGACCGGCGCGACCTCTTCGCGGCCACGAACACGCGCGGCGCCGGGCCGTGGCGCGTGCTGGAGCCTTTCCTCCTCTCGGCCCACGTGCGGGGCGATCTCCTCCTGGAGACCGTGCGCCACGAGATCGCCCACGCCGCGGCGCTCCTCTTCGACGAGGACGAGGGGCACGGCCCGGCGTGGCGCGAGCACGCGAGGCGATGCGGCGCGCGGCCCGTGCCCACGCTGGACGAGGGCGACCCGCTGCGAAGCGGTTGGCCCTAGGGGGGCGCCACGAAGCGGCCCGCGCCCGGCGAGCCCACGAAGCGGCCCTCCTCCACCACGGGCGCGCCGCGCAGGAAGACGTGCCGCGGGAAGACGGCGGGCATGCCCTCGAAGGGGGTCCACCCCGCGCGGCTCGCCATCTCCGCGCCGCGCACGGGGCGCTCCTCGTCCAGGTCGTACACCGCGAAGTCGGCGTCCATGCCCGGCGCCAGGGAGCCCTTGCGGGGGAGGCCGAAAAGGCGCGCCGCCGCGACGGAGGCGTCCAGGAGGCGCGCGAGGCCGATGCGCCCCGTCTTCGCGAAGGGCAGCAGCACGGGCAGAAGCGTCTGCACGCCCGGCACGCCCGCGGGGCATTCGCCCTGCCGCGGGGCCGCCTTCTCCTCCCGGGTGTGGGGCGCGTGGTCGCTGGCGAGGCACGCGACGCGGCCCTCCGCGAGCGCGCGCCACAGGGCGTTGATATCATCCTGCTCGCGCAGGGGCGGGTTCATCTTGAACGCGCCGCCGCCGCGCAGGGCGTCCTGCGTGAGCAGGAGGTGGTGAGGGCAGACCTCGGCGCTGAAGGGCGTGCCGCCCATGGCCGCGAGCCCCTTCGCCGTGGAGAGGTGCGCGATGTGGACGCGCGCGCCCGTGCCCGCCGCGGCGGCCGCCAGCATGCGGATGGCCTCGGCCTCGCACTCGGCGGGGCGCGCGTGGGCGTGGCTGGGGTACGAGTCGTCCAGCGCGTGGGCGTGGCGCTCCAGGCACGCCTGGCTCTCGGCGTGGAACGCCACCGTGCGCCCCGCCGCGGCGGCCGCCACCAGCGCGCGGCGCACGAGGTCGGGATCGCGCACGAGGAGGTGCCCGGTGGTGGCGCCCAGGTAGACCTTGACCGCGCTGGCTTCGCGGAGGATGGAGAGCGCCTCGCCCTTCTCGTCGAGGCCTGCGTAGAGGCCGAAGTCGACGTGCGCCTTGGCGCGGGCGCGGGCGAGCTTGTCCTCCAGCGCAGCGCGCGTGAACACAGGCGGATTCGTGTTGGGCATGTCCATGACCGTCGTCACGCCGCCCAGCGCCGCAGCCCTGGTGCCGCTGCCGAAGTCCTCCTTCTGGGGAGCGCCGGGGTCGCGGAAGTGGACGTGGGGGTCGATGGCGCCGGGGACCACGAGGAGGTCGCCGAAGTCCAAGACCTGCGCCGCGTCCTCCGTGGCCGGAACGACGCGTCCGTCCCGCACGCCGAAGGACCCCCTCGCGATGCGGCCGTCGGCGAGGACGCGGCCCTTCACCAGGAGGTCGGCGCGGCTCATGGCGGCGCGAACCGGCGGGGCTCGGATAAGGCATGCGCCGTCAGATTGTCGGCCCTTGCCGGCGCCGTGTCACGACCTTGCACGAAAGGCAGAAGTGAGGCCCGACGGGTGGCGGGCCCCATGGTGGAGCAGGCTCGACGCATGCGCGACCTGCCCCTCTCGGGCATCCGGAAGATGTTCGAGATGGCGGGCAAGGACGCGATCAACTTCGGCATCGGCGAGCCCGACTTCCAGCCCCCCGACTTCGTCATCGAGGCGTTCGCCCGCGCGATGCGCGAAGGGAAGAACAACTACGGCCCCAGCAGCGGCATCCCCGAGCTTCGCGCCGCCATCGCGGAGAAGGAGCGCAGCCGCCTGCGCACCATCGACCCGTCGCACGTCATCGTCACCACGGGCAGCACCAGCGGCCTCTACGCCACCATCGCGTCGTTCATCAACCCGGGCGACGAGGTGCTGATGCCCAACCCGGGCTTCGTGCTCTACCGCCCGCACACGGTCCTCGTGGGCGGCGTGCCCGTCTACTACCCGCTGCGCAAGGAGTTCCACTACCGGCCGCGCGTCGACGACCTGCGCCAGCTCGTGACCGAGAAGACGAAGGCCATCATCGTCAACTCCCCCAGCAACCCCACGGGCGCGTGCCTGCGCGAGAAGGACGTGGACTACATCGTGGACTTCGCCCGCGAGCACGGCCTCCTCCTCATCACCGACGAGGCGTACGACACCATCACGTACGACCGCCCCCACGCGAGCTTCCTGGGCAAGTACGAGAGCACCGTCTACCTCAACACCTTCAGCAAGGCCTACGCCATGACGGGGTGGCGCATCGGCTACATCGTCGCCGACCCCGCGCTGGCCGAGCCCATCAAGCGCATGAACTACCACCTGGTGGCCTGCCCCGCGACGCCCACGCAGTACGCGTGCCTCGCCGCGCTGGAGGGGCCCCAGGACTTCGTGCACGGCATGGTGCAGACCTTCCGCGAGCGCCGCGACCTCGTCACCAAGCTCGTCAAGGAGGTGCCCGGCCTGGACATCGTGAAGCCCGAGGGCGCGTTCTACGCCTTCTGCTCCTACGACCACGACGTGGACTGCGGCGACCTCGCGCTGCACCTGCTGAAGCGCCGCAACGTCGTCGTGACGCCGGGCAGCGCGTTCGGCGACCTCGGCGCGGGGCACATCCGCCTCTCCTACGCCACCAGCGAGAGCAACATCCGCGAAGGCATGCGCCGCATCTACTCCACCTTCGAGGAGCTGGCCGCGGGGAAGAAGCTGGAGTAGCGGCCCCCGAGGGATGCCCTCTTCGCTGGTCGCATCGAGAAGCGTGACGAAGCGATCATCAAGGAAGTTTGGCCGACACCTCGGCCATCCTCGCGAGCCCCTTCTCAAGGTTCTCCCGCGAGTTGGCGTACGAGATGCGCACGTGCCCCTCGCCCAGGGGCCCGAACTCGATGCCGGGCGTCACCGCGACGCCCCCGTCGAAGAGGAGGCGCTCCGCCATCTCCAGGCTGCTGAGCTTGTGGTGGTAGCGCGCGAAGACGTAGAACGCGCCCTTGGGCACGTTGCACTCCCAGCCGGGGATCTCGCGCAGGCCCTTCACCATGAGGTCGCGGCGGGCGCGGAACTCCTCCACCATCTCCCGCACCGGCGTTTGGTCCATGCGCAGGGCCTCCAGCGCGCCGTGCTGCGAGTAGGACGCGGGGTGCGTGAGGCTGTGCTGCTGGAGCTTCACGATCTCCTTCATCACGGGCGCGTCGCCCACGAGCCAGCCCATGCGCCAGCCCGTCATGGCGTAGGCCTTGCTGAAGCCGTTCACCGTGAGCGTGCGCTCCGCCATGCCCGGCAGGCTCGCGGGGCTCACGTGCGAGCCCTCGTAGAGGATCTTCTCGTACAATTCGTCGCTGAGGAGCCAGAGGTCGTGGTCCTTGGCGAGGTCGCACCAGCCGCGCACGTCCTCCGGCGTCGCCACGCCCCCCGTGGGGTTGCTGGGGCTGTTGGCGATGAGGAGCTTCGTCTTCCCGGTGACGCGCTCCGCGACCGCCTCGGGCGTCATGCGGAAGTCGGTCTCCAGGGTGGCCGGCACGCGCACGACCTTGCCGCCCGCCAGCGACACGATGGGCTCGTAGCTCACCCACGCGGGGTCGGGGATCAGCACCTCGTCCCCCTCCTCCACCGTGGCGAGAATGGCGTAGAAGATGGCCTGCTTCGCGGGCGTCACCAGCACGTTCGCCGCCTTGGCGGGGATGCCGTTCTCCTTCTGCGACTTCTGCGCGATGGCCTCGCGAAGCTCGGGAATGCCCCACGCGCTGACGTAGTGCGTGTGCCCCGCGTCCACCGCGGCCTTCAGCGCCTCCCGCGCGGGCTCGGGCGTGTCGAAGTCGGGCTCGCCCACGCTGAAGGAGACGATCTCGCGCCCCTCGCGGCGCAGCCTCCCCACCGCGTCGGTGATCTTGACGGTCCCCGACTCCCTCATGCGACCCATGCGGCTGGCGAAGCCCCGAGGCATGGCCGCGCATCGCGAACGGGGCCCATAAGCCTCGCTTGGGCACGGGGCCTGCGTGAATCCTTAAGACGACCTCCGCCTGGCCAGGGCGCATGGTCCCCAGGCTCGCCTTCGCCCTGGCGCTCGCCGCCGCGCTCCTCGTGCCCGGCTGCGTCCAACAGGAGACGCCCGCCAGCACCGCCTCCACCTCCGCCAGCGCGGCGCCCGACGTGCGCCCCGAGCTGAAGGACCTCAAGGTCCTCCCCGACGTCAAGCTGGGGGTCGCGCAGATCGGCGCCGAGCCCAACATCGCCGCCGCCCCCGACGGCACGCTCTACGTCACGACGCCGCTCTACCTCTGGCGCAGCGACGACTCCGGCAAGTCGTGGAAGGCCCTGGGCAGCGACGCCTGCGACACGGGCCTCATCCCCACGCCCCCCGTCTGCCCGCCCGGCTTCGAGAAGAAGGACCCCGGCCTCGACGGCGGCGGCGACGGCGACATCGCCATCGACGCCAACGGCAGCATCTACTGGGCCGGCCTGAGCGGCAGCAGCGGCCCCATCCCCTTCCAGGCCTCCACCGACAAGGGCGTCACCTGGACCAAGCCCGTGGACCTCTCCAACAAGACCGGCTCCGACCGCGAGTGGATCGACGCCTGGGGCAACGGCCACGTCGTCGTCGACTGGCGCGACACCAAGGACGGCGGCAAGCTCGCCTTCCGCCACAGCGTCGACGGCGGCAAGACCTGGGACTCGCTGCAATACTGGGAGTCCGACCACGTCGCCGGCCCCATCGTCCACGACCCCAGCTCGTCCTCCATCTACGTCCCCTACATCGACGACGGCAAGGGCATCGTCGTCGCCCGCACCGACGACTTCGGCCACAACTGGACCAAGGTCCTCGCCGCCCCCATCAGCCGCACTCTCCTCCTGGGCTTCCCCACCAGCATCTTCCCCGTCGCCGCCGTTGACAGCGCCGGCACCGTCTACCTCGTCTACGCCAGCGACGACACCCTCCCCGACAACGTCCCCGTCAAGGCCGCCAACCGCGCCGTCGTCCACCTCCTCGTGAGCAAGGACAAGGGCGCCACCTGGAGCAAGCCCGTCGTCGTCTCCCCCGAAGGCAACACCGCCCTCTTCCCCTGGGTCGCCGCCGGCAAGCCGGGCCGCATCGCCATCGCCTGGTACGAAGGCACCCTCGGAGCCCCCAACGAGGTCGCCCCCGACCTGTGGAACGTCCACCTCGTCGAGAGCGCCACCGGCGACGCCGAGAAGCCCACCTGGAAGGGCGCCCTCCTCAACAGCCAGCCCACCCACATCGGCACCATCTGCACCGACGGCCTGCTGTGCAGCCTCACCGGCCGCGACCGCAGCCTCCTCGACTTCTTCGAGGTCACCATCGCCCCCGACGGGCAGCCCCACGCCACCTGGAGCGGCGACGCCAACGAGAGGATGCTCTCCGCCACGGTGTACGCCGGAGGGCTCAGCGACGGGGCTGCGCTGAGGTAGGCGCAGCCGGGAGAGGGTCCGGCCAAGAGGCTTGACCTGTTCGAACCTGAGCGGAGGTGGGCGCAGGTGAGCAAAGGTGAGCCCGGCTTGGGCCGCCTCCGCCGACCTCGGGTCAGGCTCGCCCGGGCGCGCCCAGCCTGGCCGGCGTGGCCCAGGGTCCGCTCCCTAGAACGTGCGTTGCCCGACTTGAGAGCCCGCGTTCAACAAGCAGGAACTAGGGGGCCCCAGGAGGGCCGTCTCATGCACCCCGACGTTCCCTCCTCCACCCTCGCCGGCTTCTCCAACATGACCGGCATCCTGGCCTTCTGCGCGACGAAGAACCTCAGCGT
>JAJPHT010000027.1 GCA_021325135.1 Pseudomonadota bacterium | reverse complement strand
TCGCTCCACGCGGGGCCGAAGAAGCTGACGCCCTCGGGGTTGTGGCCGTTGTAGCCCGCGGGCACGATGACGGTGGGATAGCCCGCCTCGGCGCCCATCTGGTAGTACGCGAGCGAGGGGCCCGCGATGGCGTCGAGGCCATTCTGCGCGAAGAGCGCGTCATCATAGGACTGCGCCGCGCGCTGCGCCGCCGTGGCGGTGGCGAGGGAGAAGGTGGGGTCGCCGGGCGTCGCGTCGGAGGCCTGGAGCAGGTCCTGGCCGTACTTGACCTTGTCCGGGTGCTGGTTGTTGTACGCGATGATGTCCGCGAGCGTCTTCACGGGGAGGCCCGGCCCCGCCTCGTGGGCGAGGTAGTCGTTGATGCCCTGCTTGAACTCGTTGGGGATGACGCCCAGCTCCGAGGTGCCCACGGTGTCGCCCTGCGCGCTGGCGCCGCCCGCGGGGGCGGAGGCGCTGGTGGTGACCTGCACGAGCGTGGCGCCCGCCTTCTTGATATCATCCAGCGCGCGCAGGAAGACGGCGTCGTTGTAGTTGGGGTCGTAGCCGATGCGCTTGCCCTTGAGCGCGTCCGCGGTGAGCGCGGTCCGGTAGTCGCCGCCCGGGGGGAGGTGCGACGCGGCGTCCGCGGTGGCGGAGTCCTTGGGGTCGGGCCCCGCGACGGCGGAGAGCACGGCCGCCGCGTCGGCGACGTGCCGCGCCATGGGGCCGGGCGTGTCGAAGCTCGCGGCGAGGGGGATGACGCCCGCGCGGGAGACGAGGCCCACGGTGGGCTTCACGCCCACGAGGCTGTTGGCGTCGGATGGGCCGAGGATGCTGCCCTGCGTCTCGGTGCCGATGGTGGCGGCGGCGAACGCCATGGAGCCCGCGACGCCCGAGCCGCTGCTGGACCCGCTGGGGTCGCCCATGTTGTAGGCGTTCACGACCTGGCCGCCCAGCGAGCTGTAGCCGTTGGGGTTGTTGAGGGAGATCCACTGGGCGAACTCCGAGAGGTGGGTCTTCCCGAGGATGATGGCGCCCGCCGCGACGAGCTTGTCGGTGAGCGTGGCGTTGAGGGGCGGCGTGTTGTTGGCCAGCGCGATGGAGCCCGCGGTGGTGGGCTCGTCGTTGGTGCCCACGTTGTCCTTCAGCAGGATGGGGATGCCGTGCAGGGGGCCGCGCACGTGGCCCGCCGCGCGCTCGGCGTCCAGCGCCGCCGCCTGCTCGCGGGCGTGGGGGTTGACCATCTGCACGGAGTTGAGCTTGGGGCCCGCCGCGTCGTAGGCCGCGATGCGGGCCGTGTAGGCGTCGACGAGCTGCACGCTGGTCACGCGGCCCGCGGCGAGCGCGTCCTGGATCTCCGCGAGGGTGGCGCTCTGGAGGTCGAGCCCGCCCACGGTGGCGAGGCAGTCGCCGCCCTCCGTGGAGGCCTGCGGCGTCGGGGACGCGGGGGCCTGCCCCTGGAGCGCGCCGAAGCAGCCGGGAGCGAGGACGAGGAGGGCGACGCCCAGGAGGAGCGACGTCTTGCGGAGCCGGAGGGCGGTCATCAGCCTCGAACGCCACCCTGGGGGCGGCTCCATAAGCCTTGCTGCGGCGGCATGGCGCGGTCAGGCCCGTGCCCGTTCGCGGGAGCGGAACCACTTCTCCGCCGTCGCGTTGCGCTCGCGCATGCTCTCCTCCACCTCGTAGTACGGGAGCATGATGCTCAGCTTGTAGGCGAGGTCGCGCACGCCCTCCGCGTCGCCCAGGTCGCGCGTCCCCGAGAGGAGCACCGCGAGGCGGTCGAGGTCCGCGAAGAAGGCCTCGTTGCGCGGCAGGTCGGGCCACTGGTGGAGCGCGACCTCCAGCTCGAAGAGGAGCGCCTTGGTGCCCACGAGGTAGCCCGCCACCGCGGCGGGGTCGTCCACGTCCAGCTCGCGCTTGAGCATGCGCAGCCGCTCCACGTCCTTGTCCAGCACGGTGAGCTGCCACGAGCGGCGCGGGATGAAGGTCCCGTGGGGCAGGGGCAGGTTGAGCAGGTTCACCAGCGAGATGAGGACGTGGTACGCGACGAGGTTCGCGAACTGCGCGGGGCGCGGCGGCGTGGCCACGAGGGGCCAAGACGGGCCCTCCGGGATGAAGCTACGCCGGCTCCGCGGGGCGGCGCTTCTCGATGGCGCCCCGGAGCGCGGAGACGAGCGCCTCGGGGCGGAACGGCTTCTCCACCACCGCGTCCACGTCGAACGCGTCCACGAGGTCGGGCAGGCTGATGCTTGCCGAGAAGAGGACGACGGGGAGGTCGCGATGGGGCCCCGCGCGGAGCCCTTCGAGCAGCTCCCGAAGGGCCAGGCCAGGCATCCTCACGTCCTGGAGCAGCACATCGGGGCGCTCCGCCTCCAGCGTGGGGAGGATGTGCCGGGCCTCGGAGACGGTCGCCGTCTGGAAGCCGTAGGCGCGGAGGATCACCGCCGTGCTCTGCAGGATGGGGGCCTCGTCGTCCACGATGAGGACCTTGACCACGAATCGTGAGCGCGACGGAGGGAATATGAAATTTCGGCCTACGGGGCGCCCACCGTCTGCCCGGTGGTGTAGTCCACGAAGTGTTCAGTCGCGGCTTGTCCAGCGTCGGGCTCGAGGCCGCGCAGCAGCGCGTCGACGACGCCCACCGCGGGGCCGCCGCCGCGCCCGTCGTGCGCCGCCGGGCCCGGCATGCAGGCGTAGCCGCCCGTGGGCAGCGCCTCGCACGCGCTGGGCGGCACGCACGTGTACGTGCCCGTGGCGCCCGTGCAGTAGGGGACGCCCGTGAAGCCCAGCGGCGTCCACGGCCCCTGCGCGCCGCAGCATCCCGAGACGACAGTGTAGAAGCTCGCGGGGATGCCGTGCGCGACGAGCCCCGCGAACGTCTCGCGGCTCATGGTGTACGGCACGATGGGGTCGCCCAGGCCGTGGGAGATGTACGCGTGCCGGATGCCCACCATCTGGTCCGTGTGCAGCGCGGGGCTGCGGTCGAGGTACGCCTGCGGCGCGGTGGCCGGCGTGCCGCCCGTCTCCTGGATCATCCACGAGTCGGCGCACGCGCACGGGTAGAGCCCCAGCGTGCCGAACTCCTCCACGAGGTTCGTGACGCCGAACTCGTCCACCCAGTAGTCGAAGAGGTCGGGGCGCTCCGCGACGGCCATGCCCGTCGTCTCGCCGCCCATGCTGGCGCCCCAGAGGATGGTGCGCGTGATGGTGGGGAAGCGCGCCTTGAGGTCCAAGGTCGCCGCGATGAGGTCCTCGTGCCCCTTCATCACGTCCCAGCCGCCGCTGCCGCGGTACTCCATCGCGACCGCCACCGCGCCGTAGGCCGACGCGATGGGGATGACGGTGCCGCTCTGGTTGAAGTGGCCGCAGCAGCCGTGGCCGAAGACCAGCAGCGTCGTGGGCGTTCCGACGCTGGGGTACGCGAGGTCCCCGTAGGCGGTCTCCCCGTCGACCGTGACCTGATATCGTTCGTAGGTGGCCCCCGCGGCGGGCGCGGAGGGCGGCAGGGCGGCGAGCAGGAGCAGAGCCCCCAAGGTGACGATGACGAGCCTCATGGTTCCCCGAAGGGCCCAAAACGCGGCAGGCTGCTTGAAGCCGGGCCCCGGTCACGGGAGGAGGCCGAAGGCCCACTCGACGCACTGCGCGGGGAGGAAGAGCGGGGGGACCGGGCCGCACGGCTGGGCCCCTTCCACGGCCTGCTGGGCGTCCCCGGCGGCCGCGAGGGCGGGCTCCGCCCCGGAGCCCCACGCGAAGGCCTCGATCGCCCCGGCCGCGCCGAGTGCCACGGTCAAGCCACCGTTGTACGCCCCCGACACCTGGGCCTCGGTGGAGACCATCGCGTCCGAGGCGCCCTGCCAGCCGGCGTCGTAGGCGTCGTCCTCCGCGCGCACGGCGGATTGATAGCCCGATTCGACCGCGTCGTGGACCGGGCCGTCGAAGGCGCCGTAGACGGCGTCCAGGGCGGAGACCTCGGCCCCCACCACGGCGTCCCTTGCGTCCTCGTAGGTCAGGTCCCGGGCCATCGCCCCGGGGGCGGCGAGCAGAGCCAAGCATCCCAGCGCCATCGCACAACGAACGACGTTCATCACGTTCCCTCGCGCGCCTCGTGGGCCTCGGACCTCTTGGCTCTGCCGGCACGCGGGGTTGATGGGCGTCTACGCCGCCCGCGATCGTCGCAGCCCGGCGATGGCCAGGAGCGTGAATAGGAGCGCGAAGCCCAGGAGGACCGCGACGTGGAGCCAGACGTGCTCCAGCCCCCAGCCGCGCAGCATCACGTCGCGAAGCCCCTGGATGGCCCACGTCGGGGGGAGGAGATAGGAGAGGGGCCGCAGCCAGGAGGGCAGCGTCTCCACGGGGACGAAGATGCCCGAGAGGAGGAAGACGGGCAGGATGATGAACGGGATCATCTGCACGGCCTGGCCTTCGCGCTGCGCGGCGGCGCTGATGAGGATGCCGATGGCCTGCGCGTCGATGGCGGTGAGGATCACCAGGAGCGCCGCCACGAGGACCGGGCCCACGACCAGGACGTGGTAGAGGAGGATCGCGACGGCGAGGAGGAGCGTCGCCTGCACCGCGGCGATGACGCCGAAGGCGATCTCGTAGCCCAGCACGATCTCGGCCTCGGTCGCGGGCGTGACGCGCAGGCGGTCCAGCGTGCCCGTGGTGCGTTCGCCCACGAAGGCGAGGAGCGTGAGGAGCGTCGTGAAGAGGGTCACGGCGAAGGCCATGATGCCCGGGACGAACGAGTCGATGAAGCGCGCGTCCTTCGCCTCGGGGTGCGCGTAGGTGACGTCGGTCGTCACGGGGAGCGGCGCGCCGCGCGACTGGAGGAGGCGCTGCGCCGCGGCGGCCATCTCGCGCACGACCGCGCCGGAGAGCTGGCTGTTGGTCGTGTCCAGGAGGAGGTCGAGATGCGCGCCCCCCGACGAGGCGCCCGCCGAGAAGCCTGCGGGGAAGTGGAGCACCGCGACGGCGCGCCCTTCGCGCACGTCGTCCCGCGCCGCCGCGAGGTCGGTCGCGTTGGAGAGGTCCAGCGCGACGTGGTCGAGCTGCGAGACGAGCTGGCCCGCCAGGGGGCCCTGGTCCTCGTTGACCACGAGGACGGGGACGTGCTTCGTCTCGCTGCCGAAGGCGAAGCCGAAGATGAGCATCGCCATGATGGGCGCCAGCAGCATGAGCGCCACCGTGCGCGGGTCGTGCCGCAGCGCGGAGAGCGTCTTGCGCGTGACGGCGAGGACGCGCGTCGGCCTCAACGCATCGCCTCCGGCGATCCGTCGGGCTCCTCGCTCGCTCCGCTCGCTGCGGTCTTCACGCCTCCGCCCCCCGGCCCGCGAGGCGGAGGAACGCGTCCTCCAGGTTGTCCACGCCCGCGGCGGCCATGATCTCGGCGGGCGACCCCTCGGCGAGGAGCCGGCCGCGGCGCATGAGGCCGACCCTCGCGCAGCGGCGCGCCTCGTCCATGTAGTGCGTCGTGAGAAGGATGGTCGTCCCCTCGCGGCCCATGCGCTCGAAGCGCTGCCAGAAGCCCGCGCGAAGCTCGGGGTCGACGCCCACCGTGGGCTCGTCGAGCACCAGGAGGCGCGGCTTGGGCAGGAGCGCCGCGGCGAGGCTCGCGCGGTGCTTCATCCCGCCCGAGAGCTTGGTGATCAGCTCGTCGGCCCAGCGCGTCAGCTCCACGAACTCCAGGAGGTCGTCGATGCGCTTCGCGCGCGCCTCGCGCGACATGCCGTAGAGGCTGCCGAACAGGTCGAGGTTCTCGCGCACGGTGAGGTCGAGGTAGAGCGCCGTCTCCTGGGGCATGTAGCCCACGAGGGGCCGCACCTCGGGGTCGCTGGGCTTGCGGCCGAGCACCTCGACGCGGCCCGAGGTCGCGCGCTGGAGGCCCGCCAGGATGCGGATGGCCGTCGTCTTGCCCGCCCCGTTGGGGCCCAGCAGGCCGTACATCTCGCCCTCCCGGACCCGGAACGCGAGCCCGTCCAGCGCGTGGAACTTGCCGTAGGCCTTGACCACGTCCTCGAAGACGACCGCGTCCGCCACGGCTCCGGCTTCGCCGCGGGCCTGGATAAAGCTCATGTAACTACGCGGGTATGTTTCGGGACATGCCTCCTGCCCACCAGGCGCTCCGCATGCTCGGCCTCACCGAGTACGGGGCCAAGGCCTACGTCGCCCTCGCGTCGCTGGGCCCCTCCGGCGCGGCCGTCGTCGCCAGCGCCGCGCCCGTGCCGCGCACGAAGGTCTACACGGTGCTTGCGGACCTGGCGCGGCGCGGCTGGATCGAGAGCGAAGGGGGCCGCCCGCGCCGCTATCGCGCGCTGCCGCCCCGCGAGTGCGTCGCCCGCGAGCGGGCGCGCATCGACGCCGCGCTGGACGCGGCGCTCCCCGCGCTGGAGGCGCAGTTCCAGGAGCGCGCGACGCGCTTCGCGGGGCCCTTGTGGATCCTCGAGGGGGAGGAGCCCATCGCGGAGCGCGCGCTGGAGATGGTGGAGGGCGCGAAGAGCGACGTGCTCCTCGTCGCCTCGTGGCCGATGCGCATGGACGAGAAGGCGCTCCCCCGCGCGCTGCGCGGCGCCCTGCGCCGCGGCGCGCGCGTGCGCCTCGTCGTGCCCGACCGGCGCGCGCCCCATGCGCGGGCGCTCGCGGTGCCGGGCGCGCAGGTGCGCGAGGGGTTCGTGCCGCCGCGCGTCCTCTTCGTGGACGGGCGCGCGGGCATGGTCGCGGCGCCCGCGTCGGCGGCCGCGCCCGTGCGCGCCATCTGGAACCCGTCGCCCGACCTCGTGACGTTCATGGGCGGCGCGATGGCGGGCTTCTGGGACGGGTGGGCCGATCAGCCCGCGGCGTCCACGAGGGCGGCCGCGTCGAGGACGCCGTAGCCCGCCAGGGAGTCGTGCGGCCGCTGCGCGCCGGCGGCGGGGCTCGCGGTGGAGGCCAGCCAGCCCTTCACCTTCTCGACGCCGTTGGCGTCGGCGGGCGCCGCGCCCGGGTGCGCCTGGAGCATGAGGGCCAGCGCGCTCACGACGAAGGGCACCGCCATGGAGGTGCCGCTGGCGACGGCGTAGCCCCCGTTGGGCCAGGCGCTCGCGATCTTGACGCCCGGCGCGGCGATCTCGGGCTTCTGGTCCGGAGCCTGGCGCGGCAGGCCGATGCCCGCCACGAGGGGCGAGCCGTCGCTGCCGCGGCTGGAGAAGTCCGCGACGCGCAAGCCCTCGTCCACGGCGGCCACCGCGATGACGCCCTGGACGTCGGCGGGCGCGGACACGTCGCCGCTGTTGGGCCCCGCGTTGCCGGCCGCCGCGACCACGAGCACGCCGCGGTTGACGGCGGCCTTGGCGGCGTTCTCGGACTGCGTGCCCAGGAGGGGGAACGAGCCGCCGCCCAGGGAGAGGCCGATCACCTGCGCGCCGTGGTCCACGGCGAACTGGATGCCGTCCGCGACGCGCTGGTCCGTGGCGTTGCCCGTGCTGTCAAAGACCTTGACGACGATGAGGTTCACCGCGGGCGCGCCGCCGCGCAGCGGGCTCTGCCCCGCGACCAGCGCCGCGACGTGCGTGCCGTGCCCCTCGTCGTCGTAGGGCGACGCCTTGCCGCCCGCGAGGTCCTTCCACGCGACGATGTGCGCGCCCTGGAGGTCCGGGTGCGTGGCGTCGACGCCCGTGTCCACGATGGCGACCGTGACGCCGCGCCCGTCGAGCCCGCGCGCCTTGAGCGCGTCGAGGCCCGTCTTGGAGAACGCCCAGCCGGTGCGCTGCACGCCGCCCAGGCCCCCCGGGAGGGCCGCGCATCCGCTGAGGACCAGGGCGACGACGAGGAGGGCCAAGGCGCGGCGCACGCGCCCGGAGCGCCGCGGGGGGTTTAGGGTCTTGTGGCGGCCCTAATGCATCGCCGCGCTGGCGGGCGCCCCGCCCTCGCCGTGGTACTCCTCGGCGCTCTTGAGGGGCTTCGAGCGCAGGAAGAGGACGACCAGGAAGCCCGCGGCCGCGATGAACGCGCCCGAGAGCCACACGTAGGCGATGCTGTTGCTGAACGTGCTCTTGAGCACCTCCACGAACGCGTCGCCCGCGCCGCCCGGGATCGCGTGCATCGCGTCGAGGAACGGCTGCGTGACGAGGAGCTGCGGCGTGTTGGAGATCTGGCCGCCGATGTTGGGGTTCGAGAGGACGTTCTGGTAGATGCCCTGCACGGGGGGCGCGGAGGACGCGATGTTGGGCGGAAGGTCGGACTCCATGCGGCGGTTCAGGATCGCGCCCAGCGCGGCGATGCCCGCCGTGGCGCCCAGCGTCCGGAAGAGCGTGATGCTCGCGGTGCCGGCGCCGACGTGGCGGCGCTCGACGGCGTTCTGCACGGCGACGGTGAACGTCTGGATCGTGAAGCCGATGCCCACGCCCAGGAGGACCATGACGAGGACGGCCTGCCAGATGGGGGGGATGCTGTTGCGGCTCAGGAAGAAGAGGATCACGAACGCGACGCCGCAGATGATGGTGCCGCTCACGGTGAACGGCTTGTAGCCGAAGCGCTTCATGAGCTGGCCGCTGGCGATGCTGCCGCCCACGATGGCCAGCGAGAGGGGGACGAGTGCGGCGCCCGAGTAGGTCGCGCTGATGCCCACGACGCCCTGCATGTAGGTCGGCATGAAGGCGATGACGCCGAACATCGCGCTGCCCATGAGGATGCTCGCGATGGCGGAGACCGTGAAGATGGGCTCCTTCCAGAGCACGAGGGGGATGATCGGGTCGTGCGCGCGGCTCTCCGCCCAGACGAACGCCGCCACCATGACCAGCGTGAACGCGATGAGGCTGAGGATCTGCCAGGAGCCCCACGCGTACTGGCTGCCGCCCCACTCCGCGACGAGGATCATGGAGGTGAGGGCCGCGACGATGGTGGCGAGGCCGCCCCAGTCGATGCGGATGCCCTTGTTGGGCGTCTTGCGCGGGAAGTGCGTGGCCACCATGAAGATGCCCACGAGGCCCACGGGGAGGTTCACGTAGAACACCCAGCGCCACGAGGAGATGTCCGCCAGGTGGACGTAGTCGACGATCCAGCCGCCGATGAAGGGGCCGATCACGCTGCTAAGGCCGAACACGGCGCCGAAGAGGCCCTGCACGCGGCCGCGCTCGGCGGGCGAGTAGAGGTCCGCGATGGTGGCCAGCGCGACGGGGAAGATGGCGCCGCCGCCCAGGCCCTGGATGAAGCGGAAGAGGATGAGCTGGTCCATCCCGGTGAAGAGGAAGTTGCCCAGGTGCGGGAAGAGGAAGTCGCCCCATTCGCCGGCAAGGCCGCAGAGCGCGCTGCCCAGCAGGAAGACGACCATGCCCGTGAGGTAGATGGGGCGGCGGCCGTAGAGGTCGCTGAACTTGCCCGCCAGCGGGATGACGATGGTGCTCGCGAGCAGGTAGCCCGTCACGAGCGCGCTGAAGTGCTGGAAGTCGTGGAGGTCGGCCACGATCTTCGGGAGCGAGGTGCCCACGACGGTCTGGTCGAGGGCGGCGAGCAGGACGCCGAGCATGAGGCCGGCGAGGATGAGGCCGTGGCCGCCGAAGCCCTTGGACTTCGCGCCGGCGTTCGCGGGAGCCGCCATATGGAGCGCCGGAAGCCAGGCTCCCCGTAAATAGTTAATCGATTAACGAATTCGGACGCTCCAGAGTGCGATCCGGTCGCACGCCTGGCCTGCCAAGCGGTAGCCCCAGATCATTTAAGGTGTGAACGATCTACCGGGAGCCGTGCTCCCTGCTTCCTCCCCCCCTTCGGCGGGGGGCGTTCCGCCCACGTCCGAGGAGCTGGAGGAGACCTTCGCCCTCTTCCGCACCATCGGCCTGGGCATCCGCGCGCGCTTCGCCGAGGCGATGCGCGCCCACGGCCTGACCTTCGCCCAGGTCATGCTCATGAAGCACCTGCGCGGGCAGGGCCGCCTCACCGTGCGCGAGCTGGCCGACGCGCTGGAGGTGACGCCCGCCAACGTGACGGGCATCGTCGACCGGCTGGAGCGCGAGGGGCTCGTCACCCGCGCGCGCAGCGGCGAGGACCGCCGCGTCGTCTTCGTGCGCCTCACCGAGAACGGCCACCGCCGCATGGAGACGCTCCAGAAGGAGGGGGCCAACCGCGTGCTCGCCGACGCCTTCGAGGGGTGGACCTCCGAGGAGGTCGCCGAGCTTCGCGCGCTCCTGGGGCGCCTGCGCATCCGGACGCACGACGCGGCGGATTGCCCGTAGCGCTGGCTGCTTCTCTTGTCTTCTCCTCTGGGGTCTGCCTGGGGGCTGCCGCCCCCAAGGGAAGACCAGGGGGAGAAGACCCGGAAGCGGCCCCGATCAGGCTAGACCGTCAACCGCGTGTCGGGCGGCACGACGAGGCCCCCGTGCCCCAGGGAGACGCCGGTCTGGAGACCGGGAGCGCCGTTGGTCTCGCTCCAGAGGGTGGGGACGCCGTGCTCGTCGGTGTGGAGATAGAAGGCGCCCACGGCGCTCACGCCGTCCTGGGCGTGGGGCGCGGGCCCCGAGGCGCCCAGCAGGGCGGAGACGGCCATGGTGATGGCCAGGAGAAGCTTCGCAATCAACCTCGCTGCGCTCCCACCGCGGGCCTCGAAACCGCGGACGGAGGGTGGAGTGCGCGACGGGATTCTTGAACGTATGGTCGGGAGTGGGGAGAGGGCTCGGTCCCTCTCCCCGTTTCTCCTTAGGGGGTCGCTGCCGCCCGGAGGGCCGCGCCCTGGTCCACGACGCCGAAGCCCACGTAGGGGTCGCGGCCCGCCGGGCCCAGGTCCCTCGCCGCGTGGACGACGAGGTTGTCCGCCCCCGCCGCGCCGAGGCTCGGCTTGAGGTCCAGGACCTGCGCCAGCGTCGCGCTCACGAAGGGCACCGCCATGCTGGTGCCGTTCATGGCGCGGTAGCTGCCGCCGGCCCACGTGGACACGATGCCCCAGCCGGGCGCCGCGATGGAGACGATCTTCCCCGTCGCGTCGGACGAGAGGGGCTGGCCGTTGGGGGCGAGCGCCGTGACGCCCACCACTTCAGGGTACGAGGCGGGGTAGCGCGTGCAGCCGCCCGAGCAGGGGCCCGAGTTGCCCACGGAGGCGACCAGGGGGATGCCCTTGTTGAAGGCGTAGCTGACCGCGCGGTGGACGGCCTTGCTGTCCAGGGGCGTGCCGAGGCTCATGCTGATGACCTTGGCGCCGTGGTCCGCGCACCAGGCGATGCCCAGCGCGAGGTTGTCCTCGGTGCCGGTGCCGTTGGCGGCCAGCACCTTGACGGCCATGATCTTCTCGCGCGAGAGGCCCGCGATGCCCTTGCCGTTGCCGGCGATGGCGGCGGCGATGCCCGCGACGTGCGTGCCGTGGCCCGCGTCGTCCATGGTGTTGTTGGTCATGGCGACGAAGTTGTAGCCGTGGCTTCCGTCCGCGGCGGTCCAGATGGCGCCCGCGAGGTCGGGGTGCGTGAAGTCCACGCCCGAGTCGACGACGCAGATGGGCGCGCCGCTGCCGACGCGGAGGGTAGCGGGCGAGGCGTTCACGGCGCGCAGGCCCCACTGGCGGTGGAGCAGCGGGTCGACGCCCTTGTTGAGGAGGGGCGTGCCCGTCGCGCTGACCCACGCGGCGTCGAAGATGGAGTGGTTGCCGGTGGTGGCGTCCCAGCCGGACGAGTCCCACCCGCTGCTGTCCCAACCGCTGGAGTCCCAGCCGGAGCTGTCCCAGCCCGAGGAGTCCCATCCGGACGAGTCCCAGCCGCTGCTGTCCCATCCGCTGGAGTCCCAACCAGACGAGTCCCAACCGGAGGAGTCCCAGCCGCTGCTGTCCCATCCGCTGGAGTCCCAACCAGACGAATCCCATCCGGACGAGTCCCAGCCGCTGCTGTCCCAGCCGGAGGAGTCGAGGCCGGTGGGGCCGTTGGGCTCCACGAAGGCGATGAGGGACGAGTTGGCCATCGCCGCGGCCATGAAGGCGGTGACGTTGGCGGCGTAGACGGCGGCGACGCCGATGGAGTCGCCGCTCTTGGTGACCACGCCGCCCATGGCGGCGATGAGCGTGAGGTTGACGCCGGGCGTCTGGAAGCCCACGATGAGGTTCGCGCTCACCGAGGGGGGCGCGGGCGGGGCGGGGGGCGCCGGGAGGTCCGCGGCGGCGGTCGAGGCGAGGAGGAGGAAGGTCACGATCCCGATCGCCGCGATCGCGCGAGAGGGGTCCCTGGGGAACCGAATGGATCTCATGGGGGCAACGCTCCGCACCCGGGCCGGCGCCCGAGGGGCCTCCCCGCGGTAAAATCGTCCCGTATATTCCCCTTGCGCTTTTCCGGACTTTCACGAAGCCGGCGCGTGGGCAGCAGGTCCATTCTTTATAGCTCCCCGGCGCGGAAGGCTGGAAGTCCCATGGCCCAGACTGCCACGCTGGCCGATCCCGCCACGCGCGTCGCCACGTCCACGCCCCTGCCCGTGCGGGCCTACGTGACGCTCCTCTCGGCCCTGGGCGGCATCGCCCTCGCCGCGGGCGTCTGGTCGGCGGCCTACCTCTGGCCGCGCGACCCCACGGGGGCGCTCCTGGGCGGCCTCTTCGCCATCCTCGTGGGCTTCGCGTTCCTGCTGGAGCGCCGCGCCCTCGTGCTCCACTTCCGCAACCTGCGCACGGTGAGCTCCTTCGACGAGCCCGTGGTGCTCCTCGCGCTGGCGCTGCTGCCGCCCTTCGCCCTCGTGCCGCTGGTCGCGTGCAGCATGACCATCGTGCAGCTTGCCGCGCGCCGCGTCGCCATCAAGGCGTTCTTCAACGTGGGCGCCTACACGACGGCCGCCGCCGTCGCCGCGGCGCTCGCCGCGTGGCTGGGCGGCTCGCTGGGCTGGCCGCGCCTCGCGGCGGCGACGGCGGGCCTCGCGGCGTACACGCTCGCCTCCAACTCGCTCGTGGCGACCCTCTTCGCGGGGCTGGAGCGGCGCTCCGTCGCGAACGTCTTCCGCGAGCGCTTCCTCCTCGCGACCGTGTGGCACGTCGTCCTGGGCGTGGCGCTGGGCGTCGCCATCGTCGCCCTGTGGAGCTATCATCCTCTCGCCACGCTCATCGTGCTGCCGCTGGGCCTCATGGCGGTGAGCTTCATGCGCCTCTCCGCGCGCGCGGAGCGCGAGGTGGGCGCGCACCGGCGCCTCGCCGAGATGGGCGCGAAGCTCGCGGGCACGCGCAGCATCGACGAGGTCGCGGCGGGCGCCCTGGATGCGTGCGGCGACCTCTTCGTGGCGGGGCGCGTGCGCCTCACGCTGCGCCGCCCGGGCGAGGCGCCCCGCGAGTGGGCGCGCGAGTACGAGGGCGGCCCCGCGCCCGGCGTCCCCGCGCTGGAGGCCGTGATCCGCGGCAAGGACGGCGACGTGCTCGGCGAGATCCGGGTGGACCCCGCGCGCCGCGTCGTGGACGCCTCGCGCAACGTCGACCCGCAGCTTCTCCACGTCGTCGCGGGGCAGGTCGCCGCGGCGGCGGAGAACGCGTGGGCCCTCGACGAGATCGCCGCGATGAAGGACCTCCACCAGGGCATCGTGGAGAACGTCCCGGCGGGCGTCGCGCGCCTCGACGGCCAGGGGCTCCTCCTCCAGTTCAACTCCGGCCTGCACCGCGCGCTGGGCCAGGGCAAGCCCCTCCCCGAAGGCGCGAAGCTCGCCTCGCTGCCGCTCGTGGAGAAGGACGACGCGCTGCGCGGCGCCATCGAAGGCCTGCGCGCGGGGCGCGCGTTCGGCAACCTGGAGGCCCTCCTCGACGGCCGGACCTTCATGGTGTCGGGCGTGCCGCTGGGCGGCTTCAAGGGCGGCCGCGGCGCGGTCGTGCTCTTCCACGACGTGACCGGCCGCCGCGAGGCTCAGGAGGCGCTGCAAGCCCAGGGCGTCACGCGCCCCATCGTGCGGCGCATGCTGCTCAACGTCGTGGGCGACGCCAGCGCGACGCGCTTCTCCATCGCCGAGATGGGGCGCAGCCTCGCCGCCGAGATCGACGCCAAGGAGCCCGAGGCCTTCCTCGCCGCCTTCGCCACCATGGGCCTGGGCGCCATCGCGCTGGAGCGCAGCGACGAGGCGGGCTATCGTTTCTCGGCCGACGACCTGCTGGAGCGCCGCCCCTCCTCCCTCCAGCCGACGTGCCACCTCGCCGTGGGCTTCCTGGAGGGCGCCGTGGGCAAGCTCACCGGCGGCAAGGCGCTGGGCAGCGAGGTGCGCTGCCAGTCCCAGGGCTACGACCGCTGCGTGTTCGTGGTGAAGCCCAAGGAGTAGGCGCCCAGCGCGCCGCTTCCCACGAGGCTGGGCCCCGCGTCCTCCACCGCGACCTTCAGCGCGTCGCCGTGGGAATTCGCGGCGTCGGCGCACCGCGCGCAGCCGTCCGAGTAGACGACGTAGACGCGCCCATCGTGCTGCGCCATGCCGATGAAGTCGCCCAGGTTGCGGCACGCGTTGCTGCCGCCGCTCTGCCAGATGCAGCCCACCTGCACGGGGTCGTCGGCGGGCGTCGCCCGCAGCGAGACGGGCGTCGGCACAGGGGCCAGGGCGTCGGTGACGTAGGTGAGGTAGAGGTGCCAGGCCACGCCGTCCGGCGCGTTCTGCGCCGCCTTGCCGGGCCAGTTGTCGGTGGAGGCGTTGGTGCCCAGGTACGCGATGGCGATGCGCCCGGCGTCGCCGGCCACCAGCGCGCTGAAGGCCGTGCTGGTCACGTCGGGGGGCGACACGACCATCGGCTTGCTCCACGTCGCGCCCGAGTCGACGCTGCGGGCGAGGTACATGCGGCCGTCCTTCCCGCCGAACGCGACGAAGGCGTTGCCGGCGGCGTCGACGCCCATGCCCGGGTTGGGCTCGTAGGGGTTGGACGTGCCCACGAGGCCTTGGCCCTGGGGCTCGTTGGCGCCCAGCGTGCCCGCGTCGAGGATGTCGTGGACCGTCCACGTCTTCCCGGCGTCCTTGGAGACGGCGACGTGCATGCCGTCGCAGCGCGGGATGGGGACGTAGACCGTGCCGTCGGGCGCCACGGCCGGCGCGCCGTTGAGCCCGTCCTCGCAGGCGTCGCTGGGGAGCACGTCGACGCCGACGCCCCAGGTCATGCCGCCATCGAGGCTCTCGGTGACCCAGGTGCCGTCCTGCTCCAGGGGCGCGGGGAGCGCGAGGCTCCGGAAGGAGTTGTAGGAGTAGTAGACCACGTCGGGGTAGCCCTGCGTCGAGACGCCCTTGGGGGGAGGACCCGTCACGAGGCTCTGGTGGTCGTGGCCAGGGAGCCCGCAGCCGCCGGCGGGGTTCCAGCTCCACGTCTTGGCGCCGTCGTCGCTCCACATGAGGTTCGAGCAGACGACGTTGTCGGGCGAGCTGAAGATGCGGTCGGTGCGCGCGTCGACCCACAGGTAGGGGTCGAGGTCGGGGCGCGGCCTCGCGTCCGCGACGTTGGCCCACGTCTTGCCGTGGTCGCTGGACTTCCAGACCTTCGCGCCGCCCCCCGTGACGTAGAGGCTCCCGTCCTTGGTGACGCCCATGGTGGGCTCAGAGCCGGTGGCCTTGACGTCGAGGATCGTCGCCGAGAGCCCCGAGGCGTCGACCGTGGCGGAGGCGGGCGCCACGCGCGCCGCCGGGGCGGCGCACCCGGAGAGGACGAGGGCGAGAAGGACGAGGGATGCTAGCGCCGCGCGCATGGCCGCCGGACGCAAAAGGCCCGGTTAAGCTCCTTTGGCTCGCTCCTTGAACGAAGCGCCGGCCCCGAAACCCCAGGAGAAACCCTTTTCCTGCCCCTCGGGGTCCCGCGCCTCATGACCCGCACCCTCGCGATGCTCGTCGGCGGCGGCCCGGCCCCCGGCCTGAACGGCGTCATCAACGCGGTCACCCTGTCGGCGCGCGCCCGAGGCTGGAAGGTCCTCGGCGTGCCCAAGGGCTTCAGCCAGTTGATGAAGGGCGACGTGGGCGGCGTGCGCGAGCTCACCGAGAAGGACGTCGCGGGCATCGAGACGAAGGGGGGCAGCATCCTCTTCACGTCCCGCGCGAACCCCACGAAGAAGTCCGAGGACATGCAGGCCGTCGTCGCGGCGCTCCGGTCGCTGGGCGTCACGGACCTCGTGACGCTGGGCGGCGACGACACGGCCACCTCCGCCACCAAGGTCGCCGCGGCCGCGGGCGGAGGCATGAGGGCGGTCCACGTCCCCAAGACCATCGACAACGACCTGCCGCTCCCGGGCAACGCGCCCACGTTCGGCTTCGAGACGGCGAAGCACTGGGGCAGCGAGCTTTGCAAGAACCTCCGCGTCGACGCGCAGACGACCTCGCGCTGGTACCTCATCACCGCCATGGGCCGCAGCGCGGGGCACCTGGCCCTGAGCATGGCCGTGGGCTCGGGCTCGCAGCTTTGCGTCATCCCCGAGGAGTTCCCCGCGGGCAAGATCCGCCTCGCCGAGATCGCGGACCTCGTGGAGGCCGCCATCGCGAAGCGCAAGGCCGAGGGCTCCGACTGGGGCGTCGTCGTGCTCGCCGAGGGCCTGCTGGACCGCATGGACCCGCAGGAGCTCGCCTCCTTCGTCACGCTGGAGTACGACGAGCACAACAACCCGCGCCTGAGCGAGATCGACCTGGGCCGCGTCGTGCGCGACGTTCTGCTATCACGCTTCAAGGAGCGCAAGCTCGACGTGGGCTTCATCACCAAGATCATCGGCTACGAGCTTCGCTGCGCGGACCCGGTGGCCTTCGACGTGCAGTACACGCGCACGCTGGGCGTCGGCGCCGTGGAGTTCCTCGCCAACGGGCAGGGCAACGGCCTCATCTCGCTCCAGGACGGCAAGCTCGTGCCCATCCAGTTCGAGGACCTGCGCGACCCCGCCACCGGCAAGGTGCGCATCCGCCGCGTCGACCCCCACGGCGGCGTGTGGCGCAGCGCGCTGGCGCTCCAGGCGCGCCTGCGGCCTGAGGACCTGGAAGGGGAGCGGCTCACGAGGCTCGCCAAGGCCGCGAAGCTGGAGCCGCAGCAGGCCAAGGAGCGCTACGGCGCACTGGCGAAGGCTTGACCGCTCAGCGGGCCGAGAGCATGGCGCGGGCGAGCGCGATGGCGTTCGCGACCTCCGCATCCTCCAGGGGGCGCTCGAAGCCATAGGTCCCGAGCGTGAAGTCCGAGAGCAGCCGGTGAAGGACCTTCGGTTCGACGCCAGCAGGGACGAGCCCCGCCCGGTGAAGCTGCCCGGCGACGGTGTGCGACTTCGGGAAGCTTCCCGTGGCCCGCACCAGGAGGGCCTTCGCGGACAGCTCGGCGGAGTGGCGCGCGGCTTCGAACGCCACCCGCAGCCGGCCGCTGGCTCGCTCCTGCTGCGCGGCCGCAAGCCATTCCGCGGCCCCGTCCCAAAGCTGCTCCTCAAGGTCCACGGCGCCTGCCTCCGTAGACAAGCGACCAGAGCCGGGGGTCGTGCAGCGTGTCGAAGACGATCAGTCCGTCCTCGCGGATCGCCTGATCGATCTGGGGCGTCATCCTGGGGAGGCGCCCGTCCTGACCCATCGCCAGCACCTTGACCTGGACGTCTCGCGGCGTCTCCAGGCTCGCGGACGCTGCGGCGTCGAGAATCTTCTCCTCGATTTTCTTGGACTCGACGACCACGACCACGTCGACGTCGGAGTCCGCGCGCGCCTGCCCTCGGGCGGCGGAGCCGTAGACCACGACGGCCAAGCGGGGCTCGGACCCAAGGGAGAGCATGGGACCCTCGAACCCAGCCCCAGGAGCAAGAAGCCCCTCCTCGGACAAGACCGAAAGAAAGCGCTGGAGAGCGATCCTGGCGGGCTCGTCGGGGACCTGGCCGATCAGCGGGAACTCCCAGTTGGCCTCTCCCTGCATCGACCAGGCGATGGCGGCGCCGTGCCAGGGAGAAACCCATTGAACGCTCACCCGGGCCACGGGGACGTACCGCACGATCCGGCCGTGGGGGCTGGCCTCCTGACGCCGCTCGATCCAACCCTCGGTCGCGAGCTTCTTCAGCTTGCGCTGGAGAAGGGAGGGGGACATCTCCAGGCGGCGCGCCAGCTCCTCCAAGTGCAACGGCTCGCCCTTCTGGAGCTGGGCCACGCGCTGAAGCAGGTCGAAGTCTGCCCCTGAAAGCACGATTTTCGAAATTACGAAAGAAGTCAATAACCTTTGCCTTTGCCGTCGATCCTCAGGGAGCGAACGTCATCTGCGCGACCGCCAGCCGGAACTCCTTCCCGTCGGCGCTCGTGACCCACGCGGCCCACGCCCCGTCGGGCGTCCCGGCAAGCCCCATGTAGTCGCCCAGCAGGCTCGAAGGCGCCTGCGGCCGGTCGAGGGCGAGAGGGGTCGAGATGGAGTCCCCGCGCATCGCGACGACGCGAAGCTCGGCGCCTGCGGAGGTGGCGTGCATCCAGCTCAGGAGTGCCGTTCCGTCCGGGGCGATCGCGAGCCGCGGCGTCGCGCGCCCTGGCGCCTCGGGCGCGTCCACGGTGCGCGGCGCGCTCCACGTCGCGCCCGCGTCGTCCGAGACGCGCACGACGACGCGCTGCGGCTTGCCGTCCATCTGGACGACGTCGGGCGCGCGCTCGTCCGAGTCCGCGTAGGCGAGGACCAGCCGGGCGCCCGACGCCGCGAGGGCGGGGAAGAACGCAGCGGAGCCCACGGGCTGCGCGCGCCACGTCGCCCCGCCGTCGCGCGAGGTCGCGACGTGGAGGTCCAGGCTGAGCGCGTCGACGTAGGCGACCGCCATCGTCCCGTCGGGGAGGATCGCGGGTGCGGCGCCAAGCCACTGGCCCCCCGTCTCCACGAGGGAGGGCGTGGACCAGGTGCGCCCGCCGTCGCGCGACGTGGCCGCGACGAGGTCCTGGCGGCTGACCGTCTCCTGCGGCGGGTCGATGATGCGGATGTCGGCCCACGTCGCGAGGAGCGTCCCGTCGGGGCCCTCCGCGATCCACTCCTTGTCGTTGGCATCCCACGCGGCGGCCGCGGCCTGCTCGCCCACCGGCTGCGGCGCGAGGGCGAGCGCCAGCGCGCCCTGCCCCGCGCGCACGACCGCCGGGCCCTCCCACGACGCGCCCCCGTCGGAGGAGCGCGCGACGAAGAAGGAGTACGCGGAGCGCGCCGAGGCGTAGGCCTGCCCGGCCCCGGCGCCCGCGTGGTCGAACGCCAGCCCCGCCGCGAGGGGCGTCCCGTCGCGCAGGAACGCCACGAAGGCGTCCCCCATGGCGTCGTGCATGCCCAGGGGCGGCATGCGCGTGGAGGTCCACGAGGCCCCTCCGTCGTTCGTGGCGTGCGTCTCGATCCACGAGGTGGCGACGGGCGTTCCGTCGAGCCCCTCGAAGACCGCGTTGGCCACGACGACGCGCCCCGGGTCGCGCGGGTCGACGGCGATCGTGGGCTCCCACGGGCGGGCGGAGGTGGAAAGAAGCCGCACGCATGGAGCGGGGCACGAGAGCGCCGGGGCCTGGGTCACCGACGCCGGATGCAGCCCTGCGCCTGGAACGGCGCACCCCGCGAGGAGGAGCGCCAGGAGAAGCCACGCGAGGCCTCGCACGGGGGCGATGGCGCCAGCGATGCCATCAATCTTGGCTAGCGGCGGCGCGCCTTCTTCCCCGCCTTCTTGGCGCCTTTCTTGGCGCCCTTCTTCGCCGCGGCCTTCTTCCGCCGCGGCTTGGGCTTCGGCTTGAGGTCGGGGTCCTCGCTGAGCGTGAACTCGTTGCCGTCGGGGTCCGCGAAGACGGCGGAGGTGCCCCAGTCGCTGCGCGTCGTGGGCCGGGTGAAGCGCACGCCCTTGGTGGCCCACGCCTTCTCCGTGGCGGCCACGTCGTCCACGACGAAGCCGATGCCGGTGTTGCCCTCCTCGTGCGTGCCGTTGGCGCAGAGGTGCAGGAGCGTGCTGCTGCCGGGCGCGGCCACGGTGATCCAGTGCCCCTCGTCGTCCCGCACCTCGAAGCCCAGCTTCTCCTTCCACCACTTCGCGGCGGCCTTGCCGTCGCTCACGACCACGGCGACGTCTCCGAAGACGATCATGCGTCCGCGCCAGGTCCGCCCGCGTGCATCATCGTTGCGCGGGCCCGTCGCCGTGCTCCTCCCACGGCGTGAGGAAGGGGCGGCCCGGCTGCGCCCGCTCCAGGCGCATGCCGTCGTCCCGCGTCAGGGTGAGGCGGGCGGCGTAGACCGGCTCCATGACGCGGGGCCTCAGGGCGTCGAAAGCGTCGTAGAGGAAGCGGACGTAGCGCCCCTCGAAGCGCTTGGCGTCGTCCAGGGCCCGCACGGCGTCCTCCACGGCGCGGGCGTGGGGCGTGTCGTCCCGGAAGCGCCACCCCGCGAGGCGGCCGTCCATGGTCAGCACGTAGACGAGGTGGTCGCCCCGGATGAGGGCGCCCACGGCGTCGATGCCGCTGGGGGCGACCGCGGCGCGGGGGCTGGGGTGCGTGTGGAAGCTGAACGCGACCGTCGCGTCGGGGTGGGCCCAGTGCCAGGCGATGGCGTCGCGAGTGCCCACGGCGTCCTTCTCCAGGACGTAGCCCTCGGCGGCGCGGGGGGCGTAGGCGAGAAAGCCGTGCTCGCGGCGCGTGGCCAGGCTGGCGCGATACAGGGGCGCCACGCGGTCCAGGCACGCCTCGATGGCGTCGGCCTGCACGCGGGGCTGCGACCGGCCGCGGAGCGCGTGCCCTTCCGTGGCGGGCAGCAGGGTGTGGATCTCCTCCGGGGCCGCAAGGCGCCGTCCCATCGGGGGTTACGGTCTGCAGCGGGAGGATTTGAAGGGGGCAGGGACTGGCGAAGCGGGAGACCTCCGCCCCCGCGGGTCCGCGGAGACGGGGCCATGCCGAGGCGGGGCGTGGGGTCCGGAAGGGGAATCCCCGCCTCGGCGTGAGCCTCCTCGCAAGGTCGCGGGTGCGGGTGGGGTATGGGCGACGCGGCCCGCACCGGCGGCCAGCCCGTAGGGTGGCCGGGGGGTGCATAAGCAAGTTTGACGCCCTTTGCCGAGGGGGGCTTCAGGGGGGCGAGCCCCCCCTGACGTTAGGTCGTCGGAGCAGGAAATGACGCCTCGGGGGCAAGCCCTCAGCTTGACGGCGCCGCCCCGCGACGGCTGTTGCGTTACTGCGCCTCGGACTCCATCTTCCGGTCGTACTCGCCCTTGGCGGCGAGGCCGTTGAGGCGGGCGCGCTTCAGGAACGCCCGCTGGGTGGCGGCCTTGTTCTCCGCCTTGCCCGCCCAGGTCTGGAGGGCGGCGTGCTGGAGGGCGCGGCCGTAGGAGAAGGAGAGCGCCCACGGCTTGGGGCCCGGGGCCTTGTTCATGGCGTCCAGGTACTCCGTGGCGTCCTCGTCGGAGAGGCCGCCGCTGAGGAACACGATGCCCGGGACCGAGGCGGGCACGTTGCGGCGCAGGACCTCCAGGGTCTTCTCGGCCACCTGCTGGGCGCTGGTCTTCTGGCCGCTGCCGTAGCCGGGGACCACCATGTTGGGCTTCAGCAGCATGCCGGGGAAGTGGACGCGCTGGAGGTGCAGCTCGTCGAACACCGCGCGCTGGATCCAGTCCGTGACCTCGAAGCTGCGCTCCAGGGTGTGGTTGCCGTCCATGATGACCTCCGGCTCCACGATGGGCACGATGCCGGCCTCCTGGCAGAGGGCCGCGTAGCGCGCGAGGGCGTGCGCGTTGGCCTCGATGCCGTAGCGGGAGGGGGTCTTGTCGGTGATGTTGATGACGGCGCGCCACTTGGCGAAGCGGGCCCCGAGGCCGTGGTACTCCTGGAGGCGCTCGCGCAGCCCGTCCAGCCCTTCCGTGACCTCCTCGCCCTCGGCGAAGGCCAGGGGCTTGCTCCCCTTGTCCACCTTGATGCCGGGGATCACGCCGTGGCTCGCGAGGAGCTTGGGCACGGGCGTCCCGTCCACGGACTGGCGCAGCGTCTCGTCGTAGAGGATGACGCCGCTGACGTGCTTCTCCCAGCCCTGCGCCGTGAACATCGCGCCGCGGAAGCCGATGCGCGCCGCCTCGGTGTTCTCCACGCCGATGCTCTTGAGGCGCTTCCCCATGGTGCTCGTGCTCTCGTCGGCGGCGAGGATGCCGCGGCCGGGCGAGACGAGTTGCTTCGCGGTCTGGGCGAGCTGGTTCCTGTCCATCTTGGTCCCTCGTGGATGGGCTTCGGGATTGCTCGCCCCTTCAAATGCGTTTCCCGTCGCGCGGGCTGCGCGGACCCAAGGAAGGGGGATGGCGTCGAAGGACCCGTTCCCCTGGCCGTCGAGGCTCCCGCTCACTCCGCTTGCCCTGCGAGCCAGGCGCGGATCGCCGCCACCTCGTGGGGCCACGCCATCTCCGGCAGCCGGCGCGGGTCGTGCCAGCGAAGCTCGGCCGAGTCGTCCATGGCGCGCGGCTCGCCCTCGGCCTCGCAACGATAGACCAGGTTCAGCGTGCCGGCCCCGTCGTACTGGCCCGCCGCGACATGGACGAGCCCCAGGACGCGCGCCGCGAGGCCCGTCTCCTCGCGAAGCTCGCGCACGATGCCCGCCTCCGGGTCCTCGCCCGGCTCCAGGAAGCCCCCCGGCAGGTCCCAGAGCCCGCGAAGCGGCTCGCGGGCGCGGCGCGAGAGGAGCACCTGGCGTCCACGGACGAGGATCGCGCCCACGGCGGGTTTGGGGCCATCGTAGTCCACCCAGCCGCACGCGCCGCACCGCGCCCTGGGGCGGCCGTGCTCCTCGAAGCGCGCCGTGGGCTTCCCGCAGCGGGCGCAGAAGTCCGCGAGGGTCACGCGCGCCTGGCCGGCGAGCGCCCAGTTGAGCGTTGCGGTTCGAGCGCCGTTGCGCGCCCTTATGCCCGGGGCTCCGATGAAGGACCTTCATGCCGAAGAAGGCGAAGCGCGCCGCGTCCCCCGGAAAGGGGTCGGGAGGCAAGGCCTCGGGGCCCTTCCTCGCGGCGTTCGTCGTCACCGTCGCCCTCGTGGCCCTCGTCGCGCTGGCGTGGGACGCGTACAGCCTGGACGGCTACACGCCGCGCGTCTCGCTCTCGGGCTGGCCCATGGTGGGCGCCCTCGCCGCGCTGGCCGTGGGCATCGTCGCGTACTGGCGCGGCGGCAAGCCCGCCGTCTGGGGCGTCCTCGCCGCGGCCGGCGCCGTGGGCCTCGTGCTGGCGTGGCTCACCGGGTCGCTGCCCTCGCCGCCGTGAGCTTACGGCAGCGTCGCCTGGCCATCCATAATGCGCACGCACTGGCCCCCGACGCGCACCTCCGTAGGCTCGCCCCCCTTCACGTCCACCTCGATCTCCACGCGGCCCGGCCGCCCCATGACGTGCCCCTGCGTGTGCGTGAAGCGCGCCGTGCCGTCCGCGCCGGGCTTCACGCGCTGGTGCTTGGCGAGGTACGCGCCCAGGCAGCCCGACGCGCTCCCGGTGACGGGGTCCTCGAACTCGCCCGCCAGCAGGCCGCGCGCCGCGGTCATGGCGTCCTTGTCGAACCCCTCCAGCGCGAAGGGGTAGACCATCTGCCTCAGCCCCATGGCGCGCAGCCGCGCCGCGGCGTCCGAGACGAGGCTCACGCGCCTCAGCGCGTCCAGCGAGCGCATGGGCACCAGCAGCCAGTCGATGCCCGTGTTGACCACCTGGGCGGGGAGGTCGCCCATGATATCAGACTCGGGGACGCCGAGGATGGGCGCGACCTTCGCGGCCGCGAGGACGGGGCCGAAGCGCGGCGGCGCCTGCGTCGTCATGACGTTCACGACCGCGCCATCGCGCCGGTCGACGTGGATGGGCAGCAGGCCCGCGCCCACCTCCTGCACGATGCGCGTCCGCCCGTTGCGGTGCCCCGAGTGCCCGCCCTCCTCGGCGAGGACCCAGTGCGTGCCCACGCTGGGGTGCCCCGCGTAGGGCAGCTCCTCGTGGGGCGTGAAGATGCGCACGCGCGCGGCCGCGTCCGCGGGATTCGTGGGCGGCAGCACGAACGTCGTCTCGCTGAGGTTCATCTCCTGCGCGATGGCCTGCATCTCGGAGGGCCCGATGCCCCGCGCGTCGGGGAACACGGCGAGGGGGTTCCCGGCGAAGGGCCGGTCGGCGAAGACGTCCAGCACGACGTAGCGGAAGCGGCGCATGCGGCCGGATCCGCCTGAGGCTCAAAGCCGTTTCCCCTTCGCGGCCGGTCGAACGACCAGCGGGGCTCACCCCTGGGGGGTCCCGCCGGAAGAGATATCAGCCCGGCGCGAGAGACCGGGGGAGAGTGCGTCCGGCGCTTGGCCTCCTCGTGGCCCTTCCCCTCGCGGGGTGCCTCGCGCCGACGCCGGACGCGGCCGCGCCGCCTCCGCTCTCCGACGCGCAGGTCGTCTCCTTCACGGTCGCCTCCGCGTGCATCGGGCGGGGGGCGCCCCTGGAGGCGACGCTCGCGCTCCGGAACCCCGGGGGCGGCGCTGGCCGGGCGTCGGTGGGCGTCTACGCGCAGCAATATGGCTACGTCGCGCAGGCGGACGTCGATCTCGGCGCCCACGAGACGCGGAACGTCACGCTGCGCGGCTCCATCGACCTCCCCGGGCGGTGGACCCTCTTCGCGCAGGGGCCCCGCGTGATGGCGGGGCAGGCGAGCGTGACGGTCCTCGATCCGGACGATCCCGGGTCGAGGTGTCCGTGAAGAAAAAGGGGGCGCTCGGCCCGCCGCCAGGCGAGGGAGAACGGGGGAGGCTGTCGAGGCATTGTGGGGGAGACATCGGGGGCCTGGCGGCGGGCCGATCCCAGGAGGAATCCCGAGGTCTTCTGCGCCCGCCGGAGGTAAAGCCACGCTCCTCCCACCGCGTGGGGTGCGCCCGCGCTCAGGCCCGGTTGCAGGGCCCGGCCGCCGGCGGCCGCCTCACGAGCCCTGGGGGAGCGGGTTGATGCAGGTGCTCGTGAACGTGACGAACACCAGGCAGGCCGCACGGCCGTGCCCGGGCGTGTCGTGGTTGCACCAGACGGCCACGGGGCCGGGATCGCAGGTCGGCCAGCAGGAGGGCACGACGCAGACGGCGTCGATCTGCGAGGGATCGATCACGGACCTTTCGATCACGTAGGCGAGGGGCTCCGCCGAGGCGAGGCCGGCGAAGAGGACCGTCAGCAGGGCGAGGGCGATTCCGATCGTGGCGCGCATGATATCAGGCCTCAGAGGGGGGTCGGGTTGATGCAGGTGCTCGTGTAGGTGATGAAGACGATGCAGCCGGCGTAGCCGTGGTCCGGGGTGTCGTGGCCACACATGATGCCCACGGGGCCGGGCCGACAGGGGACCCAGCAGTACGAGGTCGCCGCCGCGCAGTCGAGGCTGAGCAGGTCGGTGGCGTGGGCGACCGGCGCGGCGGACGCGGGCACGGCGCAGAAGATCGTGAGGAGGACGATGGAGAGGGTGGTCAGGGTTCGCATGGTCTTGCCTCTTGGGGGGATCACTGGGGAAGCGGGTTGACGCAGGTGCTCGTGAAGCGGATGAGGATGATGCAGCTCGCGGGGCCGTGGGAGCCGTTCCAGTCGCAGAAGGTCGAGACGGGGCCTCCGTCGCACTGGAAGTGGCACCAGAGCGTGTTGCTGCCGCAGTCGAAGCGCGGGACGACGGTGGGGAGGCCGTTGTCCAGGACGTCCGTGAGGACGACGGAGTCCGCCGAGGCGGCGGGGACGACGCTCAGGAGGATCAGGAGGACGAGGGGGATGCCGAGGAGGGCGCGCATGGAGATCACCCGTGCTGGGGGAGCGGATTGATGCAGGTGCTCGTGAGGCGGATCAGCACGACGCAGCTCACCGTGCCGTGCGTGGAGTCGTAGTCGCACAGGAGCCCGACCGGGCCGCCCGTGCAACGGAAGTGGCAGAAGGGATCGCGGGTCTTGCAGTCGAGGCGGACGAACTGGTCCAGGGGGCCGCCGAGGTCGGAGACGGTCTGCGCCGCGGAGGCGGGGACCGCGCTCAGCAGGAGCGCGAGGAGAACGAGGGAGACGCTCAGGAGGGCGCGCATCGGCATCACCCCTGCCCGGGGAGCGGGTTGATGCAGGTGCTCGTGAGGCGGATGAGGATGATGCAGCTCGCGCCGCCGTGGGTGCCGTAGTAGTCGCAGAAGGCGGACACCGGGCCGTTGTCGCACGGGACGTGACACCAGAGCGTGTTGCTGTTGCAGTCGAACTGGGGGATGACGGTGGGAAGGCCGTTGTCGTCGATGATCCTGGAGAGGACGGGCTCCGCCGAGGCGGCGGGAACGGCGCCCAGGAGGAGCGCGAAGAGCACGAAGGAGATGCTGGCGATGGCACGCAAGGTCGTCACCGCCCGGGGAATCGCCTTGGCGGCCATCACGATTGTTGGCGAGCCTTGCCTGCGCGGCGGTCCTGCCAGCGCTTGCGCGCGCCCACGATCCAGCCCTTGACCTTGCCGCCCATGGAGCGCGCCATGAACGCGCCCTGGAAGCCCACGATGGCGACGACGAGGAGCCCCTCCGCCATCTGCGTCCAGTGGCCCGTGCGATAGCCGTACATCGTCACGAAGGCGCCCGAGAGGAGGAGCTTGGGCATGCTGCTGAGCACGAAGAACACGAAGAACATCGTGCCCAGGATGGTGCCCAGGAAGAGGACGACCGAGAAGACGAGGAGCCGCCACTGGCTCTTGTACGTGAAGGGGTAGAGGTTGGGGTCCGACACCGGCAGCGGCCGCTTGCAGCCGTAGCAGAACGGGTCCTCCGGGATGCCGGCGCGCTGGCAGTGGGGGCAGGCGCGGCGCTCGCGCGAGCGGATGGAGCGCCACAGGCGCCCCGCGAGGAACCGGAGGTAGGCGCGCGCGTCCGCCGTGAGGTTGCGCTCCCCCACGAGCGTCATGAGGACGTAGTAGAAGTCCGTGCGCGCGAAGACGAAGAACTGGAACATGACGGGGATCCAGCTGAGGTAGGCGATCCAGCGCAGGACGGCCTCCTGGGTGAAGGAGAGCTGATGGAAGCCCGCGTCGGAGACGGCCAGCGCCACGACGGCCGCGCTGAGGACCACGAGGTTGAACCCGATGCCCGCCAGGAAGACGGCGATGCGCTGGCGGCGCGGGAGCGTCCAGACGTTGGTCACGTTCGTCTGCATGACGATGACGTAGAACCGGTGGGACAGGCTGAACGAGGAGCGGACGCCGTAGCTCCACGCCATGAAGTAGTGGGAAAGCTCGTGGAGCCCCGCGAGCAGAAGGAGGGTCCCGAAGCTCAGCAGGAACGATTCCAGCGGATTGTCGAGGAGGAAGAGGTCCTCGCGCCGGGGGCGCAGCGTGGGCTCCGTCGCGAGGAGGAGCATGGCGAAGGCGGTGAGGCCCACGACCGCGGCCACGAAGACGGGGTTGCGGAGGAACGCGACGCGCTCGGGGGGGACGCGGGTGAGGAGCGAGGGCGTCTTCTTCACCAGGTCGGCCCCCACCTCCTCGCCGTCCACGGTGGCGATGAAGCCGCGGTCCAGGAGGACGTTGGCGAGGTAGACGAGGTCGACCTCCTCGCCCGTCTCCGCGAGGATGCGGCTCTCGGCCTCGCCGATGGTGGCCGTCGACTGGAGGGCCCGGATGCCGTGGATGGTGTCCTGGTCCACCTCCAGGTAGCGGTGGACGGCGGGGCACCCCACGAGGGGAATGCCCCGGTCCGACGTGTAGACCAGGTCCCGGAACGCCAGCCGCGAGGCCAGCCCGAGTTCCACGCGCTCGATCTCCAATCGTCACCCCTCGGCGTGCTCCGGACGTCCTACGGCGACGTCAGCGCGGGCCGGATCGCGCCCGTGCTGTCGTAGGCGCAGCAGGTGTCGTGGCATGAGTTCGTGCAGACGACGATGGTGCACTCCGCAGTCTCGTGGCAGATCGAGTCGATCTGGCACCCGACGCCGGTGCCGTGCTCGCAGATGGGCGTCGTGTTGGCGACGCAGATGAAGGTCGTGACGTTGGTCACGCCCGTGTCCAGAATCGCCAGCACGCCTCCGATGCTCGTGTTCTCCAGCGACTCCACGTCCTTCGCGCTCAGCCTTCGCTTCATGTGGTCATTCCTCCGGTCAACCTACGGCCCCAGGGGCCGGAACAGGTTCGTGCTGTCGTAGGCGCAGCAGGTGTCGTGGCACGAGTTGGTGCAGACGACGATGGTGCATTCCGCCGTCTCGTGGCAGACCGAGTCGACGGGGCAGGCCGTCCCGTGATCGCAGATGGGCGTCGTGTTGGCGGCGCACACGATGCCCGTGAGGAGCTTGTCGGCGACGCCGGTGTCGATGACGCCCAGGACGCTTCCGATGCTCGTGTTCTCCAGCGACTCGACGTCCTTCGCGTTCAGCCTTCGCTTCATGCAACCTCTCCTGTGGGCGCCCGATGGGAAACTGGATGCCTAACGCTTGTTGCCGACCCTTGCCGAGGCCTCTGCGCCTACGGCTCCAGGGGGCGGATCACGTCGCTGTGGGCGCAGCAGGTGTCGGCGCACGTGTCGGGGCAGACCACGACGGTGCAGGGCGCCGTCTCGCCGCAGACGGAGGCGACCGGGCACGGGACGCCGATGGTCGTGTCCTGCCGGCAGGGGGGCGACGTGTGGCCGACGCAGACGAACCCGGGGTAGACGCCGACGGCCGTCCCGACGTCAAGGAGGCCCAGGACGCCTCCGATGCTCGTGTTCTCCAGCGACTCGACGTCCTTCGCGCTCAGCCTTCGCTTCATGACAGCCTCTCCTGTGGCTGCGCCATGGGGGCGCAGTCGCCTAACGCTTGTTGGCGACGGTTGCCAGCGACCGAGCGTCCCCTTGCCGGCTCACGCGTAGCTCCGGTAGCCGCACGAGTAGCGGCAGATGCACGCCGTCACCTCGTCCCAGATCGGGCCGACGGGGCCCGGTCCGGCAGCGCAGACGTTGGGGGTGACGACGGCGTCGACCACGCCGACGTCGAGGACGCCGAGGGATCCTCCGATGCTCGTGTTCTCCAGCGATTCCACATCCTTGGCGGTCAGCCTTCGCTTCATGTCATGCTCTCCTGTGTGCGTGCGACGGCGAGGGGCGGCTCGGGCGCCTGCTTGCGGCTCTGGCCGGGGAGGAGCGCCTTCGCGAGCCCCTCGATGGACAGCATCTGGTGGGCGTGGGGGACGCCGGGGCTCATGCCCAGGAGGGCGAGGTCCGGCTGGAGGGCCGCGCGAAGCTCCTCGAACTCCGTGCGGACCTGCTTCACGGAGCCCACGAAGAGGTGGCCGCGGCTGCCGGTGCCGCGGTTCACGCGCTCCCACTCGGCGGCCTGCGCCTCGTTGCGCCCGGCCAGCGCCATGAAGGCGACGCCCGCGCGCTGGCCCGCGCTGCGGCGGCGGGCGCGGAAGTCGGAGAGGATCTCGTGGGCCCGCGAGTAGAGGGGGTCGGGGTCGGCGATGAAGAAGCCGTAGGTGAAGCTCGCGTCCAGCTCGATGGCGAGGTCCACCGCGCGCTTGCTCACGCCCAGGATGGTGAGGGGCGGGGCCTTGGCCTCCACGGGCGGCGTGGGCTCCAGGCCTTCGAAGCCTTCGGGCGTCTCGCGGCGCAGGTACGACGCCAGGCGGCGCGCCTTCTGGTGGTACTCGCCCTGCGGCGGCTCGGAGGGCGCGCGATCCAGGATGGCGCGCACGGCCTCCGGGTACGTCCCGGGGCCGGGCCCCACGCCAAGCTCGATGCGGCCGGGGAAGAGGGAGTGGAGGGCGAAGAAGTCCTCCGCCACGCGGTACGGGCTCACGTAGGGGAGGAGGATGCCGCCCGAGCCGACGCGCAGCGTCGTGGTGCGGGAGGCGAGGTAGGTGATGGCGACGAGGGGCGCCGAGTGGTGGGCCTCGGGATTGTGATGCTCCGTGACCCAGAACTCGTCGAAGCCCAACGCCTCGGCGCGCAGCGCGCGCTCCAGCATGAGCTCCATCCGGCTCCGGGGGTCGGATCGGTCGCGTCGCGTTCCGAAGTCGAGGATTCCTACGTCCATCGTCGGTCACCAGCAAGGGGCAAGGGGGGAAAGGTGGAGGTGTTCGGGCTGGAAGGGGGCAAGCCTAGAACGATCCGGTGGGGGCGACGCACACGGAGCCGTTGTTGCACGTGTTCTCCTTCGTGCAAGCGCACAGCGTGCCCGCGTCGCAGCTGATGGCCGTGCACGCCTGCGTGCAGACGCACGTGCCGAAGCTGCAATCGTGGCAACACGTGTTGAGGCAGCTCGTGATGCCGCACGTGACGACGACGACGCACTCCACGGTCTCCTCGCACACGGAATCCTTCTGGCACGTCGTCTTGAGGATGTCGACGTTGACCAGTCTGTTCACGTCGAGGATCTCGTTCCCGATGAGGGCGGACGCGATGCTCGTGTTCTCCAGCTGCTCGATGTCTCGAGCCTTCAGCTTCTTCTTGACACCCATAGGCGAACCTCTGAAACGGGGCAGCGATCTGCCCCGCCGGATAGCGTCCCGAGCCTACTTCTCCATTGTTTGCGGACCTTGCCTGGCTAACGCGCAGCGGCGTAGTCCATGGAGACGGCGGGCAGCAGGACGGTGGGCACGCGGGCCGGGTCGTGGACCCGCAGCAGGAAGTACCCGACGCCCGCGAGGCCGGTGATCAGCGGCGGGTGGTAGCGGTGCGAGACGGCCGTCGGCCAGCCGGCCCACCCGCCCCACTTGCCCGCCGCGCCCTTGCCGTAGCGCTCGACGCCGTACTGCGCGACGTCGCGCGCGAGCTTGGCGCCCTTGGCGGGGTCGAGGACGCTGGCCATCTCCCAGAGGCACTCGGTGTTGCCGCCCACGCCGTGGCAGTACTGGAAGTCGCGTCCGGGCCGCTCCAGGTCCAGCTCCACGGAGCGCACGGTGTTCTTCCACGCGTCGCGGATCTCGTCGAGCATGCGCGCGTCGCGCATCCGGGGGTAGAGGAAGGCGCGGGCGAGGCCGACACCGGGCGCGCCGTGGCACCAGGTGGAGAAGAAGCCGGGCCGCCCGTCCTGCTGCGCGGGGATGCCGAAGTGGGGCCAGTTGCCCTCCTGCGCGTCGAACTTCGCGCGCTCGTAGGCGATGGACTGCTCCACCGCCTCCAGGTAGCGCTCGTCCTTGGTGGCCTCGTAGAGGCGCTGCATCACGACCGCGACGCCGGAGGTGCCGTGGCTGAGGCCCAGCAGCGCGGGCGCGTTGGGCGACGAGCCGTAGCCGAGCCACGACCAGCCCTGCTCCTCCTTGCGCGCGTTGGAGAGGAGCCAGTCGCCCATGGCCACGGCGAACTCCTGGGCGCCCTGGTAGCCCTGCTCGGCGAGGCTCAGCGACGCGGCGACGGAGCCCGCGACGCCGAACATGAGGTCGAACTCGGTGGCGGAGGGCTCGCTGGCGACGCGCGCGAAGAGGCTGCGCCCCTCGCGGCGGATGTCGTCGGAGCCCAGCGCGCGGCCGACCTCCTCGGTGGCCCACGCGATGCCCATGCTGCCGATGTAGAACCCCTTCTGCCAGCTCGTGCCGATGGGCATGGGCCGCTCGGAGGCGGGGACCACGTCGAAGGCGTGCTCGATGGAGTGGCGGATGGCCGCCTTCGCCATGCGCGCGTGGCGCGGGTCCTTGGTGTACTGGTGGAGGCGCGCGAGGAAGACCGCGATGCCCGCGGTCCCAGAATAGAACGACGGGTTGAGCGGCTCCAGCGCGGGCAGGAGGTCGGGGGACTTCCCGTCGGGCCTGCGCTGGGCGTAGGGCACGGAGCGGGACACCCAGTTGGCGCGGCCGTTGGCCACGTGGGCGTCCTCGCAGAGCTGGTCGGCGATGGCGGCGGCGTTCTCGAGGTAGATGCTCATGGCAGGTCACCCAGGGCAAGGATGGGGTTCGCGGGAAGGGCCGCGACGTACTCGGCGCGGCTTCCGGGGTTGAGGTGGGGGCGCGCGGGGTCGAGCCCGGCGCGGGAGAAGCGGCGCTCGATGGCCTCGCGGCGCGCGTCGGCGTCGGTCGCGCCGACGTTGAGCGCGTCGTAGAGGCCCTCCGCGACGAGGCGCGAGCGGGACATGCCGAAGCTCTCGCCGTTGCCGGGGTCCTCCGCGAGGCCCAGGCCGGGCGCCATCTCCAGCGCGAAGAGGGGCGTCTTCCGCTTGAGGTAGGGGCCGATCTGCGCGTAGATCTCGGGGAGGTTCGCGCGCAGCGCGTCCCAGCTCGTCTGGGGCACGTAGAGCACGCCGCCGTCCGCGCGGCGGAACCCTTGCGGGTCCTCGACGACCTTCATCTGGAAGGGGACCTCGGCCTTGTTGAGGACGCGCGTGAGCGTCCCCGCGAAGGGCACGGCGCCCTGCGCGCAGAGGTTCCAGTAGAGCCGGACCGTCGTCTGGGCCTCGGCGGGGTGGGCCGTCTCGCCGAAGAAGTAGACCCACCCGGCCTGCGTGGGCACGGAGTCGGGCGTGACCTTCACGGCCATCGTCCCGTCGGCGGCGGGGCGCACGGCGTCCCGGTTCGCGAGCACGGCGGCGCCGTTGCGGTTGCGCAGGAGGAGCTTGTCCCCCTGGTCCGCCTCCTGCGTCCATCCGGAGGTCCAGATGTGGCGCGAGGCGCTGGCGCGGCGCAGCGCGAGGTGGAACTCGTCGCGCAGGATGCGGTCCTCCACGAACGCGTAGGCGCCGCGGCCCGGGTCGCGCTCGCAGTAGAACTCGTCGTAGACGAGCTGGGCCAGGCCCCCCACGATGGCGGGGTAGCCCTCGACGGACTTCGTGAAGCGGTTCTGGAGGCGCTCGCCGTCGATCTCCATGGTTCGGATGCGGACGCGCGTCTCGGAGACGAACGAGACCTCTTCGCAGAGCTTTTGGACAGGATTCATGACAATCACCTCAAAGGCCGAACCACTCGTGGTGCTTCGTCTGGGGGTCCTCGATCGCGTCGCGGGCCATCTCGATGGCGACCTTGCAGACCGGCGGGAACTGGGCCTGGCGCTGGAGCGACTCGTAGCAGATGAGCAGCACGACGTAGGGGAGGTAGGCGTGGAGGCGCGGCACGAGGTTGGGCCTCTTGCCTGCGGCGATCTCCGACTTCCGGCTGTAGCTGTCGAGGAAGGCGGCGATGGACTCGTGCGTGTCGGCGAGCTTGAACTTCGCCTTGGACTCCACCTCCGCGACGCTGGTGACCTGCCGCCCCAGCGTGCTCATGAACCAGAGGCGCAGGTACTCGCCCAGGTAGCACGCGACGTCCCACGCGGGGTCGCCCACGTAGGCCATCTCCCAGTCGATGAGGCGGAAGTTCATGTTGCCGCCGCGGCCGCCGCCCTCGGTGATGAGGACGTTGTCCCAGCGGATGTCGCCGTGGCCGACGCCCTTGTGCTCCTTCTCCCACTCGGCGATCTGCGCGACGTGGCGCTCGTAGGGCACGATCTCCTTGACGAGCTTGAGGTACGACGAGCGGACGTCGGTGGGCTGGGCGGGCGCGCGGCGAAGCTGCTCCAGCGTGGGCGCGACGAAGGGCTGCGAGCGGTGGACGTACTCCAGGCGGCCCCCCTTCCACGCCTTGCGCGCGGCGTTGTGCCACGAGGCGACGAGGCGGCCCAGCGTGTCGCCGGCCTCGGAGGGGAAGTGGATGTTGCCCAGGTTCACGTGGTACTTGGTGAGCGTCGTCGCGGGCTGGATCAGCTCGGTGGCGAGGATCTGGTTCTCCTCGTCGTAGTCGACGATCTTGGGCGAGAACCAGCGGATGGAGGCGAACGCGGGGTCGGTGGCGGCGGTGCGCAGCAGGCGCGCCTCGCTCTCGACGGCGGCCCAGCTTCCGTTGGCCCCCTCCGAGCCCTGCTTCACGAGGAGCTTGGGGCCGTCGGGCACGACGACCTTGAAGTTGCGGTTGCGGCGCGAGCGGTCCTCGATGGAGACGTAGCTGTCCACGAAGCGCGCGCGGTCGACGAGCCCGCGCTTCACGAGGATGTCGGGCAGGCTGTCCAGGGTCGCGTTTCGGCGTGCGGGTGCGGAGGTGGTGGCGGCAGTCATGGGGTCACCCGTTGCGGGGGGAGGTTCTGGGGGAGACGGAGGGCCCGGGCGAGGCGGCCGAGGTTGGCCACCTGCCTCTCCAGGGAGAGGCTGCGCAGCGTGCCCAGCAGGAGGAGGTCGAGGTCGAGGCGCTCGATGCGCTCGCGGATGTCCGCGCGGCACTGGGCGGCGGTGCCGTGCACGTTGGCGTCGGACGCCGCGGGCACGGGCTCGCCGGGCGCGGCGCAGTACGCCGTGATGCCCAGGCAGGCGCGGGGCTTCTCGGAGCCTGGGCGCGGCGTGAACGCGCGGCGGTACGCGTCGAAGCAGCGCCCCGTGCGGGAGCCGGCGGGGTCGTCGGGGATGATGAACTCGGGGTAGGCGTAGCCGACGCCCAGGCGCCCGGCGAAGGCCGCGGCCTCGGGGCTGCGCCCGAGGACCCACATGGGGGGCGCGGCCGCTTCGGGGCGCACGCGCACGGCGGGGTCCTCGTCGTGGAGAAGCTCCAGGAGGCGTCGCGCGTGGGCCTCGAAGAAGGCGGGGTCGGAGACCGGCGTGCCCTCGGGGACGAGCTCGCGGATGACCTCGGGCCCGGCGCCGGGTCCGCGGCCCACGCCCAGGTGGATGCGCCCGGGGTAGAGGGCCGAGAGGAGGCGGAAGTCGCCGGCGACGCGGTAGGGGGGGTGGTAGGGCAGGAGGACGCCGCCCACGCCCACCTGGATGTGGCGCGTGGAGGCGGCGACGGCGGCGGCGAGCACGGAGGGGCTGGCCTGCGCGTAGCCCTCCTGGTGGTGCTCCGTCACCCAGAAGGAGGAGAAGCCCAGGGGCTCGACGCCCTGGGCGAGGGCGATGGTGTTGCGCAGCGAGCGCTGGGCGTCGCCAGGCTCGTGGAGGCCGAAGTCGAGGACGCCGATCTCAGGCAAGGAGGGCGTCCTCCGGAAGGGGAGCGGATGAGCGTGCGGGCGAGGAGGGTGTCTGCATGCTTCTCACGTCGTGGGGGCAGGTCTATCCGGTGGGGGCGACGCACACCGAGCCGTCGTTGCACGAGTCGCCCTTGGTGCAGGCGCAGACCGTGCCGGCGTCGCAGCTCACCAGCGTGCAGGCCGCGGTGCAGAAGCACGTGCCGACGCTGCAGTTGTGGCAGCAGGTGTTGACGCAGCTCGTGAAGCCGCACGTGATGACCACGACGCACTCCACCGTCTCTTCGCAGACCGAGTCCTGCTGACAGGTCGTCTTGATGATGTCCACGTTGACGAGCCTGTTCACGTCGAGAATCTCGTTCCCGACGAGGGCGGACGCGATGCTCGTGTTCTCCAGCTGCTCGATGTCTCGAGCCTTCAGCTTCTTCTTGACACCCATAGGCGAAACCTCTGAGATGGTGCGTCCGGGCGACCGCCGCGGGCGCGACCCACTCCGTATAGGCGTCACGTACATGGATATTTCGCGCGCCGATTGTTGTCCACGGTTGCCGCGAGGCGCCTTTCCGGGCCCCCGGGCGCCCCGAGGCGATCCGAAAAGGGGCCCGGGGCCGCGGCTAAGGCAAATCTGATATCAAAACGCACGGGCCGTTATCGGGCTCAGACGTGGTTGGGCGAGGAGAGCGCGCCGCGGGCCGCGCCGGGGGCGGAGGCCGCGGGGGCGCGCGCGAGGGCGACGTGGCGCTCGCCGCGCTCGTCCTCCCAGCTTCGCAGCACGCCAAGCTGCTCCATGCGGCGCAGCGTGTAGTTGCGCGTGCGCTCGGGCGCGTCGGAGAGCGCATCGTGGAGCGCGACGCGGGCCATCTGCCCGCCCTGCGCCTCCAGCGCGTCCACGATGCGCCTGCGCAGCGTGTGGCGCGAGACGCGCAGCGGCACGTCGCCGCCGGGGGCGGGCTCGCCCACGGGCATGACGAAGAGCTGGCGGTCCTCGCGCACGAGGCGGACGAGGCCGAAGCCCGCGAGCTTGCGGAGGTGGTGCGTGACGGCGTTGCGGTTCATGCCCGTCGCGCGCGTCAGTTCGGCCAGCGAGCAGACGCGGTGCGCGCCGACGCGCTCCAGGATCTCGCGGCGCGGCCGGGAGTCCAGGACCTCCTCGCGGCTCGCGATGCGGGAGTAGAGGCTCAGCAGCGCCTGCACGACGCTGCCGCCCACGAGCCCCGCGACGAGGGGGGCCGCGCCGAGGCGCGGCGCCGCGGGCGCGATGAGCGCGGTCGCGACCGAGGCGCGCGGGCCGCCCGCGGGCGCGCGGCCGTGCGCCGCCGCGGGGGCAGAGGCCGGGGGCGGGGCCGGGGGGAGCGCCTGGGAGGGGATCGGGGCCTGGCCCGGCAGGGGGAGCGGGATCGTCTGGGGCGCCTCGTAGGACCAGGGGGGGACCGAGGGGCCAATGGGGTACGAGCCCGACTGGTTCGACGCGTTGAGACGCGCGGGGTCGGTGGCCAGCTGCGTCGTGTTGAAGGAGAAGCCGAGGTTCACGTCGGGCGTCGCGTTGCGGCGCTGGGCGTCCGCGCCGTCGCTCGTCTCCCAGCAGGAGGCGGTGTCGACGTAGTGGCAGGGCAGCTCAGGGTGGCCCAGGTAGGTGTCCGTGTCGTTGCCGCCCGGCGTGTTGAAGGGGCCCTCCTGGTCGTAGCCCACCCCGTCGTTGCTGTAGGGGAGGTAGGTCGTCTGGAGGTTCCCGGCGACGCCGGGCGTGTTGAGGGTGACGTTCTGGGGGCTCATCTCGACGCCCGCGTGGTCGCGCCCGGGGTAGTCCGGGACGTGGTTGTTGTAGGCGTGCGTCGCCGTGCTGGTGAGCGGGTGGCGGACGTAGAGGTCGCGGCCGTGGACGACGAGGCCGGAGTCGGGCAGGAGCGGGTACCCCGTGGTGTCCTCCACGAGGCTGTCGTTGGTGGCGACGCCGACGTACTCGAAGCGGTCCGAGAGGTCGACGGTCGCGTTGCCCGGGTCCTCCGCCGAGGCGTTGACCTCGGCCGGACAGAATCCGGGCAGGCCGCAGGAGTCGGGGTGGCTGTCCTTGACGATGAGGGTTGCCACGGGCGCGTCCAGGCGCCCCCCTGCCGCGGCCCACGGGCTCGCCAGGGCGAGCAGGGCGGCCACGATCAGGAGGAAGCGGGGTCCCATGGCGACACGTCCAGGCCTTACCACGCGCACGTCTCGACGTAGCCCACGGGGTCGCCCATGATGGCCGAGCTTGACAGGGGGCATTCGCCGCAGAGGTAGGACACGTGGATGGGGCAGTGGATCTCGACGAAACGCTCCACGTTGACGTTGTCAATGATGACGTTGTCAATGACAGGACTCAGGACGGCCGGGTTCCCGGACGCGGCAGCGATTCCCAGCCCAGAGACGGCGTAGGCAATCACGAACACGATCATGGCAAGTCGGAGCATTGAGGTATGCCTCCAAGGGAGAACGACGCGTTCTGTGCATGATCAACATTGTTGGCGAAGTTTGCTGACCGGGGGCGCGGCAAGGCCCGCCAACGGAGGTTATCCCCTTGAGGCGTCTTGGGGGCGGCGTCGCGCGGCCCGGCCCACGCCGGTCCGCCCGGCCGGGCGAGGAGGTGTGCCCGTAGCCAGGCGGGAAGGGCAAGTCTCCCGCCTGGCATCCCCCTCCGCTCCGGATGCCTTTTTCAGCCAGGTCCCGGCTACCCTGCCCATGGTCCGCGAAGGCTCCAGCGAGCCGACGGTCGCCATCCTCATGGACTACGAGAACGCGCGCGACGTGAACCTCAACCGCGTGCTCGCCGAGGCGGCGGCGTTCGGGCGCGTCATCGTGCGGCGCGCCTACGCGGACTGGACGCGCCACGCCAAGGCGCAGAGCGCGCTGCGCGAGGCGGGTTTCGAGGAACTGCACCAGTTCACCACGGGCAGCGGCACCAAGAACGCGACGGACATCATGCTCACCGTCGACGCCATGGACCTGCTCTACACGCGCCCCATCGACACGTTCATCCTTGTCACGGCGGACAGCGACTTCGCCAAGCTCGCGCGGCGGCTGCGCGAGGGGGGCAAGCGCGTCGTGGGCCTGGGCAGCCGCAAGCGCGTGGGGCGCGCGCTCGTGCAGTCGTGCGACCAGTTCATCTACTACGACCAGGCGCCCGCCGCGCCCATCGTCGCGGCGCTCCCCGAGGCCGCCTACGCCGAGGAGGCGCGCCGCGCCGCGGCCTCGCCCGCGAAGCACGCCGCGCCGGCCGGGAAGACGAAGCTCAGCGAGGGCCACCGCATCGTGCTGGAGGCCATGCCCGCGGCGGCCGACGACGAGGGCCGCGTGTACGGCGGGCCTCTCCACGAGAGCATCCGCCGCATCCGGCCCGACTTCAGCTACCGCGACTTCGGCTTCTCCTCCTTCCTGCGCTTCATCGAGTCGCTCGCCCCCATCATCCGCACGCGGCGCGACCCCGACGCCTCGGACTTCGCCGTGTGGGTCGACCCCGAGCACGAGAGCGAGCTTCCCAACGTGCGCGACCTGCCCACCGAGATGCCCAACGTCGGGGTGGAATTGGACGAGGAGGTCCAGGCGCACCTCCACCGCCAATGGAAGGAGCTGCTGGGCGACCGCAAGCGCCTCGCCGGCAGCCGCGCCGCGGAGGTCGTGGCGGAGGAGTACGGCGTCGAGCGCCTCGCCGACACGCCGCTGAAGGACCTCCAAGGCGTCCTCGACGCGGCGCCCGAGCTGGCCAAGCGCTGGAAGCGCGAGCGCGCGGCCCTCGTGCCCGTGGGCCGGGGCGGCGATCGGGAGTGACCACCGTCTCGGAGGAGCGCGACGCGGCCGCGACGCCCGCCGCCCTCTGGCGCGTCGTGAGCGACACGCGGCGCTGGCCCGACTTCTACGCGACGCCCGGCGAGGCGGGCCACCTGCGCGCCGTCGAGTACCTGGAGGGCGCGAGCGCGGACGGGCCCGGCGTCGCGCGGCGCCTCCACTTCACGGGCCTCCCCTCGTGGGACGAGCGCGTCGCGCGCTGGGCCCCGGGGGAGGCCGTCGCGTGGGAGGGCGTCCGGACCCCGGGCCAGAGGCGGTGGGCGCAGCATTTTGAGATCATTCCCGGCCGCGGCTTCGCCACGCTGCGCTGGGAGGTGCGCTACGACCTGAAGGCCCCGCGCGTCGCGCGCCGCCCCTTCCGGCGCGCCCTGGAGGACCTCGTCGTCGCCTCGCTGGCCCGCGTCGAGCGGCTGGCCCTGGAGGAGCCCGGGAGTCCGATCTGGGCGGTTCCGAGGGAGTTATAATCGTCCACCCCCAGTGGCGCAGGCAGATGCGAGCGGCGACGTGGCGGACACCCCTGGCCCGTGCGCTGGCGCTGCTGGCCCTCGTCCTCGTCACCGTGGGCGCGCTCGCCGCCCTGGGGCTCCACGCGCTGGAGCCCGCCCTCGATCCGCGCTATCGCATGCTCAGCGACTACGGCGACACGCCGCACCGCCCCGTGCTCACGCTGGCGGAGCTGACCATCGGCGGCGCGGGCGTCCTCTCGGCGTGCGCGCTGGCCCTCCAGCGGCCCGAAAGCCGCGCGACGCGCGCCGGGGCCTACCTCCTCGTGCTGGCGGGCGCCACCATCCTGGGCCTCGCCGTGTGGCCCGACGGCATCGTCCACCTGGGCCTCGTCCACGTCGGGCAGGTCGTCATGCTGGGCGCCGTGGGCGCGTTCGCCGTGAGCGCCCGCGAGCGCGCCGGCTGGAGGACCTTCGCCATCCTCTCGTGGACCCTCACCGTGCTCACGGCCATGGGCATCGCCCGCATGGAATGGCTCACCCCCTGGCCCGCCTTGACGCAGCGCGTCTACTGGGTCGTCCTCATCGCGTGGGTCGTCTCGGGCGCCGCGATGGCGATGCGCGCCGCGCCTCGCACGCGGGCCGCTTGAGGAATAACCCATCCACCCCCGGCGAGCGAGGGGTTATATGATGCCTGGATTGTTAGGCGGCCGGGAGTAACAATGAGGATTGGGGGAACCACGCTCGTCATCGCGCTCGCGCTGCTCGCTCCTGCCGCCGCGGCCCGCGAGCCGCCCAGCCTGGAGGGCCACGGGGGAAGGAACACGCCGCTGGGCTACGTCAAGGCCCTCGCCGACGCCTATGAGGTCTGCACGACCTCCGCCTGCTCCACGATCCTCACCGCAGGGGCGTTCTCCTGCGCGCCCCTGGGGGGCCACGTCCGGTACCTCGGCTTCGAGCCCTCCGGCGCGGGCGTCGTCCAGGGGGAGTTCGACGTCCCCATGAACGACTGCAACGGGGACTCCACGCCCCGGGAAGGGGACTTCATCGAGAGCTGCATCTACACGCAGGCGGGCCTCTACCTGGCCAACGCCGTCCTCGTCGCCTCCGACACCTCGGACGTCCACTGCGCCTGAGGAGGGAGCCCCCTGCGACGCCCCTTCGCGCTCGCGCTTCTGCTCGCGCTCGTCAGCGGCTGCCTCGCCGGCGCCGAGTCCCCGCCGGAGGAGTCCCACTGGCCCGCGGGCGTCCGCGTCGGGGACTCCTTCCGCTACGTCGTCCAGGGATCGCTCCCCGCCCTCTCGCCCGCCTTCCCGCAGTCGCGTTCCCTGGACGGCCCCACGGAGGTCGCGTTCCGCGTCACCGGCTCCTCCGTCGCGCGCGACGCCACGGGCGCCCCGCACGCGGTGGCCACCGTGGAGGTGCGCGTCGGCGACGAGCGCCCTGCCACGCTCCTGGACGTGGCGCTCGCAGGCTCCCGCGGCCTCGTGGCGGCGCGCGCGGACGACATGGTGCCCGCGCCCCACGGCCCCCTGCGCTTCCTCTGGGCCGCACCGACGGCGTGGTGCTTCACCGGAGGGTTGGGCGTGGGGGACGCGCAACCGGCGACGCTGGTCCGCTACGACAGGCGCGCCCCCGAGGAGATCGCCTGGCGTCTCGTCGGCTCCGCCCGCGTGGGGTCGTGGAGCGCGCAAGAGTTCGAGAACGCCACGCTGGACGCGCGCGTGTGGGTGGCGCCCGACCTCCCCTGCCCCGTGCAGGTGGACATGCCGGCGGACCTGCTCCCCGGGGGCGCCCGCGTGCGGGCCACGCTCCAGCACGCGGACATCGGCACGACCCCGCTCGTCCCGTCCGCCTCCGCGGCCGCGCCGCTGCCCCCCCTCCCGCGCCAGGACGCGGGCCCCTTCGACGCCCCGCGCGACGGGCGCGACGCGGACGGCTTCCCGCTGGACGACGCGCTGCGCGTCGCCCAGGGGGACGCGGCCACGCGGCAGTTCGCCGCGGCCCACGCCTCCGTCGTGCTGGTGAAGGCCACCGAGTCCCACGTGCCCACGACGGCGGAGGATTTCCTCGACTGGGACCTCCACCTGGGCGGATCGGACGGCGCGTGCTGGATGACGCGGGTCGTCCGCACCACGATGCTGGGCGTGGCGCAGACCCAGCAGGACAAGGTTAGCTCCTCCGGCCTCGAGGCGTGCCCTGCACCCGCGGCGTGGGGAGCCCCCTCTGCAGCGCCGCCGGCGACCCTCGCGGGCGCGCAGGAGTGGTTCGCGATGCTTCTCCCCCATGAGGACCCCGTCGGGCTGGAGCTTCTGCGCGTCGGCGGGACGTGGCAGGCGTCGGTGGAGTACGCCATCTCGCAGGACGAGACGTGCGGCCTGGGCGCGTGCTCGGCCGCCGTCGTCCCGGGCCGCCTCACGTTCGACCTGCGCGAAGGGCTGCTGATCCAGTTCTCGGGGCCCGCGGACCGCTGGGACGGCTCCTAGTCTTGGTGCGCGCGCATCAGGGGGCTGCGCCCTCGGACGCCCCCGCCTTGCGCCGCCCCATGGTCATCCACGCGAAGGCCGCGCTCCACGCCACGAAGAAGGCCCAGCCCGCGTTGGCGTGGACCCACTCCAGCGCGTCCGCGCCCCAGCGCGAGCCCACCAGGGCCAGCACCACGAGGCGCACGACGTTGATGACGTACACGCCCGCGAGGCCGATGGCGCTCCAGAAGAGGCCGCGCCGCCAGCCCGGCTTCTCCGCGAGCACGAAGACGAGGACCACGCCGCCGAAGAGCGCCATGGCCTGGATTCCGCTGCACGCGACGCCCACCTCCAGCGCGAAGGGGCCGTGCGGCGTGTCGTAGGTGATGACCTGCCCCGCGATGGCGGGGTGGCGCCCCAACACTGATAGCGCCGCGGCCATGGGTGCCAGGAGCGCGTATCGGATGAACAGCTCCATGGGCGTCATGCCCGCGACGGTGGCTTTTGATAGCGCCTGGACGCCCCAGACGAGAAGGGGGGCGCCCACGAGCGCGGCGGTCCAGGCGACGGGGTTCGCGACGCGCGGGCGGTGGACGAAGGGGGACGCCGCCGCGAGGCCAAGGCCCAGGGCGATGATGCCCACCTTGGGCGGGTCGAGGGGCGCGTGGTGGATCGCGTCGTAGCCGATCACCACCAGGGCCGCGGCAGCGCCCGCGGCGGCGAGGGGCCAGCGCGGGAGGCGGGAGACGCGCGGCAGCGGCGCGAAGAGGAGCGCCACCGCGCCGGCCGCCGCGAGGATGGCGCCCAGGAGGACGCTCTCGTGGGGGACGACACGCAGGAGGATGAAGAGGCCCTCGCCCAGCGACGCGAGCCCCAGAAGGGCGAGGATGCGGGCGAGGGTCGGATGCAGAGGCTCACCTCAAACGCGGGTGCGCGTCGCTCGAAGGACGGTTGCCCGTTGTGGTACGAAGGTCCGAGGATCACGCGCGCCTGGCGAGCAGCACGCCCGCCGCGACGCCCGCGGCGGCCAGCGCGCAGAGGCCCAGGCTCTCGGCCAGCGCCACCCCCCACGGGCTGGGGGAGGCGGCGTGGGGGGCGGGAGCGAGCGAGGCGGCGGGCGCCTCGCACCCTTCAGCGCAGTCCACGGGGGACGCCCCGGCGGGGGCGGCCCCCGCCAGGAGGCCAAGGAGCGCGAGGAGGGCCCAGGAGCGGAGCGCGTCCAAGGGGGCCTGCACCTCAGCGGCGCCTCAGCAGGACGACGCCCACCGCGCCCAGGGCGCCCACGACGCCAAGCGCCATGGAGGCCGCGCTGGGGAAGAAGGGGATCTCCGTGGGCGGCGTCGGCGGCGTCACGCAGTCGTCGACCCAGAAGACCTTGGACTTCGTCTTCTCGCCGCCCTCGTTGATCGCGGTCACCTTGTAGTGGCCCGCGGGCAGCTCGTAGGGCCCGTTGAGGAAGTGGTAGTTGCCGTGCTTGTTGCCCGAGTCGGCGGTCCAGTTGAGGCCGTCGCCAGTGGGCGTCACCACGGTCTTGTTGCCCGTGGGCGGCCACGCCTGGAAGCGCAGCGCGCCCGAGCTGTCCTGCATGTTGAAGCCCTCGATCCAGAAGTCGCACGAGACGTGGGGCTGGTTCTTCTCGTCGGGGTCGGCGCTCATGTCGTCGTGCACCTTGATGGTGCCCGCGTTGTTGTCGGTGGACTTCGCCGCCGCCACGCCCACGACCATGGGCAAAGCGAGCACGACGAGGAAAGCAAGGAGGCCTGCGGTGATGCGGGAGCGGCGGATCATGCGGATCGCAGGGGCCCGGTCCTTTGATCGGTGGAACGCCGTTGTGGTACGTGAGCCGCAGCCGCGCGCGCTCGCGTGAAGGGCCGCCTTCCCCGAGAAAACGGCCAGGCGAGCGGAATGGGGAAGCGGAAAAAAAGGAAAAAAAAAGAGGCAGCCGACGGCGCGCGAGGGCGCCGCCGGTGATATCATCCGTTCAGCGGCGCTTCAGGATGATGGCGCCCACGGAGCCGGCCGCGCCCAGGAGGCCCAGCACCAGCGAGCCCGCGCTGGGGAAGAAGGGGATCTGGGTGGGGGGCGTGGGCGGGCACTTCTCGTTCCCGTCGGACTTGACGGTGCTGCTGTCCTGCTCGGGGCACGGGTTGGGGTGGCAGTCCTTGTCGTCGGACTTGAAGTCCTTGCCGTCCTTCTCGTCGCAGGGGTTGCAGTCCTTCTTGTCGTCGCTCCAGATGGCGGGACCGCCGTCCTTGTCGCACGGGTTGCAGTCACAGGGGTGGCACTTCTTGTCGTCGGACTTGAAGTCCTTCCCGTCGTGCTTGTCGCACGGGTTGCAGTCCTTCTTGTCATCCGACTTGAAGTCCTTGCCATCCTTCTCGTCGCACGAGTTGCAGTCCTTCTTGTCGTCGGACTTGAAGTCCTTGCCATCCTTCTCGTCACAGGGGTTGCAGTCCTTCTTGTCCTTGCCGTCGCACGAAGGGGGACAGTCGTCGCCGCCGAGCTTCAGGCCGACGGCGGTGATGGACGGCCCGCACTTGGAGGGGCCGTTGCCGCCGGCCAGGGAGACCGGCGTCAACGCGAGCGCAGCGCACAGGAGGAGGACCACGAGGGGGGCGCGATTCATGCAGGCAACCTCTTGCCTGGCGTCGGGGTTGCCCATTGTGGTACGCCGATCCGAGGAATGCGTGAACGCTCGGGCGCGGCTCCAGGGCCCGTTCTCTCGGGGTCGCGCAGGGAACCGGGTTACCTCAAGGACGACCGCGCGGGGGGCGGGATCGTCGCGGCGGCGCAGCGACCACCGGACGAAAGGGCGCCCCTCCGGCCAGGACAGGACGAGCCACGCTCTCCAGGTCGGCGCTCCCGGCGGGGGACCGAGGGGCCTGCCGCCAAGCCCCCCGGGTCCAAATTCTTAAAGCCCGGAGCCCTTGACGCGGCCCAATGCCCGACGCCGCCGACACGGCCGAGCCCGAGCCCGACCCCACGATCCAGGCCATGGAGGAGAGGTGGCTCCGCTTCTGGGAGGAGGAGGGCGTCTACCGCTTCGATCCGCGCTCGACGAAGCCGGTCTTCAGCGTCGACACGCCGCCGCCCACCGTGAGCGGCCGCATGCACATCGGGCACGCGTACAGCTACAACCAGATGGACTTCACCGCCCGCTACAAGCGGATGCGCGGCCACAACCTGTTCTACCCCTTCGGGTTCGACGACAACGGCCTGCCCACCGAGCGCTACACGGAGAAGGCGGTCGGCAAGAAGCTATCAGACGTGGGCCGCCAGGAGTTCATCCGCCTCTGCCTCCAGGAGACGAAGAAGGGCGAGGAGTTCATGGAGCGCTCCTGGCGCCGCATCGGGACCTCGTGCGACTGGACGCTGGTGTATCGCACCATCGACAAGCCCGTGATCAAGGTCAGCCAGGAGTCGTTCCTGGAGCTCTACCACCAGGGCCGCGCGTACCGCGCCGAGCGCCCCGGCATCTGGTGCCCCGAGTGCCAGACGGCCATCGCGCAGGTGGAGACCGAGGACCGCGTCCTGCCCAGCACCTTCAACGACATCAGCTTCGACCTCATGGACGACCACGGGCACGGCATGGCGCGCAGCGGCCACGAGCACCTCGTGAAGCGCACGACGGTGCCCGGGCCCGAGGCCAACAGCAAGCCGCGCGAGATCGTCACCTACCAGCAGGGCGCCGAGAGCAAGATCGTGATCTCCACGACGCGCCCCGAGCTGATCCCCGCGTGCGTCGCCATCTTCGTCCACCCCGACGACGAGCGGACGCGCCACCTCATCGGCAAGAGCGTGCGCGTGCCCATCGGCGGCGCCATCGTGCCCGTGCTCACCTCGGAGAAGGTGGACAAGGAGACCGGCACCGGCGTCGTCATGAACTGCACGTTCGGCGACCAGACGGACATCGACTGGTGGCAGAGCAACAAGCTGCCCATGCGCCTCGTCATCGGCCCCAAGGGCACCATGACGGACGCCGCCGGCAAGTACGCGGGCCAGAGCATCACGCACGCGCGCGAGCACGTCCTCCAGGACCTCAACCGCGAAGGCAGGCTCCTCTCGCAGAAGCACATCGAGCACGCCGTGAACGTGCACGAGCGCTGCGGCACGCCCGTCGAGTTCCTCGTCACGAAGCAGTGGTTCGTGAAGTACCTCGACATGAGGGAGCAGTTCCTGGAGGACGGCGCGAAGGTCGAGTGGCACCCGCCTTACATGAAGGTCCGCTACGACAACTGGGTGAAGGGCCTCAAGTGGGACTGGTGCATCTCGCGCCAGCGCTACTTCGGCGTGCCCTTCCCCGTCTGGTACTGCCAGAGCTGCCACGAGCCGAAGCTGGCCACGCTGGACGAGCTTCCCGTGGACCCCACCGTGGACAGGCCGAAGGGCGCCTGCGCCAAGTGCGGCGGCCACGAGTTCCGCGGCGAGACCGACGTCATGGACACGTGGGCGACCAGCAGCCTCACGCCGCAGATCGCCATCCTCGCCGCGGCCGAGCGCATGGGCGTCCCCCACGCGCGCCTCGCCGACGTCAACACCAACCCCAAGCTCGCGGCGCTGCTGCCCATGGACGTGCGCCCGCAGGCCCACGAGATCATCAGCTTCTGGGCGTTCAACACCATCGTGAAGGCGCGCTTCCACCACGGGAAGATCCCGTGGCGCCACGCGCAGATCAGCGGCTTCGTGAAGCTGGGCAAGGGGAAGAAGATGAGCAAGTCCAAGGGCGACATCGTGGAGCCCCTGGACGTCATCCAGCAGTATTCGGGCGACGCGCTGCGCTACTGGAGCGCCACCGGCGCGAACCTGGGCGAGGACATCATCTGGAACCCCAAGGAGCTGACCCGCGCGATGCGCCTCGTGACCAAGCTGCGCAACGTGGAGGGGCTCATCGCCAAGGGGCTGGGCAGCGAGAAGCCCGCCCCGGTCGCCTGGGAGAGCCTCCCCCTCATGGACCAGTGGGTCCTCGCCGAGTTCGCCGAGGTCGTGAAGAGCGCGACCGAAGGGTGGGACGGCTACGACTACACCAAGGCCGTGAAGCAGACCGAGGAGTTCCTCTGGCACGTCCTCGCGGACCACTACCTGGAGCTGGTGAAGCACCGCCTCTACGCGGGCGACCCCGCCGCGCGCCACACGCTCTACACCGTGGGCCTGGGCGTGCTGAAGATGATGGCGCCCGTGCTCTGCTTCTCCACCGAGGACGTGTACCAGGAGGTCTACCGCCGCCACGAGCATGCCATCAGCATCCACGTCAGCGCGTGGCCCGAGGCGCCGCGCGCCGACAAGGAGGCGCGGGAGCTTGGCCAGCACGTGCGCGACGTGGTCGCGGCCGTGCGCAACTGGAAGAGCCAGTCCAAGATGGCGCTCAACCAGGAGCTTCCCGCCCTGGAGGTCGTGGCGCCACCCCTCGTGCGCGAGGCGCTGCTGCGCGGCAAGGGCGACATCGTGGGCACGACCAAGGTGGCCGACGTGCGCTTCGTCGACGCCAAGGAGATCCACATGGTGCCCTACGCCGTGGAGCCCGTGCAGGCGAAGCTGGGCCCCAAGTACCGCCAGGACGCCAAGGCCATCGCGGACGCCATCCGCGCCATGGACCCCAGGCACGCGGGCCCGGAGGGCATCACGGTCAAGCTCGCGAGCGGCGCGACGTTCCGCGTGGAGCCGGGCGAGTACGAGGTCAAGAGCCGCCCCACGCTGCACGGCGCCGAGGTCGAGGCGCTGGAGGCCGGGTCCGCGACGCTGCTGCTCCGGAAGGCGTGATCGCTCCAAGGCGATGGAGCCCCCAGCCAGAGGGCCAGCGCGCGCCGCATTTGCAGCATGAGCGCCCAGCGCGCGCCATGCACGTCGAGCACGTCATGACGAAGAACCCGGTCGCCTGCGACGTGAACGAGCCCGTCCGCGGCGTCGCCCGGCTCATGCGGGACAAGGGGGTCGGCTGCGTCGTCGTCCTCCGCGCGGGCAAGGTCGCCGGCCTCGTCACCGACCGGATGCTGGCCATCCTGGCGCTCGCCGACGGGCTGGGTCCCGACGCGCCCGTCGAGGAGGTCATGCACCCGGACCCCGCGTGCCTCACGCTGGAGGACACGGTGTTCAGCGCGCTCGACACCATGCGCAGCGCGGGCGTCGTGCGGCGCGTGCCGGTGGTCAACGCGAGCCGCGAGCTGCTGGGCATCGTGAGCATCAGCGACATCGCGGTCGTCGCCAAGGACCTCGTGGACGGCGTCCTCCTGGAGGAGACGCACAACGCCATCAAGGCCGCGCACGTGCCCACCGGCGCCAAGCGCCTCGTGAAGGAGATCCGGCGCCCCACCAAGGAGGGCCGGCTGCCCCCCGAGCCCGAGACGCGGCCCGTGACGAGGCCGACGCGCAGCGAGCAGCCGCCGGGGCGAGGGTAGGCGCCTCAGGGCTTCCCGCCCTTCGCCCGCGCGGCGCCGCCCAGCACGCCCGCCTCGTGGCGCGTCAGCGTCTCGCCGCGCGCCTCCTTGGCCTTGATGCGCTCGACCTCGGCCTCCGTGTCCTCGGAGAGTTCGGGCCTGCGTGTCTCCTCGCCCGCCATCCACGAGCGGGTCCGGTGCTCGCTGTCGGGGTCGTGCCGCGTCGAGCGCCGCGACTCGTAGGCGCCCAGCCAGCCCTTCTCCGTGGGCGTCAGCGGCTCGCCGCGCCGCTCCTTCTCCCGCAGCACCGCCGCGCGGTCGCGCTCGTCCTCGTTGCTGATCCAGCCCTTCTCCTGCTTGTCGGCCATGCGCGGATCCTCGGGGCGCGGGCCGATAGCGATTGTCGCAGGGTCGTCGGAAACGGGGGGACGGAAGGGAGGCGGAGCAGGGCGCCACGCCGGGCAAACCTTCTTGAAGCTCCGCCCCCTCGCGCGGCTTGTCGGTGGTTCCCCTGGCGCCCAGGACCAAGAAGCAGGACTGGCTCAACACGCCCATCCAGCAGTTCGAGCCCTCCAAGATCCAGACCGTCGCCGAGCTGATGGACGCGTACAAGAACATCAGCTTCCAGGGCCGCAACCTGGGCACGGCGCTCCAGGTGTGGGAGAACATGCTCCAGGACCCCGCGCGGCCCACCATCATCCTGGGCGTCGCGGGCAGCCTCATGGCCGGCGGCCAGCGCAAGGTGCTGCGCGACCTCATCCGCCACAAGCTCGTGGACGTCATCGTCACCGTGGGCAGCCAGCCCTACCAGGACATGTACGCCGCGCGGGGCTACAACTTCTGGCGCGCCGCGCCCGAGGTGGACGACCTGGAGCTCCGCGAGCACTTCCTGGACCGCCTCTACGACACCATCGTGGACGAGGAGAAGTTCCGCGAGACCGACGACTACCTGGGCGGGCTCGTGGCGAAGCTCGACCCCTCGCGCACGTACTCCACGCGCGAGATCATGCAGTTCTTCGGCGAGCACTTCAAGGGCGACCAGGACTCGTGGGTCGCCGAGGCCGCGCGCCAGAAGGTCCCCATCTTCGTGCCCACGATCCACGACAGCAGCATCGGGATCGGCATGATCTACAACTACACCAAGGCCAAGGCCTCGGGAAGACCGTATCCGAAGCTGGACATGATCCGCGACGCCTACGAGCTGGCGCAGGTCAAGTACAAGTCCGACAAGACGGGCATCATCTACCTGGGCGGCGGCGTGCCGAAGAACTACATCCAGCAGACCGAGGTCATCTCCGAGGTCCTGGGGCACGACGCCGGGGGCCACCAGTACGCGATCCAGCTCACCATGGACATGCCCGACTGGGGCGCGCTCTCGGGCTGCACGTTCAAGGAGGCGCAGTCCTGGGGCAAGATCGCCAAGGACGCCGACTTCGTGCAGGCGCACGTGGACATCACCGTCGCGCTGCCGCTGCTCGCGACGTCGCTGATCCAGAAGAAGCACCTCTGGCAGGGCCGCAAGCGCCTCGTCCTCGACTACGAAGGCGACGAGCTGAAGCCCCTGCGCCACGCGTGAGGCGCCATGGACAAGGAAGGCGTGGCCGCGCTTCTCATCGCCATGGCCGTCGTGGGCGGCGGCATCTTCTACGCCTACGACCGCGGCGCGTTCCGCGAGGTGGACCGCCCGGACAACGGCCACAAGGACGCCGTCTGGCTGGCGGGGCTCGCCATCCTGTTCATCGTGCTCGCCGTGCCCCTCGCCGTCATGGACGGCCGCTCGCGGGCCCGCTTCCGCGCCGAGGAGCGGCGGCTGCGCGACGAGCGGCCGGGCGCCACGGTGCGGGAGCATGCGGGCCCCGAGGGCGAAGGCCTCCTCTTCGAGGACGCCGCGGGGCGGGTCCTCCTGCTGCGGGGCCCCGGCGGCTTCGGCGCGCCGCGGGTGGTGGAGATCCCCGCGGAGCCGCCCCCTTCCGAGGAGCCCCAGCCGTCTTTTGCCCCCACCCACGCGCCCTGAACCCTGGGGCCCGACCTCCGCGCCGTGCTGGCCAGAGGCGACGGGGCCCCCTGGCGGACGCCCTCAGCGAGGGGAACGTGTCGGGGGCGGGCCCCAAGAGGGAAGTCCCCATCGGGTTCAAGCCGAGGGGCACCCCAGGCAAGGAGGTCATGGGGTACAGCGCCGCCGACGTGGAGCGTTACGTCTACTGCCCCCTCAGCTGGGCCCTCGCGCGCCGCGGCATGAGCGGCGTGGACGAGGCGCTCCAGCGCGGCGAGGCGGACCACGCGGCCGTGGGGCAGCGCATCGCCAAGTGGCGGCGCATCCTGGCAGACCACCACGAGTCGCTGCGCATCGCGCTCTACCTCGCCCTCACCGCGGCCAGCGCCATGACGCTCGCGCTGGAGGTCGTGTTCCTCGACGCGCACTGGGCGTACCACACGCTCCTCGTCATGATGAGCCTCCTGTGGCTCTTCATCGCGCTGGGCTTTCTTCTGCGCGCGATCCTAAAGGAAAAGGAGGCCCAGGAGGTCGTCGCGGAGGCGGGCCTCGTGGAGGGGGAATTGGCGTACAGCGACCTCGACCGGCCCGCCGAGACGCTGCGCAGCGAGAAGTACGAGCTTTCCGGCCGCCCCGACTACATCGTGCGCCGCCACGACCACTACATCCCCGTGGAGCTGAAGACGGGCCGCACGCCCGACACGCCCCACGACTCGCACCTCATGCAGCTTGGCGTCTACTGCCTGCTGGTGGAGGAGAACTATGGCATCCGCCCGCCCCACGGCGTGCTCCAGTATTCGGGCCGCACCTTCGAGGTGCCCTTCACCGACGAGTTCCGCGACCGCGTGCTGGAGACCACGCTGCGCATGCGCCTCTCGGACATGACGGGCGTCGTCCACCGCAACCACGAGCGCCCGGGCAAGTGCCGCGGCTGCTCGCGGCGCGACCTGTGCCCGGAACGGCTCGCCTGACGGCAACGGCGATCGCCGTTCCAGGCTCCGCCGATCGGCGACTGCCCAGGCCGGTTTCCCACGAGAAAAACCCTCCATCGACGCTTGCCAGGAGGATGCCGGCAGCGTTAAGCAGGACTGCCCCCTACGCGATCCGTTCTTTACGCATCCACGCACCGGAGCCTCGCCCTCTGACGGGGGGTGTCGGCCAACCGCTTTGGCGTGGGGGGGATGGGTCTCCGTCGGAAAGCCAACGTCCCAGGCTCGTCCGGTCATGCCCATCTTATTTGACTTCCCCCCAGCGGAGCCCTTGCCATGACGACCCTCATCCTCGTCTCGCGCGCCGACCGCGCGAGCGTCACCATCCGCGACGCCCTCCTCGCCATGGCGCCCTGGAAGGAGGAGGGCGCGTTCCACGGCCTGCCCGTGCGCCGCTACGGCGGCTTCGCCATGGCCGAGACGGAGCGCCTGCACCTGGAGTGCGACGGCATCGACGCAGAGCTTCGCAAGGCGGGCGTCCCCGCGGAGGTCGTCCTCTTCGCCAGCCGGCACCGCGCCGAGAGCGGCAAGCCCGCCCTCACCGTGCATCCCCTCGGCAACTGGGGCGACGCCGCGCTGGGGGGCAAGGCGCGCACGGTGGTCCCCACCGCGCCCGTCGTCATGGGGCGCATCCTGCGCCGCCTGCATGCCGAGGCCGCGGGGCTCAAGCACGAGGTCACGCTGGAGGCGACGCACCACGGCCCGTGGCTCGACACGCCTGCGATGTTCGTCGAGATCGGCACCGACGAGCGCGCGTGGGCCGACCCCGACCTCGGGACCCGCGTCGCGCGCAGCCTCCTCGCCGCGCGGACGCCCAGCGCGGGCGACGCCGCGCCCACGCTCCTCGCGCTGGGCGGCTCGCACTACGCGCCCCGCGCCACCGACCTCGTGCGCAAGGCGCGCGCGAACGTGGGGCACGTCCTCCCCTCCTACGCGCTGGAGCGCGGCGTCGACCCCGCGACGGTGCTGGAGGCGATCCGCGCGACGCCCGGCTGCCAGGGCTACTTCGCCGACGCGAAGCAGGTGGAGGCGATCCCCGCCGAGATCAAGCAGGTCTTTACTGCGCTGGAGCTGGGATGGTGGCAGGAGCAGGACCTCTGACACCAACACCTTCTTGCCCCGGACGCCAGTAGGCGCCTCCGATGCCCGGCGCGCGCCTGTCGATCTTCCTGGGCAAGGGCGGCGTCGGGAGGACGACGCTCGCCAGCGCGTTCGCCGTGGACCGCGCCGCGGCCGGCGAGCGCGTGCTCCTCGTGAGCGTCATCGACGAGGACAACCCCGCGTCGCGCATCACGCACGAGGCCGCGGGCATCGACACGCGCGGCCGGCTGGAGCTTCTCAACCTCGACGCGCGGGCGCTCGTGGACGACCTCGTGCGCCGCGTCACGCGCCTGGGCGCCCTGGCGGACTACGTCGTCAAGCACCCGGGCTACGAGGGGATGATCGACATCGTGCCCGGCGTGCGCGAACTGGCGATCCTCCACACCCTCGCCAAGAAGCGCGGCGAAGGGTACGACCGCATCGTGCTCGATCCCCCCGCCACCGGCCACGGCATCCACTTCCTGGAGGCCCCCGAGAAGTCCGCGCGCATCCTGGCGGGCCCGCTGCGCGCCCGCGCCGAGGAGCTTCGCGACATGCTGCACGACCCCACCGTGACGGACGTCGTCATCGTGACGCTCCCTGAGGAGATGCCCGTGCGCGAGACGATGGAATTGGCCGCGAGCCTGCGCCGGCAGGGCTTCCCGCTGGACAACGTCGCGGTGAACAAGTGGCTGCCCCGCGTCTTCGTGGACGGCCAGAGCCGCGCGGTCCTGGACAAGCTCACCCGCGATGCCAAGGCGCGCGAGGCCTTCGAGCGCTCCGCCGAGGGGCGCGCCCCCATCCAGGTGGGCCCGTGGCTCGCGGCGCTCAACCTCGTGGCCGCGCAGCGCGCCGAGGCGCAAGGCTACCTCGGAGAGCTTCGCGGGCTGGAGGGCGTCAAGCTCTCGGTCGTGCCCTACATCGCCGAGTCCTCGCGGCGCCTGCTTCGGGTCGCGGAGGCGATGCAGCAGCCCCCGGAGGCGTTCGCTTGACCGTCGTGTCCAGTGGTGACGCAGAGACGAGGAGGCCCCCCGGATGAACCTGGAGCAGGCCCTCGCCACCAAGAAGCTCGTCGTCTTCCTGGGCACGGGCGGCGTGGGCAAGACCACCATCGCGGCCGCCAGCGCGCTCCACGCCTCGCGCACGCGCAAGACGCTGGTGCTCACCGTCGACCCCGCGCGCCGCCTCGCGGACAGCCTGGGCGTGAAGCTGGGCAGCGAGATCGTCAACGTGCGGCCCAACCTGGACGCCCTGATGCTGGACACCAAGGCCGCGCTGGACGCGCTGGTGAAGCGCTACGCGCACGACGCCCGCACTCTCCACCGCATCCTCAACAGCCGCTTCTACGAGCAGCTTTCCGACGCGTTCGCCGGCAGCGAGGAGTTCGTCGCCATGGGCGCCCTGCACGACCTCATCGCCGACGGGCAGTACGACCTCGTCGTCGTGGACACGCCGCCCAGCGCGCACGCGGTGGAGTTCCTTCGCGTGAACCGCCGGCTCATCCGCGTCTTCGAGAGCGGCGTCGTGAAGTACCTCTTCAAGCCGACGCGCTTCCTGCGCCTCGGGGGCGGCGCCATGATGCAGCTCCTCACGCGCTGGACCAGCAACGAGTACGTCGAGGAGATGGCCGAGTTCATGGTCACCTTCGACCAGATGTTCCGCGACATGGAGACGCGCGTGCGCGCCATGGACGAGGTGCTCAACGACCCCGCCCGCACGTCGCTGCACGTCGTCGCCACCGCCGAGGAGGAGTCGGTCCCCCGCGCCACGCGCCTCTACCGGGACATCACGCAGACGCTCGGCCTTCGCGTGGACTCCGCCATCGTGAATCGCTATCACCCGCGCCTGCCCGGCATGGAGGTCACCGAGATGCTGGACAACCCCGCCTTCCGCGCCGGGTCGGTGAAGCGCATCGGGGCCGCCGCGCGCGTGGACCCCGACGCGGCGGAGCGCTTCCTGGACGACGCCATCAAGGCCGCGCGCTTCTACGACGGCCTCGCCCGCGACCAGGCGCGCTACGCCGACAAGCTGCGCGAGGAGATGCCCGTCCCCGTGCGCGTCGTGCCCGCGATGCAGGGGAGCGTCCACGACCTCGCCGGGCTGGAGCGCGTGCGCGCCGCGCTCTTCCCTCAGTAGGCCAGGGTCGGGTACTTCGAGCGCAGCAGCCGGTCGTCCGCCGTGACGAGCCGCGCCCTGCGGTGCATCGCCTCGGCGAGATGCACGGCGTCGAAAGGGCTCGCGATGCCGTCGCGCTCCATGGCGTAGGCCGCGGCCAGCAGCACGTCGCTCCCCTCCACCTCGAAGGTGGTGACGCACCGCTCCACGAAGTCCAGGGGGCTCAGGGAGTGCTTGCGGCACCAGAGGAGAAGCTCGATGCCCACGGCGAAGGTCACGAGGGGCGCGCCCGCGGCGCGGAGGTGCTTCTCGGCGCGCGCCTTCAGGGCGTCGGCCTGCTTGAGGTGCGCAAGGACGAGGTTGAGGTCGGCGAGGTCGGGCCCGTCCACAGAAGGGACCGGCAGCCCGCCCCCGTGGGGGGCCGCGTCGGGCATCAGAGGTCCGCCATCGCCTCGCCGTCCACGTCGTCCAGGGCGGGCGCCTTCGTCCTTAGCGGCGTCGTGGAGACGCGGCGGAAGAGCACGCCGTCCGGGGTGAGGATCTGGACGTAGCCGTCCTTGAGGCGGTCGCGGAACGCGGCCTTCACGGTGACGCGGCCTCGGGCGTCCAGGTGCTCGACGGCTTCGGCTGGCATGAGGAGGGATCGTTGCCCCGCATCCTTAATGTTTGCCCCACTTTTTGGAAACTTGGGGCTGAATGAGGGTCCAGGGGGCATGGCGTGGGGGCGTGGAAGGGCCGTCACGAGGGGGGTGGAGGCTGGGGGAGCGATCTTCTTTGCCCCGCTGGATGCGACGGCCGCGCCTCAGGAGCGCCGCTTCACGACCGAATCGGCCAGCGCGACGAGGGCGTCCTTGGAGGGGCCGGGGGGCAGCACGGCGAGGCGCGCCTTGGCCCGGTCGCTGTACTTCTGGGCGACGCCGCGCGCCTTGTCGATGGCGCCGGTCTCCTGGAGGAGGCGACGAAGCTCCTCGGGGTCGGTCTGCCGCGCCATGGAGCGGAACGTCTTCGCGTCCCAGCCGGGGTCCGTCCCGGCCTCGTTCAGCCCCACGGGGAGCGTGAGCACGCCGGTCTTGGCGTCCTGGCCCACGGCCTTGCCGGTCTCGGCCGGGTTGCCCGCGATGTCCAGCACGTCGTCCGCGATCTGGAAGGCGATGCCGATCTCCAGGCCGTAGTGGCCCAGCGCCTCGACGACCTCCTTGGGCGCGCCCGCCAGCAGCGCGCCGGTCATGGCGCACGCGCGGATGGGCTCCGCGGTCTTCTTGGCGATGATGGTGAGGTAGGACTCCTCGTCCACCTCCTCCGCCAGGAGGCGCTGCTCCATGACCTCGCCCTCCGCGAGACGCACGCACGCCTCGGCGGTCACGCGGATGACCTCCTTGGGCAGGCGGCCGGAGAGGGCGAAGCCCTGGGTGAAGAGGAAGTCGCCCGCCACGATGGCGTGGGGCGTGCCGTAGCTCACGTGGACCGTGGGGCGGCCGCGGCGCAGCGGGCTCTGGTCGATGATGTCGTCGTGGACGAGGCTCGCGGTGTGGATCAGCTCGAAGGCCGCCGCGGCGTCCACCACCTTGTCCAGGTCGGCCTCGCCACCGCCGCACGCGTCGAACGCCAGCAGCGCGATGCGGGGGCGCATGCGCTTGCCGCCAGCACGGACGAGCTCCGCCACCATCTGGCGCAGAAGGGGCTCCTGGCAGTCGACCGCCTGCGCGATGGCGGCCTCGACCTGCTTCAGCGCGCCCTCGACGTCCAAGGCCGCGGCTGCCCGGAGCCGGCTCATGGTGTGCGGGGAGCCCGGGAGCCGGCATAAAGCTGCGCCTCGCCCATCAACGTGGCCGGAGTTGGAAACCCTTCTCCCCCCAGGCGCTTCCAACCCGGCCCGGGTTGTAAGGACGGAAGCCTTACCCTCGGCCGCCCCGATCCGGAGGCGTGGACGTCGACGCGGCGGAGGAGCTGAAGGGCTTCGGCCTGTCGAGCTACGAGGCGGGCGCCTACTCGGTCCTCCTGCGGCTGGGCAGCGCGGACGCGTCGCTGGTCGCGCACAAGGCGGGCATCCCCTTCGGGCGCGTGTACGACGTGCTCAACTCCCTGGTGGACCGCGGCCTCCTCACGCTCCACGAGGGGCGCCCGAAGCAGTACCGCGCCGTGCAGCCCCGCGTCGCCATGAGCCTCCTCCTCGCGCAGCGCAAGCGGGAGCTCGACGACCGCTACGCGGACCTGACGCGCCTCGCCAGCGACCTGGAGAAGCGCCTCTCGCCCAAGGTCAAGAAGGACCCCTCCAGCTTCTACAGCGCGAGCGTAGGCGAGGAGCAGAGCCGCAGCTTCCTGGTGGAGAAGCTCGCCGAGGCCGCGCAGAGCATGGACGTGAACCTGGAGGTCCCCACCTACCAGGCGCAGGACAAGGACCTCTTCGACGCGCTGGTCGCGGCGGTGGAGCGCGGCGTGCGCACGCGCATCCTCCTGCGCGAGGCCGACATCCCCACCATCCTCGACTCGCCGCTCAACGAGGTCATCGCGCGCACCATGATCCCGCATCTGGGCAAGCGCCTCCACGTGCGCGTCATCGAGGGCGAGGTCGTGCCCTTCGCGGTGGTGGACGGCGAGAAGGCCATCGTGGGCGTGAAGAACCCGGTGAACCCCCGCGCGTACTTCGCGACGGTCTACATCTGGGACCCCAAGTTCGCGGGCGAGCTTTCCGCGCGCTTCGAGGAGCTTTGGGGCACCGCGGAGCTTGACGTGGGCGAGCTTGTGGGGAAGGAGACCCAAGACGGACCGAGGGCTTGAAGCACCCCAGCCGGGCTCCGGCGGACATGGCCGCCTGGTACATCTGGGTCATCCGGTTCCTCCACGTCCTCAGCGGCGTCGCCTGGGTGGGCGGCGCGTTCTTCTGGGCCATGGTCATCGCGCCCCGCGTGCTCGCCCGGGGCCCGCCGCCCCTCCGGAGGCCGTTCCTGGAGGCCGTGCTGGGCGGCGTGACGCGCTACTTCTACGTCGCGGGCGCCATGACCATCGTCACCGGCTTCTGGGTGCTGGGCCTCCTGGGCGGCTTCTCCAACATCGGCTCCGCGTTCCGCATCAAGGGGTACGGCACCGCGCTGGGCCTCGGCGTCGTCATGGCCGTGGGCATGCTCATCGAGGGCGTGTGGATCATCACGCCCACGGCGAAGAAGCTCCTCGCCATGATGCAGGCGCTCCCCACGCCCGAGCCCGGCGCCCCGCCGACGCCGCCCGCCCCCGAGGTGCAGGCGGAGATGGCGAAGCTGGGCAAGGAGCTGGGCATGGCGAGCATGACCAGCGTCCTCATGGGCACCATCGCCATCGGCGCCATGACGTGGGCCGTGAACAGCATCCACTGCGGCGTCACCTGCTGAGCCTGCTCACTCGTGATAGCTCCGCTCGCCCGCGCGGATGGGGAGCTTCAGCCAGTTGTCCGGCGGCGGAAAGGGGCACGAGTAGTCCTCGCTGTACGCGCAGTACGGGCTGTAGGCGCGGTTGAAGTCGACCTCCAGCGCGCCGCCGTGGGGCCGCTCCAGGTCGAGGTAGCGCCCCGCGCCGTAGGTCTCCTTCCCCGAGGTCGCGTCGCGGAAGGGCACGAAGAGGCCGTCGCCCACGCCCTCGTAGCCGTGCAGCGCGACCTCGCCCACGGGGAGCGTCGCGCGCAGCACGCCCGCGTCCAGGTACTCACGCACCTCGCCCGTGCTGGTCTGCACGCGGACGGGCTTGGGCGCCGCGGCGGGCTCCCAGCGCGCGACGACGCGGTACGACGGATCGGGATCGTAGTAGCGAAGCCCCTGGAACGACGCGCGCTCCGCCCGCGGGATGGGCGAATGGGGGTCGGTCTTGAACGCGCGGTCCTTCTCGCGGCGCTCGCGCAGGAGGGCGTCGGCGTAGGCGTCCAGCATCGGGGGCCCGCCTCGCGCGGCGCGAGCATGAACTCTTGCTTCCCCGGGACGATGAGGGGCCATGGCCTCGTTCAACGAACGCTACGAAGGGACGCCCCCGTGGGACATCGGCCGCCCGCAGCCCGCCGTCGTGCGCCTCGCCGACGAAGGCGCCTTCCGCGGCCGCGTGCTCGACGCGGGGTGCGGCACGGGCGAGCACGCGATCCTCCTCGCGCAGCGGGGGCTCGCGGTCACGGGCGTCGACGCCGCGCCCCGCGCCATCGAGAAGGCGAAGGCCAAGGCCCGGGCGCGCGGCGCCAAGGTGGACCTCCTCGTGGCGGACGCGCTGGACCTTGGCGCGCTGGGGCGCCAGTTCGAGTCCGTCCTGGACGTCGGCCTCTTCCACGTCTTCGACGACGAGGACCGCGCCCGCTACGTGGAGAGTCTCGCCTCCGTCGTCGAGCCCGGAGGGCGATATCACATGCTGGTCTTCAGCGACCGGGAGCCGCCCGGCTGGGGCCCGAGGCGCGTCCGCGAGAAGGAGATCCGCGACGCGTTCGCCCACGGCTGGCGCGTGCTGCGCGTGGAGCCCGCGCAGTTCGAGTCGCTCATGGGGCCGGCCCAGGCGTGGCTCGCCGTCGTGGAGCGGGCCGCGCCCTGAGCGCCTCAGGCGTCCGTCGTGCGGATCGGCGCGCCGGAGGCCACGAGGGCCGGCGCGTCGCCCTCGCCTACAACGCCCGCGTTGGTGAGGCGGAACTCGGCGCTGAGCCCCTCCTGCACGCTGCGGTGCTTCATGATGGTCGCGCGACGGCGGCCGGGGGCGACCTTGTCCAGCCGGAGGACGGCCTTGCTGAGGTGGCGCACGATCTGGCCGCCCAGGGGCTCAAGCTCGTCGGTGTCCAGGTTGGTCGTCACCTGGTTGGTGATGACGACGGGGATGTCGCGCTTGCGGGCGACGCCGGCGAGGACGTGAAGCTGCGCGGCCAGCGCGCGGCGGCCGCCCACGTCGTCCCCCGTGCCCAGCGCGATGCGGTAGTGGAGCGTGGCGCTGTCGAAGCAGACGAGGCCGATCTCGGGCGTGCCGGCCGCGAGGCGCGCGACGCGCTCCACGATGGCCTCCTGCTCGCGCAGGCTGTAGGGCTCGAAGAAGAGGACGTTCTGCCGCACGCGGTCCACGTGGTCGCCGCTGATCTGCGCGAGGCGCTCCAGCGAGACGCCCTCGGTGTCGATGTAGACGGTCTTGCGCCCCGCCAGCGCGGCGTTGCGCGCCAGCTGCAGGCAGACGTTGGTCTTGCCGGCGCCGGCCTCGCCGAACAGCTCGGTCAGCGCCCCCGACTCCACGCCCCCGTGGAGCAGCTCGTCGAGGGGCGGGCACCCCAGGGGCAGGCGCATGGCATTCGGCCCAAGGGGCGTCCTGCCCATAAGGGTGTCCAACAGGCTTCCAAGCATGCGCGTGGGAGGGGCGTCCCAGGCTTGGCTTTTCTCCGGGAATCACTTGGTCTGTACCAGCACACCAGAGAGGACAGAATGGTAGGAGTGGCTTCTCCTCAAGTTGGAAACGCTGGCCTGGAGCTTATAACCTAGGTGTGGAGCACTGAATGTGCCGGTACGAGCCTCGGCGGTAGGGGTTTACCTGACGCTGTACGCCGTCCCCGCCCAACTCACGGGGCAGGCTGATCTTGGCGACCATCCGCAGGGGGGCCAAGCATGCGGACGGTAGCGCCGTGGATCGTGACCTGCTCGCCGTGGAGGTCGATGGTCTCCGCGCTGCCCTCGTGGACGTGGTAGATGCTGGCGAGGCGGTGGGGACAGTTCATAGGGCGAGCCCCGCGCACGATGGCGTAGGACTTCTTCTCCTTGCGGTCGTGGAGAAGGCCGTGCTCCTTCTGCAGGAAGTTGAAGTTCGACGGACTTTTGAGAGTCAGAATGATGCAGAACTTCTTGCCGGCGGCTGCGAACATGCACCGTCCTTGTGGCCTGCGGATGGCCTCAACGCGACGAAGGTTCGTCCGGCATTCACATGCTCTGTGCCGACAAAGTCGGGACGACAGAGCGCCCGAAGAGGATTCTCCTCAGCAGTGGAATGCTGGCCCGCTCCTTATGAATAACAGAGAGGGCAGCGAAAGTCTCAGTGGACCGTCCACGCCCCACTCGATTTCATTCTCACATGGCATTCACGATGCCAGGTGAGGAGATCGTGGACCGGGTGCGGCTATAACGGGAAACTTTCTTCTATCCTTTACTGGATGTCTTGCGAAGAATTGAGCAAGTTCTGTTCAGCCTTTAAGTTTTGAAGAACCGAACTAGAGCAGATTCCACAGGATTTCTCGCAAGCCAGGCGAGGTGGGACCATGTACGAAGTGCTTCCTGACGAATTCTTCCCAGGAACGACCTCGGGGAAAAATTCAAACTACCAGTTAGCATAGACGCCACGGGCGAAACTCGCCCGAGGACATGTGAGCCTGTGAGATTTGTGACTTTGGTGATGATCGGGGCGCTCATGACGTGTATGGTTGTCCTCGTGACGCCAGACGCTGCCGCGGCCTGTCCACAGAACTGGACTTGCACGCCAGGGTTCTGCATCGGAACGGTGACAGGGAAGCTCTGCGTAGAATCGACCGCGGTGCTTTGTCGTGAGGATCCGAGCAAATGCTGATACCGCTCGGCGCCACCGTTGACCATCCAGGCAGCAAGCTGCCACCTTCGTCACGCACTTTTTTTTCTCGATGGGCCAGTTGCGCGAACTGTAGCACGGACCGTGGCTATCACGAAATGTGACTCTTCGGCGGGCCGCCGAGACAAGAACACCGGTCCAGGAATTGTACGGCCCGTCTATTCAAATACGACGAAGGCCCAAGGCGGGGGCCCGTTCATCCCATTCCTTTGCGGGATTCTTTACCGAGGAAAAGCCGACGATCTGTGAAAACAAAACTCGGGGTTTTTGTCCTGTTTTTCAAGGTATCTGATCTCGGCACTGCCATTCCGCACCATAGTACCAGACCACGCCAAGGCCCAACACATAGAAGGCAATCCCACTGCGGTCGCCCAAGAAATAGCCGAGGCCGCCGTCCACGAGGAGGCCCAGGCGAGGTTGAGAAAGCAAACCCGCGATGACGGAGACGTAGGTCCAGGGGTTGTGCTGGTCGCTTCGTTTCTGGCGGATGATGCGGGCGACGTAGGGAAGGCTCGCGCCGCTGAAGGCGAGGGTGCCCAGGATCGGCAGGAGGCCCGCGTCCAATGGGTCTCACCCGGCGGGGGCGGGCGTCGGCACGGTGGGCGTCGCGGGCGTGGGGCTGACGGGGCCGCTCTGCGCGCCCGTGGGCGGGGTCACGGGGACATAGACCGCGGGGTGGTCCGCGGGCGCGGGCGCGGCGTGCGCGCCGCCGCCGGCCAGGAAGATGCCGGTGAGGAGGCCCACGCCGATGGTGAAGCCCAGGGAGACGAAGAGGAGGACGTGGTACCATTGGAAGCGGCGGTTCGAGAGGCGGCGCAGTTGTGTGCTCTTGGTGCGGTCGAAGATCGCCTCCGCGGTGAGGTTGATTTCGCGCTCCACGCCGTCCCCGCCAAGCTCGCGGGGGAGCTGGACCTTGGCGACCATCCGGAGGGGGTCGAGGATGCGGACGGTGGCGCCGTGGATCGTGACCTGCTCGCCGTTGAGGTCGATGGTCTGCGCGCTGCTCTCGTGGACGAGGTAGACGCTGGCGAAGCGGCGGGGCCAGTTGGTGGGGCGGGCCTCGCGGACGATGGCGTAGGACTTCTTCTCCTTGCGGTCGTGGAGGAGGCCGTGCTCCTTCTCCAGGAACTTGAACTTGAGCGGGCCCTCGGGGGTCAGGATGATGCAGAACTGCTTGCCGGTGATGGAGACCATGCGCGCCTCTCGTGCGCGTCGGGCGCCCTCAACGCTCCGGAGGTTCGTCTTGTGGGCGCGTGGGCTCCCGACCACTCGGAGCAAGGGAGGCCAAAGGTGGCTCCGACTCGATTCACAACCTTCCTCGCTATCGGGCAAGGGGTCAGAACCGAACGGGTCGAGTCAACGGGGAAGACTTGCCCGGTTGCTGCCGGGTGACAAGCGCGCGCAAGGATGCGCGGGCATCACCGTCACTGTTGGGTCCCATGATCGCCTTCCTCGATCCCTCGATGCTCGCACGCCTCCTGCTCTTGGCTTGGCTCGTCGCCGTTGGCATCGCGGCGCGGCAATAGGCTTCGCCGAGCGGGCCCAACCGGCTGCGGTGCGGTCGTCGTCGGGCGTTTCTCAGAACCGCGTGGCGATCACGATGACGAGCGCGAGGACGCCGGTGAACGCGAGGGCCGCGAGGGCGGCCTTGCCGGTGGTGAGGAGGAGGTCGTGCTGGCCCAGGTTGTCCAGGTGGACGCCGTGGAGAGCCAGGTCGTCCACGCTCTGCTGGAGCTGCGTGACGTTGCCGGAGAGGTCCGGCGGGGTCTGGTTCTGGAACGTGACGCTGCCCGTCGCGGTCACGGCGTAGGTGTAGCCCAGCCAGGTGCCGGTGGCGTTGGCGGTCCAGTTGAGGATCGTGCTGTCGGCGGCGCCCACGAAGCTGACGTAGGCCTGGCCGTTGGCGTCCGTGGTGGGCATCGTCGTGCCCACGAGGAAGGAGCTGTTCCGCAGGTTGATCGTGACGGGGCCGCCGAGCGCGACGGGGAGCGTTCCGCCGTTGTGGCCCTCCAAGGTCAGGTAGAGGCTCCAGATGCTGCTGGGCGCGTAGACGGCGCGGGGCTGCTGGACATGGAGGTGGACCACGAAGACGGTCGCGTTGGCGAAGAGGTCCGCGCGGAACGTGTCGTTGAGGCGTTCCTGCTGTGGGCCCAGGCTGCTGAAGGCGACGTTCCAGGTGAGGGTCACCTGGTTGTTGGCGGCGACGCTGTAGGGCTTGGCGGTCTCGGGCGTCTCCGTGCCGCCGGCGGGGCGGCTGTAGAGCGTCGCGGTGCCGCTGAGGGGGAAGTCGTCCACGCTGGTGCTGGTGAGCTGGTAGGAGACAGTCTGCGTGGTGCCGGTGGGCGCGGTCGAGGGGACGGTGAGCGTGCGCGTCCAGGTGTTCGTATACTGGACGCTGTAGGTGCCGTGCTTGTCGGCGCTGCCGCCGGCGGGCTGGCTGGTGCAGGGCGTGGCCGTGCAGCGCGTGTTGAAGTTGTAGGTGTACGTCCCCTCGGGGCCGGGCTCGTTGACGGTCCAGCTGAGGGTGCCGCTCTGCGAGGCGCTGAGGCTCAGGGTCTGTTCGCCGCGGTCGGTGTAGCTCGCGTCGCTCGGGGAGCAGATGGCATCCGCGTTCGAGTCGCGGCACGTCAGGAGGCGGACGCCCCATTGAAGAGGCAGGTCGGTGCCGCTAGTGCTCTGCGCGGTGTAGGAGAAGGTGACGCTACGCCCCGGGCGGAAGCTGCTCGGGACGCTCGTGGTCGTGTTCCATGTGGCCTGGGCCAGGGGGACAAGGAGGAGGCCTGCAAGGAGGATGAGCGCAAGGAGGGGAAGGGCGCGGTGCATGGGGGTCCTCCTAAGGAGCGAGTTTGCTGATGGCAAATTGGGCGAGCCAGAAGAAGATCATCCAGAGGCCCTTGAGAATCCACCAGACGGCGCGCACGGGCATCCAGAGGCCGTGGAAGAGGTGCTTGAACATGGGGTCGATGAAAAGGAGGAGCCCGTAGCTGAGGCTCACGATGATGACGACGTGCCAGAAGAGGAGCGGGTCCTGGAGGAAGACCTCGTAGGCGTCGCCGACGAGCTCGTTGACGAAGTCCTTCACGAGGATGATCTTGTCGCCTTGGGGAACGAAGCCGAAGACGAAGTCTAGCATTTTGTTGAGGAAGCCACCCAGGAGGCCGCCGAGGGTGGTCACCGCGTCCGTGAGAAGGCTGCCGAGCGTCCACGAGGGGGTCTCGCCGGCCTTGACGAAGCCGTAGGCGAGGCTCACCGTACCGAGGGTGAGCTGGCTGCTGACGCGGATCTCCAGCCGATTGAACGTCTGGTTCTCCAGAACGACGCGTCCAGGAGAATCGGCGGGTTCGCTGCTGAAGAAACGGGGCAGCAGGATGCGCCCGTCGAAGTCGGGCGTGAGGGTGAACGTGCTGTTCTCTTGCTTCAGCCAGAAGCGCGTGTCGGGGATCGAGGTGGGGAGGAAGCTCCAGATGGGGAAGGACTCGGTGTCGTCGTTGAGGCGCGTGTTGTTCACGTAAACGACGAAGTGGACGGTCATCTGCGCCTTGACGCCGCTGGCCCAGTCCTGGAGCGTCTGGAGGCTGAATCCGCGGTGCGGCGTCTCGACGTGGAGGTTGGTCTGGTAGAGGATCGTCACGTCGTTGTAGGTGAAGGTGTACGAGACGGCGTTCGTCTCGTCAATGCCCTCCTTGAGGAAGCCGCCGCTGTGGTACTTGTGGTTCACGTTGAGCAGGAGCCAGGCGCCGCCCACGCGATCCGAAGGATTGGCTGCGTTGGGGTCGGGGGCGTTGCCGCTGAATGTGAACTGGTAGTCGGCGTAGGTCACGTCCGAGTCGCCCCCGGCGCTGTGCTTCGCGGTGTCCGTGACGTGGACGAGGTGGGCGCTGCCCGAGAGGTCGTCGGCGCGCGTCGTGGGCGCGAGGAGCACGACGAGGACGAGGAAGACGAGGAGGTGGGCGCGCATGGGCTACCTCCGGAAGGCACGGATGACGGCGAGGAGGAAGAGGAGGCCGACGAACCACCAGCCGTAGTTGTGGACGTTCTGGAAGTCCTCGTAGATCATGTCGCGCGTGGTCCTTCGCTCTTGGAGGAGGCTGGCCTGGAGCTGGTCCTGGAAGGCCTCGCTGGCGCTCAGGTAGCCCGTGCTGCTGACGCGGCGGAGCACGTCGGGCGTGATCGATGCGTCGTCCTGGGTCCAGTTGGCGTCCGCGGGCTCTACGAAGGCCTTCTGGTAGGCGATGACGGTGCCCGTTTCGTTCATCACCCACACGAGGTAGAGGCCTTCGTCGGCGATGCTGCTCTTGGCGCGGTTGGGGTAGAGGACCTGGAACTGGTTGGTGTCGCTGGCGAGCCAGGGGATGGCGGGGACGACGTTGGGCGTCCAGCCGCCGGTGACGGGGTCGGCGTGGTCCATGCCGACGAAGAGGTTCGCGCTGCGGCTGCGCGTGAGGTTGATCCAGAGGCGGTCGGGGATGATCCGCGTCGTGTTGCCCGAGAACGTGATGGTCGGCTGGTTGAGGGTGGGCAGCGTGCCGCTGGTCTGGCCCAGCTTGCCGAGGCCCAGCTTGTAGGAGTAGAGGCCGGAGTTCGGGGGGCGGATGGTCCAGCTGGTGGGCTCGTAGCCGTTGCCGGTGAGCGCGAGGGTGACCGTCGAGCCGGAGAGGTCCTGGCCGGTGATGGTGAACGTGGCGTTGGCGTCGAGGTTGCCGGCGAGGTTGCGCGTGCTGAAGCTCTTGATCGTCGCGCTCCACGCGGCGCTGGGCGCGGGGGCGCCGAAGGTGGAGCAGGAGGCGTCGGCGCATTCGTAGACGGTGAACGCCGCGCTGGTGTAGTAGTCGTCCGTCGAGACGAGGCTGTACGTCTTGAGGCCGTTCTGGCCCGTCGCGGTGAAGGTGGGGTCGTTGAGGTGCGGGTGGGCGGGCTGCGTTCCGGTGAAGGTGCCGGCATAGAGGAGGTTCCGTCCGCTTCCGGTCGTGTCGAGCGTGACGGTGAGCGTGGCGGTCTGGTTCCACGGGTACGACAGGTAGCCCAGGCGCCATTCTTGGATGACGTAGCAGCTGTTGTCGGCGCAGGAGGTCCATGTGGGGCCGATGCTGCACATCCGGATGGTGATGATGCCGACGAAGGTGCGGCAGGTCTCCGTTGTCGTGGCGGTTCCACCCGCCTCTTGCCAACCGGTGGCGCGTGCTGCGCCGCCCCAGCTGGTCGTGAACGTGTACCGCTGGGGGTCCGTGTCCTTGATCGTCTCCTTGACGTAGACGTAGAAGGCGCCGCCCACGTTGCCCGGCGTGGCGGGCAGATTCCAAATCGTGGTCGTGCCGCCGTAGACCTTCAGCGCCAGGGCTTGCACGTCGAGGCTGCTGCTTTCCGTCCATGTTCCGCTGACGAGCTTCCAGACGTCGCCCCCTGAGTAGTACGAGGGCGAGGCGACCAAGGCGGTGGTGCAGCTGGTGTCGCGGACGTGGAGGTAGTACGTCCCGCTCTGGATGGGGGGCGCGAGGGCGCCCAGGCTGACGTTGCTCTGGCCGGCGACGCTGTACGAGGTCGTGCCGAAGGTGAGCTGCGCGTTGTCGCTACTCATCAGGCCGTTGAGCCAGTCGATGGTCACCAGGGCGTTGCTTCCGGTCGTGGCGGTGCTGGTGATCGTCGCGGTGAGGTTCGCCAACTCTTGCGTCGTGTCCCAAGGGCTCGTGAGGGTCTTGGCGATGCTGACGCTCAAGGTCCCGCTGCACGCGCTGGCGAAGGTCTGCCGCCAGGTGGCGAGGCTCAGGTATGCGCCCTTCGTGGTGTCGGCGCTGAAGCTCTGCGCCCAATCGACGCTGTTCATGTTGCCCGCGCCCGTGCCGCTGGCGCTCACGAGGGCGCCGCCCTCGGCGATCTGGCTCCATTGGAACTGCGAGGAGGTGGGCGTCTTGGTGGTCTCGGTCGAGAGGATGCCGTTCTCGCTGAGCTGGGTGGGTGTCGAGGCGAGGAGGACGTAGCCGGCGGTCGTGCCCGGGCAGGAGGAGACGCCGTAGCACCACTCCCCGATGAAGCCGAGGATGCCGGTGCGGGAGTTCTGCGAGCCCGCCGCGCCGGGTGGAAGGACCCAGCTGGCGCCAAAGTTGTTGTTGGGGCTGCCCGTGCTCTGGAAGTAGCTGGTCACGCTCTGCGCCATCGTGACCTTGAGGATCATGTAGTCGTGGGTGAAGGGGGAGGCGGTGACGTTGGCGCTGAGCACGAGGTCGGCCTTCGAGACCTTCGGGCCCGCCGTGACGACGGCGCCGTTGGCGTTGGCCTGGACCACGTCGCACGTCGCGCTGTTGCTCGCGCTGCTGATGCACGCGCTGATGCTGTTGCCCTGGTTCGTGGCGACGTAGAAGTAGTAGGAGACGCCCGAGGTGAGCGTGACGCCGCTGCTGGTGGGGCAGCAGGAGCCTCCGCCGAGGCTTCCGCTGCTGGCGGGGACTTGGAGTTGTCCGAAGATTTCGTAGTCGGCGTCGGTGTACGGGATGGCGGCCTGCGCGGTCTTCGTGATCCAGTCGAGGCCCGCGAGGCCGGGCACGAGGAGCAGGAAGAGGACGAGGATCGCGCGGCGGGTGTGCATCAGAGGCCTCCGAGGAGCTGGAGGGCGCTCACGGCGTTGAGCGAGCCGTAGAGGATGCACCAGGCGGTGAGGAGGCGTTCGACTTTCGCGGCGTAGCCGTGGCGCAGGAGGTAGAGCGCGGCGAGGAGGCTGAAAGCGAGCCCGGCGGCCTTGAGCAGGAGGAAGGGCAGGAGGCCGGCGTGGAGGGCGGCGCGGGCGATGGCGTTCTCCTCGCGGAAGCTGGGGATGCTGGTGGCGGCGAGGAGGGTCATGAGCACGTCGAGGCTCGCGCTGGTGGCGAGGATCGTCCAGATGGTGATGAGGCCGCGCAGCTGCGCGTTCTTGGGAACGGAAGGGGTGGAGGTCATGGGAGCACCTTGGATGAGGAAGAGAGGCGGGGCCTTGCGGCCCCAGGGGGTGCGCGTTTAGGTGCGGCACCAATGCCAGATGCCCACGCCGATGAGCACGGGCAGGAAGATGATGAAGATGGACACCACGATCTTCGCGAGCGGCGTCATGCTCTGCATCGTCTCCACGAAGCTCTCCATCGAGCCCTTGACCTGGATGCTCACGTCCACGCTGTTGACGTTGTCCGTGACGGTCAGCTTCGTGTACCCGGCCTTGGCGGTGTAGGGAACCTGGACACTCTGCGTGAGGGCCCCGTTGGCGTCGGCCCTGCCCGAGTAGGCCTGCACGCCGTCAATGGCAATCGTAATGTTGCCGTTGGCGGCGAAGCCGGTCGCCTGGACAAGGACCCAATCGCCGGGTTCGAGGCCGAAAGTCTTGCTCACGTTCACCGTGGGCGCGGCCTGCGCCGTGCCCATCGCCACAAGCACCAGGCCCAGGCCCAGGAGGCCAAGGAGGGTGCGCGGCGCGATTCTTCGAGACAGGCTTTCCTTCATGGGAGGCTTCCTGTCGCGCAGGACCGGCGCCCCGAGTTTTGCCGGAGGAGGTGTGTCGCGTGTGGAGGCTTTTCGCGGGGCGCCGATCCAACGCGGCGGCGTCTGGTGCGTCTCGGCGGTGATAGCAACTCCCGAAGTCGTTGCTACGCCCGCGTTGGGTGCGTGGGCGCGCAGGGTGCCTCGCGCCAGGACTGCCCTTTATCCGCGCGTCGACCGCTTCCGAGATAATGGCAGACAGCGAGCGGCCCAGCTACGTTGCCTTCTTCGACATTCTCGGGTTCCGCGAATTAGTGAAAACCAAGGACCTTTCGCCTCTGGCCTTGGAAATGCGCGTTCTCAGAGGAAAGGCGAGCCTTATGGCGATGGGACTGAATTGCAAGTCGATCCAGTTTAGCGACTCGATTCTCGGTTACACCGAAGGTATCGAGGCCGGAAACCTGGAGCAGATTATCGCGTTCTCCAGCAAGCTCATGGGCTCGGCGCTGCGCCAAGGGTTCGCGTTGCGTGGAGGCATCGCGGCTGGAGAATTCTCTCATGAAGGCGAGACTTTCTTGGGGAAAGCGATGAACCGCGCTTACGAAATCGAGGAAGCGCAGGACTGGGCGGGGATCGTACTCGACCCCGGCATCCTCCGAAGATTGCCACAGGAGACCAATGAAGCGAACGCCAAGCGAGGAAAGGAACTGGATCGGCTTGTGGACGAATTCTACGTCATTCCCTGGAGTACGCCGATCAAGGGTGGAAGCTTCACATTGAATTGCGTGAACTGGATCGCCGACTTTCACCCTCGGTGGAAAGTCGAAGAACGTGTCGGCCTCACGGGATCGGAGTCGTTGGACGTGTTGCGGAAGATCCACCACACGGACCACTTCTTGAACTCAGTTCGGAACCACATGATGGGAGACCCGCGGTTCAGAGACCGTCTTGTGGCAGGTTGGGGCTAGCTCCTCCAGAGCCCAATGAGGCCGGGGCTGTGCGCTTAACCGGCTCTTCCGCCGCTCATGATCGCGGCGTGCATGAGCTAAAGGACTCCGGCGACCCGGATAGGGTTCAACGTTACTCCTGAATTTCGATGCCGCGTTCACAGTTTTACTCCAATACGTTATTCCCATCCTCGCGAACTGTAACGGCTACCCCATTCTCTTCGGGAGAGGGTAACTCAATGAACGTCATCACCAAAGCAATCCTTACCGGCTTCCTCCTGACCAGCGTCGGCATGATCGCAGGCGGCCTCACCTCGGTCGCTGACGCCGGCAGCTGCTTCCTCACCGTCGGTACGTGTCGGGGCAGCTGCGAGGTGAACCTGGGCTACTGTGACAGCAACGGAAGCTGCACGATCAACGCGGGCTACTGCAACGACCGATGCACTATCTCCGTTCTCAACTGCCAGCGCCCTGGGCTGACTGACATCCTCTAATCGGCATAACGGGCCGCGGACGGCGGCCCCTCCTTTTCTTTCCCCCTGCCCGTCTTACGACCCACGTTGCGTCAACTGTAGTCGCCGCCTCACGCGCCTCCCCTGCGTAAGCCGAAAATTCCGCTCCTTGCGGAATGGTCTGCTCGCCCAATGCTTTTGACGGTGGCGATGAATTGTTTGAAGAAGTTGCCACGTTCGGCCCGGCGGGCGAGGAGGTAAGCATTGCCCCAGCGGACGAGGTGTTCGCTGCCGGTGCCGTGAAAGAACGCGAGCATGGAGGCCACGTCCTCGGACTCACCGGGGTTCAGGTTCGATAGCAGGAGGTTCGGGTCGGGCGCCGTGCTCATCGTGTCGCGCAGCGCGCGGTAGAGCGCGTCGTCCTTCTCGGCGAGCTGGAGCACGGGGCTATTCTGGATCGGGGCGTCAAGTGGATTCGTCGTCATGGGGTTCCTCTCTGCGGGTCGTGATCTTCTTGGCGTTGAGCGCGGCGGCCTTGAGCATATTGGGCGTGGGGTCCCAGCCGTAGATGGCGGCGAAGTCGTTGGGCTTGATGAGCAGCGTGTCGAGCATGAACTCGATTTCTTCGGCGACGGTTTGGATTTGGCTGACGTTGAGCATGGAGGCGTGGCGCTTGAGCACGCGGCGCCAGTCGGGCGTCTTGAGCTTGCGGACGCCGCACGCCTTCTGGACGGCCTCCAGGTCGAAGAGGCGACGCACGACCTCGTCCAGCCATTCGGTGTCCTTGAACGCGGCGCGCAGCGCGCGCTCGACGTTCTCCTTCTTGATCGGGAGGTAGGCGGTCCACATGGCGTCGCTGCACCAGGGGAGATTCGCGTAGCCGAGGGGCAGGTCGTGGAGGTAGACGAGGAATCTAGTGTATCGTTCGCGCCGGTTGGCGCCGAAGGCGACGAACTCTCCTTGGCTGGTCGCGTGGTCCTCGCCTTCGGGGCTGGCCCAATAGATATCGATTTCTGAGAAGCGAATCTGGTCTTCGATATTCTGGAGGACCTTCTCTTGGGTGACGGAGCCCTCGCCTGTCGCCTTGGATTGCTCGTCCACGGCGACGCCGCTGCCGCGAGAGAGTTGGGGGAGGAGCTGGGGGAGGTGGGGCACGTCGATGGTGACGTGGCGGCGTAGATCGTCGGGCTGGACGCGATTGAAGGTCTCCAGGAGGGCGAGCATGGCGCTGCTCTTGCCGGTGCCGGTGCCGCCGCTGAACTGCCAGACGACGTTGCCTTGCCTTTCGTGGCGCCAGGCATGGTGCGCGCGCACTGTGGAGGTAATGTTGGTCTCCAGGGCGCGGAAGAGGCGGATCGTGTCGCTGGTGTCGGGGGCTTCGCTGAAGACGCGCAGGCGCTCGCGGACGTAAAGCTCCTGAAGGGGGCTCAGCTCGACGCCTTCTCCGAGGTGGGCGTCCACCATGCGGTCGGCCAGTTCGCCGCCCAGGGTGAGGAGGAGGAGCTGCATGTCCTCGGGCGTGACGTTGTCGAGGCGCCCGGAGAGGAGCGCGGAGAGCTGGTCGCTGCCGCGGAGCTTCATTCGTCCTCGCTCTGCTCGCCCTGCGCGATCTTCTGGCCGAAGCGCGCGGCGCTCTTGGCGAAGCTGCGGTCCTGCATGTAGCCGAACCAGACGCGGCGGCGCTTGCGGTAGAGCATGTGCTCGATGCGCTGGAAGTTGCGGATGACCTCCGCGCCCTCGTAGATGCAGACCTCGCCCTTCTTCTCGTTGGGCATGTAGTACCAGTCGCCTTCGGGGCCGTTGTCCACGAACCAGGCGAGGTGGGGCTGGTAGACGTTGCGCGCGCTGTAGCGGATGACGTGGCGGATCTTCCAGGGGAGGTTGAAGACGCGGTGGTTCCTGGTGTCGCACCACCAGTCTACCTTCTCGGGCTTCTCGTGCTCGGCCAGGGCGAAGTGGCGCGCGAGGTTGCGGCGGTAGACGTCGCGCACGTCGTCGTGGTGGACGAAGGGCGGGCGGTGCTGCTTGGGCTTGCCCGTCTCGGGGAGGAGGTAGCCGTTCGTCACCACGTCCCAATGCGGGTGGAAGAGGCGGATGTCCTCGTCGCCGTGGGCGTGGAAGTTCATCACGCCGGCGACCTCGGCGCCGTGGATCTCCCGCAGGGTGTCCTGGACCGCGAGGCGGAAGGCGTGCCAGCCGGCGAGGCTGACGAGGCGGGCCCGGAGCTGGGGCGGGAGGGTGAACACGTCGTGGGCGAGGCGCATCTTGGCGCCCTTGGGCGTGCAGGCCTCGAAGTGGCGGTACTGCTTGCGGGCGATCTTCCGGGATTCGTTCATGCTGCACGCGGGGCAGTAGCGGTCGCGGCAGCAGCGGCGGAAGTCGCCGCGCAGCTGGGCCTCGCAGCAGGCGATGATCTTCGCGGCCAGGATGGGAGGGTAGTACGTCCGGACGAGGGCCAGGCGGTCGGGGGTGACATACTTCTGGACCTGGGCGAGCCAGTAGGCGAGGTTTTCGCGCATGGCGCGGCTGAGCGCGTTGCGCGGCCTTCTTTCTAGCCTGGCGTCGTGTCGTGGGCGCATGGGCGCGAGTGGCGGCGGGCCGCCGTCATGGTGACGGTGCGCGGGGCGCGTGTCGTGCGGCGCACGTCGCTGCTCTATTTTTTTAAAAATTAGATTGAGATTTAAGTTTGGGAAAAGGCAGGGCACGATCCCCTTGGCCTGGTGATCTTGCGGGCAGGGGCGCCTCCTCGGGCCTTCCGATTGTTCTTCAGAATACACTACTAGCCTTCGTAAACTACGGCGTAGTGTATTCCGGGAACAACCGGGTCCCAAGGGCTCCTCCCCGCCGATCCCTGCCAGGAGTTTTCCTGCCCGTCTCAAAAGAGGTCAAGATAGGCGGCTTTTGAGACGGGATGCCTTCGCCAGGGCGCCAGGTCCAGAGGTCAGCAAGCGATCCAGGCCAGCGCGTCGGCCAGGGCGTCGAGGGCGCCGGCGCTGAGGATCGCGGGGAGGAGGTCGAGGCCCACCATGGTGAGGGCGAGCGTCGCGGCAGCGCCGCCGATAGCGTCGCCGGCGACCAAGAGGAGGAGGGCGTCGGCGAAGCCGTTGTTGGCGGCGCCGGCCTTGATGGGCTCCATGAAGGCGGTGCAGAGGGAGCCCGTGATCTGGACCGCGGCGCTGGCGAGCGCCCACGCTGCGCCGCTGACGACGAGGGCGCCAACGATGATCCACGGCACCATCTTGTCCTTGCCCAACAGGGCCATGTTAAACGGGTCACGGCTTCAGGCTTCCAGTAGAAGACCGCGCGCTCCAGCGTGGGGGGTCCTTTCGGGCTGCCCTCCGCGTCGGAGTCGTCCCTCGTGTCAGGGTCTTGAGGGACGTGGACGACGTGACGTGTCCGGAGTGCAGCGCGGCGCTGATGAGGGCCGCGGGCGGGCCCGCGTGCGTGGCGTGCTCCTACCGCGAGCCGTAGATCGTCACGGGCGCCATCGCGGTCCCGGAGTCCGTGAAGCTGGGCTTGGACCGCTCCTCGGTGGCGGGCACCACGCTGGGCACGGAGGGCGTGTCCGTCGTGGGGCTGGACATCTTGGTTTCATTCCATTGACGTGCCAATCACGAGAAAATGGCTTGGATTGCCCAAGAGGGCGCTCAGTTGGACCGTCACGGTGATCGAGACGCCCACGGGTGAGATGTCGAACGTGTGCGATGAGGTGGGGACGCCGTTGGGGTCGATTGCGATTACGGTGACACGAGCAATGTGGCACGCGGTGGGGTCTTCGGGGCACGATGGAGGCACCCCAGACGCAGTGTCACCCAAGACCGGAAGGGTGGATACGAGAATGAGGCCAACGGCGATGCCCGCTTGCAGAAGCGTGGAATGGCGTCCGCTAATGCCGCTCGTGAAATTCATCATGAAGGTTTACGCCTCCCCCAAAGGTTCCTCAGTCCAAGTCTCCGGTTGCGTCTTCGCGCCGCGACTGGCGAATGCTTCAGCACAGCCGTTGACCAAGCGGTTGTACGTCTGCTCTGGGACTCCAAAATCCAGCGATTCTGCACGGTACCGGGCATGGTTTTGCGGATTCCAGCCCCCGCGTTGCATACAATCCGAGATCCGCACTTCCATCCAGACGGCTTTCTCCTCGTCGCTCATGGTCGCACGACGCGACAGCGGCGGGAGCAGGTCCCCATCCTCCAACGCCTCTCCCAATGAATGGGCCTTTCGCGAAAAGAGCCACATCACAAGGATGCCCATGCAGAACAGCAAGACGGATGCCGTGCCGTTCTTCACAATCTCAAGCGCGCCTCCCGCAATGAGAGCCCCAAGAAGACTTACTTGCAACGCCACAGGGAGACGCCGGACGAACTCCACAAATGGCTCAAAGACGAAAGCCCCGATAACAATCAGCGCGATGAGGACTGCGCTGTACCGGGTGAGCTCGTTCACGCGGGCGTAGCGTTGTACCAATGAGGTGAGCGTCAAGATCGCGACAACCGCAAGCACGACCGCAGGACCGCGCCGGAAGACCGCCTTCTGACTCTGGGTAAGGTCGAAGAGACGGAACTGGACAATGGCATAGCCGACGACGACTGGAACCATGAAGGTCCAAATTCCCTTAAGGAGAAGGCCCAGGTAAACGGGGTCGGCCTCGGGAGGGACTTGGCCGAACAGGCTCTTGATCCAGACAATGGCCCCGAGAAAAAGACCTGATCCATACGCCGCCACGGAGGCGAAAACGGCGCGGGGCGCCCAATGCAGCATCGTGTCGACGTGGTCGTGGGCAGTTCGCGCCAGACAGGCGAGTGCGTAGATGGCCGGTAGCACGCCCAGGGCTCCGAGCACCTCGCCAAAGAACATGGGCGTCCATGTGGTGAGCACGAAGAATTTGGGCGGTCCATTGGAGAAGATGCTAGTGAGCAGGATGCCGCTCTGGACGAAGCTGTAGAACAGCAGCGCGAGGGCCACCAGGAAACTCGCCTTCCGGGCGCGGTCGCTTACGCCCTTCAAGGCGTCATACGCAACGAAGTCCGCGACAAGGGCGTACCAAAGCGGGACGGCAAACGAAATGACATCCATCCAGCCGAAGTGGACCGAATTCGCATCTGGATAGCAGCGAAACTGACAGGGATTGGCGGCGTTGAATGCCCAAAGGGACGCGGTTACAACGCTGGCAAGTGCCGCGATGACCCCAAACTTGCGAGAGTAGGGTCGCAGGAACGCATAGGCGAAGGTGGCCAGCGCGAAGGGAATGGCGAGGTCGCCGTACTCGGCGAGATTGCGGAAGGTGATTGCGGCAGAAGTGAAGTAGTCCCCAAAGAGGTTCATGGCGCTGGTCCATGCCATGATGAAGACCACGACTGCGAACGTGGCGGCCGCCAGCGTTGCCCGCGTGTCCCGCCTCCACCGAGGGCCGGCCGGCATGAGCAGGAACCAGCCGAGCGTCCCGCCCAGCGCAAGCAGGCACAGAACCCCCGACAACTGGGCAATCTGCTCAGGTGTGGGAAGCGGAACGGACATGACGGTAACACACTCGGAAGGCGCTAAATAATTTCGCGCAATGGGAAAAGCGACGGTCTGCGTGCCACCGAGTGCCGCCGGTACGCCGTTCCTCGCATGCAGGAGTCTACCTCAGGCAAAGTTTCGCTCCGCCCTGACGAACTGCACCGGGCCGTTCCATGATAGTCGTTACGGAGAAAAGCTGTGAAAAAACGCATAAACCTCCCCCCAGCGCGCGCCAAATTTCGCATAGAATCTCCTTACACCATGACAGCTCATGCGGCGAAAAACGGCCACTTTTTCTGGCAGACCAACTATCTAGAATGCAGGAGTTCGGTTGCATGGCTCTCTCCGCGGGGGAATGCCCGAGGATTTTGCTCGGCCGATCACCAAGAAGCCCTCGCATGCGCTGGCCAACTGACAGAAGGCAAATCAGACCGCGTCAGCCTGGGCACGCAGGATCAGATTTTAGCATCACCGGACAACGTATTTTCTGCCCTTGAGGATGCCCAGCGACCGCGACAATGTGTTGGAAGCGGCATGTCGCCGGATTTGCAAAGCCAGGTGGGCACGACGCCCTTCACGATCCCCTAGCACGGCCATTCGGGACTCACCCGGGGTGGCCGGGTCGGAGGTGGTCGGCCCAACGTTGGAGGTCGAGCGCGATCCGGTCGAGCTCGTCGGCCACGAGCGCGGTGCCGGGGAGGAGGACGTGGGCGAGGACGACGCCCTCGGGGCGCTGGAGGCGCACGGGGATGGAGATCTCCGCGCCCACGAGCGGGGAGAAGGGCGCCTCGCTGCTGGCGGCGCGCAGCTTCTCCACCAAGAGGCTGACCATGTGCGCGTCGAAGTCGTGGTAGTGCTCCGAGCCGTTCTGCCTCCGCTTCAGGTCCGCCTTCGCCAAGTCGAACAGCCACGCCGCCTGGGCCTGCGTGAGCCCCACGAGGCGTTCGCGCTCCAACGCGCGGCTCACGACGCGACCCCCAGGGGAAGCGCCTCGGGGCCGGCTGGAGGCTGGCACGCTTGCGCGACGACAGATGCCGCCGGAGTGAACCGGGGCCACCGCGCCCCGAGGCGAAGGAAGGCTCCCCCCTGGAGGAGTCGAGCGTCCGGGCTGGCGGACCCGGGCGGACGCGCGGGACAGAGGCCCCCGTGCGCCCCGGCGACCACGAAAAACCGGCTCAACCCCTCCAAGGGGCGGGTCATGGGGAAGTCCCCGCGGGGAGCGTCGCGTTCGCCTGCGGAACGAACCGTCCCTCGACGTGGAAGGGCTGCGGGACTGGCGCAGCCCAGGCGTAGACGTAGGCGTTGGCGGCGTCAGGTTCGAGAGGCGCGGGGTGGATGTAGAGGAGCATGGGCGTGGTCGCGTTGTGCTTCTCCAGGTCGCAATCGTAGAGGAAGGGCGAGGTCATGGCGGTCCTACCGCAGAGCTGATCGAAGGCCTCGTTCTCCTCGTAGAGCGTGATCCTCAAGGCCGCCGCGGTGGGACTCGCGGGCCTCCAGGTGAGGTTGAGGTGCAACGCCGCGTAGGGGCCCGCAGGGATGTAGTGGATCCCGCCGGGGTTGCCCCCAGGCGGGACGAACTGGCACACCTCAAGGCCCTCGGGCGCGAAGACGCAAGCCAAAGCGCTGGCATTGGTCGTGTCGTCGAACTGAAAGACGAAGGGCGCCAAGGGCGTCGCGTTCATCGAGACGGCCACCGTCGCGTTCTCCACGCCGGGCGTCGCCGCGGAAATCGGGGAGACGGAGGGGGAAACCGCGGCGGACTTCACCGGCGCAGAGCCGCCTATGCAGCCCGTCACAAGGAAAGCGGAGGCGACGACGACCAAGGCAAGGGCAGAGCGCGTGCGGGACTTCGAGGACATGGTGCGTTACGCTGAGCGCGTAACATCTTGCAGGTGATATCCATTCCCTCGAAGTCTTTCCCACCATCACTGGAAGGCCGAATACCCGTCCGGGACGCTGCCGTTGAAGGTAGTGACTCGCATTTCCCCCCGAGCGTTCACGAAGGCACTCTTCGGAACTGCTTTAACGCCCCAGGTGCCAGGCGAAGCCCCGTCGAAGATGAGCTTTCCAGCTCCGTTCGTCGCAATGGTGGAGGCAACGCTGTGACCCGAAGGATCGTAAAGGTACACTTTCAGGTCACAGGGGCTTCCGGCGGGGGTGCATGAGCCGCGAAGCTCCACGAGGATGTGGGACGCGTTACCCGCAACGTCGAATGGTCCGCCATCAATCCCGCCAAGATTGTTGTTCGCGTTGGGGCCATTAGGGATGGTCTCGACGTTTGTCCCTGTGGTGTTGAAAGGAATGGTTGCATTGGAGGCCTGCTCTTGCGTCGGCATGTTGGCAGTCGCATTGGTCGAGGCCGGAGGATGATTCGGAGAGTTGGCGCATCCTGCAATGAAGACGGCTGCAATGATAACGACGGCGGCGAGCTTAGGGAGCGCAGTGATTCCTCCTGGCGTAGAAAGGGGAGTTGGCCGGTGGAGTGCCGCCGGCCATAAATTACTCTTGTTGTCAGAGAGCCTACATGGGTCCAAGCGGCCTGTCGGGGGCCCACACGCACGTCGAGCCGTAGCAGACGGCTGCGGAGCCGTGACCCAGGCAGGAGTTGGTCTGCCCCACGAAGACGATGACGCCTTCGTTCTCGCACGGGTTCTTCGGGTCACCGCAGTAGTAGGTGTTGTGCCCGAGAAGACCAACCTGCACGACAATCCCGTAGTTCGTACATCCCGCCCCCTCAAGCTCTATCACGGCGCCACCTCCCCCAGAGGGGTCGGTTTCGGGGGCGAGCGACGACTCCGATTGGGGGCACTTGCAATCGGTGCAACTATAGACGGCCCCGTCCGGGTTCACACAGACACAGTTGCCGATGGTTCCGACGCAACAAACCACCCATCCATTGGGGTTGGTTTCGTTGCGCGGGTCCCCCTTGGTCGCCATGCAAACTTGCAAGGAAACCCAGCAGACGGGGTTCACAGCCACGCCGCAGGGCGTGCCAGCCTGCTCGGCGACGGCCAAGGCGCCAGGACTCGCGGCGGCGGCTTCTGGGAACGCCTCGACCGCCATTACCACAGCGAGGGCGAGGAGAAGGAAACGCATTGCAGGCTCCCCCTCTAGCAACCCCCGCTGCTGAAGAAGATCGCAGGGTCGGGAGCATGAAAGTCCGTTTTCTGGCCGCCGCAGCCGATGGTCTGGTGGCAGCCGCTTCCAGCAGAAGCGGAGCCACTGACGTTACCACCCTTGCCGGCGTTCGCGCCGACAGATGCTCCAGCGGTGCCGGCACCCGCTGCCCCCACGCATTGCTGCTGGACGCAGTTGTTCATGTTGGCGTCGCCAACCACCGCGAAGTTGACCTGATTGCCGTAGTTGTTGCACTCAGCCTGCTGCGGATCGCTCGCGCTCACAACGTCCGCGAGAAACGGGACGAAGATGAGCGAAGAGGCGACGATGTATGTCTTCAGTTTCATGGAATCATCTCGGTGGTCAGGATCGCGCGGTTACATCCGCCCGACCCAGACGCGCACGGCTAACGCGCGAGGTGGCGATATTCATTCCCTCGAAGTCTTTCCCGGAACTAACGGCTTCGCTGCCATGCTATAATCCGCCAATCGGCGGTGAACAGGATATCTTGCGGGGGCCAAGAAAAGAAAGACGCCCGTATCATGTGCAAGAGGCAGATCCAAAGTACGCGCAGCTACGGCCCCGGCCGGAGGAAATAGCGATTCCCAACGCTCTCGTCCAGGACAACAAGGCCGTTGAGGATGAGCTGGCGCAGGGAAATATTCCTCGTCCGCTTCTGCAAATCGCCTGTGGCGGCGACGAGCTCCTCCTTCGTCATGCCTGAGGGGTGCATCCTCAGAACGCCCAAGATGATGCCCGCCGCGTCCCCGCGGGCGATGAGCGCCGAGATCGCGTCGACCTCGGCACGGCCTGGAAAGAGGAAGACCTTGCCACGATCCTTGCGCGTCGTGACCATGCCGGTGCGCGCCATGACGCGCAGGTGATGGGCCACGCTGTTCCAACCCAAACCCAACTCCTCGGCCAACGCCGTGGGCGAGATGCCGGGCTTCTTCACGATCAGCTCGTGCATCTTGCTTCGGACTGCGGAGGCGATGGCCTCGTTCTTGTCGCGGATGCGCGAGTAGAGCAGGAATCCTGCGAGGAGAAGCAGGAGTCCTCCGGCGGCCGCGACCGTCACAAGCACGGTGGATCGGGCGTTGGGCACTTGGGCAGCCAGCACAGCGGTTTGAGATGTGAAGCCCTCTTGACGAGACCACGCAGGATGGGCCGCCTGTCCACCCTCGTGGGCGCTTCCATTGAACAGCAAGGGCGCCGTTGGCGACCCGTCGTCCCTCAAGACGGAAGTGGGCGTAGGCTCGTAGCGATCCCCCAAACCAAAGAGGCTCACGTTGGAGGATGCAAAGTGCGGGGATTCCCCGATGACGGAGGCGTTGGACGAGGCCTCCACGTCGGTGAAGTTGAGCCCATAACGGGCGTTGGGTGTGCTGTTCTTCTGCCAATCTGAAAGTGCGTCGGAGGTCTGTAGGCACTCGCGGGTTGGCAGGTACTTGATGCCGCAAAGGTCCTCAAGGTTCGCGCGGAATTGCGCGTCCGTGTCGGTGACTTGGAACTGGTTGAAGGGCCCGATCCGGTGGTAGCCGATCGCGTTCTGCCCGTCAGGAAAGGTGAAGCCGAACTCGTGCCAATAAATTGGGTCGTCAGGATTGCTCGTGTTCACCGAATTGTAGTAGAACTCAATGGCGGGGTCCGCAAAGCGCACCTCGAAGACGCCCGGGACGCCTGGCGCCACAGACGAGTTCATCCACATGCTTCCTACAAACGGAAAGATAGGGTTGGAGACGTAGCCGTCGCTGCCGTGGATCACGTAGTCCACATCAAGGGGTACGATAGGATCGACTGAAACCCCTGCGCCGATATAGCTGATATCTTGGCCAGCGTCGACCTCGGCGTTGTCTGGGTCGGAGACGTTTGTGGCGCTGATGGGGCAGAGTGCGATGGCACCCGCCGAGCAGCCATTCGTGCGCTGATCGTCGACCTCAACACGCGCCACACCGAGATTGGCATGAGAACCCGCGAGGGCACTATCGCTGGAACCGACCAAGAGGGTCAGGACCACGAGAAACGCCACGCGGGTCGGCATCGGAATAGCCTCAAGGGAGCCCGACGATGACGCCGTTCACGGTGCAGACGGCCCATTCCTGATACTTGTCAAAGAGAGTGGGGGGCGGAAGGGGGCAGTTCTCGATGAAAAGGTCCACACACTGGTCCGCTTCCTCCGTCTCCAGGCAAAGCTGGACGCCCGTTTTGCCCGTTCCCGGACCTGCGGATACACTTCCAGCGCTGGCGAGCGTGAACACGAGGAGGGTCAGTAACACGAGGAGGAATTTCATGGTGCCTCTCCGAAGCCGGAGTCGGTCTGGGCCTATTTAGCGATGCCCTCGAAGTTTTTCCCGATGGGTGAGCCCCCGACACAAGGGCTTATAACGTGCCGCCGGGGCTGAGGGGTTGTCATGCTCCGGGCGCTGCCCGCCCTCCTCGCCCTGCTCCTGCTGGCGGGGTGCCTTAACGCGACTCCGTCCGGTCCTCTCGGTGCGGACCCTGTGCGCAGCGACGCGACCATTCCACGCCTGCAAGTCGTCGCGTTCACCGACTCGGGCATCAACCCTTACCAGGAGGCCTTTGCTGCGAGTCCGGCATTCGAGCAGCGCATGGCGGCCACAGTGAACGCCAGCTACACCACCTTGCAGCTCTCGACGAACGGCACGCTGGCCGACCGGATGAAAGCTGACGCCCCAGTCCTTCAGAGCCTCAAGCCCGGTCAACTCTATCATTTCGCGGGGACTCGCATCCTGGCGATTTCATTCCTGAACCGATCGAACAGCCTTTCACCCGAGAAGCACGTCATCCTGGATGATGTGGGCCACGGCACGGAAACCAGTTCCCTCGTTGCGCGCGCCGATCCCGATTCGCTCATCGTCATGGCTCAAGTCGAGGCGCAAATCTGCGACGATGGGCGCTGCCCGTTTGATCCAAGCGTGGCTGAAGCTCTCAAATGGATCGCAGCACAGCCGTGGACCGACCTGATTAGCATCAGCATGGGCGTGCCCGGCGCGCCACCGGATTCTCCTGCTGCCCATCCAGAGATGCAAACCTTCTTGGACGCCTCTCGGGCCGCTTCGTCCCAGGGGAAGCTTGTCGTCATCGCCGCCGGCAATCTCCCGAATCCAACGCTAACGGGCTACACCGCAGGCCCTCCCTGGGTCATTGCGGTAGGAGGCTACGAGATGGCGAATCGCGGCGAGAGTGCAACGGCGTCAAAGGGGGTCGACGTGATCGCCAACTTCACGGCCTTGGTGGCCGCCCCCAACGCAACCAACGGGACAGTCTGGACCGGCGGCACGAGCTTCTCGACACCCACCGTGGCCGGCACGTTCAGCCGCGCCTTGGGCATCGTGCGGGCAGAAGCGGCGAAGAACGGCACGCGGGACCTGCGCCTGCACGCCACCGACCCGGACCCACGCCATTCAGCGAAGGCCTATCGCGACGCGATGAACGCCAGCGCAGTCATGATCCAGGCGACCGACTACGATCCCACGGCCACACCCGGCAACGAGACCCCCTTGGACCGGGCTCTCGCGCCCGCCGTGCCCATCGTCTCCCCCACGCAGGAGGGCTGGGGGGCCGTCTACGAGGGCTTGGCCCAAGAAATCGCGACGCGGGTGCTCTCGGGCAACCTCGCGCCCTCCTCTGAGAAGGCGTCCACGGCTCAGGTGCAGGCCGAGTGGCAGGCGGCACGCGAGGCCTACTGGCCTTGACCGCGGTACTGTCCCGGATAGGGGTATCAGGCAGTTTCGCTCGGCGAGAATTTCGGGCAATACCCCCCAGACGGGATCCCCCACAGATGCAACAGCACCTCAGCCCCTCTGTCTTGTTCGAGCATCACACCGGATCGGACGGGCGTTCCTGAATCCTGCGAGCTCTTGTCCTTGGTACACCCTGGCGGTTTTGCCATCGTCCGGAATGGGTTGCGGAGCGTTGTTGACCCTACCCACCCTCCCATCCGCCCCATAGGGGCTCCCTCTGATTGGAACCCCCGAGCCCACCCTGCCCGTCTCACCCCCCAGGGGGCTCCCCTCGATCCTTCTCCAATCCTCGCGACCGCCCCGTGCTCCTCCCGGCGCATGCTTTGGGACTCTTTGCTCTCATGCTCGCCGAGTGACGAAGAAGGCTGCGCGTGGCGCTCATCGTGCCTTGCTGGGCAGGCTACGCACGGGGCGTGCGCGTGGATTGTGATGGGTTCGCAACACGCGGGGCGCTGCCCCGCACCCCGCCAAGGGCAGAGCCCTTGGAACCCGTGCCTCGCCTTCGGCTCGGCGACCCGGCGCAAGGAGACCTCGCGCCTGCCGAGGAGGGAGACCCTCCTCGGGCTCCGCCCCATTCCTCCGGCGCGGCCATAGGGCCGCGCGGAAAAGATGGCATCCAGCTTGGGGAACGTTTCGGCCATACGTCGTTCCTCGCGTCGCAGATGAAACCTCGCCGTCAGGTGGACGCGATGTCCGCGGCGGGCCTTCGCTTCGCTCCGGCCTCGTGGATGGAACGCGGAATCAGCGGGTCGTGGCGAGGTATCATCGCTCCGCTGCGGGACGGGCGCATGGCCGAAACGAGTCGGCCAGGTTGTAAGACAACATGGTTTCCAAGAGCGTAAGCAAGATCGAGTCGCGGCGGGACCGGGGCGTGTTCCACCTGGAGGTCATGAACACGGTGGAGCGCCTGGACGCGCTCAAGGCGAAGCACGACGCCCTGCGCGACGGGTGCGATCCCTTGGCGGACGTGGGCGTAAGAAGCAGCGGCTCCTACGGGATCGGCAGGCGCTCGTTTCGCAAGTGGGACGAGAAGGAGCGCCGCTTCCGATTGTTCTTCTACGACGCGATGCAGGAGCGGTGGATCGAGCAGGACACGCGCCCGCGCTGGCAGCAGGACTTGGACGACGTGCGGGCGCGGCTCGCGGCGAAGGGCAAGCTGCCCCGGGGTGGTCGCTGATGCAGGCGCAGCACGTCGCGCAGGCGCCGGAGCGGCGCGCGTGTCGCGTGTGCGCGCAGCGCCGCCAGGTTCTCGCGAATGGCCGCTTCCCGGAGCACCGCATCGTGCGCGAGCGGTGTCCGGGCAGCGGGCAGTTCGTCCAGCGGTGGGACGCCTTGGCGGCGCGTCGCATGGTCTCCCAGGTCTCGCGGAGGTGGGGCGCCTGAACACCTGTCTGTGGTGCAAGTCGCCCGTGGACGTGTTCGAGGCGTTCTGCTCGGGCGCCTGCCACGGCCTCTTCTTCCTGGAGCACGCGACGAGCTGCTGCAACGCGGACCTGCGACTCGCGGGCTACACGCGCGAGGGCGTGCCCGCCTTCGCGTGCGTCTCGTGCGAGCGCACGATCCGGCCCGCGGAGGGCAAGCCCGGCCCCATTATCTTGGGGCCGCGGGACCCGCCCTCCTTGGCGATGAAGCTCCACGCGCACCTGGGGGTGAACCTCTGAGGCGCGTGGACCTGGCGGACGATGCGTGGCTGGCCGTGCTCGTCGTCATCGACCGGAGCGTGGAGGACGAGGAGGACGCGCACACGGCGGCCCTCCTTCGGCACGCCGCCGAGGCCATCCGCCAGGCGGTGGGCGCGTGAGACGCGATCTCTACGCCGAGGTGACGGCGAAGATGATCGAGGCCCTGGAGGCGGGCATCGTCCCTTGGCGGAGGCCCTGGACCTCCTTGGGGGCGCACCGCAACCTCATCAGCGGGCGCGAGTACCGCGGCATCAACGTCTACCTCGCCGCGCTGAGCGCCATGCGCGGCGGGTACAGCTACCCGCTCTGGTTGACCATCAAGCAGGCCAACCAGTTGGGCGGGCGCGTCCGCAAGGGCGAGAAGGGCACGATGGTGGTCTTCTGGGAGCCGCGGATCGTCAAGCGGAAGAACGACAAGGGCGAGGACGAGGAGCACCGCAGCCTCGTGTTCAAGCAGTATTACGTCTGGAACGTGGAGCAAGTCGAGGGGCTGGTGCTCCCCGCGTTGCCCGCCGTGGCGGGGGCGGCGACGGACGAGCGCGCGCAGCGCGTGTGGGAGGAGTACGCCGGGAAGCCGGCCTTGTTCCACGGCGGGGCGCGGGCGTTCTACACGCAGGGGCTCGACGCGATCCAGTTGCCGCCCCGGGCCAGCTTTGAGGGCACGCGGGCGTACTACGAGACGCTTTTCCACGAGGCGATCCACTCGACGGGGGCCAAGCACCGGTTGAACCGGGCGACGTTGACGCAGGCGGGTCGCTTCGGGGACCCGAACTACTCGCAGGAGGAGTTGGTGGCCGAGATGGGCGGCGCCATGCTCCTGGCCCACGCAGGCTTGGAGCCGGAGTACGCGAACAGCGCGGCGTACCTCAAGGGGTGGCTGGAGGCGTTGCAGGACGACCAGCGCCTCGTGGTCGTGGCCGCGCAGGTCGCCGAGAAGGCGGTCCGCTACGTCCTGGGCGAGCGGACGACGGCGCCCGAGTCGCAGCCCGAGTCCGCGGAGGCGAGCGCGTGAAGCGCAGCCCTCGGGACGATCCTCGCGGCGACGCGATGGAGCGCACGAGGAAGGTCCACGGCCTGGCGTGCCGCATGGCCGTGGCCTGCTTTCGCCACGAGTGGGCCGTGGTGCGCGATTTGCACGAGCAGATGGGCGTGCTCCTCGCGCCCCAGGACGAGACGGGAGGTGTGCGCCGATGAGGGAGACCACGATCCGGCCGGGTTTTTTCGACCACGTCATGGCACGGGCAGGATACCGGTCCATGCCGGAGTGGGAGATGAACTTCCCGGGGTTCACCTACCGCCTCTGGCGCGTGAGTCCGTTGGACGAGGAGGCTCTGGACTGTCGGTGGGCGTGGGAGGTGCGCACAGACAAGGAGCGATGGATCTCCCGCGCGGCCTCGAAGGGCGAGGCCGAGCTGGAGCTGCGGCGCCGCATCATGCACGACCTGGGCCCGCTCGTGGGCGGCTTGGGGCGGTTCGTGCAGCAGGAGCGGGACTGGTGCTACGCCTGCGGGCGCACCCTACAGGGGGTATCGCCGTGAGCGCCCCGCGCTGCCGGTACTGCAACTGCGTGCTGCGCGCGGAGGAGACGCGCAAGCGCGGCTACTGCCGCTTCCGCGCGTGCGTGGCCGAGGCACAGCAGGACGCGGCAACGTCCGCGGTGCCGACACCGCCCGCGGCGTCCGCGGCGTGGTCGATGGTGTGCGGAGAGAGCAGCCGGCGCGAGCGGTGGGCCACGGGCCGAGTCCGCATGACGCGGACGCGCTGGCTCCAGGAGCCCGAGGAGTACCGAGCGTTCAACCCAGCGCGCGTGCTGCGCCTGGACGAGTCGGGCGCCACGACGCTCTACCCCGTGGACCTCGTGGACGACGAGGAGGCGCTGGGGGGATCGGCGTGAGGCCAGAGGAGTACGCGCAGGTCGCGGCGCTGGTTGCGGCGGCGCGCGACGTCCTCCGCGACGCGCGGCTCTTGCCCTTCTTGGTGCTCCCCATGGACACCTTGGGGATTCCGTGCCGGATGCCCGAGGAATACACGCTGCCCAAGGGCTGCGACGCCATGGTGGGCGAGCCCTGCCGAGGCGGGACGACGTGCAAGCAGCGCGTGATCTGCTTCGAGTCCTTGCGGTACGCGGCGACGCGACCCAGCTTGGCCTTCGAGTGCCCCGCGTGCCGCGCCGTGGTGGGCCAGTATTGCATCAAGACGCTCTGGCCCGAGACGTTCGAGCCCGCGCACGACCACACGCACCCCTCGCGTCGTCGCTTGGGCGATGCTCTGCGGGTCGTGCGCGGGTGCCCGCCCCTGGGATCGAACGTCTACGAGGAGTGGGTGCGTGGCGACCGCTGGAAGGAGGAGTGGACGCGGAGCCTCGCCGAGGCGCACTACCTCGTCCACTACGGGGCGGGCACGCCCGCCGAATTGGAGGAGGCGCGGCGCGTCGTGGCTACGCACGAGGCGCTGCCGGCGCCCTCCGACCCGACACGGTACGCGCCAGTGAAGGCGCCCGCCGCGCGCCCCGTCCTCCCGGCCCGGCAGGAGACGGCCCGCGCGCCTCCCGCGGTGCCGCCTCCGAAGGGCCCGCGCCAGGCGACCTTGGACATCTAAGGAGGACCCGGCATGTTGACGCGAGACGCCTTCCTCCGGCGCTACGAGGAGCTGGGCCTCTCCGCTGTGCCCTTGCGGGCGCAGGAGAAGCGGCCCCTCCGGAGAGGCTGGCAGATGCCCAGCGCCCTGGAGTGGATCAACGTGCCCTCCGACGCGGGCGTGGGCATCCGCACGGGGCGCGTGAGCGGGGACCTGGTGGTTCTCGACTTCGACCGCGAGGACCTGCTCTGGAAATGGCTGCTGTTGAGCCCGCGCGAGCTGGCCCGGCACACCCTCGTGACGGTGACGCGGCGCGGGTTCCACGTCTATGCGCGGTACGCGGGCGTCGTGACGCAGACACCGGAGGAGGGCTTCACGATCCTGGGCGAGGGCAGCCTCGTCGTCGCGCCGCCCTCGATCCACAAGACCGGCTTCCAGTACCACCACCTGGACACGCCGCGCTGCATCGCGCCGCTCTCCATGCTCATCGACGTGGACGTGTTGTTCAACACGATCAACACGACGAGCAACAAGCGGGGGCGGGCGGGGGGCTCGGCGCCCGCGCCCGCGACGACGGAGGCGGCGGCGAAGCCGGCGACGAGGGCGACGGAGCCGGAGCCCGCGGAGCCGCTGGAACTGGAGCTGGTCCTCATGGCCGAGGAGAGGATCATGGCGCAGGCGCCCAAGCTGCGCGAGAAGCTGGCGATCCTCAAGAGCGGCGTCGTGCCGCCGGGCTTCGACCGGAGCGGCGCGGACTTCGCCCTCGCGCGCTGCTTGTGGGAGGGCGGCTGGGCGCCCGTGGACGCCGCGCGCTACCTCCGCACGTTGGCGGGGTCGAAGGCGCGGGAGCGCGGCTGGAGCTACGCGATCCACACGGCGCACCGCGCCGCGCAGGTCGTCAGGCGCGGGGGCGGCGCGCCAGCTGCTTGAGGGTGGCGGCCTCGGCCTTCGTGAACGCGTGGTCCGTCTCCACGAGGCGGTCCACGGCACGGTCGAAGGCGCCCAGGTCGGCCTCCGGCGTCACCCCCCGGCACCTCCATCGAGGGCGGGGTCTCCGGCAGGGCGGCCGTCGCGCCGGGCGGCCTCTCGCCAGAGGGGGTCGGGGGCCAAGCGCCGGGGGTTCGGGCCCAGTGCGTACTCGGCTGGCGAGGTGAGCGCCCCCGCCACGATCTTCGCGTGCAAGGCTTTGAAGATCAAGTTGACTTGATGGCGTTGGGCGTCATTCATGGGTTGCTCATCTGGCCCCAAGAGGATGCAGTCGCGCTCGGCGAGAAGCGCGTGGATCACGTCGTGGGGGTGCGTCCTGCGACCCTGCCCACGCCGGATGCCAAGGCGGTCGAAGTCGATGCACGCTTGCTGGATGGGAACCCACTCCGCATCGTAGAGCAGGATTTGGTGGGCAAGTTTCGTCATCCTGGCCACTTCCGCGTCGTGAACGCCGCCGCGTCGCCAAGGCTTGGGTCTTGGCGACGGGCGGGGGAGGCGTTCACCCGTGTCTGGTGCTGTTCGCTTGGGGTATGATAAGCATCGCCTCTATCATTTGCCCGGGCACATGGGCCCTGCCCAACGGAGGACGATGCGGTGTCAGGCGGTGGCTTCGCCCAGCGCCCGGTCCACGACGCCCAACAGGTAGGTCCGGCTGAGACGCTGCTTGACGCCGGCCTCGCTCGCCTCGTGCCACCCCTTGGTGGGCTCCATCGCTTGGAGCAGGCGGAGGACAGTCGCCGCGTACTTCCGGGGGACGAAGAGGGTCTCCTCGCCCGCCACGAGGGCGGGGGAGACTTGCTGCCACGTCTCGCGGCCCGTCGCCACGGAATGCCGGAAGAGACGAATGAGGGTGCGGTCAGGATCGTCGCCCTGTGCCTCAAGCTGGGGCGCCTGGGGCAGGGCCGTGAAGCCCAGCAGCGGGATCATGCTGAGGTACGCTTCGCGCACTTCCAGTGGTGGAGGGTCGCTGTAGTGGTCGCGCGCATCGCCGAGCACGTCACCACGGAAGTGATGGTTCCACAAGTCGGGAACCTTGTGGTTCTGGTTGAGGCGCTGGCCGAAGTGCCGGAAGCAATGGTACGTCCACCTGCGCAGCGGGTCGTGCCGATCCCCTGGCGCCATAAGGCCCAGGCGCTCCAGGTCGGGGTACATGATCTCCTCGTAGAGGGGCTTCAGGCGGAGCGGGCGGCCGCGGTCGCCGATCCAGAGGCAGGAGTGCGTGGGCGTGCCGTTGGCGTCGCGCTCGACGTGAAGCTCCCACCAGGCGAGGTACTGCTCCAGGATCGGGCGGAGCTCGGCGTCGACGACGCACCAGCGGTTTCCGCATCGCTTGTCGGGCAGACGCTTCCCGGCGGGCGTGATGCGCTCAGGGATGTAGACCACATCGCCGCCCTCCTCGAAGCTTTTGGCCTCGGGGTGCATGGCGAAGCCACGAGCGAATCCAGGCGGCGTGAGGAGGCCTTTCGGATGCACGAGGCCGAAGCTGGCGTAGCGGTCAAGGCGCAGAATCTCGTTGATACGAGCCCACCACTTGGCACCCACCGCGTAGAGGGCACGGTTGCGGACGTGGAGGGTGCGATTGACGAGGAGTCGGACCTCCTCCGGGGGCGGGTTGCGGCGGCGCTCGCCGGTCTCCTCCACGTCCTTGTCCTCCGCGACCTCGGAGCGGATGTCGCCCATGAAGTTGACAGGGACGGCGCCAATGCGCGCCAGGAAGCGGTAAAACTTGCAGAGCGCGTTGAGGCGGGGCTTTAGAGGCATGCGCTTGAAGAGCGGGCAATCGGCGCAATGCGTCGCCGTGGCCTCCGCGTGCGGCAATCGCCCGACCCAGACGTTGGAGAGACACCGCGCGCCCTCCAAGTCAAAGACGATGCCCTTGAACTGGGCGCAGTAATTGGCCTCGACGAAGCGGAGGTAGCCCCACACCTGAGCCTTCGTCCAGCGGGCCACGGGAATCTCGCGGTCCTTGTCGTCCTTCATGTAGGCGACGATGTCCTTGATCACGCCGAGGTACTGGCGCACCGTAGTGTTGGCGATCTTGCCCTCGTAGCTGCGCTCCCACTCCTTGACAAGTTCCGCGTTGGTGCGCGTCGGCGTGGAGGCAATCTCCACGGGGACGATTTGGAGGCGCTGGCGGGCGCGGGGATCGATCACGCGCGCACCCCCGAGCGGGCGACCGTCTGGGCCACGAGGCGCAGATCGGCAATCTGCCGAAGCAGGGTGGCGCGCTCCTGGTGGAGTTCGTGAAGCTGCTGGTCCTTCTGGTGGACCCAGCCGCGCAGCTTCTCCACTTCCTTCTCCAGACCGGGGACGTAGCCTGCGGGGTAGACGTTCCCGCTGGTCGCCTGGGCGAGCATCTGGAGGAGGAATTGGTTGAAGTTGGAGAACTTCTGGTCCTCCGCCATCGCCATGTAGCGCGTCTTCTCTGCCAGGGTCGGGAAGTAGAGTTGGACACTGGCGGTCTTGCGGGTCTTGAGGTATGTTGCCCGGTCAGTCCGGGTCATGGTCTGGGCGTTCATTCGGGTCTCCTCGGGTAGTCTGAGGAGAAGTACCGCCTCTGGGCTCACGTCCGCCCACCTGCCCAGCTTGGGGCTCCCAGGCCGGGATGCGTGCTGGTACTGTACCCTTGGCGTACCGGCACGGAGCGGAAGGTTCCTCCGGGAATCGCAGCACGCGACGGGGGCGCGGCGAAGCCAGAAAGGTATTCATGGGGGGTGGGGCTGGGCAGGCCGATGCACGAGAACATGGAGCTCGTGTTCCTCGGGACCGGCGCCTCGTGGCCCAGCGTCGAGAGGAACGTCCCCGCGGTCGCGCTCAAGCGGGGAAGCGAGGTGCTCCTCTTCGACTGCGGCGAGGGCACGCAGCGCCAGTTCCAGCGCAGCGGCCTGTCGTACATGCAGGTGCAGAAGATCCTCATCACGCACCTGCACGGCGACCACTACTACGGCCTGCCGGGCCTCGTGCAGACGATGCGCCTCAACGACCGCAAGGAGCCCCTCCTCATCGCGGGCCCCCCGGGCACGAAGCAGATGTGCATGGACTTCGGCGTCATCCCCCGAAGCGAGCCCAAGGAGGGGCGCGGCCGGCGCGGCGGCGAGGGGGGCGGCTTCAAGGTCCAGGTGGCGGAGATCACCAGCGGCGCCGTGCTGGAGTTCCCCGGCTACAAGGTGATCGCAAAAGAGGTGCGCCACACGGCGTATGCGCTGGCCTACGCGGTGGTGGAGGACAGCCGGCCCGGGCGCTTCAACAAGCCCGCCGCCCTCGCGCTGGGCGTCCCCGAAGGCAAGATGTTCGGGCAGCTCCAGCGCGGCGAGGCCGTGACGCTCCCCGACGGGCGCACCATCGCGCCCGAGCAGGTGCTCGGCCCCACGCGCCGCGGGCGCAAGGTCGTCTACACGGGCGACTGCGTGCCCTGCGAGCAGACCGTCGAGATCGCGCAGGGCGCGGACGTGCTCATCCACGAGTCCACCTACGCCAACGACTTCCCCGACGCCAACAAGCACGGCCACTCCACCGCCGCGCAGGCGGCGTTCATCGCCAAGGCCGCCCGGGTGGGCATGCTCTACCTCACGCACATCTCGCCCCGCTACGTCAAGGCCACCGCGCTGGTCGAGGAGGCGCGGAAGATCTTCCCCGAGAGCCACGAGGCCTACGACCTCCTCCAGACGGTCGTGAAGTTCCCGCCCGACGAAGAGGCATCCTTGGCTCCTTCAACAGGTTGAGTCTTCTCTACTGTGGGAATCTCGTGGTGGAGCGTCGCAAAGCTCAATACCAGGTGGTGGCCTGGTTGGGCGCTTTCCGCTCCGCGGAGGCTTGGGAGTGACCGATTTGCGATCGTTCGTCGTGCTAGCTTCAGCTCTGTTCCTGGCGGCCCCCCTCGCGGCGGGGATCGACGTGGACGCCACCCTCTCCGCGTCGCTGCATGCGCAGGCGGACCCCGCGCCCCTGCTGGACCTCGTCCCTGACGCGTCGGGAAGCTGGGCGTGGGCGCACCTCGCGACCCCCGTCGCGGACGCGCGCCTGAGCGGCCCCATCGTCCTGGAAGGCACCGCGGAGCCCGCGCACGGCTTCCGCGTCGTGGACGTGTCCGTGTGGGTGGACGACCACCTCCTGGGCTATGCGGAGGGCACGACGCGGTGGAGCTTCCCGCTGGACACCGCGCAGCTTCTCGACGGCGCGCACACCCTCCACGTCGAGGCAATGGCCATCCCCGCGGCGACGCCGACGTTCCTCGTGAGCGGCAACGGCGACGCCGTCGCGTTCTCCTCGCTCAACCAGGCCCACGGAGTCGTCCTCTTCCAGCAGGAGGTCGCCTTCGACGGCGAGCAGACCGCCTCGTGGACCGCGAAGCTGGCGCAGGACTATCGCGACGTCCGCGTCACGCTGGAGCGCGTGGGCGACGGCGGCCCCGCGGCGCCGCAGGGCCAGCTGTCCATCGCGTACAAGGGCACGTCTCCTGGCGACCCCGCGCGCACCTGGGTCGCAACCTACGGCGCGCTGGACCACGGCGCGGCGGTCGTGGAGCGGAACCCAGATGGCGTGCTGCGCGCCCCCGGCGAGCTTGCCCTCCAGGGCGCCCTCGCCGGCTCGGGCCACTTGCGCATCGTCGTGGAGGGGCTGCCCGTCGGCTAGGCGCGCTCAAAGCGCACCGCGCGCCCGTTCCCCCGCGCCACGACGCGCCCCTCCTCCGCGAGACGCTTGAGGTGGTAGTGCAGCGCCTGTCGGCTCACGCCCAGCTCGCGCGCGAGTTCCGCGAGCCCGCGCGGGCCGGAGAGGAGCGCCTGCAGCGCGCGCTCGGAGAGGCTGCCCGAGCCCTTCACGAAGCCACCCGCCACGGGGAAGAAGCGCCGCTGCTGGCCGTCGCGCGCCGAGAAGACCACGCCGGAGCGCTCCAGGACCTGCGCGTGGTAGGTGAGCGCGCCGAAGCCCAGGTCGAGCCGGCGCGCGAGGTCGCTGAACGCGATGCCGGGCTCGGCGCCGACGATCTGCGCGATGCGCTCGCGCGTCGGCTGGTCCAGCACGCGGTTGGGCTTCAGGCGCGTGTAGAGCGCGGCGGCGAAGAAGGGCCAGCGCCGGCGCAGCAGCAGCGCGGCCGCCGCGACGCCGCCCGTCGCCGCGACGCCGCCGGCCACAAGGGCGGGCGCGGCGAGGGAGGAGCCCGCGCCGGCTGCGGCCGCAGGTGCGGCCGCAGCGGCGGCCGCCGGGGCCTGCGCGAGGTGGACGCGGAACGCGACGGGCGAGACGGCGGGGTCCGCCGGGATGACGTAGGCGTTGCTGTCACCCGGCGCGGCGCCGCCCGCGTCGCGCAGGACGAGGGCGATCTCCTCGGCGTGGCCGCCCGCGACGGGGGCGGGCGGGAAGGCGGGCTCCGCGGTGAGGCGGTCCTCCGTCTGGACGCGGAAGGCGGGCGTCCACGCCGTGGCGCCGCCGTTGGCCACGAGGAGCCGCACCACGGCCTCGCCGCCCGAGGTGAGGTTCACCTCCGCGGGCTCGACGCGCAGCGTGACGCCCGCGGCGGCGGCGCGCGTGGGGACGCTCTTGGCCACGACCTTCACCGCGAAGGGCGCCTGGGCGCGCAGCCGCGCCGCGGTGCCGTTGGCGGCCACCTCGACGGCGGTGACGTTCACCACGTAGTTGCCCGGCGGGACGGTGCCCGGCACGTGGAAGCTGGAGCGCACCTTCACCGACGCGTTGGGCGCAAGGGTGACCTGGGGCGTCTCGTAGGCGATGAGGAAGGGCGCCGTGTCGTTGCTCAAGGCGAGCGTGACGGGGCGCGCGAGGGGGTTGTGGAGAAGGAGGACCGGGCCCGCGCCGCCGTCCTGGGGCAGCGTGGCGTTGGCGGGCGTGAGGGCGAGGACCGGGGTCGCGCCTTCCACGGCTCGCGCGTCGCCCGGCGTGAGGCCGGAGGCGGCGACGAGCAGGAGGATGGCGAGCGCGCGGCGCATGAGAGGCGGGTCCCCCGGAGTCCTCGACGTCAGGTTGGCTTAAGCGCTGCTCCCGGGGGTCAGGGGGGTCGCGTTCCCCTGGTCGTCCAGCACCAGGATGACCACCTTGTGGCCCTGGAGGGCGATGCCGTGCTGGGCGAGGTACGCCCGCAGCAGATCCCAGAACGACGGGGCCGCGGTGGGCGCGGGCTTGGGCTCCTCCGCCGTGGGGCGCACGACGTGGAGGACCAGGCGCGCGTCGTGGCGCTCGGCGTCGGCGGGCGAGCCCGCCTGGGCGTAGACGACGATCTCGCCCGTGGCGTTGTCGTCCACGTGGATCCTGGCCGCGACGCGCGTCGTCTCGTTGGGCGCGATCTGCGCGGCGTCCTGCGCGAGGGCGACCTCGGCGCCGGGGTAGCTCTTGGCGCTGAGGGAGACGTCGATGGCGCGATAGCCGCGCAGGAGCAGCGCCGCCTCGTAGTCGTGGCCGGGCTGCACGCGCATCTCGGCGGGGTCCCACTTCATGCCCCACGTGGGGCGGGGCGCGTTGTAGGTGCTCGCCGCGGCGGGGCGCGTCTCGTTGGCGACGACGCGCACGGCGAGGGGCAGCTCCTTGATATCACCGGCCCCGTCGTCGCCGCGGATCATGACGACGTAGTTGCCCGCGGCGAGGCCCTTCACGGCGAAGGTGGCGACGTTCCTGTGGGCCGCCTGCACGTGGAAGGCCGTCGAGGCGAGCGCCACCGAGACGCCGCCCTGGCCGCCGGAGGCGGAGAGCGTCAGGTCGAGGTCGTGCATCGCGTCGGCGTAGAGGCCCACGGTCGCCGCGCCGCCCACGGGGAGGGCGATCTGGCTCGGCTCCAGGGCCATGCCGAAGACGGCGGGCGCGGCGCTGGGGTCGTCGGACGCCGCGGCGAAGGCGCCCGAGAGGGTCGCAAGGGCCAGGAGGCCCACGGTCAGGGTTCGGGTCTTCATGGGAGGTTCCCGGCACCGGAAGCAGCGCGCGGGGGCTCATGCCCACGTTGGAAGGGTTTTGACGAGGGACCCTTCACCCCTTGTTCACCCGGGGACGTGGCAGAGAACAGATAGCGGGGGAAAGGGCAGGAAGGCTCGAACCGCGGGGGCAAGCAGCCCTAGTCCCCGCGGTCCCCCCTTTCACCGATTCCGCCTGTCTGGCCACGAATTCCCGCGGCCGCCGCAGGCGGAATCCGCAGCCTTCCGTGGAAAAGGCCATGGATGGCGCGTCGTTGCGGCCCTCATGCCAGACGCAGATGCGATCCTCCGGCACGTCGTCGAACGCTTCCAGGGGCTGGACGTCCTCACGACCCCGGACGCCCACTTCGTCTACTTCGACCCCCAGCGCGACACGCCCCACGACCGCCGCCAGCCGTTCATGACCCTCGTGCTCACCGACGGGTACGACCAGGTGTCCAACCTGTCGCGGCCGGGCGTCTTCCGGCTGAGCCTCGGCGTCTCCCGCGAGACGTACCGCTCCCTCTTCGGGCCCGAGCCCGGCTGGAACCGCGAGGGGGGCCCGGTGGCGACGGGGCACGACTTCGCGGCCCTCGACGCCATCACGCCGCAGCCCTTCTACGCGCCCCTGTCCTGGATCAGCGTGCTATCACCCGGCGAGGCGACGTGGGAGCGCGTCAAGCCGTGGATCGACGAGGCCTACGGGCTGGCGGTGAAACGATATCACAGGGCGAGGGGTTCGGGGGGCGCGGACCCCTGAGGTTGAAGCCCCGTTCCGGCAGACGATCAAGACGTCAGGGGGGCGAGCGCCCTCACACGAAACCGTAGCGCCGCACGACCTCGATCCACTGGCGGTACTGGCGGAGCACCTCGTCGCCCTCCTTGGTGAGGCGGGGCATCTTCTCCAGCGTGACGAGCCCGGCGGCGGACATGCTCTCCAGGTAGCTCACCAGGCGGTCGTAGGGCACGTTGGCGCGGACGGCGACGTTGGTCACGCGGGCCGTGGCGCCGCGCTCGGCGTGCTCGCGCTCGATGGCCTCCAGGATGGAGCCGACGACGCCCCAGCGCTCACGCCTCGGCAGGCCGCGTCACCTCCGGCGACCGGCCGGGCACGATGAGCGCAGCGAGCATGAAGAGCACCGCGAGGAAGCGCCACGCCTGCACCCACGCGCCGAAGGAGGAGGGCGCGCCCAGGTCGATGAGGAGCCACGTGTAGTTGGAGAGGCCCCAGAGGAGGAACGCCGCGGGCACGAGGGCGCGCGTGGGGCGCGGGGAGGCGCGGAAGCCCTGCGAGGCCAGCACGGCGCAGGCCACGTTGGCGAGGGCCGCGAGGCCGTGGAGCGCGGGCGAGAGCGTCGCGAGGTCGACCTCGCCCAGGGGCGGGACGAGGAGGTCCAGCGCGGCGAGGACGAGGGCCGCCGCCGCGACGCCCCAGCCGCCCACGAGCCAGGCGCGACGCGCATGGCCTTGCCCGCCGAGGTACGCGGCGACCATGACGAGGTTCCCCGCGAAGAGGCACGCGAGGCGCACGGACTCCAGCGGCGTCGCGGCGCGGTGCGCGATGGCGAACTCGGCCGGGTCGCCCAGCGCGTAGCCGACGCCCTTGAGCGCGAGGCCCACGGCGAAGAGGAGGAACGGGGGCTCGCCGATCCTGCGCCACGCGACGAGGAACCAGACGGCGACGAGGAGGGCCAGCGCGCCCACGGCGAGGTCGATGGCGCTGCCGGCGATCATGCGTGGCTCCCGGCGGCCGCCCGCTGCAGCCGCTCCAGGCGGGCGCGGGCCTCGGCCTCCTGCCTGCGCGCGACCTCAAGCCACGCCTGCGCGTGGGCCAGCGTCGCGTTGTCGGCGAGAAGCCAGCGCTGCAGGGCGTCGAGCGTCTGCCTGGCCGCGAGGTCCACCTCGCGCTCGGCCAGACGCAGCTCCGCGTCGCTTGGGGGCCCGTCTCCCTCGCTCATCTCCGGAGGTGCAACGATCCCGGGACCATGAACGTGCGCTCACAGGTCGTGAATGCCGCCGCTGGCCGCCCGGGAGCCCGCTCCTACTCGCCCTTCCACGACGGCTTGCGCTTCTCCAGGAAGGCGCGCATGCCCTCCTTCTGGTCGTGCGTCGCGAAGGTCAGGCCGAAGGCCTTCTGCTCGATGTCCAGGCCGTGCTCCAGGTCCGTCTCGGCGCCGCGGCGGATGACCTCCTTGGCAAGGCGCACGGCGTAGGGCCCGTTGGCGAGGATGTCGCGCGCCGTCTGCTTGGCGGCCGCGAGAAGCTCGGCCTGGGGGACGACGCGGTTCACGAGGCCGATGCGCAGCGCCTCGTCGGCCTTGACGCGCCGGCCCGTCATGACCAGCTCCAGCGCCATGCCCAGGCCCGCGACGCGCGAGAGCCGCTGCGTGCCGCCGAAGCCGGGGATCGTCGCGAGGCTCACCTCGGGGAGGCCCATCTGCGCGTTGTCGCTGGCGATCCTGATATCGCACGCCAGCGCAAGCTCCAGCCCGCCTCCAAGCGCGTAGCCGTTGATGGCCGCGAGGACGGGCTTGCGGCAGCGCTCGAAGGCCGCGACGACGGCCTGCCCGCGCCGCGCGTGCTCCTCGGCCTGCTGCGGCCCGAAGGAGGCCATCTCGGAGATGTCCGCGCCCGCGACGAACGCCTTCTCGCCCGAGCCCGTGACGACGACCACCTGCACGCCCGGGTCCGCGTCAAGCTCCTCGATGGCGGCCTTCAGCTCGCGCAGCGTCGCCTGGTTCATCGCGTTCAACGCCTTGGGCCGGTTCACGGTGAGGACGGCCACGCCGGCGTCGCGCTCCACGAGCAGGTTCTCGTAGTTCATCGCGCCGCCACGGCGAGGGGCGCCCTTGAGGGTTTGCCCTGGCCTCCGAGGGCTTGATGCTCACCCCGGCCCCTGCTCCCTCCCGGTGAGGGCTTGAGAGCGGCGGCCATGGTGATCCTCCTCGTCGGGCTCGCCGGCTGCCTCGGCCCGTCCACCATATCCAGCGCCAACGTGGAGCCGCGCCCCTCGACGCCCACGGGGCCCGCGGCCATGAACAACACCACGGTCGTCCTGGCGCCCGTCTGGCGCGTCGGCGACGCGTGGGAGACGACGAGCCAGGGCGGCGGCCGCGCCACGCTGGTCGTCACGGCCGCGTCGGGCGAGGGCTACGCGCTCTCCACCGACGACCCGACGCTGGCGGGCTACGACGCCATGCTCGACGTGAGCTACGTGGGCCGCATCCGGGCGAGCGACCTCGCCGGCGCGCAGCACGACAAGCCCGTGGCGTTCTTCGCGTTCCCCATGCAGGACGGCTCGCGGTGGAGCGCGACGTGGGACGGGCTCTCCGTCGTGATGACCGCGACCTACTCGCCCTCCATCGCCACCGCGGGCGGCTCGCCCGGCTTCTCCATCGTCGCGCAGGCGGACGGCAAGCCCTACGCGACCTACGACTACGTCCCCGCGCTGAAGTGGTGGAGCCACCTGGAGTTCGCCGCGGGGTACGGCCTCACCGTGAGCCGCCACGTGGAGAACTGGACGGGGCAGGTCGTCACCGCCACCGCGAAGGAGGTGTTCAACAGCACCACGGTCTTCCCGGTGGCGACGCTCAACACGCAGACGTTCCACGTGGACGAGCGCCAGACCTTCCTCCAGGCCACCTTCTCCGGCGGCGCGAAGACCTACGCGCGGGGCTATCAGCTGGTGGACCCCAACAACACGGCGTACCCCTCCGGAGGGCCCGCCACCGACGCGCAGCCCTCGGGCGGAGGCGTCTACGTCAGCGCGCAGTACCCCGCGGCCCCGGGCGACTGGAAGGTGAGCGCCCCCGTCGCGCACACCAACGACGGCTACTTCGTCATGACGGTCCACGAGGTGGCCCTCGCCTCGCGGCCGTTCCCCTAGGCCATGGGCGACCCGGCCAGAACAACCACCCTTCCAGCGCCCGCGTTCCCCCGGCATGGCCGAGAAAGGCAAGGAAGGGTACAGCGACGAAGCGCGGAAGTTCATCCACGAGGAGGTCAAGCACCACGTGGAGGACAAGGGGATGAAGCAGGACCAGGCCGTCGCCGCGGCCATGGACGAGGCGCGCCGGAAGGGCCTGAAGGTCCCCGAGGAGAAGGGCGAGAAGAAGGGCTGACGCCTTCCGGAAGGTTGAGCATATGCAGGGCGCTCCCTGAGGCATGCGGGAGATCGTGCTGCGGCGCGCCCTCAACCCGACCCAGCGCGCGGAGCGCCTGGTCCAGGTCAACCCCAGCCTCGCCATGCGGACGCTCCAGCACCAGGTCGCGGGGGGCCGGCAGACGGCGCTCCAGCAGTGGCAGGGCTCGCGGCGCGCGCTGGGCGTCGTCAAGAAGGAGATCGTCCGCGAAGGGGTGGAGGTCGTGGAGGAGTCGCGCGAGGGGTTGCTCCTCTTCTCCTCGGAGCGCGCGACGGGGATGGCCGCCGCGATCGAGCGCGCCCTGGGGCCCGAGACGCTGGCGGGCTTCGAGCTGGCCGCCGAAGGCGCGACGTGGCGCATCCTCACGCGCCCCGAGACGCGCGTCCCCGCCTTCCTCGCCGCCGTGCGGGAGATGGAGGAATCCACCGAGCGCCAGGAGGGCGCCGCCATCCCGCGCTACGCCAGGGTGGGCGCCGCGGGGCCCGCGCCGCCGCCCCGGCTGCTCACGCCGCGGGAGCGCGCCGTGCTCGCGCAGGCGGACAAGCTGGGCTACTTCGCGCAGCCGCGCCGGAACGGCATCGCCGAGGTGGGGAAGGCGCTCAAGATGCCCGCCTCCACCGCGCTCTACCACCTGCGCGCCGCGCAACGCAAGCTCGTCAGCGACGCCTTGCGAGGATGAGGGTAAGCCCCGCCGCGCCCGCCACGAGGGGGAGCGCGGGGCCGGGCGCCTTCTTCTCCTCCGGCGGCGCGTCGCCCGAGACGGGGATGCCCGCCGTGTTGCGCGGAGGAGGGATCAGCACGTCGGCGGGATCGCTGGCCACGCCGCCTTGCGTGACGGTGGCGGCCAAGGGGGGTAGGCTCGTCTTCCAGCCGCCCGCGGGGCAGACGCTCTCGCAGACGACGTCCACGACGCTGCCCGCGGTCACGTTCACGCGCACCGCGACGCCCACGCCGGGGTGCACGCGCACGCGCTGGGTCCCGACGCGCCAGACGTGCGCGGCCGCGTTGCGGGCGTCGGCGTCGGGGAACTCGTGGAACGCGCGCCCCTCGGCCACGCTGTGGTCGCCGCGCAGGACGACGTAGGTCACCGGCGCGCTCGCGACCTTGGAGAGGGCGACCGTCTGGTTCTGCGACACGCTGAGCGTCACCAGCGCGGCGTCCGGCTCCCGCGGCTGGAAGGTGCTCTCGGAGAGGAGGAAGAGCGTGACGCCCGGCGGCTCGTCGAGCCCCAGGTCCTGGACGCCGGGGAGCTTCGCCGCGAGGAAGTCCGCGTGCGAGTTGGCGGAGGCGCCCACCGCGACCTTGAGCGACGCGTCGGCCAGCGCGGGCGCGAGGGGCGCCACGCGCAGCGTGAGCGTGGCGCCCTTGTCGAACGTCACGCCCGCGGCGGGCAGCGTCGTCGCCAGGTCCGCCGAGGCCCCGGGCGCCAGGGCGGCCTGGCCCAGCGAGAGCGTGCGCGAGGCGCCCTTCACCGCCACGCCGTCCGCGAGGAGCGTGAGCGTGAACGAGCTGCCCCCCGAGTCCTGCGCCACGACGGGCTTGTCCGCCACGAGATGCACGCGCACGTCGAGGCCCGTCGCGGGCGCGAAGCGCGAGGGCGCCTTCATGGAGAAGTCCAGGTGCGAGGGCGGGTCCGCGGGCGTGTAGCTGGGGAAGTAGACGCCCCCCTCCGCGGGCGGGCTCGCCGCGATGCCGCCCTCGGCCGTGAGCCAGCCGTGGAGGTCCAGCGTCAGGGGATCGTACACCGTCTCGGAGGGGTCGGCGTGCGCGGCGGCCAGGGGCGCCAGCGCCGCGAGGGCCGCCAGGAGCGCGAGCCTACGCGAGCACACGCGGGTCCCATCCGATGAGGTCGCCCGAATGCGCGTGCGCCATGTGCATGTGGTCGTGGCCCGACGGGCAGCCCTGGAGGCCCTGATAGCAGAGCATCGTCATGGCGCCGCCCGGGAAGATGTCGTCGTTCTGCGTGTGCTGCCCGAAGTTGTCGTGGAAGTCCCACACGCCCGGGTTGTCGGCCTTGAAGTAGACGTCCATGCGCTGGCCCGGCGCGATCACCACGTTGTCCACCCAGTACGGGCTCTCCAGGAGCACGCCGTCCACGTGCGTGACGAGGAGGTGGTGCCCGTGCAGGTGCATGGAGAAGACCTCATTGCCCGCGTTGATCATGCGAATGCGGTAGGTCTTGTTCTCCTGCACGACGAGGGGCGAGGTGTACGGGAACGCCTGGCCGTTGATGAGGAACGTCTGGTAGTCCGCCGTGTAGGGCAGGTAGGTGACGGGGTACCAGTCGCGGTTGGGGCGGAAGGTGGTGTTCTGCTCGGTGAGGGCGGGGCCGACGACCTGGTTGCGCGTGACCGCGTCGTTGGCCTGGCGCTCCAGGAACTGCTGGTAGCTGTAGACGTCGCCCCCCTGGGGGACCTGGCCCGTGTCGGTGGGCGGGCGGCCGCCCTCGTTGTGGTAGCGGTCCATGTCGTCCAGCAGCATGACGAACTCGCCGTCGTAGTGCGGGTCGTCGTTGACGTTCTGCGGGTCCACGATGAACGCGCCGTACATGCCCATGTCGATGTGGTGCTCCGTGTCGACGTGGCAGTGGTACCAGTAGGTGCCCGCGGGCTTCGCGATGAAGTCGTAGTCGTAGCTGTCGCCCGACTCGACGACCTTCTGCGTGACGTAGGGCACGCCGTCCTGGTCGTTGGGGACGTCCTGCCCGTGGAAGTGGAGCGTGTGGTTGTAGCCCGCCGTCTCGGGGTGGAAGTGGATGATGACGCGGTCGCCCTCGGTCACGCGCAGCGTGGGGCCGGGGAACTGCGCCTTCGTCGCGTCGGGCGCCAGGCTGAAGCCCCACATGTTCATCGACGCGCCCGGGTAGAGCGTGTGGTTCATGGGGTAGAGGTAGAGGTCGAACTCCTGCGTGCGGCCCGTGGGCTTCACGTCCGAGCCGGGCGCGTGGGCCAGCATGGCGTCCGCCTTGCTGCCCGCCCCGCCGGTGGACGCGGTGGTCAGGAGCCCGGTGCCCGCGCAGCCCGACAGGGCCAGGACCGCGACCAGGGCAAACGCGAGGACGACGCGACGCATGGCGAGCCTCGTCGATGACCGGGGAGGGCGGCTTAAGAAGGTTGTTGTGAACCCTTTGCGCCCTGCCGCCTCCGCGGGCCCTCCCCGGCGGGGGCCGGCGCAGGGTTTTTCCTGCGCTCCCTTAGGCCCCGTGAGCTCCCTTCCGGGGCAAGGATGACCATGAAGACCTTCGCGCTCGTCTTCCTGTGCGTGACGCTCTGCCTCGCGACGCCCCTCGCGGCCGCCCTCCCCCCGCCTCCGGCTCCCCCTTCCTGCGGGGCGACGTGCGGCCCCGGCGAGGACGCCGCCTTCGCGTCAGCCCTCATCAACTGGGCGCGCGCCGTCGCGGGGTACCCCTGCGATCCCTTCTGCTGAGCGTCCGCGGCGAGGGGATAAACCCCTCCGGTCCGCAGGCAGATCGAAACCCCCATCGCCCGGGGACCGAGATGCGTCGCCGGGATGCACATGCGCGCGGCACCGTTGGGTCTGACCCTCCTCGTCGCGCTCGCCGTGCTGGCGGGCTGCACCGCCAGCGGCGCGAGCGCCTCCAACTTCGAATTGAAGCCCGACAAGATCGGCTGGTTCACCGGGGAGGAGGCGCACTTCACGCTCAACCTCACCAAGAGCCTCACGCACGCCTCGCCTAGCTTCACCATCGACCGGCAGTTCGCTGTGGAGGAATTGAAGTTCAACGAGAAGGGCATCACCTTCGGGGGCAGCTACGACACCAAGAAGCCCGGCGACGTGTCGCTGCGCCTGGAGCAGAACGGCACGACGGCGGACCAGTTCAAGATGGACGCCGACCACCCCACGGTGGACGTGTACGTGAAGATCCCCGACTCGCTGCGCAACTCCGAGTACACGCTGGAGATGAAGCTCTTCCAGGTGGGCTGGGTCAAGTCGGACGTGTTCCGGGTCAACGTTCACTGAGGGGTTTGGGGGCAACGCCCCCGGCAGGAGCACGAGGGAGGAGACCTCGCAAGGCTCGCACAGGCGTTTTTCTCGGGGGCTCCGCCCCAGGCCCCGAGGGTGCTCGCGCTTCGCGCTCGCTACGGGCGCACGGCCTCCATGCGGATGGCGGTCGCCTTCAGCGTCGCCACGACGCGGCTCCCCTCGCGCAGGCGAAGCTCCCGCAGCGCGCCGCGCGTGATGCGCGCCTCCAAAGGGAGGTCCCCCGCCAGGAGCCGCACCCGGAGCGTCCCCTCTGCGGAGGGCTCGATGCGCTCCACCACCGCGGGCAGCGCGTTGCGGACGCTGCGCGCCGGGCGCCCCTTCTGCGGCCGCTCCAGGCCCACGTCCTCGGGGCGGAACGCGACGCGCACCGTGGGCGTCGGCGCGGGGCCCGCCGCGTGGAGGACCCTCCGGCCGAGCCGCAGCGGCGTGACGCCCTCCTTCGCGTCGTAGGCCTCGGCGCGCGCCAGGAGGCCCGGCGCCAGGAGCGCGCGGCCCGCGCGCCTCAGCCGCGTCGCGCCGCGGGAGGCCCCTCCGCGCGTCGCGGCCACGAGGGGCGCGCCGTGCCGCGCCTCCGCCGCGCGCAGGTGGCGCCGCGCGTTGCTGGGGTCCATGCCCACCTCGCGCGCCGCGGCCGCCAGCGTGCCCTGCCGCGCCAAGGCCGCCAGCAGGGCGCGGGTCCTCGCATCGAAGCCGAACACGAAGGGTCAAACGACCCTTCGGAGCGAAAGGGTTTCCGCCCCGCGGCCGCTGGTCCGCCGTGCGCGCCCTCGCCCTCGTCGCCCTGCTGCTCCTGGTCCCCGGGTGCGCCGCGCCCGCGCAGCCCACGCTGATCCTGGGCACGACGACCACGACCCAGGACTCGGGCCTGCTGGACGTGCTGCTCCCTGCGTTCGAGAACGACACGGGCATCCACGCGAAGGCCGTCGTCGCGGGCTCGGGGGAGATCCTCGCCAAGGCCGCGCGGGGCGACGTCGACGTGCTGCTCGCGCACAGCCGCGCCGCCGAGCTCCAGCTCGTGGCCGCGGGCGACGGCACCGCGCGGAGGCCCGTGATGTTCAACCGCTTCCTCCTAGTGGGCCCCACGGAGGACCCCGCGGGCATCGCCTCCGCGCCCAACGCGAGCCTCGCCCTGCAGCGCGTCCACGAGAACGCCTCCCCCTTCGCGAGCCGCGCCGACAAGTCGGGCACCGACGTCAAGGAGAAGTCGCTGTGGGCCTCCGCGGGGCTCAACGCCTCGACGTTCCCGGCCTCGTGGTACAAGCAGACCGGCTCGGGCCAGTCGCAGACGCTCCTCCTCGCGGACCAGACCGGTGCCTACGCGCTGAGCGACGAGGCGACGTGGGCCAACATGCGCGCGCACGGGCAGCTTGGCCACCTCGCCATCCTCTTCCAGAACGACCCCGCGGCGCTGCGCAACCCCTACGGCGTGACGCCGGTGAACGCGACCCGGCACCCGGGCGTCCACCAGGACCTCGCGCAGCGCTTCGCGGACTGGATCACCGGCCCGCGCGGGCAGGCCGTCGTGGCGGCGTATCGCGTCGGGGGCGCGCAGGTGTTCTTCCCCGACGCCGACGAGCCGGGGGGCTGACGCCTGGACGACCTCCTTGGCATCCTGCTCCTCACGGTGCGCGTGACGGTGGAGGCGACGCTCCTGGGCGCGCTCGTGGGCGTGCCCGTGGGCGCGCTCCTGGGGCTGCGCGCGAGGCGCCGCTCCGTCTTCCGCGTGATGCTCTACACGCTCTACAGCCTGCCTCCCGTGATCGCAGGCCTGCTGGGCTATCTCCTCATGTCGCGGGAAGGGCCGCTGGGCGCGCTGCGCCTCCTCTTCACGCCCACGGCCATCGTCGTCGTGGAGTCGTTCCTCGCGGCGCCGCTCATCGCGGGGCTCACCGTCGCCGCGCTGGCGGAGGTGCCCGCCAACGTGCGCGAGGCCGTGCGCGCGAGCGGCGCGGGCCCCGCGCGCGCCGCGTGGACGCTCGTGGGCGAGGCGCGCGCGGGCATCGTCGCCGCGCTCATGGTGGGGATGGGGCGCAGCCTCGCCGAGGTGGCCGGCGCGCTCCTCGTGGGCGGCAACGTCAAGGGCGAGACGCGCACGCTGGGCACCGCGATCCTCCAGGACGTGGGGCAGGGCGACTTCGCCGAGGCGCTCGCCCTTGGCGCGCTGCTCCTCCTGCTGGCGTTCGCGCTGACGCTGGGCCTCGCGTGGCTCCAGTCGCGCCGCGGGGAGGACGAGGCGTGACGCCGCTCCTCCAGGCGCGCGGCATTGCCAAGTGGGCGCTTCGCGACGCGAGCCTCTCGGTGGCGGCGGGCGAGTGCGTGGCGCTCCTGGGGCCCAGCGGCTCGGGCAAGACGACGCTCGTGCGCATCCTCGCGACGCTCCTCGCGCCGGAGAGCGGCCACGTCGCCGCGCCGCCGCTGCGTCGCATCGGGCTCGTCCAGCAGCGGCCCGGCTTCCTGCGCGCCTCCACGCTGGACAACGTCGCGTACCCACTGCGCGTGCGCGGCGCGTCGCGCGCCACCGCGCGCCGCGTCGCGGCGGAGCGCCTGGTCGCGCTGGGCCTCGCGGCGCGGGCCGACGCGGGCGCGTGGACGTTGAGCGGCGGCGAGGCGCAGCGCGCAGGGCTGGCCCGCGCCCTCGTCGCGCGCCCCGACGCGCTCCTCCTGGACGAGGCCACCAACCAGCTCGACCCTGAGTGGACGCGCCGCGTGGAGGACCTCCTCCGCGCCGAGCGCGCCCGCGGCTGCGCGGTCCTCCTGGTCACGCACAGCGTGGCGCAGGCGCGGCGGCTCGCGGACCGCGTCGCGCTGCTGGAGGAGGGGCGCATCGTGGAGGAGGGGCCCGCAGCGGAGACGCTGGCGAGTCCGAGAACGGAGCGGCTTCGCGCGTTCGTGGAGATGGCCTAGGCGTCCGCGGCCCGCGCGCGGCGGGGCTCCCACACCAGGGTCCACGCGAGGCCGCCCGCGATGGCGACCAGGAGCGCCGCCTGCGCGAGGAGCGTCTCCGCCGTGGGGAAGACGCCCAGGAACGAGGCAGCGTCCGACACGACGGGCAGCGCGAGGACCGAGGCGAGGGGCCCGAGGATCGTCGTGGTCACGACGCCCGCGTCCTGCAATTCGTGGACGCCCTTGCCCGCGAAGGCGAAGGCGAGGTAGTAGAGCAGCGCGCTGGTCACGATGAAGAAGGGGCGCATGGGGATCTTCACGCCGAAGCGGTAGAAGCCCAGGAAGACCAGCGCGAGGGCGACGACGCCCACGAGGACGCCCGCGGTGATGGCCACGCCGTGCCCGCCGCTGCCGTAGAGCCCCTGGTAGAAGAGGACCGTCTCGAACCCCTCGCGGAAGACCGCCAGGAACGCCACGCCCGCGAGCGCATACGCGTTGCCGCTGGCGAGGGCGCCCTTCATCTTGCCCTGGATGAAGCGGTTCCACTTGCCCACCTCCACCTTGGAGATGAGCCAGTAGGAGACGTAGAAGAGGACGACCACGGCGAGGAGCGCGGTCGCGCCCTCCAGGATGTCGCGGGAGACGGGCAGCGAGTCGACGAGGAGCTGGACCGCGACGTAGAGCGCGAGCGTGGCCAGCACGCCGACGCCGGCGCCCGCGTAGAGGAGGGGCGTCTTCGCCTTGTGGCCCGTGCGGAGGAGGTACGTCGCCAGCGCGCCCAGCACGAGGATGGCCTCGAAGCCCTCGCGGAGCATGATGAGGAAGGCGTTGAGGAACGCCGCGGGGTCGCTGCCCGAGGCGCCCGACACCAGGGCGCCCGCGTCCTGCACCTTGGCGTCGAGGGCGTCCGAGAGCGCGCGAAGCTCGTCCGCGGACGCGCCGCGCTTCACGGCGTCGGGAAGCTGCTGGTTGAGAATCGACTCGATGTCGCGGTTCATCGCGGGGCTCGTCGCGAGGACGCGAGGCTCCAGCCTGGGCCCGTACACGTCGAGGTACGCCGCCTGGAGCGCGGAGAGGGCGCCCGCCTTGTCGCCCGCCTGCGCGAGGGCGAGCCCGCGGGCGACCGCGTCGTGGAGCGCGGCGGCGTCGGCCTCGTAGGAGGACGAGCCCGAGGGCGCCCCGGCGGAGGGCGTGACCTCGGCCGCCTCGCGGTGGATCGTCTGGACGAGGGCGGCCACCTCGGCGTTGGGCGCCTTGGCGGCCACCTTCTCCTTGAGCGAGTCGACGGCCTGGTCCAGCGCGGCCTCCTGCGCGGGCCACCCCTTGGCGACGTCGCCTTCGACGGCACTCCAGCGCTGCTCCAGCCCGGGCACGAAGACGCCGAGGACCTCGTGGTCGTAGGCGTCCTGGTCGACGACCTGGCCGCCCTTCACGTACTCGTCGTACTCGGAGCCCAGGAGGTCCGCGGCGGAGACGACCTTGGCCAGGCGCTCGTCCATGGTGGTCGGGGGCGCGATGAACTCGGAGAGGATGGAGGACGCGACGCCCGAGGCGTCGGTGGCCTCGCCCTTGTCGCCCGACTGCACGGCCTCGACGAAGGAGGCGACCTCGTCGGCGAGCTGCGCTGCATAGGGCGCGCCCACGACGGGCTCGACGGCGCCCGCGACGGGGCCGAACGCGACCTGCGCGGCCTCCGCCTGGGCGGCGGACTTGGCGGGCTCGTCCCAGAGGGAGAGCGCGTCCGCCATGCGCTGGCGCACCTCGATGGCGAGGGCGCGCGTGGCCTGCGCGCGGAAGAGGGGCGCGTCGGTGGCGGGGCCGCTGAGGTTGAGCTGGTAGGCGGCCACGTCGCGCCAGGGCTGCTCGTCGCCCCGCTCCAGCGCGCCCACGGCGATCATGTCGCCGATGGCCGGCGCGCGCACGGTCGCGTTCGCGGAGCCCAGCGCGGCGGTGAGGTTGGCGTCCAGCGCGGGGTCCCGCGCGGCGATGCCCCCGTGGAGGCCTTGCGCATATGCAGCTTGCGCTGCGACGGCGTCGCCCCGGACCAGGGCGTCGTGGAGCGCGCGGGCGCTCTCCAAGGGCGTCGGGTCCCCGGTGGCCTGGACGATGGGCATCGCCAGCAGGAGGACGAGGACGGCCACGGAGGTCGCGCGCATGGGGGATCACGGTTTAGGCGAGCCGAAATCTTCATCGGCTGAATTTAGGTCAGCCGAAATCCCGGGCGCGAGCCTCGGGTTTTCGACCCCTGCGTCGCCGGGATACGCCCATGCCATATCAAAGTGACTCTGCGGGCAAGCCTAGAACGCCTGGCACCCGACTTGAGAGCCCGTGTTCAACAAGCAGGAACTAGGGGACCCCAGGAGGGCCGTCTCATGCACCCCGACGTTCCCTCCTCCACCCTCGCCGGCTTCTCCAACATGACCGGCATCCTGGCCTTCTGCGCGACGAAGAACCTCAGCGT
>JAJPHT010000042.1 GCA_021325135.1 Pseudomonadota bacterium | reverse complement strand
ATCAAGGCCCGCATGTACGACGTCGTCTTCGTGGGCAACGAGAAGCTCATGGGCGAGGTCATCGAGATCGCCGGCGACAAGACCATCATCCAGGTCTACGAGGAGACGTCGGGCATCCGCCCCGGCGAGCCCGTCGTCGAGACCGGCGCCTCGCTCTCGGTGGAGCTTGGCCCCGGCCTGCTCACGTCCATCTACGACGGCATCCAGCGCCCCCTGGAGGTCCTCAAGGACAAGATGGGCGACTTCATCCTGCGCGGCGTGCTGGCGCCCGGCCTCGACCACGCCAAGAAGTGGGACTTCAAGCCCACGAAGAAGGCGGGCGACGCCGTGAAGGGCGGCAGCATCATCGGCACGGTCCAGGAGACCGAGACCATCGTCCACAAGATCATGGTCCACCCCGACGTGCCCGCGACGAAGATCAAGAGCATCAAGGCGGGCCAGTTCACCGTCGACGACGTCGTCGCCGAGCTGGAGAACGGCGCGCACGTGCAGCTCATGCAGAAGTGGCCCGTGCGCCGCCCGCGCCCCTTCGCCGAGAAGCTGCGCCCCGACATCCCCCTCATCACCGGCATGCGCATCCTCGACGGCCTCTTCCCCATCGCCAAGGGCGGCACGGCGGCCATCCCCGGCCCCTTCGGCTCCGGCAAGACCGTCACGCAGCAGAGCCTCGCCAAGTTCTCCGACGCGCAGATCGTGGTCTACATCGGCTGCGGCGAGCGCGGCAACGAGATGACCGAGGTGCTCACGGAGTTCCCCCACCTGGAGGACCCCAACACCGGCAAGGCGCTCATGAACCGCACCGTCCTCATCGCCAACACGAGCAACATGCCCGTGGCGGCCCGCGAGGCGTCCTGCTACACCGGCATCACGCTGGCGGAGTACTTCCGCGACCAGGGCCTCGACGTGGCCCTCATGGCGGACTCGACCTCCCGCTGGGCCGAGGCCATGCGTGAGATCTCCAGCCGTCTCGAAGAGATGCCCGGCGAGGAGGGCTACCCCGCCTACCTTGCCGCGCGCCTCGCCGAGTTCTACGAGCGCGCCGGCCGCGTGAAGACGCACAACGGCGAGTTCGGCTCCATCACCGTCATCGGCGCCGTGAGCCCCGCGGGCGGCGACTTCTCCGAGCCCGTCACGCAGAACACGCTGCGCATCGTCAAGTGCTTCTGGGCGCTCGACGCCAAGCTCGCCCAGCGCCGCCACTTCCCCGCCATCAACTGGCTGGACTCGTACTCGCTCTACGAGAACGACCTGGCCTCGTGGTACGAGAAGAACGTCAGCCCCCAGTGGACCGACATGCGCAAGTGGGCCGCCAACACGCTCCAGGTGGAGTCGGAGCTGCAGGACATCGTGCAGCTCGTCGGCTCGGACGCCCTCCCCGAGGAGCAGCAGCTGACCCTGGAGATCAGCCGCGGCATCCGCGAGGTCTTCCTCCAGCAGAACGCGTTCCACCCCGTGGACGCCTACGCGCCGCTCAAGAAGCAGCTGGACATCCTCATCGCGCTGCGCAAGTGGGAGGGCCTCGCCAAGAGCGCCCTCCAGAACGGCGTGCCCCTGGGCGAGATCCTCAAGGTGAACATCCGCGGCGACCTCGCCAAGGCCAAGTTCGAGAAGGACTGGGAGACCGAGTACAAGGCCGTGCTCGCGAACCTCGAAGGCCAGTTCTCGAAGCTCAAGTCGGCGTAAGCCGCGCATGCCCCGCGCCTTCCTCTCCGCGGAATGGCGCGACCTCCTTCTTCTCAACTACGAGGTCCCAGCGGAGGCCCTCTCGGCCTTCGTGCCGCGCGGCGTGCGGCTCGACGCGCCGGAGGGCCGCTGCTTCGTCAGCCTCGTGGGGTTCCGCATGCTGGACGCCCGGCTCCTCGGCGTCTCCGTTCCCTGGCACCGGGACTTCGAGGAGGTCAACCTCCGGCTCTACGTGGCGAGGGGCGAGCGGCGCGGCGTCGCGTTCGTGAAGGAGATCGTGCCACGCCGCGCGCTGGCGTGGGTCGCCAGGCTCGCGTACAACGAGCGGTACCACGCGAGGCGCATGTCCCACGTGGCGGGCCCCGGCTGGATCGAGTTCGCCTGGCGCGAGGGCCGGCGCGAGTGCCGGTTCGGCGCGCGGCCCGCGGGCTCGTGGGCGCTCCCCGCCGAGGGCTCTCACGAGCGCTTCATCGTCGACCACCTGTTCGGCTACGCGCGGCAGCGGGACGGCGGCACCGTGGAGTACGAGGTGGAGCATCCCCTCTGGCGCGTGCGGCCCGCGGCGGACGTCCGCGTGGACGTGGACTTCGAGCGCGCCTATGGCGGGCTGGGCCGCCATCTCGCGGGCCCTCCGGCGAGCGCGCTCTTCGCCGAGGGCTCGCCCGTGCGCGTCGCGCGCCCGAGGCGGCTGCCCTCCTGAAAGGCGGAGCGAGCGCCCTCCACGCCTGTAAGCACGTCGCGAAGAGACATCGACGATGGGCGCTCTTCTCCCTCAGGGATACTCGCAGACGGCCGACGATGCCGCCTGGGCGTTCCAAGAAGGTATGGATACGAAGCTAAGAACCGCATTGGCCTTGGCGTTCATCGTCGGGGCCGCGCTCTTCGTCACGGGCGCGGCGTCGGCGGATAGCAACTCGGCCGCAACCAACACCGCAAGCTCGTCTGTAAGCCAAACCGTCGACATCCCGACGGACAACGTCCTGCTCGCGCTCGCCCTGGACAGCTCGCCGAGCATCTGGGACGTCGCGAACATCCATCAGGCCGTGACGAACTCCGGGTCCGTCTCGCAGAGCAACCACATCGGCACCAACGACGCCCTCCTCGCGCTCGCGCTGGGCAACGGCGGGGTCGGCTTCGGCTCCCGGTCGCTGCTCTTCAACAACGGCCTCGGGCTCAACGACTTCGGCACGCTGGGGACGTTCAACACGTTCAACAACCCGTTCCTCTTCTCGAACTCGCTGGGCGTCGGGGACCAGTCCCAGAGCGCCTCGCAGAGCCGCGTCGTGGACCAGCGCGTGAGCCTCAACCAGAACAACGTCCTGGCGGCGCTCGCGCTGGGCCGCGGAAGCCTCAACACCTTCGGCGGCGGGTTCGGGACGTTCGGCACGGGGTTCGACACGTTCGGGACCAGCCCGCTCTTTGACACAAGCGGTATCTCGTCCATTGCGAACATCAACCGCACGGTGAGGGACACGAACTCGGCCAACTCGAACGTGAACCTCAACTCCAACGACGTGCTCGCGGCGCTTGCCCTGAGCCGCTGAGCGTGGACGCCGCGCCCCCGTAGCGAGCCGGGGGCGCGGCTCCTTTTTCTTTTCGTTGTTTTTCTAGAACTTTGGGCCCCGTTTCGCCGCGCCGCAGCGCGGCCAAAAGCGGGGGGTTCGGGGGGCGAAGCCCCATGACGTCTCAGTTCCCTGATCAGAAGACGAAAACGTCAGGGGGGCTCGCCCCCCTGAAACCCCCCGTTTTGCGCGCGCTGCGGCGCGCGCGACGAAGCAAGGGGGTGTTTCTGCCGGTCCTACTGGGCCGGCGCGGCGCCGAAGGACTTCATGGCCTCCTCGCGCTTGCGCTCCAGCTCGGCCTTGCTGAGCTTGGACCTGTAGGAGAGCGCCCACGAGTGGCCGTAGGGGTCGACGATCTTGCCGTAGCGGTCGCCCCAGAACATGTCGTCCAGGGGCATCGTGACCTTGGCGCCGTTCGCGATGGCTCCCTTCCAGAGCTTGTCCACGTCCTTGTGCCAGAGGTGGAGGTTCACGCTGGCGCCCGCCTTCGCGGGGTCGACGGCGTCGCTGCCCGGGAAGATGTCGGAGAGGAAGAGGTTCGAGTCGCCGATCCTCAGGTGGGCGTGCATGAGCTTGTTGCCGGGCCCGGGCGCGGGCTGGCGGGAGACCTCCTTCGCGCCGAACGCCTTCTTGTACCAGTCGAGGGCGCCGGCCGCGTCGTTCACGGCGAGGTAGGGCGTGAGGGTGCGCAGCTGGTTCGCGACCTCGTTGCGCGGGGTCGAGCGCCGCGCGGCCTTCTTGGCGGCGGGCTTCGCGCGGCGGGCGGTGGTCTTGGCGGGCTTCTTCGCGGTCGTCTTGCGCTTCGCCATGGGATTCCCCGGGGCCCCACGCCGTCTTGCGCGCTTGAACCTGCGCCCCGTGGCCACCGGAGAAGGAGCGTCTGACCCCAGGATTTCGGATTTATTTTCACTTTACGGAGTAGAAAAAGACGATCGCCTGGGCGCGCCTCGGAAGGGTCAGCGGATTCCCATGGACGCCGTCCCTGCCTCCCGCCTGCAAGCCAACGAGAGCCGATATCACCCGCGCGCCCGCCACCAGGAGGGCGCGCGCCGGTCCGCGGCCGCGCTGGCGTGGCGCTTCTTCTGGACGCTGCGCTGGTGGTATCTCCCCATGCTGCTCTCGGACTACGGCCGCATGGTGCTGCGCCGCAAGTACGACGCCATCACCACGGACCGCGCCTACGACGCGAAGCCCCGCGGCTCGCTGGGCTTCGTGGGCCGCGCCATCGACCGCAAGGTCCTGGAGATGCCGCTCCACGAGGGGCTGCGCCAGCGCCTCGCCCTCGTCGAGGGCGCCCTCGTCGCGGAGGCCCGCGCCGCGGGCGCGCGGCACGCGGGCCCCGTGCGCGTGCTGAGCGCACCCTGCGGCGCCGGCCGTGATGTGGCGCACGCCTCCGGGACGCTGCGCAAGGAGGACCCCGCGCTGCATGCGCGCCTGGAGATGCACGGCCTCGACCTCGACGCCACCGGCGAGGCGCTCCCCCTGGCCACGGCGCGCGTCGCGGCGGCGGGCGGCGCCCTGCGCACGCACCGAGAGGACCTCTTCGCCAGCCGCGGCCTCGCAAGCCTGGAGGGAGGCTTCGACGTGGTCAACTGCATCGGCCTCACTGCGTGGCTCGACGAACCCGACGTGGAGCGCCTTGCGCGCCGCTTCCGCGGCCTCGCGGCCCCCGGCGCCGCGCTCGTCGTGGACAACTTCGCGTGGCACAGCACGAGCCACCTGGGCAAGCTCCTGGAGATCAACACGCGCTATCACGACCCCAAGGAGTTCGTCGCCATGGTGGAGCGCGCCGGCTGGAGGCTGGAGCGCGCGGTCCCCTCCGCCAACGGCGTGTGCGTCGTGCACACGTTCCGCGCCATCTAAGAGCCCCCAGCGAGGTGGTCCCCCGTGGGCATCTACGGCCTCAAGCCCGCCTTCCGCCGCAGCCTCGCTCCTCTGCTGCGCGCCTTCCCGCGCCTGAGCCCCAACGCGGTGAGCCTCGCCGCGGTGGGCGTCGCCGCGCTGGCCGCTGTGGCGCTCCTCTTGGCGCCCCAGCGCCACTGGCTCTGGCTCCTCGTGCCGCTCCTCGTCTTCGTGCGGCTCGCGCTCAACGCGCTGGACGGCATGCTCGCGCAGGCGCAGGGCTCCTCCTCGCGCCGCGGCGAATTGGTCAACGAGCTTTCCGACCGCGTGAGCGACACGCTGATCCTGGGCGCGCTGGCCCTGAGCGGCGCGGTCCCCCTGGTCGCGGGCGCCGCCGCCCTCGTGGCCACGCTCCTCGTCTCCTACGCGGGCATCCTGGAGAAGGCCGCGGGCGGCGTCCGCAACTACGCGGGCCCCATGGGGAAGGCCGACCGCATGGCGCTCCTGGCGCTGGGCTGCGTCCTCGCCTTCGCGGGCATCGCGCAGGCGCTCTTGTGGACGTGCTGGCTCATGGCGGCCCTCGCCCTGGTCACGCTGGCCAATCGCGTGCGCCTCGCGTGGGGCCGCCTCGGGGAGGGCCCGTAGATGGACGCGACGCTCGCGCGCTTCGCGCCGATCCTGGGCGGCGTCCTGCTCGCGGCCCTCGTGGGCGTCGGCCTCGCGTGGCTGGGCCTGCGCCGCCGCGACCCGCCCCTTGCGCGGGAGATCGTCGCGCGCTACGCGGCGTGGCTCGTCATGGCCGCGCTCCTCCTGGGCGCGCTCGCGCTGGGCCGCCCATGGTGGATCGCCCTCGTCGCGCTCCTGGGCCTCCTGGCGTTCCGCGAGTACGCGCGCGCCGTGGGCCTCTGGATGGACCGCTGGTTCCAGGGCGTCGTGTACGCCTTCGTCCTCCTCATCTCCCTCGCCGCCTGGTGGCCCTACGACGCCGCGACGCCGGGCCTGGGGTGGTACGGCCTCTTCATGGCGATGCCCATCTACGGCATCCTGTTCGTGCTCGCGGTGCCCATCGTGCGCGGCAAGCACGAGCGCATGCTCCAGCAGTGCTGCCTCGCGATCCTCGGGCTCCTCTACTGCGGCTGGCTCCTCGCGCACCTTGCGTTCCTGGACAACCTTCCCGGCGGCACGGGCCTCGTGCTCTTCCTCGTCTTCCTCGTCGCGCTGCACGACGTGGCGGCCTTCGTGAGCGGCAAGCTCTTCGGCCGCCACAAGCTGCGGCCCACCCTCTCGCCGGGGAAGACGTGGGAAGGCACCCTTGGCGCGTTCGTCGTCGTCATGGCCGCGGCCTTCGCGCTGCGCTGGCTCGTGCCGGTCTACTCCACGGCGCACCTCGCCATCGTCGCGGCCCTCATCGCCGTGGGCGCCACCATGGGCGACCTCGCGCTCTCGGTGATCAAGCGCGACCTGGGCATCAAGGACTGGAGCCACCTGATCCCGGGCCACGGCGGCATCCTCGACCGGCTCAACAGCCTCCTCTTCGCGGCGCCCATCTTTTTCCACTACACGCGCTATTTCTTCACGTGAGCGGCATGCGCGACCTGGACGAGCCCGAGGCGTGGGAGTACGCGCCGCCGCCCACCCGCGGCGCGGCGGACCTCGCGCGCTCCGACTTCGGCGCGCGCCTCGTGCGCGCGCCCCTGCACGTCGCGTTCCGCGGCGCGCTGCGCGCCGGCTGGCGCTTCCGCGTGGAGAACCGCGCCGCGATCCCCAGGAAAGGAGCGTTCGTCCTCGTCGCCAACCACAACGGCCACGCGGACACCCCCGCGCTCATGGCCGCGCTGCCGCTGCGCCGCGTGAACGACACGCACCCGCTGGCCGCGCAGGACTACTTCTTCAAGCGCCGCCTCGTGGGCTCCACGGTCCACGTGCTTCTCAACGCCCTGCCCATCGACCGCGGCGCCCACGCGGACCTCGCCATGCGCGACGGGCTGGACCTCCTGCGCGAGGGGCGCGGGGTCATCCTCTTCCCCGAGGGCACCCGCAGCGCGACGGGCGCCATGGGGCCGTTCAAGAAGGGCGTCGGGCTCCTCCTCGCGGGAAAGGAGTGGCCCGCCGTGCCCGCGTGGATCGAGGGGAGCCGCGACGTGCTGCCCAAGGGCGCCACGCGCCCCCACCTCGCGCCCCTCCGGGTGCGCCTGGGGGACCCCGTGCGCTACGGAGAGATCCCCGACGACCGCGAAGGGTGGAAGCGCGTCGCGGCGGACCTGGAGGCGCGCGTCCGCGCCCTCGGAGCCCGGTGACCCTCCTGGCCCTCCAAGGCGCGGGCTCCGCCCCCTCGCTCTCGTCACGCCTCAACGCGACGATTCCCCCAAGCGTCGCATCGTGGCACCGTGGCGTCGTCGCGTCCAGACGTGACAAGAAGGAGAACACCGTCGAGCCCAGAGAAGGACAAGAGAACGGAGATGCAAGGCCCCGGTGACCGCCACCCTTTTCCCCTCCGCGCCTTTCTCCCGGCCGTATGCCCGACTCCAAGCCCGCGGTCGGCCTCGAAGGGGTCGTCGCCGCGCAGACGCGCCTCTCCCTCGTCGACGGCCAGAACGGCGTCCTCGTCATCGCCGGCTTCCCCGTGGAGGAGATCGCGCCCAAGGCCTCCTTCGAGGAGATGGTCTTCCTCCTCTGGAACGACCGCCTGCCCAACGCCCGCGAGCTGGAGGACCTCCGCCGCGAGCTGGCCTCGCTGCGCACGCTGCCCGTCGCGACGACGCGCCTCCTGCGCGACGCGGCGGCCCAGAAGGCGCCCGTCATCGACGCGCTGCGCATGGCCGCGAGCACGCTCTCGCTGCGCGCGCACGGCGAGACGGAGTCCACGGACCCCCGGAGGGACGCGAAGGCCGTCGTCGCGCGCTTCCCCGTCATCGTCGCCTCCTACTGGCGCCTCCTGGAGGGCAAGGAACCCATCCCCGCGGACCCGGGCCTCGGCCACGCGGCGAATTTCCTGTTCATGCTCCAGGGGAAGGCGCCCAGCCCCGAGCGCGCCCGCGCGCTGGAGACGTACCTCAACACCGTCTCCGACCACGGCTTCAACGCCAGCACGTTCACGGCGCGCGTGATCGTCAGCACGGGAAGCGACGTCGTGAGCGCCATCACCGGCGCCATCGGCGCGCTCAAGGGCCCGCTCCACGGCGGCGCGCCCGGCCCCGCGCTGGACATGGTCTTCGAGATCGGCGAGAAGGCGCGCGCCGAGGAGGTGCTGCGCGCCAAGCTCGCGCGCGGCGAGCGCCTCATGGGCTTCGGCCACCGCGTCTACAAGGTGCGCGATCCCCGCGCGGACGTGCTCAACGGCGCCGCCAAGGCGCTCTACAAGGGGGACGCCGACAAGCGGCTCTACGACCTCGCCACGCACGTCGAGGCGACCGCGCTGCGCCTCCTGGAGGAGCACAAGCCGGGCCGCAGCCTCAAGACGAACGTGGAGTTCTACACCGCGCTCGTGCTCCACGGCATCGAGCTTCCCACGGACCTCTTCACGCCCTGCTTCGCCATCGGCCGCGTCGCGGGCTGGACGGCCCACGGCTTCGAGCAGCAGGCGCTTGGCAAGCTCATCCGCCCGCAGTCCGAGTACGTCGGGCCCCGCGACCGGAAGTACGCGCCCCTTGAGCGGCGCTCCTGACGTCAAGCCGCCAGCAGCGCGATGGCGTCGAACGCGACGTGCGCGAGCACGGCGGCCTCGACGCCCCAGCGCCACGCCACGAGGCCCAGGATGCCGCCCACGAGGAGGCCCTTCTGGACGAACGTGAAGAGAACGTAGGCGGAGTCCGCGTTGGTGACGTTGGGCAGGTGCGCCGCCGCGAAGAGCGCGCCCGTGACGAGGATGGCCACCGCGAGGCCCAGGGGCACCACGCGGCGCGACGCGTTGCGGACGCCCAGCGCGGCCGCCAGCGGGAAGAGGAGCGCGAGGCGGAAGACGCCCTCCTCCCAGACGCCCGTCGTCGCGACCATGCCCCGCGAGAGGGCGCTCATCTGCGCGTACTCCGTGACCGGCCCCTGGGGCGGCGGGAGCGCGGGGAGGATCGCGAGGGCCAGGAGCGAGGCGGCGAACATCGCGGCGACGGTGCCCGCGACGACCACGAGGAGATGCCAGGGGCGGCGCCCGCCTTCGGGCTCGTAGAGCCACGGAAGCGGCTCCAGCCCGAGCCACCGCTCTGACGCGTAGACCGCGAGCGCAAGGAGCGGCCAGAGGACGAGGAACGCGAAGCCGGCCGCGGCGGCGAGCGCGCGCAGGGAGACGGCCTCCGACGCGACGAGGCGCGCGCTCACGCCGGTCACGGCGCCGAAGGAGATGGCGCAGACGGCCGCGAGCCGCGCTCCACGCGCCCACGCGCGGCGTCCCTGGGGACCCACGCTGCGGCAGCCGCGCCCGGCCCCATGAAGGCTCGCGCAGCCAAGTTGAAGCGCCGGGGCGCGCTCCCGGCCGCATGATCCCCAAGCGCCCCTTCGGCCCCACCGGCGTCCAGGTCCCCGTCGTCGGGCAGGGCACGTGGCAGCTTCGCGACCGCCGCGCGGCGCTGGACGCGCTCAAGGCGGGACTCGACCTGGGCATGACGCACGTGGACACGGCGGAGCTCTACACCGGCAGCGAGCAGGTCGTGGGCGAGGCCATCCAGGGGCGCCGCGACGAGGTGTTCCTGGTGAGCAAGGTGCTCCCGCGCCACGCGTCGTTCGAGGGCACGATGAAGGCGTGCGAGCAGTCGCTCCAGCGCCTCGGCACGGACCGGCTGGACGTGTACCTCCTCCACTGGAACGACGGCTCGCACCCCATCGGCGAGACGATGCGCGCCATGGGCGAGCTCATCGACTCGGGCAAGGTGCGCTGGGCGGGCGTCTCCAACTTCGACGTGGACGAATTGGAGGAGGCCAAGGGCGCCCTGGGCGCGCACCGGCTGGCGTGCAACCAGGTGCTCTACCACCTGGAGCAGCGCGGCATCGAGAGCGCGGTGCTCCCCTGGTGCCGGCGCAACAAGGTCGCCGTCGTGGGCTACTCGCCCTTCGGGAGCACCAACGGCTTCCCCTCGCCCGCGAGCAAGGGGGGCCGCGCGCTGGCGGAAATCGCGAAGCGGCTGGGCAAGACGCCGCGGCAGGTCGCGCTGGCGTTCCTCTCCCGCGACCCGGACGTGTTCGTCATCCCCAAGGCCGAGAAGGTGGAGCACGTGCAGGAGAACGCCGGGGGCGGCTTCGCGCTGCCCAAGGACGCCATCGACGCGCTGGACCACGCCTTCCCCATGCGCCCCGGGCTCGGCTTCCTTTGACTCAGCCGAGGTCCTCGTCGCTCTCCTGCATCTGCCGGACGTTGCTGGTCTCGCCGGTCGCCCGGCGGGGAGGGGGAGACTCGAAGCTCTCCTGCAGCTCGCGCTGCTGCGCGCTCGTGTCTGGCTCGGCGGCGCTCTCGGGCTCGCCCGGGGCCTCCTCGGCCATGGGCGGCTTGCGGGGACTCACTCCTTCGCCTCCTCGTCGACCTCAAGGAACCCGGGCTCCTCGCTGGCGCGGAAGCCTGGAGGGTGCCGCTCCTCCGCGACGGTCTTCCTCTCCTCCTGCGGGCGCTCGCGGGACGGGGTGGGCGCGGTGGTGGGCATGAACGAGTCCTCCGACGTCGTCCGGTCGCGCGCGACGGCCATGGGCTCGTTGCGCTCGTCGTCGGCCTCGGTGGGCAGCGGCGGGTCGTAGGGCCCCACGGGGGGGAAGCGCTTCTTCTCCTTCTCCACGCTACACCCCGTCCTGCGCGCTCTGCGGCTGCATCGGCTTTTGGGGCGTGGGCTCGGCGGGCGGGCGCGTGTTGTCGGGCTCGCGGACGCCCGTCGGCTTGCCAGGCTGGGGCTTCGGAACGGGCTCGTTGTCGACCATGCGCGCGCGTTGCGCCGCCCCGCAGTCAAGGGTTCCCGCCCATCCATCGATGGGTGGGCCGCTCACGCGAGCACGCGCAGGGCGCGGGGGAGAAGCTCGACCTCGACGGGCGTGCGGCCGTACACCTCGCCGTCCCCCAGGAGGGGAGAGGGCTCCGCGGGCGCGATCTCGACCTTGCGCGCGCGGGCCACCAGCACCTCGGGGCGCCCCACGTGGCGGCCGCTGAAGAGGAGCGGGAAGAGGCGCAGCAGCCGGGCCCGCCCCACCTGCCGCAGCGCGATCACGTCGAAGAGGCCGTCCTCCGGGCTCGCGTCGGGCGCGATGAGCATGCCGCCGCCCATGCGCGAGACGTTGCAGACGGCGACGAGCGCGTAGGGGCCGCTCTCGTCGCGCCCGTCGAGGACGAGGCGCGTGGCCGGGCTCGCGAGGCGCGCCACCTCGGGGAAGACGGCCAGCGAGTAGGAGCGCGCGCCGGCCCACTTGTAGCGGCGGTTCGCCAGGTCGCACACCTTCGCCATGAAGCCCGTGCCGAAGACGCCCAGGAAGCCGCGCGACTGGCCCGCCTCCCAGCGCGCCATGCCCGCGTCGAGCAGGCGAGGCTCGCCCCGCGCGATGCGCGCGGCCGCCTCCTCCAGGGTGCGCACGCCGAGGCTCAGCAGGAAGTCGTTCCCCGTGCCCCCGGGGAGCGGGCCCATCTCCACGGGCTTCCCCGAGCGCAGGATGCCCTCCGCCACCTCGCTGCACGTGCCGTCGCCGCCCACCACGAGGATGCGCGTCGCGCCGTGGCGCGCCTGCTCCTCGGCGAGGCGCGTCGCGTCGCCCGGCGCGATGGTGGGCACGGGGCGCGTGGCGACGCCGCGGGCGCGCAGGAGCCCCCGCGCGGCCTCCATGCGCCGCTCGCCGCGCCCGCCTCCGGAGCGGGGGTTGTAGATGAGGGGGACGCCGGGCGCGCTCACGAGGGGCGCTCCTGCGCCAGCGCCTTCCAGAGGGCCGCCCGCTCCTCGTGCAGCTCCACGATCTCGCGCTCGATGCGGTGAAGCTTCTCCTCCAGGCCGCGGATCTTGTCGGTCGCCTTGTGGATGGCCTTGGAGGGCGGGAGCGACGCGGGCACGTCCGCGGGGCGCGCGGGCGGCGTCAGCACGAGGCGCAGGCCGGAGACGTCGGCGACGAAGCGGCGCTCGCGCGTGGGGTCGGGGATCTCGCGGGCGAGCCCCGTCTTCACGAGGAGGTCGAGGTGCGTCCTCACGGGGGACGGGTCGGTGCCGACGCGGCGCGCGACCTCGCGGATGTGGAGCGGCTCCTCGGCGTGGAGGAGCGTCATGAGCGCCCCGATGCGCGTCCCGCTGGAGAGCGCGAAGCAGGTCTCCGTGAAGCGATGCGCGTCGCCTTCAGGCGTGAGGATGCGCTCGCGCGTGCCAAGCATGCAGCGTCCAGCAGGCTTGCCGAGGGGGAAAACGCTTGCCATACGACCATCGCGTTGCACCACAAACGACTCCATCTGGCCCGCCCAGCGCCCGGCCATGACCGCGTCCGGCCCGCTGCTGGCCGAGCCCCTTGCGGCCGTCCTTGGCGGCATCGTGGCGCTCTCGGCCTCCGCCATCGCCCTCGTCGCCTGGAGGGACGAGCTTCGCCAAGGCCCCGTCATGCGCCCCGCGGTCTGGGCGGGCGCGGGGGCGGCCGGGGGCGCGCTCCTCTACGCGGCGGGCCTCGTCGTCCTGGGCCGCGGGGCGGAGCTTGCGCAGCCCGCCGCGCTCCTGGGCGGGGTCCCCTGGGCGCTGGCCCTCGTCATGCTCGTCGGCGCCGGCGTCGCCTGGGTCTCGGGCGCGCGGGCCGGCTGGCACCCCGCGGGCGTCTGCGTGCTCGCGGCCCTGGTGCTCGCGTGCACGGGGTGGGCCGCGTTCCTCGTGACCGCGCGCGTCGGCGCCTTCCTCGCGAGGCCCACGCCCTTCGGAGGCGCCCTCGTGCTGCTGCTGGCGGCGCAGCTTCTCGCGCTCCTCCTCGTCTGCGCGGTCGCGACGTACATGCTCGACGGCCTCGTGCGCCGGGAGTGGCTGCGGACCGCGTCTCGGGCGCGCCACGACCCCGCGTTCCAGCCGAAGGTCGCGATCCACGTGGCGTGCTACGACGAGCCGCCCGAGGTCGTGGCGCGCACGCTCGACAGCCTCGTCGCGCAGGACTATCCGCGCGAGAAGCTCCACGTCGTGCTGGTCGACGACTCCACGAGCGCCGCGGACGTGGAGGCGCTCCGCGAGGCGTGCGAGGCGCGCGGCATCGAGTTCCTCCACCGCGAGCGGCGCGAGGGGTTCAAGGCGGGCGCGCTCAACGGCGCGCTGCGCGCGACGCCGCCCGACGTCGAGCTGATCGCCGTCGTGGACGCGGACTTCGTGGCCGACCCTGGCTTCCTGCGCGACAACGTCGGCTACTTCGCCGACCCGAAGCTCTCGTTCGTCCAGACGAAGCTCGACTACAGCAACCCGGACGAGTCCTTCACCGCGCGCTACGCGACCCTCATGGAGCACTTCTTCTACGCGAGCATGATGCGCACGCGCAACGAGGGCAACGCGATCCTCTTCTGCGGCACGATGGGCATCGTGCGCAAGCAGGCCCTCCTAGAGGTCGGGGGCTGGACCGACGGGCACGTGGGGGAGGACGTCGACCTCTCCTGCCGCATGCTCATGGACGGATGGACGAGCCTCTACGTCCCCAAGGTGTACGGCAAGGGGCTCCAGACGCCCACGCAGGAGGCGTTCCGGCGGCAGCAGGCCCGGTGGGCCTACGGGGGAGCGCGCATCCTGCGCGACCACGGAAGGCGCATCGTGCTGGGCCGCATGACGCCCAGCCAGAAGGCGCACTACCTCTACGGGCCCGTCTTCTGGCTCGACGGGTCGCTGGCGCTCCTCTTCGCGACGAGCATGACCTTCTTCGCCGCCGCGTTCCTCTCGGGCGCGCTGGATTCGCTTCCCGTCCACGACCTCGTCTTCGTGGGCCTCATCCCCATCCTCGTCATCCTGGAGAACATGCTGCGCTCCGCGTTCACCATGCGCCGCCTCCTGGGGATCGGCCTGCGGGAGGTCGCGGGCCTCGTCGCACTGGGGTGGTCGGGCAAGCTCATGAACGCGACCGCCGCATGGGCCGCGCTCCTGGGCGTCCCGCGCCCGTTCCACCGCACGCCCAAGCGCTCCTCTGCGGGCCTCTCGCGCCGCGCGGCCGCGCTCCAGGCGCTGCGCGTGGCGCCCGTCGAGTCCTTCGTGTGCCTCCTGCAGGCGGGCCTCATGCTCGCCATGGGCGCGAAGCTCGCGCTCTCCGGCAGCGGCGGCGCGCCCTTCGGGCTCATGGTCGCGGCGGTCCTCATGACCGTCGTGTGGACGGCCTACTTCGGCTCGGCGCCGCTGTGCGTCTATCTGGGCCACGTCACGCAGCGGACCCGCCTCGCGGGCCAGGCGCGCGGGTCCGCGGCCAAGGCGAAGCGCGCGGCGGCGTGACGCGCCGGGCAAGCTTGATGCGCACGCCGCCGCGTCCCGCGCCGTGGACTGGGCCCTCGCGCGCTCGGAGTTCCCGACGCTGCAGCGCAAGACGTACCTCAACACGTGCTCGCTGGGGGCCCTCTCCCGCCGCAGCCGCGCGGCGGTGAACCGCTTCCTGGACCTCTGGGAGGAGCACGGCGCCTCGGCGTGGTACCGCATCTGGCTGGGCGAGGTGCAGGCCACGCGGGAGAAGGTGGCGCGCGTCATCGGCGCGGAGCCCGGCGAGGTCGCCATCCTGCCCAACGTCAGCAGCGCGCTGGCCGTGCTGGGCTCGTGCGGTCCGCAGGCGGGGAACGTCGTCTCGGCGCAGATGGACTTCCCCACGATCCCCTACGCGTGGATGGCGAAGCCCGGCTTCGAGGTGCGCCTGGCGAAGAGCCCCGACGGCGTGCGCACGCCGCTGGAGGCCTACGAGCCGCTCGTGGACGGCGAGACGCGCTGGGTCGCGACGAGCCACGTCTTCTACACCAGCGGCGCGATCCAGGACGCCGCCGCCCTCTCGCGCCTGGCCCACAAGCGCGGCGCCCGGGTGCTCCTCGACGCGTACCAGGCGACGGGCCAGCTTCCCACCAACGTCCGCGAGCTTGGCGTGGACGCCTACGTCACGGGCGGGCTCAAGTGGCTCCTGGGCGGGCCGGGCGTCGCGTTCCTCTACGTGCGGCGCGAGCTTCACGCGGAGCTTCACCCCGCGCTCGCGGGCTGGTTCGGCCACCAGGACCAGTTCGCCTTCGACAGCGCGAGCTTCCGGCCGCACCTCAACGCGCGGAAGTTCGAGATGGGCACGCCCGCCACCGCTGCCGTCTACGCCGCCTCCGCGGGGCTGGACCTCATCCTGGAGGCGACGCCCGAGGCCATCCGCCGCAGGACCAACGCGCTGGTGCGGGACCTCTACGAGCGGCTTCGAGACGTCGGCTATGACCTCGCCACGCCCGAGGACGAGCGGGAGCGCGCCGGCATCGTCATGGTGCGCCTCGCGGACCCCGCCGCCGCGGTGAAGGCCCTCGCCGCCGAGGGGATCATCGTGGACCACCGGCCCGGCCGCGTCCGCGTGTCGCCCTACTTCTACAACACGGAGCTTGAGGTGGAGCGCTTCGTCGATGCGATCCGCCGCGTCGCGCCCCCGTGAATCGAGCGCCGGGCGGGAGGGATGATGGCGGCCGCCGCCAGATGCGGCTCCGCATGCGCGTACAGATAGCATGGATCGTGCTGATCGTCGCCGCGCTTCTGGCGACGCCAGGCGCCGGGGCCGCCACGCGTCCCGCATCCATCCCGCCGGATGGGAATGCGGGGCCCGTGGTCACCTTGGCGGCCGTGGCGTCCGGGAAGGTGGCCGCAGGAACGGAGGTCACGACGCAGACCTCCACCGTCACGTCGCTCTCGTGTCCATCATGCGACGAGGCGACCGTGGCGGCGGACTTCCGCATCAAGGATGCGAGCGGGGGAAGCGTGCGCGTGCACGTTCCCAACACGTTCCAGGCCACGTGGAACGTGAAGAAGCAGAACTTCGTGCCCCTCGTGGGCATGCCCGTCGTCGTGCAGGGCGTCGTGGGCCACGTCAATGGCGAGTGGCTCATCACGATGAAGCGCTTCGCCGACGTCGGGCACCCAGGGCCCACCGTCCACGCCTACGAGGTCGCGGCGGGCAGGTTCCCGACGGGCACCTTCGTGTGGCTCGACCCCGTGAAGGTGCTCAACCGCGGCCACTGGGACGACGGCGACATCACGTGGGACATGCGCGACCCCGCCGGGGGCGGGCTGGTCCACGTGGAGCTGACGCCGCCCTACTGGGGCCAGCTTCGGGTCCTCAACGTGGGCGACACCGTGACGCCCTACGGCGAGGTGCGCTTCGACCCGGACCACAACTGGTGGGAGCTCCACCCGGTCCGGTGCTGGAGCCACAGCGAGTGCGTGCCCACGGTGGCGGGCTTCGTGCGCAACGGGCCGCCCCCGGGCACGCCCGCGACGACCGCGACGTCCACCGGCTTCTACGAGCAGGGCGGCCCCGTGCCGCTCTCGACGCCGCTCTCGTCGGGAAGCTCCTCCGGCACAGGCGTGACGACCTCGGGCGGGCTCGCGGCGTCGTTCGCCAAGAGCCTGAACCCCAACGAGTGGTGGGTCGAGGTCATGGTGCACGCGAACCAGCCCATCGTGGGCGTGGACGCGAGCGCCAACGGCGGCCCGTGGATCGCCCTCTCGGCGACCTCGTGGGGCACGTGGGCGAAGTCGTTCTTCGTCCCCGCGGGCTCGCACGTGCAGTTCCGGGCCCACAGCTCGACGGGCGCGACCGCGACCAGCGTCAGCTACGCCTGGCCTTGAAGGGCACGCTCCCGGGGACGCAACCCCGCACGGTCTCATGAGACAAGTCAAGTAGGCCGTGGCGGCTCGCGCCCCCGGGTTCAACCCTTGAAGATCCTTCTCGCGCTCCTCGTCGGTCTCGCCTCCGCCTCGCTGGCCCCCTTCGCGTCCTCCTCCACCATCGTCTGCGCCCAGCAGACGACCTTGGACGCCTCGACCTGCGCCGGCAACCAGGCCTGGAGCTTCGGCTCCGGCTCGTGCGACGGCGGCGACTACGACCACGGCGGCGCGATCTTCGTCAACGTGCAGCACGCGGGCTCCAGCCGCGGCGCCGACGCGGACAACGGCTGCTACTCCCGCGACGCGCGCCCCGGAAGCCCCGCGTACCACGGCTCCTACGTCGGCGCGACCTGGTACTCCTACGACGCCTCCACCGGGCGCGGCGAGTCGAACCGCGTCCACTGGAACACCGGGACGCAGAGCGACTCCGATGGCGACCACGAGTACTGTCACGCGGGCTTCTTCGATCACCAGGGCAACTATCACCGCTTCGCCGACTGCCCCGTGCCGCTCCACGCGCCTGTCGTCTTCGACGAGCTGCCGTGAGGCTCAGCCCGCCACGCGCTGGTCGCGGCGCGCCGTGGTCAACTTTTGATATCCATCCTTGGTGACGACCACGTCGTCCTCGATCCTCACGCCGCCGATGCCGGGGACGTAGATGCCCGGCTCGATGGTGACGACCATGCCCTCCTCCAGCGTCCAGTCGACGCGGGGCGAGAGGGCGGGGCCGTCGTGCACCGCGAGGCCCAGGCTGTGGCCCACGCTGTGGATGAAGCGCCCCTTCCAGGGCGAGGCGTCGATGACGCCCGCCGCCGCGTTGTGGACGTCCGCGCCCTTGGCGCCGGGGCGGATGGCCGCGAACGCCGCGTCCTGCGCGCGCTTCACGGTGTCCCAGATGTCCTCCATCTCCTTGGTGGGCTTGCCGAACATCCACGTGGAGGTGAGGTCGCTGGCGTAGCGCTCGTACCACGCGCCGAAGTCGCAGAGCACGAACTCGCCCTTGCGCAGCGGCACGTCGCCGGGCGCGTAGTGCGGCTCCGCGCTCCCCTCCTTGAAGCCCACGATGGTGTCGAAGCTGGGGCCCGTCGCGCCGCGCTTCTGCATGGCGTAGCAGATCTCCGCGGCCAGCTCGAACTCCTTGAGCCCCTCGCGGAGCATGCCGGGGATGGCGTCGCTCACCTCGCTCACGATCTTCGCGGCCTTGCGGATGCGGGCAAGCTCCAGGGCGTCCTTCACGGCGCGGGCGTCGGCGAGGGGCTGCGACACGTCCACGAGCGCCGCGCCGGGGAGAAGCTCCTGGAGGCCCAGATAGTCCTGCGCGGTGGTCTCGGGGGGGTTCACGCCGACCTTGGCGTGCCCCTGGGCGACGCGCTTGATCCACTCCTTGCGCTCGTCCGCCTTGACGTAGGTGGAGAGCGCGGCGTCCTTCGCCCGCTTCGCGCTGGTCTCCTCCAGGGCGGGCACCAGCAGGTCGAGGCTCCCGTCGCGGTGGAGGGCGGCGACGCTGCGCTCGAAGCCGCCGCCCGCGACGAGGTCCGTCGCGTGGAAGAAGCTCATGTCCTTGTGCTCGGCGACGGCGTTCTGGAGGACGATGAGGTCCACGTCGGCGGGCGCGCGCTGGAAGATGCGCTTGACGCGGTCACGCATGAGGAAAAGTCAGGTGCGGCGGGCGCTTGAGGCTGCCGCCAAAAGCGGGGGTTCGGGGGCGCAGCCCCCGGAGCAATCGTCGTCCGGCCGCGCCGCAGCGCGGCCAAGAGCGGGGGTTTCAGGGGGCGCAGCCCCCTGACGTGCAGGAAAAGTCCAGCAGACAACCAAAACATCAGCGGGGGCAAGCCCCCGGACCCCTGCGTTTGGCGACGCCGCCGCGCGACAGGGGAAAAGCCCACGCGGGCCGTGAAGCCGGGTCTACTTCTTGAAGTAGGCCGCGTTCTTCGGGGTGAAGTCCTTCCACTGGGCGGGGACGGAGTCGTCCGGGAAGATGGCCTCGACCGGGCAGACGGCCTCGCAGGCCCCGCAGTCGATGCACTCGGCGGGGTTGATGTAGAGCATGTCCACGTTCGCGAAGTCCGGCTCGTCCTTCTTGGGGTGGATGCAGTCGACGGGGCAGACGTCGACGCACTCGCCCGACTTCACGCCGATGCAGGGCTCAACGATGACGCGGGTCATTCTCTGCGGGCTCCTTACGGTCGCCGCAAGCCCGAGGAGGCGTATAAGAATGACGGGCCGGTTCCCGCAGGCATGGCCCTGCCCAAGCCGCCCCGGGAACCCCCCGGCGCGCCGCGCCCGCCCGCGTGGGGCGCCGCCCGGAAGGCCTGGCTGCCCGCCCTGGCGCTGGGGCTCGCGGCGGGCCTGGCCGCGGGGCTCGCGCGGTGGTGGCTGGGGCCGCCCGTCGGGCTCGCGGTGGCCGCCGCGGTGGTGGGCGCCCGCCTGCTGGCCCTGCGCCGCGCGGCTCCCCGGCCGGCCCAGGGCGCGGTGCCCGAGATCCGCCCCCGCCCCAAGCCCAGCGTGAAGGAGGAGCTGGGCCGGCGCGGCGGCCACGTCACGCTCAACCGCGAGGTGGTCCGCAGCAAGCCGGAGCTTCGCATCGCCAACTTCCTCTTCAAGCGGGGCGTGCGCTACCTCTACGAGCCGCAGCTGGAGGGCGCGACACCCGACTTCTACCTGCCCGACTCCAACGTCGTCATCGAGCACTGGGGCATGGAGCACTCGCGCTATCGCCGCCGGCGCGCGGAGAAGACGGCGCTCTACCGCAGCCGCGGCTACGTGGTCGTGGAGACGGAGAAGATCGACGTCCCGCGGCTGGAGCGCGTGCTGGAGGCGAGGCTTCTCAAGGCCGACCCGGACGTCTTCCGGCGCGGGCGCGCCCCGCCGCCGTGATTGTCACACTGGTGCGGGCATTCCCCAGCAGGAAATCCGCGTTTGGTAAGCCTTGCGACTCGTTCTGATGGCCAACCTCAGCCATCGAGCGCCTCCACCCCGTCCCCCCGCGCGCCGCGCGCGTGCCCCCGGCCCGGTGGTTCGACGCCTCTTCCAAGAGCGTGAGCCCTGATGCCTTCCTCATCCCACGACCGACGCCTTCCGGCCTTGTCCCTGATCGTAGCCTCCATCGCGAGCCTCTTCGTCGTGCCCTCCGCCTCGGGCGTCCACGACCTGGGGCTCTTCGAGCTGGACGGCAACGCCATGGACGGCGTCGGCCCCGGCGACGACTGGTCGACGCTCTTCCCCGCCAACACCTCCAGCGCCGTCTTCTCGGAGGCGTTCGTGGACGAGCCGGCCGGCGTCGACACGACGTACTTCTCCGTCTCCTCCAAGGACATCAACGACGTCAGCACGTGGAGCGCGACGGGGACCTCCGCGCCGCCCAAGGACGAGATCGTCAACGCCTTCGCCGCGACCTACAACGACTCGCAGCACGGCATGATCGTCTACTTCGGCGCGTCGCGCTGGGCCAACAACGGCGACTCCGCCGTGGGCTTCTGGTTCCTCCAGGACGCCGTCTCGATCCTCTCCGGCGGCGGCTTCAGCGGCCACCACAAGGAGGGCGACACGCTGGTGGTGAGCGACTTCACCAACGGAGGCTCCGTCTCCAACATCTCCGTCTACAAGTGGAGGCTGGGCGTGCCGGACAACCTCACGCTCGTGGCGTGGGGCGCGGACTGCGGCAGCATCGCCGACGACAACGCGTGCGCCAGCGTGAACAAGGCCGCCACGCCCTCGCCCTGGCCCTACGTCTCGTCGGGCTCGCACGACCCCCTCGACGTCTTCCAGCCTGAGGCGTTCTTCGAGGGCGGCATCAACCTCACCGACATCTTCGGCGGCGCGCCCCCCTGCTTCACGAACTTCGTGACCGAGACGCGCAGCTCGCAGGAGACGACGGCGGTCCTCAAGGACCTCACGCTCCACCAGTTCAACAACTGCCCCCTGGTCCCGCCCGAGTCGGCCATCAGCGTCGAGAAGACGGCGCTGCCCCCCATCGTCAACCTGGGCGAGAACGTGACCTTCGGCATCACGGTCACGAACTCCGGGCCCGACCCCGCGCAGGACACCATCATCACCGACGACCTGCCCGGCGTGAGCGGCGCGTGGTCGGTGGGCGGCCCCGACGCGGCGGACTGCACGATCACCCTCCTCAACCTGACGTGCAGCTTCGGCACGGTCCCCGTCGAGGACGGCACGGGCATCGGCACGCGCAGCATCGCCATCACGGCCTCCACGGGCGTCTCGCCCGGAGACTGCGGCGACCATCCCAACACGGTCTTCCTCACCGCCAACGGCGGCTTGGCCAACGACCGGTCGTCCGCCGACGTGTATGTGCGCTGCTCGGACCCCGCCGTGCAGAAGGTCGCCGAGGCCTCCCCCGTGCTGCTGGGCGAGAACGTCTCGTTCGACATCACCGTCACGAGCGGCGGCCCCGACGCTGCCGAGGGCGTGACGCTCTCCGACCCGCTGCCCCACCCCGAAGCGGCGTGGACGCTGGGCGGCGCGGACGCGGCGTCGTGCTCCATCTCGTCGGGCGCCCTCTCGTGCGACTTCGGCACGCTGGGCGCCGGCGAGACGCGCAGCGTGACCGTCACCGCGTCCTCCACGGACCCCGCGGCGTGCGGCTGGTGGAACAACACCGCCACCGTGGCCGGGACCGTGGACACCGACGCCGGCAACGACGACGCCTCGGCGTCCGTCTACGTGGCCTGCTCCGACGTGAGCGTCGACAAGACGGCGCAGGAGCCCGCCATCTACCTGGGCCAGAACGCGACGTTCACCATCACGCTCTCCAGCAACGGCCCCGACGCCGCGGAGAACGCGACGGTGACCGACGTGCTGCCCAGCGCGCCCTCGGCGTGGGAGATCGTCTCGTCCGATCCCTCCTGCGCCATCGACGCGGGCACGCTCACCTGCGGCTTCGGGACGGTCCCCGCGGGCGAGACGCGCAGCGTCACCCTGACCGCCGCCACCCGCGACGCGGGCACGACGTGCGGCCTGCTAAGCAACACCGCGACCGTCAGCGCCACGGTGGACACCGACGCGGGGAACGACGCCTCCACCGCCAACGTCACCGTGCGCTGCTCGTCCGTCTCCATCACGAAGACGGCGGGCGCGGCGTCCGTCGACGTGGGCGGCAACGCGTCGTTCACCATCACCGCCCACAGCGGCGGCCCCGACGACGCGCAGGACGTCACCGTGTCGGACACGCTCCCGGCCATCTCCACCTCGTGGGACCTGGGCGGCGCCGACGCGGCGGACTGCGGCATCGCGGCGGGCGTCCTCTCGTGCAGCTTTGGCACGGTGCCCGCGGGCGAGGACCGCGTCGTGACGCTCACCGGCGCCACGGGCCTCCCCGACTGCGGCGACGTGCGCAACGTCGCCACCGTCTCGGCGGCCGTGGACACGACGCCGGACGACAACGAGGCCAACGCGACCGAGCACGTGCGCTGCGCCGACGTGGGCGTCGCCAAGTCCTCGGGCGGCGACGTGACGCGCGGCTCCAACGCGACGTGGAACGTCGTCGTCTCGAGCCTCGGCCCCGACGACGCGACCGACGTGGTCGTGCAGGACGTCCTGGCCAACGGCTCGGTCTTGGGCCTCTCGGGCACGGCGGCGGCCTTCTGCTCGGAGTCGGGCGGCACGGTCTCGTGCGCATTCCCCACCCTCCCCGCCGGAGGGTCGCTGACGCTGACCATCACCGTGGCGACCGCGGGCCTCGCGTGCGGCCCCGTCTCCAACACGGTGCGCATCGGCGCCGACTTGGACACGAACGCCAGCAACGACCAGGCCACCGCGAGCCTCCAGGTGCTCTGCCCCACCAACGCCACGCGCACGCAGGGCTTCTGGGCGACGCACACCCTCTACACGGAGGGCGTCTTCACGGCGGCCCTGGGCGGCACCATGCCCATCGGCTCGGGCTCGCACGTCCGGACCATCGACACCTACGGGAAGCTCTTCGGGGCGTTCTACTCCAGCATCCCGTACAAGACCGACGGCCACAAGCGGACGCCTGCCGACCAGGCGCGCATGGCGCTGCTCCAGCAGCTGGTGACGGCCAAGCTCAACTGCGCGGCCTTCGGCTGCAACGCGACCACCCAGTCGCTCATCAGCGCGGCCGATGTCGCGTACGCGGGCAACAACCGCGGCGCCATGGGCGCCCTGACCGCGCAGCTGGACGCATACAACAACGGCGGCGACGGCGTGGCCCTGCCCGCCACGTTCGGCTCGCCCGGCTCGGCGACGCCCGCGATGTCGCAGGGCATCGCCGACCGCGCGTTCTGGGACGCGCCGTGAGCCCTTGGGAGCGACCGCCGGTCCGCGGGCCGGCGGCGCTCCTTCAATCCTTCTTCCCTCGCCGGCCGAAGCGGCGGTCCAGGAAGTCGTCCGCCCACGCCAGGAGGCGAAGCGTCTCCGCGTCCATCGCCTTTTTTCGGCTTGCTTCGGTCATCGCTTGGGGTATGCCTCCTTGAACTAACATCAACCCTTCGTCCATCATGATTCCTCTTCGTCCTGATGCTGCTCCCGCAGGGCCGCGATCTGGCGTTGCAGCGCGGTCACCAGAGCGGTCGCCTCGTCGAGTTCGCGCTCGCGGCGCTCCGTCGCGTGGCGGGCGTCCTGCACCTCATCGCGGGCGCGGTCCGAGGCGCGATCGGCCACGCGGGCGCCGCTGTAGAATCCGTTGAGGCCCGCGACGATGCCCAAGGCGTCCACGATGACGTCCTTGCGCACGGCGGCATCCGCGATTCCCGAGGTCCAGACGGCGAGGCAGAGCGTCGCCAGGGCGACGAGGCACGCCAGCGCGAAGAGGTCGCGCGGCCTCACGTGGCCGCTCCACCAGCCGCGAAGGTCCATGGACCTGGGAGGGCGGAGGGGCTTATCCCCCTTATCCGGGAATCGCGCTCACTTGACCTTGGGATGCGCGGTCTCCGTGGGGAAGATGGGCGCGCCGGTCGTGGTGGTGACGCGGCGGAAGCCCTCGATGAGGTGCTTGGTCACGCGGCCCGGCTTGCCCTCGCCCACGACGCGGTGGTCCACCTCGACGCAGGGGGCGATCTCGGCCGCCGTGCCGGTGATGAACACCTCGTCCGCGCTGTAGACGTCGAACATGGTGATGGGCTGCTCCTCCACGGGGTGGCCAAGCTCCCTGGCGATCTCGATCACGGCGGCGCGCGTGATGCCCTTCAGCGAGTTGTACGTCGGGGGCGTCACGACGACGCCCTTCTTCACGAGGAAGATGTTGTCGGCCGTCGCCTCGCTCACGAAGCCGTTGAGGTCCAGCATGATGCCCTCGTCCATGCCCTGCGCGTTGACCTCGATGCGCGCCAGGATGTTGTTGAGGTAGTTGAGCGACTTGATGTTGGGGGAGACGGAGTTGGGCGAGTTGCGCCGCACGCTCACGGTGCAGAGCTTGAGCCCCTTCTCGTACTTGTCCCCGTAGAGCGCGCCGAACTCGCGCGCCAGCACGACGACGGTGGGCGTCTTGCACTTGCGCGGGTCGAGGCCGAGGTCGCCCACGCCGCGCGCGACGATGGGGCGGATGTAGGCGTTGCGCAGGTTGTTGACGCGGCACGCCTCCAGGAGAAGCTCGGCCATCTCGGCCTTCGTCATGGGGATCTCCAGGTTGATCGCCTTGGCCGACTCGTAGAGCCGGTCGACGTGGTCCTCCAGGCGGAAGATGCGGCCGTTGTACGCGCGGATGCCCTCGAACACGCCGTCGCCGTAGAGGAATCCGTGGTCGTAGACGCTGATGCGCGCCTCGGATTCCGGGACGAACTTGCCGTTCAGCCAGACCTTGTATTCGGTCATCGAGGGTCACCGTGAGAGGCCTTGGCAGACCCCTCTGGTTCGCGCGATTCCACCGGGGGTATTTGTTGGTTTCTCCCGGCGGGACGAAGCGGCGTGAAGTCGGCGCGCCCCCGTTGTCGTCACTCCGCGATCCGTTCCGGATTCATGCCGACCAGCCCTGGCGCTGGAGGAACACGACGCGGTCGCTCACCAGGCTCACGACCGCGACCGTGTGCGGGTGCTCGGGCGAGGCGGGCAGGATCGCGTCGGCGGGGCCGTCCTGGAAGAGGAGCCGCACGCACGAGGCGATCTCGGGGTTCCAGCCGGTGGCGACGAGGGTGGGGGTCTTCGTCTTGGCCCCTGCCAGGTCGGGCGTCGCGTTGACGACGGCCCACGCGGCGGACACCATGGACTCGGGCGCCTGCACCGCGTCCACCGTGGGGAGCCGGGACTCGACGCTGACGCCCGCCTTGTCCTCCACGACGTCGAAGGAGTAGGTGTCGACGACGCTGCCGTTCTCCGCGCGGCCCACGCCCTCGAAGCGCCAGCCGCCCTCGGCGGCCGCGAGCGTCGCGGAGAAGTTCGCGTGGTGGAGGCTCCCCAGCGTGATGACGTCGGGCTGCACGGCGGCGAGGAGCGCGCGGGCGTGCTCCGGCGTCAGGTTCGCGTCGAGGACGCGGGTGAAGAGGACGAGCCCGTCGGTGGTGTACGCGGGGCCGGGCGCGCCGGCCTTCGTCTCGCACACGTAGGAGAGGTCGTCCTGCCCAGGGGAAAGGATGCAGCCCGGGAGCGCCACGAGGAGGCCGACGCACAGGAGGGCGAACGTCCGCACAGCGCGCGCACGCGGGGCGCCCCCCTTGAGGGTTTGGTCCTTACCGGGCCTCAGGACCAAAGCGCGACGATCATCGTCGTCACGCCCAGGCCGAGAAGGGCGACGCTGGTAAGGTGGGCGGAGAAGAGGCCGACGAGGAGGCCGAGCGCGCAGCGGGCCGCCGGCCGAAAAGGGCGCCGGAGCGGCTCAGGACAGGATGGGCTGCCCGTCGTAGTAGACGCGGTAGTCGCACGAACTGCGGCTCTCCACGCCCACGGGGCCCACGTCGTGGCGCCAGTAGGTCTCGTAGCAGTTGACGCCGCCCTCGATGGGGGTGGCTTCGAGGCACTTGGGCACCTGGCGGCTCACGGTGACGCACGCGGGCGCGTCGTGATAGCAGGAGGGCTCCGTCGTGCCCGCGACGCACACCTCGACGGGGGGCAGGGCGCAGGACGCGCAGGCCTCGCTGGGCGGCAGGCACTCGGAGACCGAGCAGGGCTGCGCGAAGCAGAGGACGGGCGAGCCGCCCGCGGTCACGCAGAGCAGGTCGAAGTTGTCGCACGGCGGCTCGCCCTGGGTGCAGTAGCCCGGCGCCGTGATGGTCACGCACGAGCCGTCGCCGCAGGGGACGTCCGTGCAGAAGGGGATCTCCAGGCTGAAGCCGACGCAGACGTCGTGGCCCTCGTAGCACGAGGGGGCCGTCTGGCCCGCGACGCAGACCCAGGGAAGGCAGCCCTGGCACGCGGGCGAGGAGGCCGCGAAGCACTGCGTCGTGGCGCACGGGTCGGGGATGCAGACGACGGCCGCGCCGTTGTCGGTCACGCACGCGAGGCGCCCGAGATAGCAGGGGGACTTGCCCTCGGTGCAGTAGCCCAGCTTGTGCGCCGGGGTCGAGAGCGTCACGTCCTCGCAGCGCGGGACCTGCGTGTACGAGGGCGCGAAGCAGACGGTGTGGCCGCACGAGGGGTTGACCTCGTTGGAGCAGACGTAGGGCTGGGGGACGGCCGAGGCGGCGGGGAAGAGGAACGCGGTCGCGGCCAGCGAGACGAGGATTGCCGTGGTGGTGAGCTTCATGGTGTGCCCGCGGGGCGGACCGGAGCGGCAGGCGAAGTCCCTTTCCGTTGCAGCCTCCTGGCTGCACCTGGGGCCCTGGGCCGCCCGGCCAACGCTTATCCCGGCTCCGCCCCGCACGCCCGGGCATGCGCCGCGCGCTCCAGCTTCTCCTGGCCGCGGCGCTCCTCGTCGCGGGCGCGGCGTCCTCCTCCGCGTTCAACCGGGAGAAGGCCTCCCGCAACGTGACGGTCAACCTCGTGGGCGACGGCAGCGGCTACCTCGCCGTGGCCGCGAACCCGTCAAGCCCCCACAAGTGCTTCGTGTCCACCAGCAACGGGCGCACGCTCCTCAGCTTCGGCGCCATCGGCGCCACTTGCTCCTCCCAGGGGGCGGGCAACGGCGTCAACTCCGGCGACGGGGCCACCGGCGCGCAGCACTCGCGCTACGCGTTCCACGACCTCCTCCTCGTCACGAACGAAGGCACCAAGCGCGTCGTCCTCTGGGTCAACGCGACCACCAGCAGCGGCGGAAGCTCCCGCGTCGACGTCGCCATGAAGGCCTCCTCGGGCGCCATGTCCGACTCCGACTACGCGACGAGCCTGGCCACGCCCATCACGCTGACGACGGGAAGCTCCGCCTACGTCGGCGTGCGCGTCGACACGGGGAGCCTGGGCGCGGGCTCGTCCGTGTTCGGGAACCTCACTCTAGAGGCGCGGCTCAGCTGAGGGTCCAGGGCCCCTGGGGGCCCTTTGGCCCAGGCCCGCGACCGGATATCGCTTCAACCCCTGCCGACAAGGGGCTGGCATAGCAAGACGGATGGCGAGCCCATGAGAATCCCGCTCCTGACGTTCATCGCCCTGGCGCTCCTCGCGGCGGGCGCCTTCGGCTCGTCCGCCTTCAACTACGCCGTCCTCCAGCCCCGCAACGTCATCGCGAACATCGTGAGCGACAACGGGACGGCGTACCTCTCCATCGCGCCGCAGGACTCCAACTACGCGTGCTACGTCGGGTACACCAACGGCGTCATCGACGTGACGTGGGACGGCGGGAGCAGCTGCAACGGAGGCGGCGGCAGCGGCGTCAACGCGTACTCCACCTACTACTTCCACGACGTGCTCAAGATCACCAACAAGGGCACGAAGACCATCAGCGACCTCTGGCTGAACATGTCGGCCGACACGGCCATCACCATCCAGTACGCCACCTCGGCGGGCTCGATGACGACCAGCGGCACCTACGCGCAGGCTCTGGACATCCAGAACATCGCCGTGGGCAGCAGCGTCTACATCGGGTTCAAGATCGACGCCAGCGCGAAGGACACCTCCTACAGCAGCGGCGCGATCTCGCGCACCATGAGCGTCGAGGCCCGCAGCAGCACCTGAGGCGAGCGCATGCGGACCCGCAGGCCCTTCCTCCGGCTCTTCGCGTCGGGGGTCGTGGGCCTGGCGCTCGTCCTGGTCCTCGTCCCCGTCGTCACGGGGCGCCCCGTCGTCTCGTACCCCGTCTCGGGCTCCATGGTGCCCACGCTGGGGCCCTTCGACGTGTTCTTCGTGGACCCGTGGCCCGGCGCGCTGCACAAGGGGGACATCATCGTCTTCGACTCCGTGACCCGCGCGCAGCCCGCCGTCCACCGCATCGTGGGCGGAGACGAGAGCGGCTGGATCACGCAGGGCGACGCGAACCCCAACGCGGACCAGATGGCCGGCGAGCCCGCCGTCACGCGCGACCGCGTGCTGGGCCGCGTCGTGACCTGGCCCTCCGGCGAGCCGGTGAAGGTCCCGGGCCTCGGCGTCACGGCCACCGAGGTCAAGGTCGAGGCGACGCGCCTGCACGACAGGCTGGGCGGCGACGGCTCGCTGACGCCGGTCCTCCTCGCCGCGGGCGGCGCGCTCCTGGTACTATCCGCCATGGCCCGCCCGCGCCGCCGCGCGCCCCCCTCGCGGCCGCTCCCCCGCGGCTTCCTGCGCGGCATGCGCCGTGCGTTCCCCCGGGGCGTCCTGGGACGCCACGTCGCGCTGGCCCTCCTGCTGCTCCTGGCGGGCGCCGGCGCGTGGAGCGCGCACCAGGCGAGGACCGACGTGGCCCTCTCCATGGTCGTCGTGCAGGACCCCGGCGCCGCCGACCCGTACCGCTCCGCGCCGCCGGGCGGCGCGCTGGACCGGCAGCTCCAGGTGGGAAGCCTCGGCATCCTCCCCACCACCGTCATCGTCGAGCCCGGCAGCCCGCGCGTCGCGGTCCCCGACCCCGCGGGCGGCGTCGCCGCGTGGAGCACGACCGCCATGACGGCCAAGGAGATCGCGGGCCCATCCACGGGATATCAGGAGGACTCGGTCCACGTCTGGCGATATCCCGCGCTCCTGCCCCGTGATATCATCGTGGCGCTGCACCGCGCGGCGCCCGGCAGCCCCGACCTCGTGCTCGCGGGCCTCTGCGCGCTGGCGGGCGCCCTGTGGTTCCGCGCGCTGGGCGTCGCCGACCGCCCCGTCGGGCGCTGGCTGGGCATCCGGGAGGAGTGGATCTGATGAGAGGCCGCGCGGGCCGCTGGCTGGCGCTCCTGGCGCCCCTTCTCGTGCTGGCCGCCCTGTGGGCCCAGCCCACGAGCGCGTTCCAGTACGCGAGCCTGACCGCGCGCAGCGTGAGCGCGACCGTCGCCACCAACGCCAGCGCCTACGTCGCCATGACGCAGACGGCGTGCGCGGGCGCGAAGCTCACGACGACCGTCTGCACCTTCAAGATCAACAACCAGGGCACGACCCCCCTCACGCTCACCGCCGTCAAGGTCTCCGACCCCAACGGAATCGTCTCCAGCTACTCCAACGGCACCTCCCCCACGGCGGTGGGCTCGTTCAGCACCGTCAGCGTGACCCTCATCGCGTGCTTCACCTGCACGGGCTCCTACCCCACCCTCTGGGACGTCACCGCGTCCAGCAGCGGCGTCGAGAGCGCCGTCGTCAGCCACTACCAGTTCAACGCCACCTACTGAGGAACTCCCATGGCCGCCCCGCGTCTTGTCGAGCAGCTCCGGGCCCACGCGGCGCCCGCCATGCTGCTCGCGGGGCTTCTTCTCGTGGCGGGGCTCGCGGGCGCGTGGTCGGCGTACCACGAGGAGGCGCGCGACACGCGGACCGTCTCTACGACGCGCTGGAGCGAGAGCGCCGCGTTCGCCTACTCGGTGCCCGTCACGCGCAACTCCACGCACTGGCCCAACGGCACGGTGCTCCCCATGGGGATGCCCGGCTACTTCCGCACCATCTCGGACCGGGTGCTGGTCAACTTCACCTGGGCCCCGTCGGGCGCGGACGCCGAGCGCGGCCTCGCCGACGCGTCCCTCACGCTGCGCGTGCGCGCCGACTCCCCGCAGGGCCGCCCCTTCTGGTCGTTCGAGCGCCCCCTCGCGCAGGGCCTCTTCGCGGCGGGCGAGCCGGTGGCCCTCCATGGGACGGTGGACCTGGACGGGACCGCCGCCGAGGTCGAGCGCGCCAGCCGAGAGATGCCCGTGGGCGACGGCCACCTCAACGTCACGGTGATCGCGCGCGTCGCCTACGCCTTCGACCGCGCGGGGCAGGACGAGGCGGGGACCAGCGAGTTCGCCCTCCCCGTGGGGCTGGGCGATCCCCGCGTGACGCTGCCCGATCCCGGTGACATCACCTGGGAGCGCCCTCACGCGACGCTCTCCACGTCCACCACGGCGACGACCCTGGGGTGGGCGGGCGTCCTGGGCTCGCTGCGCTCCTTGGCCCTCGTCGCCGGGGGCGTCGCCGCGCTGGCCGCGATCGCGTGGGCCGTGCGCTCCGACCCGGCGCGCGGCGTCGACGCCGCCGAGGGGGAGTTCCGCCGCGAGCTGGAGCGCCACCGCGAGTACGTCACCCTGGCGGAGGGCCCGCTGGACGCCGCGCGCATGCCCGCGCCCCTGGTCGACACCGCCACGCTGGACGACCTGGTGGAGGCCGCGGCGGACGCCCGCACGCGCGTCGTCCTGGACCGCGCGTCGCGGGTCTACTACGCCGTGCTTCCCACCATGACGTACCGCTTCGCGGGGCGCGCGCTGGTGCGGCCGGCGCCTGCGGCGCGCGGAGCCCCCGCGAGGGCGCGCCCCTGAGCGGACCTTGGCCGTTCTTCCCGACCCCCGGAACCGCGAGGCCTTAGGCTCCGCGCGTCGCCCTCTCGTCCGGATCGCGCCATGTCCACCCTGCAGCCGCTCCGGGCGCGCCTGCAACGCGCGGCGCGCGAGAACCGGACCGCGCTGGCCGCCGTCGCGCTCGCGGCCCTCGCGCTGGGCACCCTCTGGAGCACGCAGGCCGCCAGCGCGACCCGCGTGCAGGTGGCGACGATCCCCGCCCCCGACGCGTGGACCGAGAGCGCGACGTTCACGTACCGCGTCCCCGTCGCCAACGCCTCGGGCCCCTACGCCGCCGGCACCGTGCTGGGCATGGGCGAGCCGGGCTACTTCACGACGATCTCGCCCCGCTTCGAGGTCGCGTTCCGCTGGGAGCCGGAGGGCCTGCCCGCGGCGCGGCTCACCGCATCCGGCACGCTCAAGCTCATCGTCCAGGGCGCGGGCGGCTGGCGCTTCGAGGCGCCCCTGGACAACCGCACCGCCTCGGGCCAGGCGCTCGCGCTGGGCGGCGTCGTCGACCTGCCCGCGATCCAGCGCGACGTGGAGGCGGCGGGCCACGACGCGTCCAATGCCTCGTGGGCCGTCGTCGCGCGCGTCGCCTACGCCGCGCCCGGCGTGCAGTCGTCCACCTTCACGCTCCCCATCCAGTACGACCCGCCGCTCTACGTGCTCCCCTCCGCCGAGGCCCTCGCCACGACCACCGCGCACGGCCAGCCCGAGACGCGCGTGACCCAGACGCGGGCGGGGCTCCCCGGGCTCCTCGGAGCGCCCGCCGCTCCCGCCCTCGCGCTGGCGGGCGTCGGCGCGCTCGTCGCCCTCGTGCGGCTCGACGCCTGGAGGGACGACGAGTGAGCGCGCCCCCCAGCCTGCCGCGCCGCGCCGCGGTGGTGGTCGGACTCGCCGCCGCCGCGGAGATCGGCGCGCAGCTCGCCCTCGACCAGACGCTCGTCTCCCTCGCGGCGTTCGGCAGCGTGCTGGGCCTGGGCGCGCTGGCGTGGAGGCGCCGCAAGCCCGCCGAGCCGGCGCCCGCGCCTCCTCCGGAGCCGCCCGCTGAGGAGGCGCTCCCCGTCGCGCCGCCGGAGCCCGAGCCTCCCGCGTTCGAGCTTGCCACGCTGGCGGCGGACGTGCGCGCGCTGCGCGACGACGTGCAGCAGGGGATCGCCGCGAGCCGCGACGCGCCCGACGTGGCCGGCCCCGTCGCGGAACGCCTTGCGCCGGAGATCGCCGCGCTGCGCGCGCGCCTGGACGCGCTCCACGAGCGGGACGACGCGGCGCCGCTGCGCGATGCGCTCGCCTCGCTGGAGCGGCGCCTCGCCGGCCTCGCCCGGGAGGTCGCCGCGTCGCGCGCGCCCCTCTCGCAGGCGGGCGAGGGCAGCGCGCAGGCCGCCTGCGCCGCGTCGCGCGTCGAGGCCCGCCTCGCGCACCTGGACGACGCGCTGCGATCCACGCTGGAGCGCGCCGCCGAGACGACGCAGGCCACGCTGCGCGAGGTCGAGACGGGGCTGCGCGCCGAGATCGCGGCGTCGCACCTCCTCGCCGACGAGGCGCTGCGTCAGGCCGAGGCGCGCCTCGCGGAGCGCGTGCGCGCGCACGCCGACGCAATGAGCGAGGAGGGCGCGGCCCTCCACGCGGCGCTCGACCGCCTCCGCGGCGACGCGCGCGGCCACGCCGCCGACCTCGTGAAGCTGGCCGAGTCCGTGGACGCGGCGCGCGCGGAGGCCGGCGCGGACGCCGCGGCGTCGTCGGCCGGCCTCGACGCGCTGGGCGCCGAGGTCCGCGCGCTCCGGGGAGAGGCCGCCTCGCACGCAGGCGCCCAGGCGCGCCGCCTGGACGAGGGGCTTGCCGCCCTGGACGCCGCTTCGCGCGCGAGCGCCGAGTCGCTGCGCGGCCACCTCGCGCGCCTGGAGGCGTCCCTCGCCGCCCACGCGGCGGCCACCGAGGCGCTGCGCCTCTCCCAGGAGGATGCGCGGGACGCCACGCTCGCCCGACTCGACGAGGCCCGGCGCGACGTCGACGCCTTGAGGTCGGCGGCAAGCGCGGACGCGGCTTCGATCCGGAGCGCGGTCGACGAGGGGGCGCGGAAGGGGGAGGCTGCGCTCGCGCGTTCCGCGGAAGAGGCGCGCCAGGCGGTCGCGGGCCTGCGCGAGGACGTGGCCCAGGCGGCCGAGACCGCCGTGGCGCGCCTGTCGCGCGAGGCCGCGGAGCAGCGCGCCCGGATCGACGCCCTCCGGGAGGAGGCGCGCTCCGCGGCGGACGCGCTCCAGAGAGCCATCGAATCGAGCGCGCGGCTCCAGGCCGAGGCCGACGCGCGCCTCGCGGCCGGCGTGGACGCCCTCTCCACCCTCGCGCGAGAGGCGGGGGCCAGCGCCGAGGCGCGCGCCGCCGCGCTGGCCGGTGATATCAGCCTGGCGCGCGCCGAAGCCGACGCCCACGCGGACCGGCTCCTGGCAAGGTCGGCGCTCCTGCGCGACGACGTGGCCCAGGCGCAGCGCGCGCTGCGGACCGGGATCGACGAGGTTTCCTCCGAGGTCCGCGCGCTGGGCGAGACGGTGGGCGCCCAGATCGGCCGCGAGCGGGAGGCGCTTCTCCGCGCCGAGCGCTCGCTCCTGGGCAGGCTCGACGAGATGGCGGCCGGCGAGGCCGAGACGAGGGCCCGCGTGGAGGCCGCCGCGGCGGGGTCGCGGGCGGACCTTGCGACGCTCCACCAGGGCATCGCCCGCGCGGAGGCTTCCCTCTCCGGCAAGCTGGAGGCATCCGACGCCAAGGCGCAAGCGCGCGCGGAGTCGGCCGCGAAGGAGGCGCGCGCGCAGCTTGCGGGCCTGGCCGAGGGGATCGCGCTCGCGCATAATGATATCAAAGGCTCGGCCAAGGCGGCGGCCGCCCGGTTCGATGCCCTCGATGCCGCCGCCGCGGACGCCAGGCGCGGGGCCGACGCGCTGGCGGGAAAGGTGGACCTTGCCCACGATCGCGTCGCGCAGGCGGAGCGCTCCTTGGGCGCGAAGCTCGACGAGGCCCGCGCCCAGGGCTCGGAGATCGGCGCCGAGGTCGCGCTCGCCCGGGAGGGCATCGAGCGGGCGCGCAAGGAGGCCTCCGCCCGGATCGACGCGCTCTCTGCCGAGGCCGGGCGCCGCCTCGGCGGCATCGAGGGCCGGATCGAGGGCGCGAGCGCCGAGCGCGCGGCGTCCGACGATATGCTGCGGGCCGCCATCGAGGGCTCCGCCGCCGCGGTGCGCCGCCGCGTCGAGGCCCTCGCCGCCGAGGCCCGGCGCGGGCTCGACGCCGTCGCGGGCGAGGTGGAGGGCGCAAGGATCGAGAGCGCCGCGTCGCGGGAGGCCCTGCGCGCGGCCCTTGACGACGCCTCATCCTCCCTCCACGGCCGCCTCGACGCGGCCGCCGCGCAGGCGGAGCGCTCCCTGGAGCGGCGGCTTGGCGAGTCCGACCAGCGGGTCGCCGCGCTTCGCGCCGAGGTCGAGCGCGGGAACGCCGCGGCCCACGAGGGCCTCACCGGCCTCTCGTCGCGCCTCGACGCGGCGAGCGCGGAGCGGACCGCGCTCGCGCGGCTGACGCAGGAGGCCCTCCTCGCGTCCGCGCAAGCCGCGGCCTCGCGTCTCGACGCCCGCGCGGACGAGGCGCGCGCGCTCCTGGGCGACATCGACGCGAAGGCCTCCGCGCGGGCGGACGCGCTGGCCGAGGCGGTGCGGCGCGAAGGCGCGCAGACGCGAGAGGGCCTTGCCGAGGCTATCGAGGCCTCGCGCGCAGAGATGTCCACCGCCGGCGCGGCCGCCCGGGAGGAAATCGCTCAGGCGCGGCGCGTGCTGGCCGGCCAGCTCCACGACGCGGAGGCGCGGCTCGCCGAGGTCGCGGCCGATCTCCGGTCCGTGGAGGAGCGCGTCGGGCGCGCGCAAGCCCAGAGCGCCGAGGCCGCTGATGCCTCGCGCCTCCGCAACGAGCGGCTCGCGGACGCGGTTCGCCACGAGGGGGAGCGTGTCCGCTCCGGGCTGCACGACGCGGCAGGAGCCCTCTCCGGGCGGATCGACGCCCTCGCGGCCCAGGTCCACGAGGCGCGCGGCGAGCATGCCGCGGCGGTGGCGGCGGCGCAGGAGCGCGACCGCGCGCTGGCCGACGCCGTGAAGGGCGAGGCGGCGCGCGTGAACGATAGCATCCTGGACGACGCGCGGTCGAACGTGGAGAGCCTTCGCGGGAGGATCGACGATGCCTCGCGCCACGTCCACGCGCGGCTGGGCGGGATCGCCACCGCCCTTGACGAGGCGCATCGCGCACAGGAGGCGGCCCGCGCGGACGCCTTGCGCGGCCGCGAGGAGACGCTTGGCGCGGTGTCGCGCCTCCAGGCCGAGGTGTCGGCATCGGCCGGGTCGCTGCGCGCCGAGATGGCGCAGGGCCACCGCGCCGCGGCCGACGGGCTCGCGGAGGCGGCGGCGCGCATCGACCGGCTTGGCGCGGACTCGGGCGCCGCCGCGGCGCGGCTGGACGCGCGCCTGGGCGCCCTGGCCGACGCGGCGGGCCGCGAGCGGGCGCGCGCCCGCGAAGAGGCGCTGGACGCGACGCGCGCGCTGGGCGAGCGGATCGGGGCCGTCGACGCGCGCGTGGGCGCGGGCCTCGACGCGCTCTCCGGAGCCGTTCGGACCCTCCACGAGGGGCAGGAGGAGGCGCGCGGGGAGATCGAAGCCCACGGGCGGGCCCTTCGCGAGGTCCGCGAGGAGCTTCGCCGCGACGTCTCCGCCTCGCGCGACGCGCTTCTCCGGGCGTCCCAGGGGCTCGACGCGCGCATGGCCGAGGGATTTGGCGCGCTCTCGGGCGCCCTCCGGGACGTCCACGAGGAGCAGGCGGGCGCGCGGAGGAATGCCGAGGCCCACGGGCAGGAGATTCGCGCCGCGCTGGGCGAGGCCCGCGAGGAGCAGCGCGGCGGGTTCCTTGCCCTCCAGGAGCGCCTCGGCGCGTGGGGCGGGGAGCTTCGCGGCGAGGTTGCGGGCTCGCGCGACGCGCTTCTGCGCGCCTCGGCGGGCCTTGACGCGCGCGTGGGCGCGCTGGCGGAGGCGGTCGCGCAGGCGCGTGCCCAGCGCGAGCAGGCGGAGGGCGCGTCGCGCGAGCGGGACGAGGCGCTCGCGGCGGACATCGGGCGCGCCTCGGGGGCGCTGCGGGCGCGGCTCGACGACGTCGCGAGCCGCCTCGACGAGGGGGCGAAGGCGCGGCACGAGGCGGTCTTGGACGGCCTCCGCGCGGAGGCCGGCCTCCTTCGCGACGAGGCGAAGCTGCGCGCGGAGGAGCACGCCCACGAGCTGGCGCGGCTCCAGGAGCGCGTGTCCTCGCTGCGCCCGGCGCTCCTCGGCCGGCTGGACGCGGCGCAGGAGGCGCAGGCGGGGCGCGACGCCGAGATCGGCTCGCGGCTTGACGAGTTCGCGCGACGCCTCGCGGAGGCGCGAAGCTCGCTGGAAGGGGCCGTGCGCAGCTCCGTGGGGAGCGCGGAGGAGGAGGTCGTCCGTCTGCACGCGGGGCTTCACGCCCTCGCCGACGCGACCGCGCGCATGGAGGAGCGCCGCGGCGCGCAGGCCACCGCGCTCCACTCCAGCGTCCTCAGCGTCGGGGAGATCGTCCTCGACCAGCGCGAGGAGGCCCGGGCGCGGGCGCTGGCGCAGGCGCGCGACGCCGCGGACCTCCGCCACGGGCTCGCCCGCGTCGAGGCGGCGGCCGGCGCGCTCGGGGCGGACGCTGCCTCGCGCAGCGACGCCCTCGCGCGCCGTCTCGACGAGGTCGCGGCCGCGGCGCAGCGCGAGCACGCGCGCCTCCACGGCGGGATCAACGCGGCGGCGGAGCGCCTGGGCGCCGCCATCGCGCTCAACCTCGCGCGCGCCGAGGACATCGCCCACAAGGTGGACGCCACGCGGGAGATCCTCGACCCCGTCGGGAGCCTCCAGGCGCAGCTTGACGCGCGGCTGGAGCGGCTGGGCTCGGCGAGCGCGCGGCGCGAGGCGGCGCTCCTCCAGCGGATGATGGCGCTGGAGTCGCGCCTCGCGGGCTCCGAGGAGTCGGCGGGCCGCCGCGACTCGGGCCTCCTGGGCGCCATGCTCCGCATCGAGGAGAGGATGGACGCCTTCGCGCGCCGCGCCGAGGCGGACGCGCTGGCGCTGCGCGAGGAGTCCGCGCGCCGCGACGCCGCGCTGCGGGCGCGCCTTGATCTCATCGAATCCGCGGCCCGCGCGCCTGCGGCGGCGCCCGCGTCCGCGCCCGCCCCTGCGCCCCCGGAGCCCGTGGCGATGGCCGAGGCCGCGCTGCGGGCGACGATCGACCCGGCCCCCGTGCGCGAGGCGCGCGGGCACCGCGACGCCGCGGCGCGCGCGCTGGAGAACGCGGAGAAGGAGGTCCGCCAGGCGTTGGCGGACATGGAGAAGCAGCTTCGCACCGGCCCGACGCTCAGCCGCGCGGCGGCCGGGTTCCTGCGCTCGGCGCAGGGAGACGCGGAGCGCCTCCTGGAGCGCGTGGCGCAGGTCCGGCGCGCGCTCGCGGCCATGGACGAGGCGCTGGCCGGCGCGTCGGCGTGAGCGGGCTCAGCTGATCGGGGGCAGGTTGTTGCTGCACGCGATGAGCTTGCCCGTGGTGCTCTCGGTGCACCAGACGGCGAAGAGGGGGTAGCACGCCTCGCACGTCGCGATGGGGCCGATCTGCTTGCCGTCCACGGTGCAGACGGCGGCCGCGGCGCCCGACGCGATGACCTCGGTGCAGGTCGCGGACTGGGTCTGCGTCGCGCACTCGAAGTAGGGCGTCTCGCACGGGTTGGGGACGCAGAAGGGGACCTGATAGCTCAGGCCGACGCAGACGATGCCTTGGCAGGAGGGCACGGTCACCTGGTTGCAGCCGCCCACGAGGGGGCCGAAGGAGGGCGCGGCGCCGGCGAGGGGCGTGAGGGTCAGGGCGGCGAGGGCGAGCAGGGCGAAGTGGGGGAGCTTCATGGTGTGCCTCCGCTTGCGGCAAGGCCCCCGGGGAGATTCATCGTTTGCCTTGCAGCGGATCGCCTGCACCTCAATAGGTTCGGATGCGCAGGCCGTCGACGCGCTCGAAGTCGCGGGCGTTGCGCGTGACCAGCGTCTCGTCCTCCACCGAGGCAAGCGCCGCCACCATGGCGTCGAAGGGGTCCAGCGCGACCCCCGCGCGCTCCGCCGCGGCGAGGATGCGTCCGCAGGCCACCGCGTGCTCGCCGGTGAAGGGCGCCTGGGGCATGGCGAGAAGAAGGTCGCGCAGGCGGTCCGCCTCGCGGGGCGGGTGGCGGCTGCGCGCGGCGCCCTCCCAGAGCTTGGCCAGGGCGGGCGCCGGGATGCGGAGGGGCTCGGAGCCCGACTCGGCCTGCTCCAGGAGCGCCCGCGCGCCGGGATCGCCGCGCATGAGGTCCAGGAGGAAGGTCGTGTCGAGGATCACGCAGCCCACCGCCGCGGCGTGGGCCTCAGGAGAGGACGCCCGTGAGCTGGGGGACCCAGCACTGGGCCTGCTGCTCCGTGCCCACGGTGCAGACGACGTCCACGAGGGGCAGGCAGTAGGTGCAGAGCCCCTCGGGGCCGTACTGCTTGCCGTTCACCGTGCAGACCGCCGCCGCGGTGATGACGCCCACGGCCGCCGTGCACTGCGCGTGGGGCTGCTGGAAGGCGAAGCAGCTGAGGTGGTGGCAGCCGGGGTAGTCCACGCACACGGGGACCTCGAGGCTCGCGTAGCCGCTGCACACGTCGTGGCCCCCGTAGCAGGGCGAGTGGAGCACGCCGTACACGCAGGGCGGGTACGTGGCCGGGAAGGGGTTCGCCGACGCGGCGGGGACGAGGACGAGCGACGCGGCCAGCAGGGAAAGCGCCAGAAGGGGGACGGTCCGGTTCATGGTGACCCACGCCCGCACCCTGCGTGGGCATGATAAGGAATGTGGCATTCACCCTCGTCGCCTCCGCGCGTCGCGGCGCTCGTCGCGCGCCTGGAGCACGGCCTCCGCCAGGGCGCGCGCTTCGGCGGGCGAGACGATATCAGGCAGGTCGCGCAGCGTGGCGCCGCGGGTGAGGCGCAGCACGACGTCCGTGAACGACTCGCCGGGGCGCTTCTGCGCGGCGAGGCGCTCGTAGGCGGCGTGCGTGATCGTGATGGTGCGGACGGCCATGCGCTCCAATGTCAACACACTCAACACACTTAGTCCCTCCGCGGGCCCACCGCCCCTCCGCCCGAATCCTCTTATACTACCGCCGGAATGGCCGCGCCAAGGAGTCCCCTGCATGGCGAAGGAATACCAGACCATCAGCGAGGTCGCCGGTCCGCTCGTCTTCGTGGAGAAGACGGAGCCCGTGGGCTACGGCGAGCTCGTGCAGATCCGCCTCTCCGACGGCACGATCAAGGGCGGCCAGGTGCTCGACACGTCGGACGAGCTCGTCGCCGTCCAGGTCTTCGAGGGCACCTCGGGCATCAACCGCGAGGCCTCCGTGAAGTTCCTCGGCGAGACCATCAAGATCAGCGTGTCCAAGGACATGCTGGGCCGCATCCTCACCGGCCGCGGCGAGCCCCGCGACGGCGGCCCCGCGGTCGTCCCCGACAAGCGCATCGACATCACTGGCGCCGCCATCAACCCGTACTCGCGCGAGAGCCCCAAGGAGTTCATCCAGACGGGCATCTCCACCATCGACGGCATGAACACGCTCGTGCGTGGCCAGAAGCTCCCCATCTTCTCGTCCTCGGGTCTCCCGCACAACGAGATCGCGCTCCAAATCGCGCGCCAGGCCAAGGTGCGCGGCTCGGGCGAGGAGTTCGCCGTCGTCTTCGCCGCCATGGGCATCACCAACGAGGAGTACCAGGCGTTCAGGAAGGACTTCGAGCGCACCGGCGCGCTCAGCAAGGCCGTGCTGTTCGTCAACCTCGCCGACGACCCCGCCATCGAGCGCATCGTCACCCCCCGCATGGCCCTCACCGCAGCCGAGTACCTCGCCTACGAGCACGACTACCACGTGCTGGTCATCCTCACGGACATGACCAACTACTGCGAGGCGCTCCGCCAGATCGGCGCCGCCCGCGAAGAGGTGCCCGGCCGGCGCGGATATCCTGGCTACATGTACACCGACCTCGCGCAGATCTACGAGCGCGCAGGCAAGATCAAGGGCCGCAAGGGCTCCATCACGCAGGTGCCCATCCTGACGATGCCCGGCGACGACATCACCCACCCCATCCCCGACCTCACGGGCTACATCACCGAGGGGCAGATCGTGGTCTCGCGCGAGCTGCACCGCAAGGGCATCTACCCGCCGATCAACATCCTGCCCTCGCTCTCGCGCCTCATGAACGCGGGCATCGGCAAGGACACGACCCGCAAGGACCACAAGGGCGTCTCCGACCAGTGCTACGCCGGCTACGCGGAAGGCAAGGACCTCCGCGGCCTCGTGGCCATCGTCGGCAAGGAGGCCCTCTCCGAGCGCGACGTGAAGTTCCTGGAGTTCGCCGACCTCTTCGAGGACAAGTTCGTCCGGCAGGGCCGCGACGAGGACCGCTCCATCGAGAACACGCTCGACCTCGCGTGGAAGCTCCTGGGCCACATCCCGCCCGCGCAGCTCACGCGCCTGGACCGCAAGCTCATTGACGAGTTCTATCCCAAGGACGCGATGAGCCAGCAGATGGCGAAGAAGTAAGGCGTCTCCGGGCCGTCCGCAGGGCGGCCCCCTCCTTTTCCATTCCTTGATGCGCCAGCGCGCGCTCCGCGCCGCATGGACGGAAGCCTCCCCGGGTCGTCGTTCTCGGTGCGCGTCGCGCGGGAGCAGGACTTCGACGCCGTCGGCGCCCTCCTGGCGGAGCTGGGCGGGGGGCGCCCGGCGCTTCCGGACGTGGGCCCGGCGCGCGACGCCGTGAGGCGCGTGTTCGAGCGGCACCTCGCGCGCCACGCCGCCCGGCAGGGGCTTTGCCTCGTCGCCGAGCGCGAGGGGCGCGCCATCGGCTTCCTCTCCGCCGACGTGCGCGAGCGCCTCAACCAGGCGACGCCCGAGGTGTGGATCGCCGACCTCATCGTGGCCGAGCGGGCGCGCAGCGGCGGCGTCGGCAAGGCGCTCCTCACGCGCGCCGTCGCGTTCGCCGCGGAGATCGGCGCGCACCGCGTCTCGCTGGAGAGCGGCCACTGGCGCAAGGACGCGCATCGGTTCTACCGCCGCGAAGGGTGGGAGGACGTGGCGCTGCACTTCTCGCGCCGCCCGTAGGCTTGGCCTCCGCGTCAGTCCCGGGGAGCGGCGATCGCGTCGTCCCCCGGCGCCTTGCGCTGGAGGAGCGGCGGCATCGCGTCCAGCGCGAACATCCCCGCGAAGAGGACGCCCACCATGCCCAGCGAGATGCGCAAGGGAACGCCCGAGGGGTCGAGGCCGTGCAGGCCGATCCAGGCGATGCCCACCAGCGAGAGCGCGATGCCCAGGAAGGCGCGGCGGCGCGAGGGGTGGAGCGCCTCGCGCGTGGGGAGGTCCTCGACGCGCCGGAAGACGAAGACGAGCCCGGCGAGGACGACGCCGATGAGGAGGAGCCAGAGGGGCTTCACGGCCCAGCGCGAGCCGTTGATGTCGGGGGCCTCGGGCCAATTCCCCGAGGTCCACGCCAGCGCCGCCACGAGGAGGATGGCCGTCATGTGCCAGAGGAAGACCGTCATCGTGAGGCGCCCGACGCCGCCCACCACGCGCTGGGCGCTGGGCTTCTGCATCCAGCGCGTGAGCGCCTTGCGGAAGGCGACGCAGAGGCCGATCTGCGTGAGGCCGAGCATGAGGAGCGCCAGCGACGGGGGCGCCGCGTTGTTGGGCGCGTCCGCGTCGACGACCACCATGCTGATGGGGTAGCCGCCGACGTTGACCAGCAGGAGGAGCGCGCCCAAGGCCGCGAGCGCGACGGCGGCGCCGCCCACCCGGGAGCTTCGCAGGTAGCGGTCGTGCCAGAAGTAGCCGATCTGGTGGATGGCGCCCCACACGAGGAGCACGTTGATGTCGCCCGCATAGGCGTAGCCGCGGTGCACGAAGAGGTCCGCGACCGCGATGGGGGCGACCATGGCGAAGACGACCCAGACGCCGAAGCGCCGGTGCAGCGCCCACGTGACCGGCGTGAAGACCACGACCGCCAGGTAGGCGCCCAGGAACCACGCCGGCACGACGGCCGTGAGCGCCGCGGCGTGGACGAAGTCCCGCGGCAGCCCGAGGACGAGGAGCAGCGGGATCAGGAGCAGCCACAGGAGGACGAGGGGCGCCAGCGGCGTGAGGAGGCGCTGCGCCCGGCGGCGGATCCACACGGCCCACGCCTCGCCCCGCTCCTGGGAGCGCGTCCACGACGCCGCGTTGAGCGAGCCGCCCACCATGAAGAAGATCGGGATCACCTGGAAGACCCACGTGAGCCAGGAGGTCCAGGCCACGAGCGGCTTGAGGTGGCTCGTGATCAGCTCCAGCCAGTGGCCCACGACGACCATGGCCAGGGAGAAGGCGCGCAGGAGGTCGGAGTAGAGGTCCCGCTTGTCGATCTCCACGCGGCTGGACGCGCGCGCCGCGCAGAAAAACCCCTCGTTGTTGGCGGACGCAAGCGTTTTTCTCCGCGGCTCGCGCTCCGCGCCGCGGAGGCTTCACCCTGAGAACCATCCACGTCGCCGTTTGCCTGGCGCTCGCCGTCCCGCTCCTTGCCCCGCCTGCGCCGCCTCGGGCGACCCGTAGCCGATCCCCCTGAAGCAGGCCCTCGAGTGCATCATCGACTCCGCGAGCCCGGGCCCCAGCGCCGCGCTGGCCGACCCCGGCGGCTACGTGGACGGCCAGGTCGGCCCGTACTTCTGCGCGCTGGAGGTCCTCGACCCCACGGCCGCGCCCGCGGTGGAGCAGACTTACGCGGTCGCGCGCGACCGCACGCCCCTTGCGTGCTGGTCCGACCTCCCGCAGTCCATCGACATTCCCGGCTCGGACCCCGTGGACCCCCTCGCGGTCCAGGTCGAGCACGCGGGCGTCCTCGTCGTCGTGTGCGCCTACGGACACGCCGACGATGGCCTGCCCAACCTGCTCCAAGGCGCGTGCATGTGGGACGACCAGTGGAAGGAGTGCTTCTGAGGCCGCGAGGCAAGCGTATTTCTCGGCCCCTGGGCATGAGGAGCCCGGAGGCTTCAGATGAGAATCCCCTACTTCGCCGTCCCCCTGGCGATCGCGACCCTGCTTCTCCTGCCGCTGGTGGCGGCGGACCCGGTGAGCGACCTGCTCAACCAGGCCGTCGGGCCCCTGCCCAGCCCGCCCATCCAGCGCCCCGGACTGTGCGAGTTCGTGTCCAGCACGAACCCCCTGGACCCCACTCTCTGCCGCGTGGACCAGATCGTCGACGAGCTGCCGGGCATCATCTGGACGCCGCCGCCCAACCCGCCCTCGGTCATCGGCGACCCCACGCCCTGCTTCATCGTGACCGACTCCTCCAGCCAGTCGCTCGTCTCGGTGATCGAGGGCGCGCTCCAGGACCCCGGCCCCCTGGTGGACGGCACGGTCCAGTTCGCGCTCTGCCCCCTCGTCAAGACGCTGCCCCCCAAGGTGGGCTTCGTCCTGGAGCGCGACTACCAGCTCGCCCGCGACCGCACGCCGCTGGCCTGCTGGGTCCCCGTCTCGCTGGAGCAGTCCAGCGTCATCCTGCCCGACCCCAACAACCCGGACGTGACGCCCGAGGAGCACACGGCGGTCCACGCCCTCGTCTGCGCCTACGAGCACGCGGACTCCGGCCTGCCCAACCTGCTGCAGGGAGCCTGCGTCTGGACCGACGACTGGACGGAGTGCTTCTGAAGCGCTAGCAGGGCAGCGGCGCCTGCGCGACGCGCATGTAGCACCCCGTGAGCGAGCCCGAGGCGAGGACGCGCCCCGCGAGCGCGGCCTCCAGCTGCGCCCGCGTCGCGCCCGCCGCCAGGTCCAGCGTGCCGTTCACCGCCAAGGCGGTGAAGACGTAGCGGTGCGGCGTGGAGCCCTGGGGCGGGCAGGGCGGGGTCCACCCCGTCTTGCCGCCACCGTTCTGCCCTTCCACCGCGCCGGACGCCGCATGCCCTTCGGGGAACGTGGCGTTCCCATCGGTGGCGGGCGCGTTCCACGCGATCCAGTGCGTGAAGTTCTGCTGCGGCGCCTGCGGCAGCGGCGCGTCGGGGTCGCCCACGAGGAGCGCGACCGTGGCGCCCGCCGGCACGCCCTCCACGGTGAGCGGGGGCGAGGCGCCCGCGCCGTCGCAGGTGTTCGCGGCGGGGATCGTCCCGTGGTCCGCGAAGGCAGGGCTCGTCACGCGGAGCGCCGCGCCGTGGGGCGCCGCGAGGGGCGGGGCCTCGGGCGCGGGCGCCGTCGCGCACCCTGTGAGGAGGGCCGCCAGCAGGAGCGCGAAGGAGCGCATCGTGGGCGGGACTCCGCGCGGGAGGCATGAGGGCTTCTGCCCTACGTCCTTGCGTGCCGCTTCGCGAGCCGGCTGGCGCGCTCGCGCAGCCACGCGTCGTCGTGGCGGCGCGCCTCGGGATCGCTTGGCAGGTGGAACTCCAGCTCGCCCGGCGCGAGGCCGCGGTCCTTGGTCCAGGTCATGGCCCCTCCTGGGCGCCGCCCACCGATACGCTTGACGGAGAACGCCCTCCCCTTCAGCCGCGCAGCGCGGACAGGCGGGCAAGGTCCTCGGGGGAGAGCGTGAGCGACGCCGCGGCGGCGTTCTCCTCCAGGTGCGCGACGCTGGTCGTGCCCGGGATGGGCAGCATCGCGGGCGAGCGGTGGAGCAGCCACGCGAGCGCGACCTGCGCGGGTGTCGCGCCCACGCGCGACGCCACCTCGGCCACGACACCTCCGGGCGCCAGGAGCGGCGTGCCCTTGCCCAGGGGGTACCAAGGCACGAAGGCGATGCCGCGCCGCTCGCACGCCTCCAGCACGGCCTCCGACGCGCGGTCCCCCAGGTGATATCGATTCTGCACGGCCGCGATGGGCGCCACCTTGAGCGCGCGGTCGAGCTGCTCCGCGTCCACGTTGCAGAGGCCGACGCGCCCCGCGAGCCCCTCATCACGCATCTCCGCCAGGGCGCGCGCCGACTCCTCGATGGGCACCTTGGGGTCGGGGCGGTGGAGGTAGTAGAGGTCGACGCGCTCGCGGCGCAGGCGCGCGAGGCTCGCCCTCAGCGCGGCGCGCAGGTGCTCCGGCCGCCCGTCCGCCCCCGCGCCCTCGGGCGTGCGCACCATGCCGCCCTTGGTCGCGATCGCGAGCCCCGGCGGCGCGGCCTCGCCGATGCGCGTCTCGCTGAGGCCGTCGCCGTACACGTCCGCCGTGTCGACCATCTGCATGCCCAGCGCGGCGGCGCGCGAGAGAAGGGCGCGCGCGGCCGGCGCGTCCAGGGTGCCGAGGCGGTTCGTCCCGAGACCCAGGCGCAGGGGGGTGGGGGGCATCGGGTCCTCCATCGCGCCGGGGCGTGAATCACTTGCGGCCGAAGGCCCGGCGCAGCCGCCGAAGGATCCCGCCCGGCTCGTCCACCATGGGGGCGGCCACCGGGTCGTGGAACCTCCAGCCGCGCTCCGACTCCAGCCTCCCCTTCTCGGGACCGGTGAGCGCGATGGCCAAGGCGTCCTGCCCGCCAGTGGGCGCGAGCCAGAAGCGGGGGCCTTCGAGGGGCATGAGGGTGTTGAGCGCGGCCGCGATCTCGTCCGGGTGCACGTAGTCGCCGGCCTGGAACGGGCGGAAGACCGCTCGCCCCCGGGGCGTCTCCACGAGGATCTCCACGGGGTGATGCGTCGGATCGTCGCTGGGATCGGCGAGCCAGCGCTCCTCCACGCGCGTCACCTCGAGGGCGCCGCGCGAGATGTCCGCGAACGCCTCCACCCAGGCCACGTACGCCCGGTTCCGCGGGAACGGGTCGCATTCGGCGTCGCGGTGGAGGACGCGCTCCACGTCCATCGCGGCGACGAGCAGCTCGGCCGACCACGGGGTCGCCTCGACGCCGTCAGGCCACTCGGAGGCGAACGCGGCCTGGACGTCCTCGTCGCTGCGCGAGGCGAGAAGCCCGTGCGCGCGCAGCCCCTTGGCGATGTCCGCGGCTCGGCGCCCGTCCAGCTGGATCGTCTCGTCCGTTCCCGCAGCCATCCCGGTCACGCCCTGGCATGGCTGGCCCCGCGCTTCTGCCCTGCGGCCCCGCGAGACGGGCCGAATCTGGGACAATCCTTCATGCTCGGGACGCCCCTGGGAATGCCATGAGCGCGACGCGAGAGACGGCGGTCCTTGGCGGGGGCTGCTTCTGGTGCCTGGAGGCGGTGTTCGAGCAGCTCCAGGGCGTGGAGAAGGTCGTGAGCGGCTACGCGGGCGGCTTCGTGCCCAACCCCACCTACGACCAGGTGTGCGGCGAGGGCACGGGGCACGCGGAGGTCGTGCAGGTCACGTTCGACCCCTCGGTGATCTCCTATCGCGACCTCCTGGAGGTGTTCTTCACCATCCACGACCCCACGACGCCCAACCGTCAGGGCAACGACGAGGGGACGCAGTACCGCTCCACGATCCTCTACGCGGGCCCCGCGCAGAAGGCCACGGCCGAGGAGGTCATGCGCACCTTCGCCCGCGAGGCGTGGGGCGAGAAGGTCGTGACCGAGATCGCGCCGCTCAAGGAGTTCTACCCCGCGGAAAGCCATCACCAGGGCTACTACCGGCGCAACCCGTCGCAGGGCTACTGCCGCGTCGTGATCGCGCCCAAGGTGGCCAAGTTCCGCAAGGCGTGGGAGAAGCGGCTGAAGGCCTAAGCGTGGGAAGGGCGCTGCCGGCGCGATGCGACGCTACGCGCGCCTCCTGGCCTGGGTCCAGGGCGCCTACTACGCGGCGACGGGACTCTGGCCCCTCCTGAGCATCGGCACGTTCCAGGCCGTGACGGGCCCCAAGCACGACCTCTGGCTCGTCCGCACCGTGGGCGCCCTCGTGCTGGTGATCGGCGGCGTGCTCCTCGTGGCCGCGCAGCGCCGCGCCGTCACCCCGGAGGTCGCGCTCCTGGGCTCCTCCAGCGCGCTGGCCTTCTCCATCGTGGACGTGGTGTTCGTCAGCACGCGGGACGTGGGCGCGGTGTACCTCCTGGACGCCATCCCCGAGATCGCCCTGGTCCTGGCGTGGGGGCTCGCCGCGCGCCGCGAAAGGCCCCCGGCTGCGCCGGGCGAACCCTGAAGCCGGGTTATTCGTCTCCCCCTGCATGCACGGGAGGCTCCTCGCGGCCATCGCGCTCGCGGCCCTGCTGGCGGGATGCGCGTCGCTCCCCACCGGGACCCAGACCGCCCCGCAGGGAGCGGACGCCGCCGCGCGCTTCGCCCCCGCCGTGGCCGTCTCCAAGGACGCGCCCGGCGCCGAGCCCGTCATCGCCTCGCTCCCCGACGGCACGCTCTTCGTGGAGGGCGTGGGCAGCGACGGCACGCAGAACGTCAACAAGGTGTTCCGCTCGGCGGACCACGGCAAGACGTGGACCGACGTGACGCCCGCCGCGCTGGGCGAGGCGCGCAGCAACGACGGCTTCCTGGCCACCGGCAACGGCGGCACCGTGTACGCCTCCAATGTCTTCTCGCTCACGCTCCAGATGTACGCCAGCACGGACAAGGGGGACACCTGGACGCCGCTCCCGGTCCCCCACGTCCCCGCCATCATGCACCGCCACTGGCTCCTCCCCGTGGGCGCCAGCACGCTCCACCTCGCCATGGAGGCGCTCCCGCCGTGGTACCTCCCCTACGTCGCGGGGCAGAAGCCGCCGCAGGGCTTCCCCACCTCGCCCAACGAGGGCATGTGGTACACCCGGAGCGACGACAAGGGGATGACGTGGACCGTCCCCGTGCAGATCGACCCCAACGTCAACTTCGCCGGGCAGGGCAACATGGTCGCGAGCGCCGATGGGAAGTTCCTCGCCGTGCTCCGCTACGAGGAGAAGCAGAGCCCCCGCGACGCGCCCACCTACGAGAAGGGCCACTGGTACCTGATCCTGAGCGAGGACGGCGGTAGCACGTGGCAGCGCCGCGAGGCGTTCGACCTCACCAGCGAATTGGCCGCCGCGCTCCCCACCACCGCGCTGGACGCGCAGGGCAACCTCTACGCCGCGTGGAGCCAGGAGACCAACGGCACCTCGCAGCTTCACCTGGCGGTCTCCCGCGACCACGGCAAGACGTGGACGCTCAGCACGCTCGCCACGGGCCTCTCCGGCGCCCAGGCCATGCCGTGGATGGCCGCGCGCGGCAACGGAACGCTGGGCCTCATGTGGTACCAGGCGAGCCTGCCCGGACGCGCCTCCAAGATCAACGCCTCGTGGGACGGGGTGTACGCCGACCTCACCGTGCCCGCGGAGGGCGCGCCGCAGGTGGGGGCGCCGCTCGTTGTCGCGCCCGCGCTGCACAGCGGCAACGTCTGCGCCAAGGGCCCCGCGTGCGGAGCCGGCGAGGACCGCCGCCTGCTGGACTACCCGTGGATCACCTTCGGGCCCAAGGGCGAGGCGGACCTCGTCTTCGCGAGCACCGCGTGGCAGCACCCCAGCGCGTTCAGCGTTGTCTCCGTCGAGTCATCCAGCTAGGGTCGCCGGAACAGGCTCAAGTGCCCTCGCCGGCTCTCGCCATCGGGAACCATGGCCCGCCGTCTCGTCGCGCTGCTCCTCCTCGTGCCCCTTCTCGCGCTCCCCTCGCCCGTCGCGGCCGGCGGCACGCCCAGCGCGAACCCGGCCGACCCCGCCCGCCTCGTGGGCGGCGAGCTTCTCGTCGACCAGTTTGACGCGGGCGACTTCGACGCCGCGTTCCCCGGCAGCCTCGCGGACCAGGGCCCCCTCGCGCTGGGGCAGACGCTCCTGGGCCACGAGTCGCTCATCGCCGGCCCCAACGGCTTCGGCTCCGCGCTGGAGGTGGCGGGCGCCAACTACGCGCGCATCGACGCGCCCGCGCCCCTCGCGGCGCTCAGCGGCGACTTCACCTTCATGGCGTGGCTGAAGCCGCACCCCTTCTGCGGCAGCTACCCCGTCTTCACGATGCAGGACCAGAATGGCGTCGTGCCCTTCGAGGTCTACCTCAACTGCGGGCAGCCCGTCCTCTCCTACGTGGGCGGCGACGGCGGCGGCCGCGGCGTGAGCTTCGGCGTGGGCATCCCCAACGACGCGTGGACGCACGTCGCCTTCGTGGGCACGGGCGACCGCGTCTCGCTCCTCGTCAACGGCCAGACGGTCGCCACGACGACGCGCTACCCCACCATCTACACGGCCTCGCCCTTGGGCAACGCCTACGTGGGCGCCGCCGCGTTCTGCTGCTTCAGCTCGGGCGCGTTCCAGGGCGCGCTGGACGAGGTGCGGCTCTACAACCGCGCCCTCACCAACGCGGAGGTCGCGGACGTCTCCACGCTCCCCTACCAGCACCCCAACCTCCCGCCCGTCGCGGACGCGGGCCCCGCGCAGACCGTCGCGTGCTCGGGCCGCGCGACGAGCGTCACGCTGGACGGCCGCGGCTCCAGCGACCCCAACGGCGACGCGCTCGCCTACTCGTGGAGCGCGCCCGACGCGACGAGCCTCTCGGGCGCGGACCAGGCGGTCGCCACCGCGGCGTTCCCCGTGGGCGTCCACGCCGCGACGCTCACCGTGGGCGACGGCGAGCTCTCGTCCTCCGCCGCGACGACGGTCACGGTCGTCGACGGCTCCCCGCCCGCGCTCTCCCACCTGGTCCCCTCCGCCGCGGGCCTCTACGCAGGTTCCGCGTCCGCGCCCGCGGGCCGCGACGTCGTCGTGCTCGGCTCCGTGGACGTCTCGGTGGACGCGGAGGACCTCTGCGGCCACGTCGCCAGCGTCACGTTCACCGTGGACGATGGCACCTCGGTCACGCAGACCGCGGCGCCCTTCGGCTTCACCTACGCGCCCGCGGGCGTGGGCGTCCAGTACCGCACGCTCACCGTGACCGCGGTGGACGACGCGGGCAACGTCGCGCCCGCGCTGGTCGTGCCCATGACGGTGGTCGCGCTGGCGCCTCACGCGCCGTCGAGCTGATCGAACTCGGCCTGCGAGAGCCTGAGCGCGGCCGCGGCCACGTTCTCCTCCAGGTGCGCGACGCTGGACGTGCCCGGGATCGGGAGCATGACGGGCGAGCGCATGAGCAGCCACGCGAGCGCGACCTGCGCGGGCGTGGCACCGTGCGCGTGCGCGATTTTCGCCAGCGGCCCGCCCGCGAGCGCAAGGCGCCCCGTCGCCAGCGGGAACCACGGCAGGAACGCGATGCCGAGGCGCTCGCACGCCTCCAGCACGTCCTCGCTGTGGCGGTCCTCCAGGTTGTAGCGGTTCTGCACGCTCACGATGGGCACGATGCCCCGCGCCTCCTCAAGCTGCGCCACGGTGACGTTGCAGAGCCCCACGTGGCGCACCTTGCCCTCCTCGCGCAGGCGCGCGATCTCGCGCACGCTCTCGCGGAAGGGCGCCTGCGGGTCGGGGCGGTGGAGCTGGTAGAGGTCGATGCGCGCGACGCCCAGCCGCTTCAGGCTCGCCTCGCACGCGCGGCGCAGGTGCTCGGGCCGCCCGTCGGGGCTCCACTGGCCGGGCCCGCCGCGCAGGAGGCCCCCCTTGGTCGCGACGACCAGGCCCGGAGGGTAGGGCGAGAGCGCCTCGTGGATCAGCTCCTCGCTGACGTTGGGGCCGTAGGCGTCCGCGGTGTCGACGAGGTTGACGCCAAGCTCCACCGCGCGCCGCAGCACCGCCAGCGCGCCCGCGCGGTCCGCCGGAGGTCCCCAGACGCCGGGGCCCGTGATGCGCATGGCGCCGAAGCCCATGCGGCGGACCGTGATATCACCGAGGCGGATCGTGCCTTCCGGCGCGTGCGTGGCCATGGCGGGGGCATGGGCGCCCCCTGCGCTTGAGCCTTCTAGCCCGAGAGCGCCGCGTCCAGGCGGTCTTCCCACGGCTCGCGGCGCAGCGGGTCGAAGCGCGGCACGTCCAGCGGGCGCCGCCTGCGCGGGCGGGGCGCGCCTTCGCGCTCGCGCAGCAGGGCGTCGACGCGCGCGTCCAGGTCGGGCACGCGGTCGCGCAGCAGGACGGGAGCGGGCTCCTCGATGGGCGTGACCTCGATCTCGACAGCCACGGGCGCCGCCGGCTCCGGCTCGGGGCCCTGCACCTCGACGCGCACGGGCTCGACCTCCGGAGCGGGCTCCGGCTCGGGGATCGCGATGGGGACCGGAGGCGCCACGACGACGCGCTCGATGGAGACGATCTCGAACGTGCGCGGCGCGGGCGGCGGCGCCTCGCGAGGCGCCTCCTGCCACGCGGCGGCCTCCAGCGCGCGCTCCACCAGCGTGGGCGCCAGCGCGACGCGGGGCGCGCGGGCGGGGAGGACCTCCAGCCGGCGCGGCGCGGGCTCGAAGGGCTCGGTGACGACCTCCAGCAAGGGGAGCGGCGCGGGCGCGGGCTCAGGTGTGGGCTCAGGCGCAGGCTCCGGCGCGGGGGGCGGCGGCGTCGCGGCGCGCTTCGCCTTCCCCGCCCTGGGCGGGCGCGGCATGGGGCCCGGAGCGGGCGCGGCCGGGCCCACGCTCTGGGGCTGGAGGTGGACGCCCAGAAGATGGCCGGCGCGGTCGTACTCGCGCACGAGGAGGCGGCGCGGCTGGACCTCGATCACGGTGCGCCCGGGCACGAAGCGGGGGACGGCCCGGGGCGGGATGAACCTTATGAGGACGCTACAGCAGCGCCTTGCCCTTCTGCGTGAACTCGTAGGTGCGCCCGCGGCGGCGGGAGCCTTCGCCGATCACGACGAGGTAACCCTCGCGGACGGCCTTGGCGAGGGCGCTTCCGAGGCCCACGGGGAAGATCATGTGCTTGCCCACGCGCTTGCCGAAGGCCTGGCGCGCGTCGAAGCGGTCCGCGCCCTCGGTCTTCTTGGCCGCCTCGCGGAGGGCTTCCATCATGTCCACGGCGCGACACCTCGCGACGGGCGCCCATTGTTCTGCTCAGCTTGAATGTTGTCGCCATACTGTTCCATCAAGACGCCCTCCTGGCGATCCCCTGGAGAAACGCGTCGAGGTCGGCTTCCGCTGCGCCCGGGTTGCCGGATCGTTTCGGCTCGAACGAACGGAGCTTGCCGCGGACGGTGATGGCGTCCTCGCCTGGCGCCAGCACGACGCGCCCCGCGTAGGCCTCCTGCTTGTCCAGGCGCAGGTGGAAGTTGAGGTGCTCGTCCAGGCGGCGCCGCTGCTCGGCGACCACGCGCGCGAACCCCGCGGGGTCGTCGCGCGCGAGCGCCTCGAACAGGCGCTTCGCCGCGGGCGAGGATCGCTGCTCCGCCTCCACGATGACGATGCGGTTGCCGTTGGCGCCCTCCACGGGCGTCTCCTCCAGCGCGAGCTTGCCCGCGTCGTCCTGCGCCGCGCGCCGCAGCGCCTCGCGCACCTTCCCGGCGTCCTCCGTCGCGTGGGCGAAGGTCCGCAGGTGCAGGTAGTGGAACGTGGCCACGAGGGGGCATGCGCGCTGCGAGGGTTTGGGCGTGTCGGAGGCGGCGCTCCCGCTGCGGCACAGAATCTGGGAAAAGAGAAAAAGGGGCGCTCCATGCGCCCCGGGGCGCGCCTACTGGCGCTTGTTGCCCTTGGCGCGGATCGAGGGGCGGGTCTTCTCGCTGCCCTTGCCCTTGCGGTGGAGGCCGCGGCCGCGCTGGCCGGCGGAGGTCTTGCCGCGGAAGACGCGGTTCGTGTTGCCCGCGTTGGCGATCCACGAGATCTTCGGGTCCGCCTTGATCACGGGGTGCGCCGGGTCCACGAGGATGATCTCGTAGAACTTGTGGCGGCCGTCCTCGCCGACCCAGTAGGAGTTGAGGACCTCCATGTTCGGGTACTGCTTCTGGACGCGCTCCTCGGCGATGCGCTGGATGGACTTCGAGGCGGTGATCTTGCGGACACCCATGCCCGAGGGCTTGGCGCCCATCTTGAAGCGGGTCTTGCGCAGGCTGCCGCGGCGCACGCGCGTGCGCACGACGACGTAGCCCTGCTTCGCCTTGTAGCCCAGCGCGCGGGCGCGGTCGAGGCGCGTGGGGCGCTCAACGCGCGTGCAGACGCGCTCGCGGCGCCACTGGTAGAGGCGCTGCTGGCGGATGTCGAAGTGGTCGGCGTCGCGGTACGTCTTCCAGGCGTCCGCGATGTAGCTGTAGAACGACTTGGCCATGGTGGTCACCTGCTTCCGGATTCAGCCCGCGGGGGGCCACAACTCCGACTGACGGGTCGCGACGCCAGGGCTTCGCAAGCCTGGGCGCCGGGCCCGTGAGGTGAGGCGGCAGAAGGCCTCCCCCTACTTAAAGGAGACCCTCGCTGGGGCGCCGTCCCCGTGGAGGACGTCCGCAGGGTCGCCTCCGCCTTCCTCCCCCAAGGGCCCGGGGGCCTCGGGGTCGAGCCGGAGACGGGCAGGAGGCCCCGCGAAGGGGGCGCGCTCAGTCCCAGCGGTAGTTCGTGTCGCGGGCGAACGTGTCGACGTCGCGCTCCACGAGGCTCCGGTCGCCGCCCACCTTGCCGTGGACGTAGCCCACGAAGTCGTTGCGGCTGCGGTTCTGGTAGGTGTCGATGTCCTTGTCGTTGAGGTGGCTCCACTTCTGGCGGATCTTGGCCTTGAACTCGCGCCAGCCCTCCTTCATCTTCTGGCCCACGGGCTCGTTGCGGTGCATCGAGCCGGTGGAGGCGGCGCCCTGGCGTCCGATCTCCTCGCGGTTGCTTCCGTACTGGTTGTCAACCATGCGGCGCTGGGAACCCCGTGGGCGCGCCTGGCTGTTCTCGTTCACGAGCCGGAATGGCGCGGTCGCTGGGGGAGTGGTTGCTCACCCGACGAGAGAAAGGTGTCGACCGGGTTGCCGCCTGGTCGAAAGGTGTTGCCGTGATCGGGTGAGCCGTTGCCGATTGCGCCGAAGGCGCAGAGCCCCGCGGGTTGCCGGCCACGGGCCTCAAGCCGGAGGTGGCCGCAGGAAGGGATGAATCTTTTCTCAGACCCCAGGATTGCGAAAAACACCTGTCACCCCGTCGACAACCGCGCCAGAACGGCCAAACCCGGCCGAAGCGCGTCGCCCGCGTGCGCCGCCCCCTTGCCCCGCTCCTGGGCCTCCTCTTCGTCCTGGGGGTGGCCCTGGTTGCGCGGCTGCGGGAGCCCCTCTCCTCGCCCATCCTGGGGGCCGAGGACCCCTTCCTGCACATGGTCCAGGCGTGGGACCTGGCCCAGGGGCGAGGCCTCCCGGCGCACTACCCTCCCGGCTTCCCCGCCCTCCTGGCCCCCTTCACCTTCCTGGGCGCGCGGGCCTTCTACGCCCTCGCCCGCTGGGGGCCGCCGCTCCTGGGCGTCGCGGAGGCGGGCGGCGTCTGGCTCCTGGCGAGGCGCCACCTGGGCGCATGGCCCGCCCTGGCCGGGGGCCTCCTGGTCGCGCTCATGCCGGAGAACGTCTTCCGCACCGACCTCCTCTTCCCCACGGCGCTGGACCTCGCGCTCCTGCCCTTCCTCTTCCTCGCCACGCTGCGCGCCGTGGAGGGCTCGCGCGCGGCCCTCGCCGTGGCGGCCGGGCTGGGCGCGCTGCTCCTGGTGAGCCACCCGTGGGTCGTGGCGCTCCTGGTCCTCACCTTGGGCACGTTCACGCTGGGCGTCCTCGCGCGCCGCCACCGCCGCCGGGCCCTTCCTTTGGCGGCCGCGACGGCGACGGGCTGCGCGGCCCTCGTGGCGGCCCTCACGTTCCTGCCCGGCACGTGGAACCCCACCTCCGCGCTGCTGCGCCACGCGGGGCCGCGGCTCGTCTCCCTCGTCCTCCACCCCTCGACGCTCTTCCCGCTGCCGCAGTACGTGGACCTCCCCGCAATGCTGACCTGGGGCGCCCTCGTCTTCGCGGCGGCGGGCGCACTCTGCGTGCTCGCCGCGCCGCGCCCGCTGGGGCTCCTTGCGCTGACGTGGACGGCGCTCCTGCTGCCCATCGTGCTGGTCGACTGGTTCGGCGTCTGGTTCATCCCCCACCGCACCGTCGCGTACCTCTCGGTGGGCGTCGCGCTCCTGGGCGCGCACGCCGTGGAGCGGCTCATGGAGTTGGCGCCGCCTCGCCTGCGCGCGCCGACGGGCGCCCTGGCGTGCGCGCTGGCGCTGGGCCTCGTGCTTCCCGCCGGCCTCGCCGTCCAGCCGTGGTACCGCATCGTGGAGCCCAACGACGTCCAGGCGTGGAAGGACCTCGACGCGAAGGGCGCGCGCTGGACCGTGACCACCAGCTGGCAGTCCGCGGCGGGCGACCGCGCGACGACCGGCCGCGACGTCGTGTTCAACCCCTCGTTCTTCACCGACGCACACGCGCGGGACGCAGCGCTGGCGAAGCACCCGGACGCGGTCGTGCTCGTGGACCGCCACGCCAAGGAGAACGGCCTGCCCACGGGCTTCCTCGCGTCGTGGCGCAAGGTGGGCCAGTGGGGCGACGTCACGGCCTACACGCGCTAGCGGGCGTGCTTCCACTTGTTGCCGCACTTCACGCACTCGTAGAACGCGGTCGTGGGCTCGTCCGCGCGGCGCGTCTGCCGCATGTAATAGTACGCGCCGAACGTGCCGCACCGGCCGCAGCGCACCTGGTCGTCGATGGGCCAGATCTGCATCTTGAACTTCTTGGGGTCCTCGATGAGCCCGATGTCGTCGAACTTGTCGATGCGGCGCTTCTCCGCGCCGTGCGCCACGATCTCGCCCGCCTTCGCCTGCTGCGTCCACCCGCACTTGGGGCACGCGAACCCCCTGCCCGGCACGGGCTTGAGGAGCACCTTGTCGGTGGGGCAGGTCAAAGCCACGCTCCACCTGAGGATGCTTCCCTTCTTGAGCGTGCCGCGTCGCCTGGCCGCTGCTCTCCGGCCTTTTTGCTGCGGAGCCGCGGAGGTCTCTTTCTGTCTGCGTCTCCGCAGAAAAAAGGAGCCCCGCGAAGGTTGATGACCAGGCCCCCGCGATGGGGAGGCGTGGTCGGCGACGGGGCGATGGAGCGGTGGTTCGCCATCGAGATGCTCCGCTTCCAGGAGGGGTTCGTCACGAGCCCGCGGCCTCTCCACGAGCTGATGGCGGAGGAGGAGCCCGCTGCGACGACGCGCAAGGGGGAGCGCCACGCCTTCGACAAGGGGGCGCTGGCGCGCATCCACGACGCGCTGGGGCCCCTGGACCGGCGCCGCCTCCGCCTGCCCGTCACGTTCTACGTGGACAAGGAGATGCCCGACGACGCCTACGCGACGGACGAGGTCGCCGCGCGGCTGCTGCGCGCGCTGGGGGAGGTGCCCGCCGACGTGGAGATGCGCGAGGGGCGCCTCTGGCTCGCGCACGCGCGGGCGCGCGTCCTGGCGGATCGCTATCGCGGAGCCTTCCAGTTCTCGTACCTCTGACAGGTCAAGGCACCGGGCCTTCGGCCTTGGTCCCCGGTCCCGAATCCGTGCTCGGCTTGTACGACCAACGCCCAAGGCACGAGTGGTGACCCCACCATGAAGGCCAACCAGAAGTTCATCACGACTGACCGCGCCGAGGTCGGCGTCGGTACGCTCATCGTGTTCATCGCGATGGTCCTTGTCGCCGCGGTGGCCGCGGCGGTGCTGATCAACACCACCGGCACGCTGCAGCAGCGCGCCCAGTCCACCGGCAAGGAGGCGACCCAGGAAGTCGCGTCCAACCTCAAGGTGACCGGCGTCTACGGCGTGCGCAACGACACCAGCCACGACATCTACACCGTCAACACGCAGGTGGAGCTGTCGGCCGGCGCGCTCCCCATGGACCTGACCAAGCTGATCATCCGCTACTCGGATGGAGCGAACGTCTACACCTACTCGTACGGCAGCCCCGGCTTCTCGACGTCCTGGGTCCGCGGCACGAACAACAGCGGCGTCATGGCCAGCGGCGACCTCGTGCAGCTGTCCTTCAACCTGGGCACCCTCCTGGCGCCCCGGACGAGCGTCCAGGTCGTCCTGATCCCCGAGACCGGCACCCCGGTCAACGCGGACTTCAAGACGCCGCCCACCTACGGCACGGACACGACCATCACGCTGCGCTAAGCGCGCCGCGCCGGAGGGTCGTTCCTCGTTGCTCGCGCAACGCGGAACGACCCCCCGCTTTCCCATTCGTCAAGGCGGATTTCGGAAAACACCAAGCTTCATCCGGCCCCCCAGGGGCTTTTTGGGCCTTCCCAGGCCGAGAATTCCACGGGAAGGACACCCGAGGCTGGCCGTTCCTCCCTTTCACGCGGGTTCAAATATCCCTGGCCAGAGACCCCGCGATCCGGTGACCCCACCGATGAAAGCGAACCGAACCTACCGCCGCGCGTCGAACGACCATGCCGAGGTCGGCGTGGGCACGCTCATCGTGTTCATCGCGATGGTCCTCGTCGCGGCCGTGGCTGCCGCGGTGCTGATCAACACCACCGGCACCCTCCAGCAGCGCGCCCAGTCCACCGGGAAGGAGGCGACCCAGGAGGTCGCGTCCAACCTGAAGGTGACTGGCGTCTACGGCGTGCGCAACTCGACCTCCGCAGACATCTACACCATCAACACGCAGGTGGAACTGTCGGCCGGCGCCTTGCCCATGGACCTGACGAAGCTCATCATCCGCTACTCGGACGGATCGAACGTCTACACCTACTCGTATGGCAGCCCCGGGTTCTCCACGTCGTGGATCCGCGGGACCAACAACAGCGGCGTCATGGCCAGCGGCGACCTCGTGCAGCTCTCCATGAACCTGGGCAGCACGCTGGCGCCCCGGACGAGCGTCCAAGTGGTCCTCATCCCGGAGACCGGAAGCCCGGTGAATGCGGACTTCAAGACGCCAGCCACCTACGGCACCGACACGACCATCACGCTCCGCTGACGCAGCGGCCCGTGAACCCCCACACCCGGCGGAGCGCCGCTCCGCCGCTTCCCCCTCAATCAGGAGACTGGATGGCATGAAGCTCTTCAACCGCGGCAACGACCCCAAGGCCGCACCGCCGGCCGCGCCCGCGGCGCCGGCAGGCCCAGCGGCCGCCATGGCGACGCCCGCCACGGCCGCCGCTCCGGCCCCTGCGCCCGCCGCCGCTCCGGCCCCCGCGCCCGCGGCTCCCGCCGCTCCGCCCGTGCCCGAGCTGACGGCGATCCTCGACGCGAACGTCAAGGACATGAGCGAGAAGATCGCGAAGCTCGCCAGCACCGTCGAGAGCCAGACGACGGAGAAGGGCGCGCTGGAGGCGAAGCTGGAGCAGATGGAGGAGCGCATGCGCAAGCTCTCCTCGCTCACCGAGATGATCAGCGCCCAATACAACCCGTTCGTGGGCGACGCCCCCACGGAGCGCGAGGCCCTGCCCACGCCCGAGGTCGGCCTCGCGCCTCCCCCCGCGCCGCCCGCCATGGCGATGCCCGCGGCGGCGCCCCCGCCGCTCCCGGCGCCCATGCCCGCGCCCGTCGCGGCGCCGCTGCCGGAGCTTCCCGTGATGCTGGAGGCGCCTTCGATGCCCGCGACGCCCATCCCCGTCGAGCCCGCGGCGCCCGCCTACGCGCCGCCCCCGGCCATGGCGTGGACCGAGGCGGCGCCCGAGCCCGTGCCCGAGAACCCCGAGGGCGTCGCGCTCTGGAGCGCGCCCCCGACGTTCGAAGCGTCGCTCCTCATGCTCAGCTGGGCGGACATGCTCATCAAGCACAGCTCCAGCCGCGAGGGCCTCGTCTCGCTGGTCAACTACTACCACAACCTCGGCTGGATCGGCGACCCCGCGCGGGACCAGCTCCTCGCGTATGCCGACGGCATCGCCGCGCCGCCCCCCTCCTCGCTGGGAGGCGACTGGCGCACGCCGCTGGAGACGCACGAACAGTCGCTTCTCTTCGTGGAGAAGCTGCGCACGCTCGCGGCCAGGAGGAACGCGTAGGGCGGAGGAGAGAGGGGAGGACCCATGGGCTTCAGCGTCACGGCCACCCACGTCATCTTCCTCCTGGCGTTCATCTCCGCCGGGAGCGTGGCCATGGGCGCCTACTGGAAGACCCAGGGGGAGCTGCAGGAGGCGAGGCGCGAGGAGGCGGCCCGGGTCGCCAGCTTCGCGCACACCAACGTCTCGGTCACGGGGATCGACTGCGTCCCCGCGGACTGCGACGCGATCACGAGCGTCACGATCCACGTGCACAACGGAGGGGACACGAGCTTGAACACGACTGCCTGGAGCTATCTCCTCGACGGCGCCGTGTCGACCGCGGCGCCCACCGTCGTCGTCACCGACCCCGTCGTCGCCATCAGCGCGCCCACCGAGCTTCTGCTCCCGGGCGAGGACGCGGCGATCACGCTCCCCGTCTCGGGCTCGCCCGACTCGCTCTCCGTGCGCGTCGTCACCGAGAACGGCGCCGCCGCCGAAGGGAGCGTGCTCTAGATGGGCGCGGACACCACCAGCACGCACCTCATCTTCTTCATCGCGGCCACCGTCGTCGCCACCGCGACCGCGGGCATTCTCAGCGGCGTCATCACGGACGTGGTGGGCAAGGCGCAGGTGCGCGGCCACGCGTTCGGCGACGAGATCACGAGCGAGATCAAGATCATCAACGACCCCACGAAGGTCGTCGCGTCGCCCAGCACGGTCTTCTACGTGAAGAACACGGGCTCGACGACGCTGGACTACGGCAATGCGACCGTGCTCCTGGACGGCTCCATCGTCACGACGACGAAGACGCTCCTCAACGGCGAGACGGCGTTCCGCCAGGGCGCCATCGCGCAGATCACGTACGCCGCGGCCCTGGCGGCGGGCGACCACCGCGTGCAGGTCACGATGGAGAACGGCGTCTCCGACGAGATGAGGTTCCGCGTCTGAGGTGCCACGATGGTCTACCGCTTCCACCTCGACCGCGACGAACTCGCCGACCGCCTGGGCGGCGGCCTCCCCGGAGGCGCCCTGTGCATCATGGAGGGCGAGTTCGGCACCGGCAAGAGCATCGTGGGCCAGCGCATCATGTACGGCCTGCTCAAGAACGGCGCCCGCGTCACGGTGGTCAGCACCGAGCTCACGACCATGCATTTCATCGAGCAGATGCACAGCCTCGACTACCCCATCGAGGAGTTCGTCTTCAACCGCAACCTGCTCTTCCTGCCCGTCTACCCCGTGCTGGGCTTCCGCGGCGACAAGAAGGACCTCATGGACCGCCTGCTCAACGCGAAGAAGATGTACGAGTCCGACGTCATCTTCATCGACGCGTTCTCCAGCGTCATCCGCGACTGGACGCGCGCACTGCCCGACGAGGTCTCGCCCCAGGAGATCACGGAGCGCATCGAGGACGCGCTCTACCTCTTCAAGCTCCTCAACTCGCGCGGCCACACCGTGGTCCTCACCCTCCAGCCGGGCGACATCCCGGACGACATCTCCAGCGTGCTGAAGGCCGCGGCGGACGTGTACCTCACCCTCAAGCTGGACAGCGTGGGCGGCGTCGTGTCGCGCAGCATCTTCGTGCGACGCTACTCGCGCGCGGAGAAGCCCGTGGCCGACATCGTGCCCTTCCGCGTGGAGCCCAAGACCGGACTGATCGTCGAGATCAAGAGCGTGAGCTAAGAATGAACGTCGAACCCCCTGTGATCATTCGTCCGGCCGCGCCGCAGCGCGGCCAAAAGCGGGGGTTTCAGGGGGCGCAGCCCCCTGACGTCTCGGCCGTCTGCTGGACTTTTCCTTCACGTCAGGGGGCTGCGCCCCCTGAAACCCCCGCGGGTAGCCGCGCCGCGGCGCGGCCGACGGGCGTCGAGGCAATGGGAGGCCGAATCTGATGGACGCCCAGCAGGCCCTGAGCAAGAACCCGCACCTCGCGGCCTACCTCACGCAGTTCACCCAGAGCCACAAGGCGCCCGAGTTCCACGAGCGCTTGACGCGCGACATGAAGTCGATGAAGAAGGTCAACGTCATCTACCCCGTGGGCGACCCCATCTTCATCCACATCTGGGACGACGAGGAGGCCTCCACGCGGCGCTACGCCAACATCGAGCCCGTCCTCACCAACCAGGAGAAAGAGAAGTACCAGCGCGTGAAGGATTCCATCCTGCGCCTCGCGCCCTTCGAGCCCACGCCCAAGACGCAGGACGATCTGCGCGCGACGCTCAAGCGCCTCATCGAGAAGAGCATCCGCGTGAGCGGCGAGCGCCAGGCGGGCGGCTTCAGCCCCGCGAAGCTCCTCTCGCAGTTCGACAACAAGGTCACGCTGGACCCCCTGGAGGCCAGCAAGATCCGCTACTTCCTGGAGCGCGACATCGTGGACTCGGGGCCCATCGAGCCCATCATCCGCGATCCCTACATCGAAGACGTCTCCAGCATCGGCACGTACAACATCTTCGTCGTGCACAAGATCTTCGACACCATCGAGACCAACGTGCGCTTCATCGACGAGAAGGAGCTTGACGACTACCTGCGCGGGATGGGCGAGCGCATGGGCCGCCCCGTCTCCGAGTCGCGCCCCATCGTCGACGCCGTGCTGCCCGACGGCTCGCGCATCAACCTGATCTACTCCGACGACGTGAGCCAGCGCGGCGCGTCGTTCACCATCCGCAAGTTCTCGGACACGCCCACGAGCATCACGCAGATCTGCAAGTGGGGCACGATGTCCACCAGCGTCGCCGCGTACCTGTGGATCTGCCTCCAGAACGGCATGTCCGTCTTCGTGTGCGGCGAGACGGCGTCGGGCAAGACGACCTCGCTCAACGGCATCCTCTCGTTCATCAAGCCCAAGGAGAAGGTGTTCACGGCGGAGGACACGCCCGAGGTCCGCCCGCCGCAGCCCTTGTGGCAGCAGCTCGTCACGCGCAGCAGCGGCCCGCCCGAAGGGCGCGTCGAGATGTTCGACCTCCTCAAGGCCGCCCTGCGGTCGCGCCCCAACTACATCATCGTCGGTGAGATCCGTGGCGCCGAGGGCGCCGTCGCCTTCCAGGCCATGCAGACGGGCCACCCGTGCATCGCGACGTTCCACGCCTCGTCCGTGCAGAAGATGATCCAGCGCTTCACGTCCGACCCCATCAACGTCCCGGCGACGTTCATGGACAACCTCAACGTGTGCATGATCCAGATGGCGGTCTACAACAAGGGCCGCATGCTGCGTCGCGTGCTCGCCATCGAGGAGATCGAAGGCTACAACGACCAGGCGGGCGGCGTGCTCACGCGGCGCGTCTTCAACTGGGACCCCGTCAAGGACATGCACAACTTCCGCGGCCGCAACAACTCGTACATCCTGGAGCAGAAGATCGCCGAGAAGGCCGGCTACGCGGACAAGCGCGAGATCTACAAGGAGCTGGACCTGCGCACGCGCATCCTGGACCGCATGATCCAGCTGGGCATCTTCGACTACTACGAGGTCAACCGCATCATCGCCCGCTTCAACGAGGAGGGAGTGGCGTCGCTGCCGTTCAAGCTGTAGGGGGGTTTGGGGGGCCTGCCCCCCAACGCCGGACGGCGGCGCCGAAGCGGGGGTTTCAGGGGGCGCAGCCCCCTGACGTCTTCGGCCGTCTGATCAGACGATCTCACGTCAGGGGGGCAAGCCCCCCTGAAACCCCCCATTTTGGCCGCGCTGCGGCGCGGCCGCCGACGCCGCCGACGGAGATGATCTGACGTGGCAGGCATCGACGTCAAGAAGGCCTACGCCTCGCTGAACATGCCCCCCGCGCGCTACGTCGCGCAGTTCGTCATCCCCCTCGTGGGCACGGGCCTGGGCGTCGTGTTCATCCTGCGCCTCCTGGCGCCGGCGCTCTTCCACGGGCTCTTCAGCATCCTGCTCTACGCCATCCCCATCTTCTTCGCCGTGCTGGCCGCGGTGTACCCCTACACCGTCGCGGAAGGCAAGAAGAGCGAGATCAACAACAACATCCACTTCTTCATCACGCACATGGGCGTGCTCGCCACCGCGAACATCCCGCGCGGCGAGATCATGCGCATGCTCTCCGAGAAGAAGGAGT
>JAJPHT010000037.1 GCA_021325135.1 Pseudomonadota bacterium | reverse complement strand
AGGCTCGTGATGTCCGTCACGGTGCCGGTCGAGGCGTGGACGTTGAGGTCGTAGCCGCAGCCATCGGCCACGTCCCACGCGTTGGTGCTGCCGAAGAAGCCGCCGCCAACACCCGCGTCGAGGTCGCCGTCGAAGTCGCCGGGGATGCCGTCGTTGTTGCAGTCCGCCGTGTTCGTGTCCTGGACGGTCGTGACGCCCGCGCCGTGCGACTCGGACAGGGTGTGCGAGTTCTCACCGACGTTGCCAGGGGCGCCATACGTGTGCACCGGCTGGTTCGCGCCGGGGCAGACGCTGTTCGCGTTCACGACGGCGACGGCGTGCGCCATCGCCACGACGACAAGCGCGCCGAGAAGAATCGAAGTCTTGTTCATGGGTTTAGCCTTCCGCCAGCCCAACAGGCCAGCGGCGCTAAGATGCGCAGGCTATGCAAACCAATTCTGGAGGAATGTTGTGATGGACTCTCGTGGGACACATCTAACCCATTCCCAACAGTGGGGCGTACCTATCACCCCATGGCCTCGCCACGGAAGCGAATATCTGAACCCCCTGGTCGCGCCATGGGCCGCTCTTCCCGAGGAAGGATCGAGGTGTTTGTAACTTTCTCACCTAACACTAACACCTTGGATGGTTTGAACTTGCCTCAAGGATTCCTGTGAGGATCACGGCAATGAGGAGCGCTCCACCCACGAGGCCGCTCCCGCGCCTACCCGCCGCTCATGGCCGGCGTCCAGGAGGCGTGGAGGTTCTCCAGGAGGTAACCAAGCTGCTCGTGGCAGGGCTCGCTCTCCTGGACGTGCTCCAGGAGGGCCACGTTCTCGGGCTCCACGTCAGGCAGCTCGGAGTCGCAGAACTCGCATTGCATGGGCTCTCTGGCCCTGCGACCGTGGATAAGGGTGGCGTCCTCCGCGGGGGCCCCGCGTGACGCCGGGCGTCACCCTCAAGAGCGGGGCCCTCCCTGGCGCGGCCGTGGTCAAGAAGGCGCGCGTGCTCGACGTGGAGGTCGACGCGGAGGCGGAGATCCCCTACGAGGAGACGCGGCTCGCGCGCCAGGCGCCCCGCGCCCGCCGGAGGCTCGCCAGCCTGCTCGCCGTGGGCGCGCTCCTCATGGCGATCAGCGCCGTCGCGGACCGGAGCCTCGGATGGGCCTTGGGGGCGGCCGCCGCGCTGGCGCTCGCCTGGAGCGTGCGCCGCGGCTCGCTGGGCGCCGTCGTGGGCGCCGCGCTCCTGGCGCTCCTCGCGGTGCTCGTGCCGCTGCGGCTCCTCTTCGTGGCGGAGCGCGACCTCGCCACCTACGCCACCTTCGTCCTCGCGCTGGCCTTCGGCGCGGCGTGCCTGCCCGACGTGGTGCTCCTCCTTCGCGACGCGGAGCTTCAGAACGCCTACGGGCTCTGGGCGCGCCGCGGGGCCCCCTAGGCGCTTGGTTTTTCCTGGCGCCGACTCTCTGCGCTGCCGATCCATGCGTCCCGGGCCCTGGCTCCTGGCGCTCCTCCTCGCGGCGCCGCTCGCGTCGGCCCAGGTGGACCTCACCGCCCTCCCCGTGGGTGCCCTTCCGGAGGCCCCCCTGACGCTCGCGTCGACCGGGAGCGACGCGGGGGCACCGGCCGCGGGGGGCGTCGATCTCCCGATGGCGCAGCCCCTGGCCAACGCCACGGCGCCAGAGGTCCCCGTCGCGCTTCCGCCTCTGCTCCGCACGCTCCCGGGCGGAGCGCCCGTCGACCTGGGCCTCCTCTTCCCTCCGTGGGACGCGGCGCCGGCTCCCAGAGACGCACCCTCGCCCGCGCTGCCCTCCGAGCCGCTGGGCCCGGTGGTGGACGATCCCCCAGGGGCCCAGCCCCGCGCGGAGCCCCCAGCGGCGGCCTCAGGTCCGAAGGGCGCAGGCCCGCCGCTGGCCGTCGCCGCGGCCGCGGTGGGGCCCCTGGCCGGCGGGCACGCGTCCGTGGGCCTCGCCCTGGGGTTCACGGCGCTGGCGATGCTCCTCGCGGCGCTCCTGCGCTCCCCCGCGTGGCGCTCCGCGGCGGCGCCCTTCGTGCGGCTCTACTCGCGCCTCCGCGCGCGGGACCTGCTGGAGGACGACTCCCGCGCCCGCATCTGCGCGGCGCTCGCGGAGCATCCCGGCGCGACGTATGGCGACCTCTCGCGGGCGACCGGGCTGGGCCGCGGCGCGCTGAGGCACCAGCTGAGGACCCTCGCGCGCTTCGGCCACGTCGCGACGCGCCACGACGGGCTGCGCCGCCGGTTCTACCCCGTGGGCGCCCGGCCCCTCGAAGGAGGCCCCGCGCCCACGGAGACGCAGCAACGCGTCCTTGACGCGCTCCAGGAGCGCGGGCCGCTGGGCGGGCGCGAGCTGGCGGCGCTGCTCGGGGTGACGCCGCAGGCCGCGAGCTATCATCTCGTGAGGCTGGAGCGGGCGGGGCGCGTCGAGGCTCAGAGCGTCGGCCGCGAGCGGCTCTGGTCCCTCAAGCGAGGCGCTGCCTGAGCTTCCGCTGGCGCACCAGCGGCGCAATACGCCCCACGCGGCCCCGCTTCGCGGGGCGATGGGCAGGCCACGCGCCACGGCGCTGCGCGCCGGGCGCTCGGCGCCTGCTCAGCTATCACCCGAGCAATCTTCGGAGGCGCTCGACCGCCTGCTTCGCGTCGGGGGCCGCGAAATCGGGGATGCTCCCCTGGGCGAGGTCGGGCTTGCCGCCCGCCTTGCCGGCCGCGAGCTTCTTCGCGATGTCCACGGCGCCCGGCCCGGCCACGACGAAGTTGCCCTGGAGGTTCACGAGCGCCACCGCGTTGGGCTGGCCCTTGGCGAACTCCACCGCCAGCGTGCGCAGCGTGCCGGCGTCGACCGCCTTGACGTCCACGGCGACCTTGTGGCCCTGCACCTCGGCGGTGACGAGGGGCGAGAAGCTCTTGCTCTCGAACTCCGCGAGGCGCGCCTTGAGCGCCTCGTTCTCCTTGCGGAGATGCTTCCACTCGTCGAAGAAGCGCTGCGTCGTCCGGGGAAGCTCATCGGGCTGGACGGAGAGTGTCTCGGCGGCGGCCTTGAGGATGGCGTCCTTGTGCTGCATCTGGCGGATGGCCGCGAGGCCCGCGCTGAACTCGATTCGCTCCAGGCCGTCCTGCACGCGCTCGCTGCGGAGGATCTTGATGGGGCCGATCTCGTTGGTGCTGCCCACGTGCGTGCCTCCGCAGCACTCCACGTCGAAGTCCTGCACCGTCACGACGCGCACGTCGCGCCCCTTGGGGATGCCGCCCTGGTAGAGCTGCATGCCGAACTCCTTCTCGGCCTGGTCGCGGGGCATCCAGACCTTCTCGACCTTGCGATCGTCCAGCACTGCCTTGTTGGCAAGCTCTTCGATGGCGCGAAGCTGCTCGTCGGTGATGCGGTTGTAGTGCTGGATGTCGACGCGGCTGCGCTCGTACCCCTTCTGCGCGCCGCCCTGCCAGGTGTGGAAGCCCAGCACCTGCTTCGCGGAGGCGAGGATGAGGTGCGTCGCCGTGTGGTGGCGCGTGTGGCCCGTGCGGCGGTCCCAGTCCACGTGGCCATGGACCTTGTCGCCCTTGCGGAACGACGCGCCGCGCACCTTGTGGACGACGACGTTGCCGCCCGCGGTGGCGTACTTCTGCACGTCGACCACGTCGGCGACCGGGCCCTTCTCCTTCCCGTGGTCCCCCACGTGCAGGTGGCCCACGTCGTGGGGCTGGCCGCCGCCCTCGGGGTAGAACGCCGTCTGGTCGAGCACGACGAGGTCGCCCTCGGCCCAGACGACGTTGGCGTGGAAGTCGCGGATGGTGGAGTCCTCGTAGTAGATGGCGCGCGTCGAGGGCAGGCCCTCGAAGCGGCGGTCCTCCTTCGCGGCGTCGTAGTCCTCCGTCTCGCCGGCCTTGGCCTTGGCGTGCTTGTTGGCGACCGCGCTGTAGAAGTCGTCGGGCACCTCGACCTTGACGCCCAGGGGCTCCGCGGTGGCCTTCACGATCTCGGGGTTGACGCCCTGCGAGTCGTAGAGGTCGATGAGCTTCTCCAGGGGCAGCTCCTTCCCCTTGAACGCCTTCGCCTCGCGCTCCACGAGGCGCTTGCCCTTCTCCAGCGTCTCGGCGTAGCGCGAGGTCTCCAGCGTCAGCACCGTGTGGATGTACTCGCGGCGCTTGAACAGCTCCGGGAAGTCCGTCGCGAACGCCTGGAGCTGGCGGTCCACGAGGTCGTACAAGGTGATCTTCAGCCCAAGCTCGTCCATGAGGCGCAGGCTGCGGCGGATCACCATGCGCGTGAGATAGCCCGCCTTGACGTTGGAGGGGACGATGCCGTCGCCCAGCATGAACGCCAGGCAGCGCGCGTGGTCCGTGAGCGCGTAGATCTTCTCCAGCGGCTCCCAGACGGAGAGCATGTCCTCGAAGGAGATGTCGTCCCCCTTGGCGCGCAGCGCGGCGTGGACCTTCCTGCGAAGCTCCAGGACCTTCGTGCCCGTGTCCACGGACATGATGCTGCTCGCGCGCGCGGTGTCCGCCAGCATGCGCTGCACGCGCGGGTCGCTCACCTTGCCTTCGAGCCCCGTCTCGCGGAGCAGGAAGCGCACGGCGTCGGGGAAGAGTGCCTGGTAGATGGTGGGCGCGCCGTTGCTGATCCAGACGAGGCGCTCCAGGCCGTAGCCCGTGTCCACGATCTTGAGGGGCATGTCGCGGTACTTCTCGCCCTTCACGTCGATGGGCCCGTTGGGGTCCGCGACCCACATCATGAACACGAGCGTCGCGACCTCCAGGCCCCGGATCATGACCTCGATGGCGGGGCCCGCGTTGCCGCCTCCGGCCCACGGGTTCTCCTTGTAGGTGACCTCCGCGCCGGGCATGCCCAATTCCTCCGTGAGGAACTGGTGGCAGAGCTCCACGGTGCGGTCCTTGAAGTAGATGTACTCCTCGGGCGTGTTGAACACGTGGTGCGCCATCATCTCGAACGTCGTGAGGTGGCGGCCGCTCTTGCCCACGCTGTCCAGGTCGTTGAGGCGGATGCAAGGCTGCGAGATGGTGAGGGGGTTCGCGGGCGGCGCCACCTCGCCGCTGGTCACGTGGGGCTGGAAGTCCGCGATGCTCGCGATGGTGAGGTAGATGTCGTCGCGCCAGCGCGCGACCACGGGATAGCGGCCCACGCGCTTGTGGCCGTGCCGCTCCATGAAGGAGAGGAACGCCTCGCGCATCTCGTGGAGGTTGTAGGGGCGCTTCGTCGCGGGGTTGCCGATGAACGAGTACTCGACGCAGGGCGGGTCGCCGCAAAGCTCGCGCTTCGCGTCCAGCGTCCAGAACGCCCCCTTGCACGAGGGGCAGGTCTTCCGGTGGAATCCGCTCTTCTTGAAGAAGTCCAGCTGGTACTCCTGCTCCATCGACATGGGACACGACCCCGGATGGTGCGGCCAAGTCCCGCTCCCGGCCATAAGGGTATTCCCCTCGCGAACGGCGCGCGCCGCGAGCACCCGAGGGGCCGAGAAGGCTCAAATAGGGGGTCGTGAATGAGGCGCCCGTGCCCCCCACCCCACAAGGGGGAGCGCGTTGCAACCGGGCCTGTGGGGTAGTCTGGATAACCTGAAAGCTTGCGGAGCTTTTGCCCCGAGTTCAAATCTCGGCAGGCCCACTTTTTTCTTCAGCGGAAGCGCCCTGGCGCTTCCGCTGAAGAAAAAGTGGGAGGCCGAACCGCAGTTCGGCCGAACCCGAGCGGGAGGGCCCCGCGCGGCCGCAGGCCGCGTGGGAGGGGCCCGCGAGCTTCCTCCTCAAAGCCAGGCCCTGCGGCGTCTCGATGCTTTGAAGCGGATGCACAAGGCCCTTCTCCAGGTGAGCAGCGCCACCCTCCTCCTGGCCGGCGCCCTGTCGGTCGTGACCGGCGTGGGGTTCGCCATCGTGGCGCGCGCCGTGTCGCAGCGCCTCGCCAGCGACGCGGCCCGCCTCGCGCGGCGCGCGCACACCGCGTGGTGGCTCTGCCTGGGCGCGTACCTCGTCCTCCAGGGGAGCCTCACCATGGCGGCCGGCGTCGGCGCGCTCGACCTGGGCACCTACCTGGGCTCGCGCATCGTCGCCATCCCCCTGCTGTGCGCCTCGGTGTGGGGCCTCACGTTCTACCTCCTCTACCTCTACACCGGAAGGACGAGCGCGGCCATCCCCCTGGCGCTCCTCTACCTGGTCGCCGCCGCGACGTTCGCCTACGCCACGTTCTCCGGGCCGCAGACGCTTCGCGTCAAGACGTGGCTCGTCGAGGTGGACGACAGCGCGCCCCTCTACCGCCTCGTCTACGCGGTCGTCGGCCTGCCGCCCATCCTCGCGAGCCTGGGCTACTTCGGCCTCCTGCGGCGCGTGCAGGACCCCGAAAAACGATATCGCATCGCGCTCCTGGGCGGCAGCATCCTCGCCTACCTCGGAGGCGGCCTCGCGGCGCGCCTCTTCGCCAACGACGTCGTGATCTTCCTCACCCTCGTCGTCCTGGGCCTGGGCGCGGCGGTCGCGAGCCTCGCCGCGTACTACCCGCCCGCGTTCGTGCGGCGCCGCCTGCACCCGTCCGCGTAGAAAGTGGCCCGCCCGTCTGCGTTCCGTCTCACCGGCAGGCGCGGGATCTCCGCGCCACCTCCTTGACGGAGGGGGGTGCGACGGGCGGGGCTTCCCCAGCCTCCGCCGCACGGATGAAGGTGACCCGCCCGTCAGCGGCCCACGTCACAGGGGGACTCGACACGGTTGAAGCGTCGGGTCCCGGCTCTCCGAGGGGTGCGTAGCGGCGGGCAGGGAAAACCCATGAGAACACTGGATATGTAAGCATTACTGGAGCAGGGCGCCGCCCAACGTGATGCCGGGTGTCGAGCGCACGCGTGAGCGCACAGGAGTTTAAGGCAAGCAACATCGGTGGGAGCGGCCGGTAACGCATGGGTGCGAGCCACGATATTGTGCGGTCGGCAATTGCTACGTTCTTCAAACAGGAGGGCATTGGGGCAAACGCCTCGGCAGTCGAGAAGGGCAGAGCTTTCACAAAGTGGGCGGTCGAGACCCTACTCCCTGACGTCGAATCCGAGGTGCTGGATTCTCTCCTGACCGGCGGCCCAGATGACGAAATTGACGCCTTGGTCGTGGACTCAGGTACCATCTACGTGATCCAAGGCAAGTACGGGTCGGCCCACAAGTGGGCCGCATTGAGTTCGTTCAAAGACGCAATTCCCCGTTGGAAGAAAGGAATCAAGACCGCAAAGTCGCAGAGGGTGAAAGAACTCATCGAACGCATTGCTGAGAACGAGATTGCCGAGAACGGGAAGATGCTGCGCGCCATCTACGTCACAGACAATGTCTTGACTGCAGCCCAGAAGACGAAGATTGAAGCCTGGGCAGGAGAGCGCCCCGAACTCGAGGTTTGGGACTTAGAGAAGCTCGCCACGCCTCAGACGCAAGCCATCCCCAAGCAGATCAGTGACAAGACCTTCAAACTCAAAGTCTCGGCCAAGGCTGGGCACATCAAGTATGACTCTTCGGTTGTGGTTGCAATGCCTCTCGCAAGCTTGGCTACGCTGGTCAAGGAGTCCGAGCGGCTTGGCTTGTTCGCGAGCAACATCCGTAACTATTCGGGCCCTACAACGTTTAATTTGAAGAAGAATGACGGGCTCCCCACTGTGCACCAAGGGATTGCATCCACGATTCTAGAACAGCCCGAGATGTTCTGGTACTTCAACAACGGGATCACTATTGTTTGTGAGGCCTTCCAGCTGAAGAGCGGCACGCTGACGCTCACGGGCCCCCAAGTCGTCAACGGGTGTCAGACATCGAGAGTCGTCCGTAACATTGCGCGGGATCGAAGCCCCAAACGCCTTCATGGGGACGTTCTTGTTCGGATCATTCAGCGCCCGGACATCATCGACTTCATTACAATGTATACCAACAGGCAGAATGCCGTCAAGGGCAAGCACCTCTTTGCCCTAGACGATGTTCAACGCCACCTTCACAACCTCTTCTCGAAGATGAACTACTTCTACGAAATCCAGGAGAAGGAATGGGCCAACTTGGACGATTCGATCCGCTCCAAGTATCGCGGTCGCGAAGAGTGGAGGTATTTATGGAGTCCACCACAGGCCTGGATCCGGGCAATTGACGCGCTGCAGGCGTACACCTCGCTCGCAAAGGGCCCGGGCGTTGCGTACGCAGGTGGCACAACGTCTCTTGAGCCAGGCGACATCACGTTTCCTGCCGATCCGCACCCCAACCTCCTGCTGTTCCCTTTCCTCGTGGCTCAGTACGGCAAGGCGCACTGGGACTACGGAGGCAACACGAAGCGCGGGGAAGACCCCCTACGGACTCGATATCGTAAAGCCAAGTGGTTGTTCACGAACCTTACTTGGCGACTTCTCGTCAAGTCCAAGGAACTTACCTCGGACTATCGCGATGTCTCTCCCAATAGCCTGCAGGCTACCCTGGACGACCGTCCTCTCATGGAAGCATTGATGGCAGGTGCCCACGAGATAGTGCAACGATTCTATCAGGACTCTACGGTCAAGGAAACGCTCAAAACGAGGACAAATACGAATCTGTTGACCTCGGGATTGTCCGAGAAAAAGTTTTCGGAGATCCTTGAGGACAAGGTGCAAGACTTCCTCTCAGGTGAGGCTTGGAAGAAGATTCAGACGTCAGTTAAGCCCGCAGGACCCGCCAAGCAGAAAGTAGTCACGAAGAAGGCAACGAGCAAGAAGGCGAGAAAACCCTGAGCTCTCGAGGTGTCCTTCCACTGCACCCCCTGTCGGCTTCATACGTGAAGCGAGGTCTACTCCCTACACAACTCAGGTTGTGTTGGCGGGCGGCGCGCCGCTTTGCTCGCACTGGTGTTCGGGATGCCCATCGCGTTCGAGTCCAAGGAGACAGGCCGCCTCCACCTGCGCACGGGTACGTTTCTCGCACGCGATGGCTCACGCAAGCGTGAGTTGCACACTCCCCACTTCCATCCCATCCTGAACATCATCACCGGACCTCCCACTCAGGCGGACTACTTGAACGGCTATGGGCCGCTCATGGCGAACGGTGGCGTCTGGAAATGGCTCAAACGGCTCACTCTGCGAGACGTTGGCGTGCCATACTCCACCGATGAGTACCCCGACGGTGCCTCGACGTTCCCGGAGATGGAAGGCTTCCTGACCCAAGTCTTGCATTTCCTGGACTATCACATCTCTGATGACATGCTGGACCGATGGCTGGGGACGCGCAGCGGGAGAGGGCGCACCATTCCCAACTACTTGCGGGAAGAGTTGCGGAACGCGCCAGCCGACATGCGTCCTCGCCGCCAGCCGCCATTCCTTTTCCTCGACTCGGGCGGCTACAAGCTCCTCTCGTCGCAGCAGATTGACCTGTCACGTTATGGCTGGCGCGCGGTCCCCCGAGACATCCTCAACCTGCAGCTCGCATTCGGAGGCGATTTCCTAGCGAGCCTTGACTATCCTGTTCACCCGGCGGCCCCAGACGCTGATGCCCGCGAGCGGTTTGTCCAGTCCATGGATAACGCCATCCAGACGTTGCAGCTTCTCAAAGATTCCGGCCGCGAGGATGCAGATGAGAAGCTCGTCTACCTCGCAGTCCACGGCCGCAACCGACGCGAGATGCATGACTACATGCGTGCCATCTTAGGTCGCGTCGTGGATGAGGGGCTGCAGGACCGGCCCTTCGGTCTCGCTTTGGGCTCGCTTGTGCCGCTGAATTCGTCGCCACGCGCCCTTATGGACTCTGTGCGCGGTGCCATGGAAGTCTTCCACCGCGCGGACGAGATTGATCCGTCACTGGACCCGTCACGCATCCCCATCCATGCGTTCGGCGTCAACAGCGGGCTGGCGCCTTTCCTGACGCTCATGGGCGTGGACACCTACGATGGCTCTTCCTTCGTCCAAGCGTCCCATAATCTCACGTACCTGAGCCCTGGTGGCTTCACGCCCTGGCGGTTCGAAACGCTTAGGGAGTTGCCGTGCGGGTGTCGTGGCTGCACCCTTATCAAGCGCGGCCGCTGGGAGAACGCGCCGCGCGGCGCGCCGACTGAGGGCTTAGCGGCGGCGCAGTGGATCATGTCGCCCCAGACAGAGAGCTACAGCGGCTACTTCGAATGGAAGGATGGCTACGTCGATCACCAGCGCTCTCCGCCAAAGACGCGCGCCCAGAAGGACGGCCTTGAGGATACGCCGCCAGGCGTTCCTCGGTCCTACTTCTATGCGCTTCTCTCGCTGCACAACATGGAGACGGGCCTTGTGATGGCCGAGATGCTTCGCAGCGCGAAGCGTGGCACGGAGCCCATAGAACGTCTCATCGCAACCGCCGCGAGCAACATCAAGCATCGCAAAGTGTTGCAGACGATGACTTCCATTCATCCTGAACTAAGCGAGTACATGTGGAAGGTCGGCGTGAAGCGGCTGGGATCACGCGTCACCACGCGCCCTACGCACGTTTCAGCGTCCACCTCCCGCCCAGCGCCCATGCAGATGGACCTGAGCGGGCGGCCAGTCGAAGGGCGATCCCGCGGCTCTGCTGCAGCCGAAATCCAAGTGAATGCCCATCTGGGACCCCAAGACTTCGACATTCTGAGCACGGACTATCAGATGCCACGGGTCCCAGTGCTGCTCCTCCTGCCATGCACAAAGCGCAAGCCCTACGCGGAGTCATCCACGCATCGCTTCATTGACAAGAGCTTGCGCGCGGCGGGCATCCCCATGGGCCTCGTCCACAAAGTCACGATCAGCGGCAATTATGGCCCCGTTCCGGAGTCATTTGAGACGACGACCAACGTCCTTGCTTACGACTACATGCTTCACACAAGCAACAAGGATCGCATCGATCTGGTTGCCGAGCGGACACAGCGGTTCCTCAAGCAACACGAGGGGCGATACGACTTCGTCGTCGGCTATTGCACGCCCAAGCCCTACCGCAAAGCGTTCGGCCTCGCCTTGGAGGGCCGACGCAACGCCGCTCTCCTTCCATCCCCCCTTCGTGCGCACACGGTGAGCGAGTTCCGCTCCGCCACCAACGTCGCCCAGCTCATCGAGGAGATTCGAAAGCACATCCCCGCGGAGTGAAGTCCTTGGAAACCTGCGAAATCAACGATGCAAGCCTGTTCCTTCAGGTCATCCGCGAGAAGCGCGATCCCCGCAGCATTCTGCGCGAAGCCGTCAGCAACGCGTGGGATGCTGGGGCGAGACGCGTCCACCTCGACATCAACCCGCTCTCGCGCGACACGCTGGACCTCATCATCGAGGACAACGGCCACGGCATCGAGCGCAACCGGTTTTCACAGTTCTTCGGGCTTGCCATGTCGGAAAAGATTCCGGAGAAAACAGGCGGCGCTTTCATCGGGCACAAGGGACTGGGCACGAAGCTCTACTTCAATAGCCGGCGTGTTCGCGTGCAGACGATTACGAAGGATGGGCACTCGTATGAGGCAACCCTCAACGCCCCCGTCGATGCGCTCAAGGAAGGTCGCCTCCCCAGTTTTGAAGTCCGGCGCGCAAAGCACGTGTTGCGGTTCAAGTACGGAACACGCATCGAGATCTCCGGCATCCCCGTAAACACGCAGTCGCCGCTCTTGAGCGTCGATGGCATCGTCAACTACCTGCGGTGGTACTCAGCTGCAGGAAGCGCACGAGAAATCTTCGAGCCGAAGCTCAAGGGCTCGACGAAGTCCCCAAGGTTCGAGGTCAGGGTCACGCGGCGCCACATCAACCGGCCCGACAGCACCGACGTTGTCAACGGTCACCTCCTTCCCGAAGCACCCCCTCGCCGGAAGGGTGCAGGCCCCTTGGACCCCAACGACTTCGTCTATGTGTTCGATCCTTTCAAATTCACTGTCAAGGACGAGGCAGGAAGACCTCTGGCGGAAGCGCAGGTGGCGGGCGCCGTTGTGGGAGCCAACGCGCATGTCGTCAAGGACCGTCGCATCAAGAAGCGTTTCAAGGGCGTATTCCTTTGCAAGGACCACTTCGCCATCCGAAGTGTCAACGAAGAGGTGACGGGCAACAGCGGCGAATGGCAGAGCTTCCACGTCCTCGTGAACTGCCAGGACTTGCAATTGACCATGAGCCGCGAGGACTTCGTGGACACCGGTGACGGAAGCGTGTACGACGCGCTCGTGCGTGCCGTGCGCCAACTGATCAATGATGCCCTGCGCGGCCGCCGCTTCGAGTATCTGGGCGAGACGATCGAGAAAGGCCCGCGCTTCGCCGGCCAAGGCTACCGGGAACTGCAGGAGTGCAAGGCAGCCTGGGACCACTCGGAGGCGAACAACCGCATCACATTCACAGTCCTTGACTTGAGCACGCGCCGCGAGCTTCCCGAGACGCTCGCTGGGGGGCCCTATTTTGAGCCTCAAGAGAAGATTGGCACGCTGCTGGTTTTCCAGAGTCTCTTGGCCAACAGCGCGCTTGACTCCGCCGTCAGCCGGGTCGCCGAGGACTACCGTCTTCTGTCTTTCAGCCCCGAGCAGCACGGCCTCGTCCTGCTCCAGACGCGCGAGAATGGCGGGTGGAGCGAGCCACGCTTCTACGGGGTCCAGCATTCCATTAACGTGAAGCATCTGCGTGAAGCGAAGCAGCGCAACCTTGCTGGGATCGTGACGTGGTCGCTTTCTCGTACACTCAAGCTCGACGTGGGGGCCACGCAGGCACCACGGCTCAATCTCGACGGTCTCGACGTGCTCGTTGTCTCCAACTTGTTGGGAATCCAAGGCGTGGCAACCGGCGAAGAGGAGGACAATGAACTGACCAAGCCCGAGGATACTCCCCCCGTCCTCCTAGAGGAGTAGCGTCCCTGAGTTGCATCCCCAATCTCGCGCTTCTGCAAGTCTTCATTGAGCGGGAGCGGGCCGAGCGCACGGCCGTCTGATCTCCGAAGCTCTGGGCGAGCCGCGACTGCGGGTGTGACGAGCTCCCTGGGAACGGCAGCGCCTATGCCAGCTTGTACCCGCGCTGCTCCAGGTATTCGCGGACGTCGCGCCGGTGGTCGCCCTGCAGCTCGATCACGCCGTCGCGCACGGTGCCGCCCGTGCCCATGGCCTGCTTGAGCTGCTTGCCGAGGGCGTTGATGTCCACGGTGGGATCAAAGCCGTCCAGAAGGGTGACGCTCTTCCCGTAGCGACGGGTGTCCAGGCGGACGTTCACAAGGCTGGAGTCGATCGCAAGGGCTTCGTCGAGGCCGAGGGCCTCCTCGAGTTCCTTCCGCATTGGTGGACCGGACTGGGCTCTCCGAAGCTTAAACCCCTGCCGCAGGGGGCGGTCGTCGGCCACGGGCGCGGGGGGACAACGATCCAACCCGGGTGGCCGCTTGGGACATGGGCATGCAGCGCGGCTTTCAAGCCCCCGTGCCGCCGTCCGAGGCCCATGTCTCTCCGGGCCTACGAGCAGCTCGTCCAGCGCCTCCATCGCCTCTCCGCCCTGGGTGAGTCGGCGGCGCTGCTCCAGTGGGACCAGGAGACGTACATGCCCCGGGGCGGCACGGAGGCGCGGGTGCTGCAGCTTTCCACGCTCTCGGCCCTCGCGCACGAGACGTTCACGGCGCCCGAGACGGGCCGGCTCCTTGCGCAGGCCGAGAAGGAGGAGGGGGACGAGAAGCATCGCGCGCTCCTGCGCGAGGTGCGCTTCTCGTTTGACCGCGCGACGAAGGTCTCCACCGACCTCGTGGAGCGCATGAGCCGCGCCACGTCGCGGGCGCTTCCCATCTGGACCGAGGCGCGCGCGAAGTCCGACTTCCAGGCGTTCCGCCCCATCCTGGAGGAGATCGTGGACCTCAAGCGCCAGTACGCGGCGGCCATCGATCCCGGCGCCGCGCCCTACGAGGTCCTCTTCCGCGACTACGAGCCGTGGATCGGCCTCGCCGAGACGCGGCGCAACCTGGCGGAGCTTCGCGAGGGGCTCAAGCCGCTCATCCGCCGCGCGGCCAGCGCGCCCAAGGCACCCGACGCGTTCGCGGGGCGCTGGCCGGCGGACAAGCAGCAGCAGTTCAGCCTCGCGGTGCTGCGCGAGCTGGGCTACGACTTCGACCGCGGCCGCCTGGACGTGAGCGCGCACCCCTTCAGCACGGGGAACGTCTACGACACGCGCATCACGACGCGCTACAACGAGGAGGACCCGCTGGGCGCTCTCTTGGGCACCATCCACGAGTTCGGGCACTCGCTCTACACGCAGGGGCTTCCCCGGGAGGACTTCGGGACGCCTCTGGGCGACGCGCGCGACATGGCGGTCCACGAGTCGCAGAGCCGCCTCTGGGAGAACCACGTCGGGCGCTCGCGCGCCTTCTGGGAGCGCTGGCTCGCGCCCATGCAGGAGGCGTTCCCGGGGAACCTCAAGGGCGTGACGCCCGAGGACGCCTGGCGCGCGGCCAACGTGGTGCAGCCCAGCCTCGTGCGCGTCGAGGCGGACGAGCTGACCTACCACATGCACATCGCGCTGCGCTTCGAGGTGGAGGAGGCCATCGTGAGCGGGGCCGCGCAGGTGAGGGAGATCCCGCGCCTCTGGAACGACCGCATGGAAAGCTATCTCGGCGTGCGGCCGCCCAACGACAAGCTGGGCTGCCTCCAGGACATCCACTGGGCGCACGGCTCCTTCGGCTACTTCCCGACGTACAGCCTGGGCTCCATGCTCTCGGCGCAGCTCTTCGCGGCCTTCGAGAAGGAGCAGGGCCCCGCCGCGCCCGCCATCCGGGAGGGGCGCTACGCCCCGCTGCGCGACTGGCTGCGCGAGCGCGTGCACCGCCACGGCAAGCGCTACAGGACGGGCGAGCTGGTCGAGCGCGCCACGGGCAAGCCGCTCTCGCCGGCCGACTTCCTGGGGTACGCCAACGCGAAGTTCGGCGCGCTCTGGGCCTGATCCGGAGACATCAATAGCTCTCCGGAGCATCCAGAGAAAACCCCCTAAGACCCGGGGCGATACTGGGTGTCCGGAGAGTACCCGATGAAGCTCAAGGATTGGCTCGTCCCGCGCGAGGAGCGCTTCTTCGACATCCTGCAGGAGCAGAGCGCGCTGGTCCACGAGGGAGCCGAGGCGCTCGTCGCGATGCTCGAAGGGTACGACGCCGCCGTGAAGGCGGGCACGGGGGATGCAGTCACGAGCGGCGCGACGCCCAGGACCGTGCGCGACCACAAGCGCCGCGTCAAGGAGATCGAGCACCGCGGCGACATGAAGACGCACGAGCTCTACACCGCGCTCAACGCGACCTTCATCACGCCCCTGGACCGCGAGGACATCGGCAACCTCGCCAGCGCCCTGGACGACATCCTGGACTTCACCTACGCGACCGCGAACCACCTGCACCTCTACGACGTGCGCAAGCTGCCCAAGGAGCTTCTGGAGGTCGCGATGCTGCTGCGCGACCAGACGGTGCACCTGCGCGACGTGCTCTCGTGGCTCCCGGAGCCCAGCAAGCGCGACGACATCAAGGCCAAGCTCGTGGAGATCCACAGCCTGGAGAACCAGGCCGACGACCTCACCAACCGCGCGAAGGCCGAGCTGTTCCTCCAGGACGACGTGAAGCACATCATCAAGATGAAGGACATCCTGGAGTACCTGGAGACCGCGACCGACAAGTGCGAGGACGCCGCGGACGTCGTGCGCGACATCCTCGTGAAGCACCAGTGAGGCGGGCGCATGGTCCTCGCAGAGATCGGCCAGTTCGTCATGGCGCACCCGTTCGTCACGGGGACGATCCTCGTCGCGCTGGCGTTCGACTTCGTGAACGGCTTCCATGACTCGGCCAACGCCATCGCGACCGTCGTCGCCACCAAGGTACTGACCCCCGCCCAGGCGCTCGCCATGGCGGCCGCGTTCAACTTCATCGGCCCCTTCGTCTTCAGCCTCGCCGTCGCCACCACCGTGGGGAAGGGCATCATCGTGAGCGGCAACATCCCCAGCGGGGAATTGACCGCCGTGATCCTCGCCGCGCTCGCGGGCGCGATCGTGTGGAACCTCATCACGTGGTACGTGGGCCTCCCCTCCTCGTCGAGCCACGCGCTGGTGGGCGGCCTCATCGGCGCGGCGCTCGCCGCCGTGGGCCCCGCGGGCATCGTCATGCCCACGTGGGACGAGGTCGTCGGCATCGGCAAGTTCGTCGTCTTCGGCGCGCTGGGCGGCGCGGCCGGCGCCCTCCTCGCGTGGGGCCTGAGCCGCCTGCGCCTGCCGCGCGGCCTGCTTGGCCCCATGGGCTTCGCGGGCGCCCTGGGCCTCGGCGTCCTCTACTACAACACGCACGCGCTTCCCGGTTCTGATATCAAGAAGGTCCTGGACTACTCGCTCACGGGCCTCACCATGGTCTTCCTGGGCGTCGTCTCCGGCATGGTCCTCTGGGCCGCGAGCCAGCAAAAGATGAGCCTGCGCCTCATGCCCGGCTTCGCCCTCTTCGGCGCGTGCGTGAGCCTCGTCATCGCGGTGCTCGTGAACGCGCTCGTCCTGGGCGGCGTCACGAAGACGGTCCTCTTCATGGTGGTGAGCCCGATCCTGGGCTTCTTCGCGGGCTTCCTCATGATGAGCGCCGTCGCGTGGTTCGCGTGGAAGCGCGAGCCGCACGCCGTCTCCGCGGGCAGCAAGCGCGCGCAGCTCTTCAGCAGCGCGTTCTACGCCCTGACGCACGGCACCAACGACGCGCAGAAGACCATGGGCATCATCGCGGTGCTCCTCATCGCGGCGGGCGCCGTGAGCGCGAAGGAGTTCAGCGTCCCCACCTGGGTCATCCTCGCCAGCGCCGCCGCCATGGGCCTGGGCACGCTCTTCGGGGGCTGGCGCATCATCCGCACCATGGCCTCGCGCATCACGCACCTGACGCCCATCCAGGGCTTCGCGGCCGAGACAGGAGGCGGCGTCGTCCTCGTGGGCATGGCGCAGGCGGGCATCCCCGTCTCCACGACGCACGCCATCAGCGGCAGCATCATGGGCGTCGGCGCCACCAAGCGCGCGAGCGCGGTGAGCTGGGGCGTGGGCCGCCGCATCGTGGGCGCGTGGCTCCTCACGATCCCCGCGGCCGCCATCGTGGGCTTCGTGGCGTTCCTCGTGATGCGGGCCCTCACGGGGTGAAGGCGGCCTCGGGGCGGCCTTCACCATATTTCTATATAGTTCTCCGGAATCACCATGGGACAACCCCATGCCACGGGACGACCACGCACCCCTCAGGCCCCTCTCGGGTGACCCCATGGACCTGCGGAAGATCCAGCTGACCGGAGGATCGAGCTTCACCGTCACGCTGCCCAAGGAGTGGGTCAGCCAGGCGGAGCTCGGCGCCGGCGACGTCGTGGGGTTCGTGCCGCAGCACGACGGCAGCCTGGCCATCTACCCGCACGCGCGCCTGGGCGCCACGCAGGCCCGCTACACCCTGGAGGTCTTGACGGACGACCCCGACAGCGTGTTCCGCGGCATCGTCGCGGCCTACCTCGCGGGTTTCGACGTCATCGTGGTCCGGAGCAAGAAGCCCCTGGGGGCCAACGCGCGCAAGGGCGTGCGCAACGCCGCGAAGCGCATCATCGGCCTGGAGACCGTGGAGGAGGACGCCAACAGCGTGACCCTCCAGGACTTCCTCGACCCCAAGGAGTTCCACATCGACAAGGGCCTCCGGAGGATGCAGGCCCTCTGCCGCGCGATGCAGGAGGACGCCCTGCGCGCCTTCTCCGAGGAGCTGGAGGACGTCCACGCGACGTTCACCGACCGCGACGACGAGGTGGACCGCCTCTACTGGATGATCAACAAGCAGTACCACGCAATCCTGCGCGACCCGGCTTACGCGCAGAAGATGGGCTTGAACGCCAGCCAGGCGCTCAACTACCTCATGTGCGCGCGCCTGATCGAGCGCACGGCGGACCACGCGCTGCGCATCGCCGAGAACGTGCAGGCGCTCCGCAAGGACGACGTGGCCGCGAAGCTGGAGAGCAAGATCGAGAAGCAGGCGCGCAAGGCCGTCTCCCTCTTCGCGGACTCCCTCTCCACCTTCCACAAGCAGGACGCCGAGGCGGCGAACCGCATCATCGAGGACGCGGCCCACTTCCGCGCCTCGCAGGACGCCCTCATGCGCGAGAGCCTCGGCCTCGGAGGCGAGAGCATCCTCCACGTCGCGCTCGCGCTGGAGAGCATCGCCAGGACCGCGGCCTACGCGGCGGACGTGGCCGAGACGGCCATCAACCACCGCGTGGCGATGACCGCCGGGTGAGGGCCCTCGTTCCGGGCCGGCGCCACGACGCCTCCAAATGGCCCTGTGATCGAGCCCCCGGCATGGACGGCTCGGTCCACGCCTCCGCGAGGCGCGAGGTGGGCGCCTTCGGCAGGCTCTGGAGCGGGCGAACGCGCCTCTGGGCCTACGTCGTCCCCTCGCGGTGCCTCCGGCTCGCGGGCTGCTCGCGGGGCATGGGCGCCTCGCCCGGCGCGCCGCCGCTCTTCCCTTCGCGCAGCGCCATCTGAAGCGCCTCCGCCAGGTGGAGCGGCCGCCAGCCGATGGCCTGCTCGATCTGCGTGCGGCACGAGAAGCCGTCCGCCAGCAGCAGCGTGTCGGCGCCGGCGGCGCGCGCCTTGGGGAGGATGCCCAGCTCTCCCACCTGCATCGACACCGCGTGGTGCGAGGCCTCGAAGCCGAAGCCGCCCGCCATGCCGCAGCACGTCACGTCCGCGATCTCCGCCTCAAGCCCCATGGCCGCGAGGACCGTCTGCTCCTCCCCGAACCCCATGACGCTGCGGTGGTGGCAGTGGCCCTGCACGAGCGCCTTGCGCCGCAGCCTCGGCGGGCTCCACGACGGGGCGCGCTTCACGAGGAACTCGCTGAGGACGAACGTCTGAGCGGCGAGCCGCTTCGCGTCCTCGTCCTTGGGCAGCAGGTCCAGCATCTCGTCGCGGAACACCGCGACGCAGGAGGGCTCCAGCCCCACGACCGGCGTCCCCGCCTCGATGTCCCCCCGCAGCGCGTCCAGGACGCGGAGCAGCGTCGCCTTCGCGCGGTCGAGCCATCCATAATCATAGAGCGGCCGCCCGCAGCAGAGCGGCTTCGGGGGGATCTTCACGCGGAAGCCCGCGCTCTCCAGCACCTCGACGGCGGCCCACGCGGTGCCGGGGTGGAAGTGGTCGTTGAACGTGTCGGGCCAGAGGATGACCTCGGGGCGCCCATCCGGCGCGGCCCGTCTCCGGAGGAACTCGCGGCGGAAGGTGCGCGGCGCGAAGCGCGGCAGCGCGCGCTCCTGGGCGATGCCGCCCGCCCATTTCACGGCCGCGCGCACGCCCGGCGTCTGCGTGGCGAAGTTGGCGAGCCACGGCACGCGGCCGCCGATGCGCGCCGCGCGGTGGATGTTCCCGATGGCGTAGGCGCTGCGCGGCCTCAGGCGCCCCTCGTAGTGGTGCGACAGGAACTCGGCCTTGTAGGTCGCCACGTCGACGCTCACCGGGCAGTCCGACTTGCAGCCCTTGCACGCCAGGCAGAGGTCCAAGGCCTCCTTGACGCTCTCCGACCTCCAGCCGTCGCGCACGACCTCGCCGCGCAGCATCTCGTGGAGCAGGTGCGCGCGCCCGCGGGTGGAGTGCATCTCCTCGCGCGTCGCCATGTAGCTGGGGCACATGATGCCGCCCTCCTCGCGCCGGCAGAGCCCGACGCCGACGCAGCGCAGCGTGGCGCGGGCGAAGTCACCGTCGTCCTTGCGGAACGCGAAGCGCGTCTCCACGGGCGCGGGCCGGTACGCGGCGCCCAGGCGCAGGTTCTCCACCGGCGAGTACGGGTCGACGACCTTGTGCGGGTTCATCCTGTTGCCGGGATCGAAGATCGCCTTCATCTCGCCGAACGCCCGCACGACCTGGTCCCCGAACATGATGGGGAGCATCTCGGCCTTGCTCTGCCCGTCGCCGTGCTCGCCCGAGAGCGAGCCGCCGTAGGAGACGACGAGCCTCGCCGCGTCGTGGAGGAAGCGGCGGAACTTCGCGATCCCCTCGGCGGTCAGCAGGTCGAACGTGATGCGCGTGTGGACGCACGCCTGCCCGAAGTGGCCGTAGGTGGAGCCCTCGTAGCCGTACTTGGCGAAGAGCTTCTTCAGGTCGCGCAGGTAGGCTCCCAGCTTCTCCACCGGGACCGCGCTGTCCTCCCACCCTTCCCAGGTGTCGGGCCGGTTGGGCCCGCGCGCGTCCGCGCCCAGGCCGCTCTCGCGGACGATCCACAGGTCGCGCTGCCGGATGGGGCTCTCCACGACCTTGATGGAGGGCGCGTCCTCCAGCCCGCGCAGGTGGTCCACCATGCGGCGCGCCTTGGCGTCGGCCTCGTCGCGCGTCGCGCCCCCGAACTCCACGAGGAGGAAACCGTTCCCCGGCGGAAGCTCCTCCAGGTAGTCCGGGTGGAGCCTCTTCTCCTTCATCTCGCGCACCAGGCGATCGTCCACCGCCTCCAGGCCGATGGGCCCGAACCCGTTGATGGCCGGGACGTGGTCGCCCGCCTCGAAGATGGAGGGGTAGCCCAGCACGACGAGCACGCGCACCGGGGGGCTGGGCACGAGGCGCACCTTCGCGCGCAGCACCGTGGCCAGCGTGCCCTCGCTCCCCACCAGGGCCCGCGCGACGTGGAAGCCGTTCTCCGGCAGCAGCTCGTCGAGGTTGTACCCCGAGACGCGGCGCGGGATCTTGGGGTAGCGCCTGCGGATCTCGTCCGCGTGGCGGTCGCGCAGGTCCTTGAGCGCGGCGTAGAGGCGCCCCTTGGCGCCCCCCTCCGCGATGACGCGCTCCAGCTCCTCCTCGGAGGCCTGCCCCACGACGAGGCGCGTGCCGTCGTAGAGCAGGACCTCCAGCTCCTCCACGTTGTCGCTGGTGCGCCCCGCCATCTGCGCGTGGACGCCGCACGAGTTGTTCCCGATCATGCCGCCCAAAGTGCAGCGGTTGTGCGTCGAGGGATCGGGCCCGAAGGTGAGCCCGTGCCGCTCGGCCGCGCGGCGCAGGTCGTCAAGCACGACGCCCGGCTCGACCCACGCGTAATGCTCCTCCGCGTTGATTTCCAGGATGCGGTTCACTCGCTTCGACCAGTCGAGCACCACCGCGACGTTGCAGCACTGCCCGGCGAGGCTCGTGCCCCCGCCGCGGGAGAGCAGCGGCGCGCCGTGCCGCCGGCACACCTCGATGGCGCGCACCGCGTCCTCCACGTCCTGCGGCACGACGACGCCGATGGGCACCTGCCTGTAGTTCGAGGAGTCGGTGGCGTAGAGGGCCCGGCTTCCGTCGTCGAAGCGCACCTCGCCCTTCACCGCCGCGCGAAGGTCCCTCTCCAGCGCGTCCATGGGCGGTCGTGCGCGGCTCCCCGCCAGGGTGCAAGGCTCTTCTGGCTCCATGGACGGACCCGCCACAGGTGTCTTGCCCTCCGGGGCCCCAGCGCCCGGGCGTGGCCGCACGGGTCGTGATCCTCGGAGCGGGCCACGGCGGCCTGCGGTGCGCGAACGCGCTGGCGCCGCGCCTGGCCCGCCGCGGCGCGGTGACCGTCGTCGCGCGCGAGAACTACTTCCTCTACTACCCGTTCCTGCGCGACCTCGTGGCGGGCGCGGCCGACCTCACCGAGGTCGCCTTCCCGCTGCGCGAGGTGCTCGACCCTCGCGTGCGCCTCGTGGTGGGCGACCTGGCGCGCGTCGACGCGCAGGGCCGCGAGGCGCGCGTGCGGCTGCCCGACGGCGAGGAGCGCGCGCTGCGCTACGACCACCTCGTGATCGCGCTGGGCTCCTCCACCGCCTACCACGGCGTGCCCGGCGCGCGGGAGAGCGCCGTCGCGTTCAAGTCGGTGGACGACGCCCTCGCGCTGCGCCTGAGGGTGCTGGACGCCCTGGAGTCGGAGGAGTCCGGCGGCCGGCTCTCGCCCGACGTCGTCGTCGCTGGCGGCTCCTACGCGGGCCTTGAGGTGGCCGGCGCGCTGCACGACCTCCTGCGCCGCGCCCACCGCGTCTACGGCCCGGCGCTGCGCGCGCGCCCCCCGGTGATCCACGTCGTGGAGGGCGAGCGGCGCCTCCTGGGCGGCATGCCGGACCCGATCCCGGAGTACGTCCAGGCCCTGCTCCGGCGGCGCGGCGACGACGTGGCCCTGGGCGAGCGCGTCGCGGCGGTGGAGCCCGGCGGCGCGCGCCTCCAGGGCGGGCGGCTCATCCCGGCGGCCGCGACGGTGTGGGTGGCGGGCGTGGAGGCGAGCCCCGCGGTGAATGCGCTCCCCTTCCAGCGCGGGAAGGAGGGGCGCCTGCGCGTCGACCCCATGCTGCGCGTCGAGGAGGGCGTCTGGGCGCTGGGCGACTGCGCGGACGCGCGCGTCGGCGGGAAGGAGGCGCCCATGACGGCGCAGCACGCCGAGGCGGAGGCGGAGAGCGTCGCGTCCAACCTCGTGCGCGCTCTGCTGGGGCGCCCGCTCTTGCCATACCACCACCGCACGCGCGGGCTCATCGTGCCGCTGGGCGAAGGGCTCGGCGTCGCGCAGGTGGGGCGCGACCGCGCGCTCCTGGGCCGGTCGGCCGGCCTGCTCTGGCGCGCGTTCCACCTCTCGCGGCTGCCAGGCGCGTCGAGGAAGGCGCGCTACGTCGCGGGCTGGATGACCGGCGCGCCCCGGCAGCGCGCGCTCATCCGCGCGCCCGCCTTCACCTTCCGCGCGTCCAGTCGACCACCTTCTTGATGACGGACGGGCCCCTCACCTGGTAGGCCTCGACGATCTCGTCGGGCGAGAAGACGTGCGTCACGATGCGATCCACCTGGCCGGGCCAGCGCGCGCGGAGGTCCGCCAGCCGGCGCATCGCCTCCTCGAAGTGCCGCCGCGCGCTGTTCACGCTGCCGAAGAGGACCTGGTTCTCCAGCACCATGCGGCGCATGATCTCGTCCGCGGGCACCGGCAGGGGCGGCCGGTCCGCGGGCACGCCCAGCATCGCCATGCAGCCGTTCCCCGCGAGCGTCTGCACGCAGTCGAACGCGACCTGCGGCGCGCCCGTCGCCTCCAGCACGAGGTCGAAGCCGCCCACCTGCTCCGCGACGTCCACGACGTGGCGTTCCCGCGTGTTGACGTGCTTGACGCCGATCTCGCGGAGGAGCGCGGGCGCGGCCGCGTCGTCGGCGTCGCGATCCAGCGCCCACACCTCCATGCCTTCGCTCGCCAGGAGGAACGCGCCCAGCGTGCCGAGGCTCCCGGTGCCCGCCATGAGCGCGCGCTGGCCGCGGAAGCCCCCGGCCTCCTCGAACCACGGGACGCGCTGCTGGATGCGCCGCGCCTCGTCGAACGCCTTGACGACGACGGAGAGCGGCTCCACGAGCACCGCCAGGTCGTCCAGCCCCGGGGGCGCCTTCACCAGCGTCGCCGGGTCGTCGACCCACGCGTCGCGGAAGAAGCCGTCCATCTCCTTGATGCCGTGCTCGCGATAGCCTTCGGTGGGGCAGAAGTCGGCGCGGCGCGCGCACGCCTCGCAGGCTCCGCATCCGTGGCGCACGAGCGGCACGACGCGGTCGCCCGGGACGAGCCCCGACTCCGGCGGCGCCTCCACGACCTCGCCCAGGCACTCGTGGCCCAGGACCAGCTCGTCGCGCCCCGGCGGGAACGCGCCGTGCGCGCCGCGGAGCACCTCCTCGTCCGTGCCGTCGATCCCCGCGCGCAGCGTGCGGACGAGGGCCTGGCCCTTCCGGGCCTCCGGGCGCGGCGCCTGCACGAGGCGGGGCCCGCTCTCGCCGCGGCGCAGCACCACGGCGCGGACCGTCGACGCCTGCACGTCCGGGGCGCGGGCCTGCTCCTGCCGCGGCATGGTCCCCCTTCACGCAGCCGCGTGCTTGACCTTGACGTCACGCGGGGCGCTGCCCTCCGCGACGGCGAGCTTCCAGGCGGCCGACACCAGCGCGGCGTGCGTGAACGCCTGCGGGAAGTTGCCCAGGTGGCGCTTCGCCTGCGGGTCGTACTCCTCGGCAAAGAGGCCCAGGGGGGATGCCAGCGCGGCGAGCCGGTCGAACGCCTTCCGCGCCTCGTCGCGCCGCCCCGCCAGCGCCAGCGCCTCCACGAGCCAGAAGCCGCACGGCAGGAAGGCGCCCTCTCGCCCTTCGAGGCCGTCGGGCCCGTCGTAGCGCAGCAGCAGGCCCCCGCGCTCCAGCCGGGCGACGACCTGCTCCAGCGTGGCCTGCGCGCGGGGGTCGTCGGGCGGCACGAAGCCCACGAGGGGGATGCGCAGGTTCGACGCGTCGCACGCGGGGTCGCCGTAGGACTGCGTGAACGCTCCCGTATCCGGGTCGACGCCGCGCGCCAGCACGTCGCGGCGGATCTCCTTGCGCACCGCGTCCCAGCGCGCGAGCGGCGCGGGGAGTCCGTGCTCCTCCGCGGTGCGGATGGCGCGGTCCAGCGCGACCCACGCCATGACCTTGGAGTACGTGAAGTGCCGCGGCCCGGAGGGCATCTCCCAGATGCCGTTGTCCGGCTCGCGCCACCGCTCGCAGCAGCGGTCCACGAGCGCCACGACGTGCGGCCAGAGCCCGCGCCGCTCGGGGCGCCTCATGCCCTGCCAGAGGTGGAGGCACTCCATGACGTGGCCGTAGGCGTCGAGCTGGAACTGCTTGACCGCGCCGTTGCCCACGCGCACGGGGCGCGAGCCCTCGTAGCCCGGAAGGTCCAGCGCGGACTCCTCGGGCGCGGGAGCCCCTTCGACGTTGTAGAGGACGAGGAGGTCCTTGCCCGGCGTCTCGGCCACGGCGCGCAGCACCCAGTTGGCCAATTCCCTCGCGCCGTCGCTGTGGCCCAGGGAGACGAAGGCGTCCATGCAGAAGCCCGTGTCGCGCAGCCACGCGAAGCGGTAGTCCCAGTTGCGCTCGCCGCCCACGACCTCGGGAAGGCTCGTCGTGGGCGCGGCGACGATGGCCCCCGTGGGCGCGTAGCGCATGGCCTTGAGCGCGAGGAGGCTGCGCACGACGAGGTCGCGGCGCGGGCCGTCGTATTCGCAAAGCTCCGACCAGCGCGACCAAGCGTCCATCGTGCTGCGCCGGAGCGAGCGCGCCTCCTCGACGCCCAGCGGCCCGGCCTCGGGGCCCACGCCCAGGGAGAGCGCGAGCGCCTCGCCCCGCACGAGCCGGAACGCGCCGCGCCAGCCCGCCTTCTCGTAGGGCCACGGCTGGCTGGCCCGCGCGACGAGGGGCGCGCCGCCCGCGGCCGGGCACGCGAAGGCGACCACGTCCGCGGTCCCCTCGTCGCACTCGACGAGGCGCACGAGGCTCGTGTGCTCGGCGGGGTAGGGCATGAAGTCGTGGACGCGCGCCGCACAGCGCGGGCCGCGCCACCGGGTGAGCATCGCGTTGGTGTCGCCCTCGTAGGCGAACGACTCGACGCGCGCCCCCGCGACCTGCACGTCGAAGGAGCCCGCGCCGCCCAGGAGCGCGTCGCACGCGGGCGCGGCGTCGAAGCGCGGAGGGCACCACCACACGACGCGGCCGTCGGGCGCCAGGAGCGCGGCGCTGAGGCAGTCGCCCAGGAGGGCGTGGGACTCGATGGGCCACGTCAAAGGCGCTCGACCCTCGCCTGGCCCACGCGGGGGCGGGGGCGCGCCGCCCAGCGGATCATCTGCGCGAGGAGCGCGACGTAGGCGCTGCCCACCTCCTCGCCCTCGGGGCCGGCGACGGTGGACTCGCCCCAGTCGGTGAGCCCGCCGCTCCAGTGCGGGGCCAGGTCGCCCGCGAACGCGACGACGCGCCCCTGGCCGTGGCCGCCCAGCACCAGGAGGGGCGCTCCGCGGCGCGCGACGTGGGGCCCCTCGGGGGTGAGCGCGGCCTCGCGCGCCTCCAGCACGACCTCCGCGGCGGGCTTGGGCACGAGGCGGTTGTAGCCGCACAGGACCGGGGGCCGCGACCAGTCGAGCCCGCCCAGGATGGGATGCTCCTCCAGCTTCCAGGGATAGCAGCCCGAGGGGCTCGCGTGGCGGTCGTCCCCGTCCTCCACCTCCACGGGCAGCACCTCCGCCAGCGGGCTCCTCGCGTAGCCGCCGCGGCCGAAGGAGGACCAGCCGCCCACCATGAGGAGGCCCAGCCCTTCGTGCACGGCGGCGGCGATGGCCTGCGCCGCGCGCGGGCCCAGCGTCGAGGCCGGGTAGTCGGAGAGGATCACGGCGTCGTACTCCGCGTACTCGGGGGGCGGGCGCTGGGGGGCCCTCCACTGGATGGCCGCGCCCTCCAGCGCTGCGACCACGTACTTCGGCGAGCAGCGATCGCCCTCCAGGTAGAGGACCATCATGCGTGGCGCCTCCCCGCTTCGCGCTCCGGCAGCACGCGCTCGTTGCGGCCGCCCACCACCGGGAGAAGCCCGCCCGCGCCTTGAAGAACGGCGACGGAGGCGTGGGCGCCCATCTTCTCGCGCGCCGCATCGAGAGCGTCCTGGATAGAGGCGAAGGGCGTGAACCCCATGGCGCGCGCGTCCTCGGGGCGGATGCCGCTACTCACGAGGTGCACGTCGCTTCTCTCGCGGATGCGCGCCGTGAAGGCCGCGACGGCGGCGCCGATGACGTCCTCCACCTCGCCCGCGGCGACGCGCCTCCGGATCTCCTCCAGCGGGAGCCCGCAGAGGTCGCGGCACCCGGGGTGGTTGTCCGCGACCCCCTCGGGGCTGGGCGTCACGAGCACGATGACGCCCCCCTCCTCCACCGCGATCGTCGCGCAGCAGAGCCCCTTCACGCTCTGCCAGTAGTCGCGGTCCGCGGGGAAGGAATCCGAGATCACGATGTCCGCGGGCTCGTCGAGCCGCGCCGCGTGCCAGTCCCTCGCGGTGGCGGCGCACGCGCGCTGCGCCTCGACGAAGTCGCCGCACGCGGCGCGCTGCACCTGGCCCGCGTGGTCCATGGCGACGTTCACGACGGCGTCGAGCCCCGCCAAGCGCGCACCCTCCTCGACGTGCGCGCGGATGGGGCCGTCCATGACGCCGAGCAAATCCTCTTGGGCGAACCAGCTGGCCGTCCAGTGCGTCCACGTCTCGCTCTCCTCGCCGCAGACGCCGGGCAGCACGATCTTCGCTCCGCCGGAGAAGCCCATGATGGCGTGGACGCCCACGTGGCCGACGCCCACGCGCAGGTCGCTCTCGGGAAGAAGACGGTTCACGACGACCGGCATCCCGTCCTCCGTCTCGCCCAGGCGGACCAGCGCCTCGCGGTCGCGGTGCCGGTGCTGCTCCACGCGCCAGCGGCGCAGGAAGGCGGGCCCGATCTTGGCCTCCAATTCCTCGCGCGTCATGGGGCGGTGCGTGCCCTGCGCGGTGAGGATCGTCACCTGCTCGTCGCGCACGCCCGCCTGCGCAAGCTCGCGCTCGACGTGGGGGAGGATCTCGTGGACCCGCGTGCGCCGCGTCGCGTCGTCCACCAGGAGGAGCACGCGGCGCTTGCCCTCGGCCAGGGGCGCCAGCCTCCCCTCGATGGCGTCGCGCAGGAGCGCGGGCTCGTCGTTGGGCGGGCCGGCGCGGGGCGCAAGGATCGCTGCGCCCTCGGGCGCGTCGAAGGGCTCCCCCTCAACGCCCGGGTACGTCCCGAACCTCAGCCTCATCGGCCTCGCCCCCTCCGGAGAACATGTCGTCCATGGTGTCGCGGAAGAGCGTCAGCGCGATGCGCTTCCGGTTGGGCTCGCCGCGGGCCAGCGCCTTCGCCAGCGACGTCGCCTGCCCCAGAGTGATGCGCGGCGGCATGGGCGGCTCGTTGGGGTCGACCACGCACTCCACCAGGGCGGGCCCGTCGGCAGCCAAGGCCTCGTCGAGCACGGCCCCCACCTCCCGCGGGCTCGTCGCGCGGAAGCCCTGGACGCCCAGCGCCTTGGCCATGCCCGCGATGTCCACGTCGGGAAGCTCCACGCCGAAGCTAGGGTTGCCCAGGAACACCATCTGCTCCCACTTGATCATGCCCAGCACGTTGTTCTTGATGACGACGACCTTGATGGGGAGCTTGTGCTGCGCGGCCGTGGCCAGCTCGCCCGCGAGCATGAGGAGGCCGCCGTCGCCCACGAACGCGACCACCTGCCGGTCGGGGTACGCGACCTGCGCGCCGATGGCGTAGGGCACGCCGGGCGCCATGCTGGCCAGCGTGCCCGAGAGGCTGAAGCGCATCTGCCCGCGGACGCGCACGTAGCGCGCGGCCCACGCCGCGATGGTGCCCGAGTCGCACGTCACGATGGCGTCGTCCTTGAGGCGCTTGGCCAATTCCCACGCGACGACCTGCGGCTTCATGGGCGCGTCGCGCCGCGTCGCGCGCTCCTCCAGCTGGCTCCACCACTCGCGCATGTCGCCCTGGAGGCCCGCGAGCCAGTCGCTCTGCTGGCGCACCGAGACGTGGGGAAGCAGGTCCGAGAGCGCGGCCTTGCTGTCCCCGACGAGCCCGACCTCCACGGGGTAGCGGATGCCGATGCGCGAGGGCTCGATGTCGATCTGGATGCCGGGCACGCTGCCGGGCTTGGGCAGGTAGCTCATGTACGGGAACGAGGTGCCCACCATGAGCAGCGCGTCGCACTCCTCCAGCGCCTTCTGCGAGGGCGCGGTGCCCAGCAGGCCGATGCCGCCCAGGCAGTGCGGGTGGTCGTCGGGGATGACGTCCTTCCCCAGGAGCGGCTTGATGACCGGCGCCTGGAGCGCGACCGCGAGCGCTATCAATTCGTGGCCCGCGTCGCGCGCGCCGCTGCCCGCCAGGATCGCCGGGCGCTTCGCCTTGTTGAGGATGGCCGCCGCCGCGCGGATCGCGTGCCCCGGAGGGTGGACCTCCAGGTCGGCGGGCCGGTGGCTCGTGGCGCCGGGCACCTTCGCCCGCGACCACTCGCCCTTGAGGCTCTCCTCCTGCACGTCGACGGGCACGTTGAGGTGCGCCACGGTGCGGTGCGCCAGGGCCGTGCGGCACGCGTTGTCCGTCGCCATGCGCGCGTGCTCCGGGCTGTTCACCTGCACGTTGTACTCGGCGACGTCGCTGAAGAGCTGGAGCATGTTCACCTCCTGCTGGTAGCGCGAGCCGATGAGGTCGGAGTAGGTCTGCCCCGTGATGGCGAGGACCGGCGCCTGGTCCATCTTCGCGTCGTAGAGGCCGTTGAGCAGGTGGATGCCCCCGGGGCCCGAGGTCGCGATGCACGCGCCCAGCTTCCCGGTGAACTTGGCGTAGGCCGTCGCGGCGAAGGCCGCGGCCTCCTCGTGGCGCACGAGCACGAAGCGGATGCTCTCGCGCCTCTCGCGCAGCGCCTCCATGAGCCCGTTGATGCCGTCGCCGGGCAGCCCGAAGACGACGTCGACCCCCCACCGCTCCAGCGTGTCCATGATGACGTCTGACGTGTTGGGCATGCGATCGGCGCGCCCACGCCCCGCGGCGACCAAAGACGTGTCGTCAACGCGCCTCCTCCGGGCGTCGCTGCCCGCTTGTCCGAGCGGAAAGGGTTAGGCGGTGGAGCGCGCACGGGCTGGCGATGAGCCGCGAGCCCGGGCCGCCGCGCGTCACCATCGAGGGCGGCGTCCTCCACGTGGACGGCGCTCCCCGCTACTTCCTCAACACGGACTACCCCTACTACCGCGACGAGGTGAAGAACTGGCGCAGCCGCCTGGAGGCGCAGGCCGAGTGCGGGCTGGACGTGCTGACGTGCTACGTGCCGTGGCGCCACCACGCGCCCGTGGACCCGATCCACGAGGGCGGCCAATACGACTTCACCGGCGCCACGCAGGCGAACCGCGACCTCGTGGGCCTGCTGGGGCTCGCCGAGGAGCTTGGCCTCATGGTGATCCTCAAGCCGGGGCCCTTCGTCCACGCTGAGCTTCCCTTCGGCGGGCTGCCCTCCTACGTCTGCGGAGAGTGCAATCCCACGAGCGGCATCCAGCCGGAGATCGACGCGTTCGGCGAGCCCATCCGCTGGAGGATCGGGCGCATGCGGCCGCAGGACGCGCGCGTGCTGCCCGCGCCCTTCGACCCCGCGTACAACGTGTACGTGCGCTCGTGGTTCCGCGCCTTCGCCCGCGAGGTCGCCGCGCCGCGCTTCTGGCCCAAGGGCCCCGTCATCGCGCTCCAGCTCCTCAACGAGGGCATCTACAGCGACAGCAGCCGCGCCGACCCCACGCAGTTCGCCTTCGCGCCCTCGACGCTCGTGCGCTTCCGCCGCTTCCTGAAGGATCGCTACGGGGACGTGGCCGCCTACAACGACCTGCACGGCTCCCGCGTCGAGGACTGGGACGAGATCGAGCCGCCGCGCAACCCCAGCGCGCTGCGCAGCGTGCGCGACCTGCTGGCCTATCTCGACTGGAGCGCGTTCCAGGGGCGCATCTACGCCGACGTCGCGGCGCTCTACAAAAGCTATCTCGAAGAGGGGGGCGTGCCGCGCGAGGCGCCCATCCTCTTCAACTTCAACCCCAACGGCAACACGTACAAGCAGAACCCGGCGAGCAACGACGGCTGGTACACGCGCGTGAACCTCGTGGGCCGCAAGGGGTTCACCTTCGGCCTCACCAACTGGCTGGGCGTCGTGGCGGGCGACTCGCGCGCGTTCCGGCAGTACGTCATGGCCAACACGGCGTTCCGCGGGCCCGCCATGGAGATGAACTGGGGCTTCGCGTCGGAATACTACACGCCCTACCAGCACGTCGCGCCCAGCGTCTACGAGGCCATGGTGGCCGTCGCGTGCGGCGCCACCGGCGTCACGGCGTACACCTTCGCGGGCACGCGCGCGTGGCGCGACGACCCCAACGTCGACGTGCAGTGGATTCCCCAGCGCACCAACGCCCGCGAGGACGCCAGCAGCGCGGACTACCCGGGGGACTCGCCCGTGCTCTCCACGGGGGAGCGGACGGGAAAGTACTGGAGCCTCATGCAGATCGCGCAGTACCTCCGCGACGAGGGGCCGCGCTTCCTGGCCGGCGGGCCGCGGGCCTCGCTGGCGTGGGGCATCTACCCGCCCTACGCGTGGGCGGGGCAGTGGCTCATGCGCGGCGACCCGGACGACTACATCTGGAAGCCGCCCCTCAAGGCCGTGCCGCGCGGCGCGTACCACGGCCTCGACGCCTTCGCGGAGATGGCGCTGGGGCAGGGCGTGGGCTTCCGCCAGGTGGACGTCTCCCGGGACCTGGACCTTGGCGGGTGCCGGCTGCTCTGCGTCAGCGCCCACGAGTACATGGACCTCGCCACGCAGGAGCGGCTCGCGCGCTACGTCCACCGCGGGGGCCGCCTGCTGCTCACCAACGTCGTGCCCGACCGCGACGAGACGCTGCGGCCCGCCCGCGGCGCGCTCCACGACCTCTTCCCCCACGGGGAGCACTGCCTCCGGCCCCTGGCGGGGCCCACGCCGCTCGTGGTGGAGGGGGAGGAGATGGGCGCCATCCTGGAGTACGTCCACACGGTGACGCCGCCCGCCGATGCGGACCTGCCCATCCGCATCAACGGCGACCTCGTGGGCTACCGGCGCCGCCACGGCGCGGGGACCGCGATCTTCCTGGGCGCGAGCCCGTGGCGCGCGACGCTCTCGGGGGACGACCGCCACGTCTCCCAGGAGAACCAGCGCCTCGCGTGGCGCCTGCTCCTCGCGCTGGGCGACGCGGAGGCGGTCCGCACGCCGCGCGGCGGCAAAGGCGCCGTCGTGTTCGAGCACGGCCAGGGCGCGGACCCGCGCGACGCGGACCTCTTCGTCATCGTGGGCGAGACGGGGGGCGACATCGCGGTGCGGCGCTCGCCCGACGGGCGGGAGGAGACGCTCCTCGTGCGCTCCCCCTCGCTGGCCGCGCACGCCGTGGCCCTGGACGCGTCCGGCATCCGGGCGTGCTATCTCAAGGGGATCACCGACACGCGGGGGGAGCGCGTGGCGCCCCGGCTCTCCGCGGCGTCGGACGTCCTTGAGGCCGACGACCCCTGCGACCTCTGCGTGACGCGGACCGGCGAGGGGCTGCGCGTCTCCGTGGCGCACCTGGGCAAGGCCGCGACGCGCGTCCGGCTGCCCCTCGATCCGGCCCTCGTCGCGCAGGCGGAGGACGGGCGCGGCGAGCCCCTGCGCATGCGGCCCGCGCCGGAGGGCGGCCTGGAGGTGGTCGTTCCCGCCATCGAGCGCGCGGGCATCGCGACGCTGCGCCTGCGCGCGACGGCGCGCACGCCTCAGAAGAGCCTGAGGTAGAGCACGGCGTAGAGGACGACCCACACCGCGTCGACGAAGTGCCAGTAGAGCATGACGGCGCGCACCGCGGGCGCGCGCGAAGGGCCGATCCGTCGCGCGAGCGCGAGCCCGAGGATCGCGCCGAGCATGGCGAGCCCGCCCACGACGTGCGCGCCGTGCAGGCCCGTGAGGAAGTAGAAGATGGAGCCCTGCCCGCCGCTTTGGAGCGTGAACCCCTCGGCGTAGAGCCGGCGGTACTCGAACGCCTGATAGCCCACGAAGAGGAGGCCCAGCGCGATCGTCGCCGCGAGGCCTCCCGTGAAGCGCCCCCGGCGGTCCATCCTCTTCACGGCCCAGCCGCCCACGAAGCCGCTGCTCCAGAGGACGAGGGAGGCTCCGAGGGTGAGGGGCCGGTTGAGGTCCCGCGCGAAGGCCTCGGGGTGCGCCGTGAGGGCGAGGAGGCCGGAGAGGAAGAGTCCCGCCTCGCTCACGATGAGGAGGACCATGCCCCACCAGAGGCGGCTGCGCCCTCCGATCTCGCCCTCCTCGGGCGGCGGGCGGAGGACGTTGCTCCACGTCCAGCCCACGGCGGAGGCGAGGAGGAGCGCGAAGCCCGAGAGCGCGAACGGGCGCGAGACGGGGAGCCCGCCGAGGAACGCCGTGAGCGCGAGGCCGAAGAGGAAGGGCCAGACGCTCGTCTCCTCCGCGACGGAGGGGCTCTCGGGCACCTTCGCGATCTCGACCTGCATCTACCCCGAGCCTCCTGCGACGGACGTGGGCTCCAGCGCGACGGGCGCGGCAAGCTGGTCGTCGGCGCGGAGCGGCGCTCCCCACGGCACGTCGTCCGCGCGCAGCGGCCGGAAGAGCGTGTAGAGCACGTTCCCCAGGAGGACGACCTGCGCGAGGCCGGTGAGGACGGCGCCCAAGGTGGAGATCGCGTTGAGGTCGAAGAGGCCCGGGGGATATGATATCACACGCCGCACCATCCCCTCCGTGCCCAGGAAGTGCATGGGGAAGAACGTCAGGACCACGCCCACGAGCGTGCCCCAGAAGTGGACGCGGCCCCAGCGCTCGTCCAGCCTGCGGCCCCACAGGTCGGGGAACCAGTAGTAGAGGCCCGCGAAGGCGCCCATGGCGCTGCCCCCGAAGAGGACGAAGTGGATGTGGCCGATGAGCCAGTACGTGCTGTGGAGCGCGCGGTCCAGGGGGATCGACGCGAGGTAGAGCCCGTCCGCGCCCCCGACGGTGAAGAGGGCGAGGATGCCCAGGGCGAAGAGCATGGGCGTCGCGAAGCGGATCGTCCCGCGCCAGAGCGTCGCGAGGTAGTTGAGGAACAGGACGCCCGTGGGGACGCTCACGAGGAACGTCGTCACGCTGGAGAACGTGCTGTACGCCTCCTCCTGGCCCGTGACGAACATGTGGTGCCAGAACACGGTGGCGGAGACGAGCGTCGTGCCCAGGAGCGACCAGACGACCCAGCGGTAGCTGAACAGGGGCTTTCCGGCGAAGAGGGGGATGACCTCGCCCATGATGCCGAACGCGGGGAGCACCATGATGTACGTCGCAGGGTGCGAGTAGAACCAGAAGATGTGCTGCCAGAGGAGCGTGCCGTTGGGGAGGCTCGGGTCGAAGAAGGACGTGCCGTACCAGCGGTCGAAGAAGAGCATCGCAAGGGCGCCCAGGAGGAAGGGCCCCGCGACCACCGCGAGGAGCGAGGCCGTGATGACGCCCCACGCGAAGACGGGCAGCGAGAAGTAGCGCACGCCCTTGCGCCGCTCGCGCTGGATGGTCACGAGGAAGTTCACGGCCGCCAGCGTGGAGGCGACGGTCTCCAGGAAGACCGCGACGATCCACCAGTCCTCGCCTGTCGTCGACGAGAAGGGCGTGAGCGAAAGCGGCGCGTAGCTGGTCCACCCCTCGGTGGGGAAGAGGCGCGCGTAGAGCGGCAGGCGCAGCACGATGCCGGCCCAGAAGATGAGCCAGAAGGAGAGCGCGTTGAGGCGGGGGAACGCCATGTCCTTGGCGCCCACCATCTTGGGCACGAACGCGTTGCCGAACCCCGAGAAGATGGGGATCGCGAAGAGGAAGAGCATCTGCGTGCCGTGGACCGTGAAGAGGCCGTCGTAGAGGTCGGGCTGGAAGAGGTCCGTCTGCGGCGTCGCCAGCTCCGCGCGCATGGCGAGCCCGTCGAGCCCCGCGAAGAGGAACCAGACGAAGACGACGATGAGGTAGAGGATGCCGATGCGCTTGTGGTTCGTGGTGAGGAGCCACGACCGGGCCCACCGGAGGAAGCGCAGGAAGCGGCCGCCCGCCGCCTCGCCTCCGCGCGTGCGTCGCTGCCCTCGCGTCGCGGGCGGGAAGGACATGCGCCCCTGCGCAGGGCGCCGGGGGACCAAAGGATTGGCGCCTCGCGCCGCCGGGCGCTCCAAAGATCGTGCGAAAGAGGCCAAGCACGGCGGCCGGCGTCGAGGCCGGAGCCATGCTGACGCTGCGCCTCGCGGTCCTCCTCGCGGCGTCGTTCCACGTGGTCGCGCACAACGTGGGCGCGCCGGGCTCGCGCAACGAGCACCCGTTCTGGTTCACCGTGGACGGGCTCGAAGGCAGGGACCCGCAACTCAACCTCACGCCGGGCGAGGACGTGACCATCACGTTCACCAACGAGGGCGACCGGCCCCACTCCCTCCAGCTGGGCGATCCCATCGGCGTGGGCACGGGGCTCGTCGATCCCAACGGGACGGCGACGCTGTCGTTCCGCGCGCCCGCCAACGCGACCGCCACCGGCTACTGGTGCGCGCTCCACCGGCCCGTGGGCATGGCGGGCGCCATCTCCGTGGGCGGCGCGCCCGCCTCGCGCGACGTCCTCTCGGCCTCGACGCGGCGCGACCTCGTGCCCGACCCCGCGTGGCTCGTCCTGGCGGCTGGCGCGGCCGCCGCGTGGAGGCGCCGCGGGTGAGGACGATCCTGCCCGCCGCGCTCCTCGCGCTGGCGTGCGCGCTGGTGCGCGCGGCGGACCTCGCGCGTTCTCTGCCCACGGCGCCCGCGCAGGCGGCGGAGGCCCTTCTCTTCGCGCTCTTCCTCGTGGCGCTGCTGGCGGCCACGCCGTGGGAGCGCGCGAAGGGCGTCGCGCCGCTGGCCGTGCTCGTGGCGCTGGGCCTGGCCTTCGCGCAGCGCGTGATTACCTTCTTCGCGCCCGCTTCAGGAGGGCTTTCCGTCGCGTGGACGCCCGCCTACGGCCCCATGACGACGTGGCCCGCGCTCGCGGTGGAGTGGCCCGGCCTCGGCGTCCGCCTGGCGCTCCCCCTGGGACGCGCCGCGCTCCTGGCCGCGACGGCGCTTCTCCTCGCCATGGCGCTGCGGGCCTCGCGGCGCGCGCCCCTCGCGGGCGGCCTCCTCGTCTCCGCGTGCCCCGCGTGCCTCGCGCCGCCCCTCGCCATGGCCGCCGCGGCGGGGCTCGCCGTCGCGCCCTCCAACCCCACGAGCCTTCTCGCGACGCTCCTGGACCTCGCGGTGCCGGTGGTCGCGCTCGCATCGCTGGCGCCGCGCGCCCGCGCGTGGACGGCCGCGCTGCCCCCCGCGCTGGCGGTGGGCGACCTGGCCAGCGGCGCCTCCGACGTGGGGGACCTCGTGCACCGGCTCTACTGGGTGTTCAACGTCGCGGCCGCGATCGTGGCGGGCGCGTTCCTCGTCCTGCTGGTCGCCTTCGCGGCGCGCTACCGCTGGCGGCCGGGCGCGCAGCCGGGGGAAGCGCCCTCGCCCTCGAAGCGCCGCGCGATCAACGTCGCGTGGACCGCCGCGCTCCTGGGCCTCCTCCTCGCGCTGGCGGGGCTGAGCCTCGGCGCGCAGCGCACGATCGACGCGCCGCCTGCCCTTGGCGCCTTCCACGTCAAGGCGACGGCGATGCAATGGGGCTGGTCCTTCGCGTACCCCGACAACTCCACCAGCCTCGACGTGCTGCGCGTGCCGGTGGGGCGCGAGGTGGCCGTGGACGTGACGTCGCGCGACGTGGCGCACAGCCTCTTCGTGCCCGACCTGGGCGTGCAGGTGAACGCGATCCCCGGCCGCGTGAACTCCGCGGCCTTCACGGTGCTGCGCGCGGGGAATTGGACGGGCCAGTGCGCGGAATATTGCGGCATCGGCCACACCGACATGGGCGTGGCCGTGATGGCCGGCTGACGTCAATGCCCGACGAGGTCGTCCCACAGCGAGGAGAACGCGTCGAGGTCGCCGGGAAGCGGGTGGAACGAGGCGAGGGCGCGCCGCACGAACGCCGCGTCGCGCAGCGAGTAGCGCCGCTCGCGCCCCTCCTCGCGCACGGCAAGGACCTCCTGCTGAAGCAGCTCCTTGAGGTGATAGCTCACCGAGGGGCGCGCCAGGGCGAGCCGGTCGCTCATGGCGCTGGGCGTCAGCTCGCGCTCCGAGAGGAGCAGGAGCACGACCTGGAGCGCGGGCGGGTGGCGCATGAGGCAGATGAAGGAGAGGTCGCGCGGCGAGAGGCGGCCGGCGGCGGAGCGCTCGAAGTAGCGGGCGTAGCCCCCCTCGTCGACGCGCTCCAGGACGCCCTCCCGCGTCAGCGCGTCGAGATGGTAGGAGGCGAGGCGGTTCGCGAGCCCCATCTGGCGCTCCACCTCGCGGGGGTGGACGCCGGGGTAGCGCGCGACGAAGGAGCGGATCTCCTCGCGGAGGCTGGGCCGGTTCAGCGCGGCACCCCCACGTTGCGCAGCAGCGGCCACGCGAAGAGGCCCACCGCGCCCAGGTCGGCGAGGCTGAAGAGAAGCTCCGTGGTTTCGGTCTCGCCCGAGGTGCCCAGCGTGAAGGCCTTGACGAAGCTCTTCAGCGCGAGCAGGGTGAAGGCCGCCATGACCCAGTAGATGCCGCGGTTCCCCGTGCGCACGAGGGCGCGCCACGACGCGAAGGCGAGCAGGGTGCAGACGGTGCCCACGATCCCCGCGATGACCGCCGGCGCGGCGTCAAGAGCCACGGCCGCCGATGCGGGTGCTCCCCGAAGAAGGCTTCGCCGCCTGGGCCTCTTCCGCGATCCTCGACGCGCCTCGTTGCGCGAAGTGACAGGCTGTTGCCCCTCCCGGGGACGCCGCGATTGGGCAACGCCATCTCTAGGAAACGCCTGTCGGTTTCCTCAGTTTTCGACGAACATTGATACGATGCCAGGGCGTCGCGGGCTCGCAGGGGAGCACACGCTTCCTGGAGGCTCACCGCATGAAGACCCTCGCCGTCCTCGCCACCCTCACCCTCGCCTTCACGCCCTTCCTCATGGCCCCCGCGGACGCGGACGTCAACGTCTGCACCCCCAGCGCGGGCGCCGCCACCGGCACGACCAACGCGGACGGCAGCATCACCTACCACGGCTGCTTCACCGCCGCCTTCCCCCTGGGCACCCTCGGCGCGAACACCAAGCAGTCCGGCATCGACTCTTTCATCTTCGCGTCCCCCGGCGCCAACTGGTTCCTCGTCGCCCACCTGGACAACGCCTACGAGACCGCCGCCTACGACCTGGACATCCACTACTACACCGCGGCCGGCACGCACGTCGACAGCCAGGACGCGACGCCCGCCCGCCCCGATCACTGCGACGGCTCCACGCCCCAGGCCGACGCGGCCTGCCTCGTCCCGGACTTCGGCGCCGACAACAGCGGCCTGAAGGTCTTCGTCGACGCCAAGGAGGGCGCGGGCTTCGAGGTCACCGTGACCGCCTACCCCCCCGGCACCTGCCCCGCCGCGTACCCCAACTGCACGGACACGACGGTCTACTGAGCCGGTGAGCCGAGTGCGCGCCCTCGTCGCGGCAGGCCTGGTCCTGCTCCTGGTGGCGGGCCCCGCGTCCGCGTGGACCTTCCACGGGGACTCCGAGCCCAGCACCGCGGCCGACCGCGACGACGGCTTCATGTGGCCCGACGCCACCGGGACCCTCTCCGGGCTCCAGGTCTTCTTCGACGTCGTGCCCGAGGCCTCCAGCACGGGCCAGAACCCCAACGACGCCACCCTGGGCGTCGGCGCGCGCCTGGCCCCCCCTTCCACCTCCTACACCGCCTACCTGGGCGTGTGGCGCGACTGCAATGGCGATGGCTACCTGGGCGCGCTGGACGGCGCGCTGCTGGACTACCCGGCGCCCAGCAACACCTTCCTGGGCGCCACGGCCAACCCCACGCTGGGCACCTCATCGGCCGCGTGCCCGCCGCACTCGCTCTGGAACAACGACGACTGGATCCACGAGCTGCTCTGGATCGGGCCGCAGACGTGGTCCCCCAACCCCGGCGACATCACCTACGTGATCCCGGGGCTCCTCAACGACACCACCGCCCGCGTGTGGGGCGACAACGGGCTTCCCGGCTCCTCGCCCGAGCCCTCGTGCGCGGCGTGGCCGCTCCCCCGCGGCACGACCTCCAGCACGGGCGGCGCGCTGGCGTTCGCCGACTGCTTCGACCAGCACGCCGTGGCCTCGGCCTTGGGCTTCTCCGACCCGGAGCACCCCGAGCGCTCGGCGAACCCCCTGGACCAGCACCTCCCCGTCAGCCCCTTCGGCGACCCCTCCGCGCCCGGCGGCCCGCGCACGGGCCTGCTGGAGCGCGACGCCGACCGCCCGGCCTTCACGGTGTGGGACTGCACGCAGCCCCGCGCCACCGCGGTCAAGGACCCTCAGGGGCACCGCTCCGTGGACGTGGCCGACCCCGAGCCCGCCAGCGACGGCTACGTCCTCTCCGGCTCCAAGGGCGTCGAGGGCATCGCCCAGGTCGCCGTGTTCGACGACGACCCCAACGGCGGCCCGCCCACGTTCCACCGCGACCTCACCGACGCGGACGGGACCTACGCCGCCGCGCCGGCTCCCGCCTCCCCCGGAGCCCCCGACGCCGGAGGCTCCTTCCTGGACTCCGCGCAGGACGCGGAGGTGGGCCTCGTCGAGCAGTGCGATCCCCACCGCGACGTCGTGCCCATGCTCGGCCTCGGCCCCGGCCCCCTCACGGGCAAGCTCCCGCTCCCCGAGTCGGACGACCGCGGCGTCTCGCCCAGCGACGGGCGCCGCCAGAACGACTTCGCCTTCGACTTCCAGCAGATGGGCGTCTCCAACCAGGAGGGCGGCACGATCCCCCAGGGCAACCTGGGATTCCCCGGCGTGGGCGACCTCGTCGGCCACGGCCTCAGCCTCCAGGACGGCGGCCTCGCCGCGCTGCGCGACGTCAACGGGCAGGGCCCCGGCTGGCACTCCGCGTCGGAGCCGCTCCTGGGTCCCAAGACCTTGACGCGGGGCGACACGCAGCCCCCCGCCGCGCGCCACCTCACCTTCTACGCGCGCACGAGCCTCGTGGGCGTCTCGCTCCCCGGAGGCCTGGGCTTCTACGGCGAGGAGGCCTGCCAGTCGGGCATCGGCCGCAACGCGGGCGTGCAGGATGGCTGGGACTGCGACCCGGCCGACTGGGGGAGCCGGCTCCGCAACCGCTTCTCGGGCGACGCGCTGGGCGCGGCCGTGGGCGACGCGTACCAGCTTCGCGACGTGGACTGCGCCGACGACGGCGCGGGGCCCGTCTCGCCCGCCCTGGCGGGCGGCTGCTCCTAGAGGGTTCCCGCCATCGCCTTGGCCAAGGCCTCGGGGCCCACGTCAGAGTTGAACGCGTAGGCGGTGACGTGCCCCTGGATCTCCCAGGAGAAGCACTCGCCGAAGGGAGGGCAAGGCAGGGGCACCTGCGCGCCCTGCGCGTTGTCCTGGAAGTAGGGGTAGAAGAGCCACTGGCTCGTCTTGGCGTAGAACGCGTCGCCCTGCCCCTGACCCACGGGGATCTTGTAGAGCACGGCCTTCTCCTCATGGCCCGACACGTTGGCGGGGCGGTAGCGGAACGCGGTGTCCGCGGCGCGGTAAAGGAAGTAGAACTTCGAGAGGTCCGCCGTGGGGTTCTGCGAGGTGACGCTCTTCACGTCGAACTTGACGAGGATCGTCTTCGTCTCCATGGGGACGACGTGGTCGGGCGCGAAGCCGGGCGGCGCGTCGTCGCGGCTCGCGAGGGCCTGGAGGTCCTCCGCCATGCCGTTGCCCTTCACGTCCACGTCCTTGTCCATCAGCTTGACGTAGGGCTTCTGCGCGAAGTAGTCGGGGTGCGCGGGGAAGAGCTCGATGTTGCGCATCTTCACGATGTCGATCTTCACGTGGACGTTTCCGTTGGCGACGCCGGGTGTCCCGGGGGCCCCCGCCTCCAGCACGAAGGCCCACTTGGAGGAGCTGGAGTGGGGCTCGTCGCTCTGCTCGGCCTTGACCTCGAAGCCCAGGGGCGCGCCCGACGAGATCTGCGCGGGGTCGGTGAAGGTCCTGGTGTCGGCGCCGTGATAGCGCAGCGAGAGGCCCGAGATGGTGGGGTCGCTCCACGTCGCGGTGACCTCCATCTTGCCGGTGCCCTCGAAGACGATCTGGCCGTCGGGGAGCGTGAAGGAGACGGCGCCCAGGGCGGGCCGCGTCTCGCCGAAGGTGGCCATGAAGGAGTCGCGGCCGGTGGGCGAGAGCGCCTCGTCCGCGTCGAGGATGGTCACGCGCTCGCGCCCCTTCCAGTAGTCGTGGTTGTGGGGGACGGAGCCCAGCGTCTTGTTCGCGGCCTGCGAGCCGTCGTCGGTGGCGTTGGCCGCCGTGGCGTTGAGCGCCTTGGTGGGCGCGGCCGAGGCGAGGGTCGCGTTGCCGCCCTCCTTGGGGCCGCCCCCGCCGCCGAGGCAGCCGGCGAGCCCGGCGAGGACGAGAAGGAGCGCGAGCGCGACGGCGCGGGGCGACGACACGCGCCGCACCACGGGGGGTCGCTATTTAACGCGTTTGGGAGCCGGCTTGCCCAAGCTCGCGCGCCATCTCCTCGCCGTGCCCCTCCAGGTCGCGCCGGAGGATCGCCCTCGCCAGCGGCCGCGCGACGGGGAGGCCCAGCCGCAGCGCGCCGCGCAGGTCGATCTCGGCGTCCAGCGCGATGCGCGTGCCGTCCGCCTCGGCCGTGAAGCGATACGCCCCCCGGAATCGCGAGACCGTGTTCGATCCCTCGAAGGCGACCGCGCCAGGCTCCCGCCACGCGCGGACCCGCTCACGGAAGAGGGGCGCCCGGTCCTCCATCTCCACCTCGGCCTCCGAGCGGGCGAGGATGCGGCGGCGCACGCCCACCCCGAGGAAATCGTGGTCCGTCGCGCCCTCGTGGAAGTCGAACCACCACGCCAGGGCCGCCTCCGGGGCGACGCCGGGGACGAGGGTCGAGAGCCGCACGCGCACGCCCCGGCCAGCGCCGCGGCCCTGCTTGGAACCGCCGCCGTGGCCGAAGCATTCAGGTCGGGGGGATGCGTCCGGGTGCCGAGGCTGTACGTTTTGCGCGCGCATACAATCCTAGCGCTCGGGTTGGCACTGTTGAGCACCACGGGGGCGCTGGTCGGCGTCACCATCTCGGACGCGGCGGGCTCCCCCGCGGCCCTGATCCCCGGAAGCGCGGGCCTCTCCGAGCCCACCATCGACTTCATGCCCAACGGCCGTGAGTTCGTCACGGCCATCCCGGGCATCATCATCGGCGCCTTCCCCCTGACGAAGACGCCCATCTTCGAGAACGACAGCACCGGCACGTGGCTGGTCCGCTCCAACGGCCTGACCATGACCGGCGACGTCCAGGGCGGCGGCGACTCGGACATCGAGTTCGACAGCCAGAACCGCGGCTACTTCGCGGACCTGTACCTGGCCAACGACGACGTGGCCGTGAGCAAGGACGGCGTGACCTGGATCGCGAGCCCCGCGGGCCACTACACCTCCGTGGTCGACCGCCAGTGGTTCGCCCACTACAAGGACCAGTACGTCTACCTCATCACCAACCAGAACACCGTCGTCGGCGTGAACGGCCTGCCCAACGGCGAGGGCGCCGTCTCCTTCCGCTACGAGGTCGGCACGCCCGCGGGCGAGATCGGCGGCCTCATGGCGCCCGTCGAGGTCCCCCTCGTCTGCTCCTGCGGCCCCCCCGGCGTCCCCTCGGTGGACCAGACCACGGGCGACCTGTACGTCCCCATGTGGCGCGCGACGGGCCTCGTCGTCTACCACAGCTCCAACAACGGCCTGACCTTCACGGCCATCAACGTCCCCGGCAGCATCCCCCACGACGACCTCCAGTTCGCGGTGAGCGCGGTCGACGCGGCGGGCAACGTGTACGTCGTGTACGACCACCATGTGGGCGGCCAGGCCGAGGTGTACCTCACCGTCTCCACCAACCACGGCGCGTCCTACAGCGTGCCCGTCAAGGTGAGCACCGGCACGGGCACGCACATCATGCCCTGGGTCGTCGCGGGCGCCGCGGGCAAGATCGCCATCGTCTACTACCAGACGAGCAAGGTGGGCGACAACAACGACAACAGCGCCTTCGCCGGCGCGACGTGGAACGTCAGCTACGTCGAGTCCACCAACGCCAACGCGGCCACGCCCACGTTCACGCGCTACGACCTGGACGGCGTCTATCACGTTGGCAGCATCGACACCATCGGCCTGCAGAGCGTGACCGGCGGCGGCCCCGACCGCAGCCTGGGCGACTTCTTCAGCGCGTCCATCAAGCCCACCACGGGCGAGGTGTTCGTCGCGTCGTCGCGCACGCACGTCTCCGGCCGCGCGGACGGCGTCTACGTCGTCCGCATGCCCGCTGGCGCGAGCACGCTGAACTGAAAAACCCGAGCGCCCGGGGAGGCATCCATCCCCTCCCCGGCCACCCTTCTTCTTGTCATCCCACCAGCGCGCGCCAGGTTGCGGGACCCTGGCGCGGCGGGTCCACCCTACAGGAGCTCGCGCCTGGGCTGGTGGATGAAGTGGAGCGCGTTCTTGAGGTCGGCCTCGTGGCCCACGCCCTCGACGGCCGCCTTGCTGAGCGCCTCGCCCAGCAGGAAGATGGCCATCTGGTGCGCGCGGCGGTCACGGTGCAGGGAGACCGGCGTCACGCCCAGCTTGTCGTAGGCCGTGAAGTACTCGGTCCCTGTCGTGATCCCGGTGGCTTCGAAGGTGCGCCGCATCTGAAAAAGGAGAGCGTGCAACCTGATCATGTCTTCTTTCCGCATGTGCATCCCATCCCGCCGGAGCGGTGACCATGAATGACGAGCTGCCAGGCATATAGTTGCCGAAGCGACCATTGGGCGGGTTGTTTCCTTTGCAGCGGGTAGCCACTCCCTCGCCATCGCTTTTCCGCACCGCCGAACCGCCGCGTGGGCAAACCCGCCCCTCCGTCATCGTTAGTAGGCCCCTCCGGCTGCACGCCCCGCGTTGCGCGCCCGCTGGCTCGTCCTTCCCCTCGTGCTCGCCGCGCTGCTCACCGCGGGCGCGCTGGGCGCGCCGTTCCACCGGGACGAGGTGCCCTTCGAGACGGTGGAGCGCGACCACTTCGACGCCATCGCCGTCAACCCCGACAAGGGGCCCATCAGCGCGGCGCCCATCGACCTTCGTGTGCATCTTCTGGGCGACGGCGCGGACGCCGACCTCACCACCGCCTTCCGCTGGCTGGCCGACCACGCGAACGTCCGCGTCACGGCCAGCGACGAGGGCGCGCCCCTCTTCCTCACGCGCGGTGACCTCGCCGCGACCAGCGGGCGCGCGACGCTGGGCGCCACCGTGAGCAGCGGCATCGCGGCCGAGGTGGGCGATCCCGGCGTGGACGAGTGCGTCGTCGCCCACGAGATCCTCCACCTGCTGGGCCTCGGCCACGTGGACGACCCAAGCAACATCATGTACCCGCACTGCACGCCGGGCATGCTTGACCACGCGAAGCTCGAACCCTGGCAGGTCGCGCGGCTCCAGACGTTGCAGGACATCCAGGCCACGACGCCCCGCGGCGTGGAGACGTGGGTGAGCCGAGGATAGGGCGCCGCCAAGAGCGGGGGGTTCGGGGAGTCGTCCGGCCGCGCCGCAGCGCGGCTACCCGCGGGGGTTTCAGGGGGCGCAGCCCCCTGACGTGAAGGAAAAGTCCAGCAGACGACCGAAACGTCAGGGGGCTGCGCCCCCCGAACCCCCCTCCCGCTTTTTTTGGCAAGGTCTAAGTGCCATCGGATCGACAACACCCCTGGCCAACCCATGGCGACGCCCGCGCCGTATCGCGACGCGAGTCGATGGGGCCTCCTTTCGCCCTCCGAGGGCCTGGCCTCCTCGGACGCGCGCGCGGTGCACGTCATCACGCGGGGCAACGTGGACGGCATCGTCTCCAGCTCCTTCTGCTTCGCGGTGCACCCCGACGCGCGGGTGAGCTACGTCCCCAGCGCCACCAGCGCGGTGGAGCTTCTGCGCAAGGACCTCTCTGCGCGGCACTTCTACCTCATCGACGTGGGCCTCACGCCCAAGCTCATCAAGACGCTCAACGCCAAGGCGCGGGGCGGCACGCGCGTCACGCTCATCGACCACCACCAGACGAGCCTCATGCACGTCCACGAGCTGGGCCCCGCCGTCGAGGTCGTCATGGCCGAAGGCGGCAGCGCGGCGGGCGCGGCGCTGGACCACTTCACGCGCGCCGGCGCGCTGGCGCCCAGCGACGACCTCGCGCGCCTCGCCGCCATCGCGGACATCGTGGAGTACGGCACCTCGCGCCACCTCGTGGACGCCATCCGCCTGCACGGGCTGGAGCGGCTGGAGGAGGAGGCCGAGCACCTGGACTTCGCGTGGCGCCTGGAGATCGAGGACGACCGCTTCCGCGCCAACACGGGCCGCCGCCTCGCCAAGGGCGTCTGGCCCAGCGAGGTGAGCGAGGTGAAGGCCCGCTACCTCACCATGCTCAACGAGAACCGCTGGCTCAAGGCGCAGGAGCGCGTGCGGAGCCGCCTCGTCGTGCGCAACGAGGTCGCCCTCCTGCACTTCGGCAAGCGCAAGCCCTCGCTCCTGGGCTTCGGCACGCGCGCCCTCACCAGCGTCGCCCGCGAGGAGGGCGCCAAGGTCGCCGTGCTCGTGAACCGCCGCGGCAGCCTCGCCTCCATCGCGCTGCGCGCCACTGGCGACACGCGCCTCAACCTGGGCCTCTTCGTGGAGGAGTTCACCCGCGAGCACGGCATCGTGGGCGGCGGGCACCCCACGTCCGCGGGCGCCAAGATCAACTCGCGCTCGCTCGCCCTCTTCCTGGACGAGATCATCCAGTCGGCGTGAGCGCATCCTTCTAAGAGGGGCGGCGCGCCTGCTCGATCCGAGACATGACGCTGGACGTCCTCGCGCTGCGGGAGGTGTTCCGGGCCCTCCAGATCGCCCTCGTCGCGCTGGTGGGCGTGACCATGCTCTGGCTGCGCCCCGCGACGCCCGCCCGCACCGTGCTGGGCGCGATGTGGGTCCTTGGCCTCGTGCTCGTCCTCCTCGACTGGGGCGACGCGCCCTTCGCGCCCTTCGTGCACCTGGTCCTCGACGAGACGATCCTGGCCAGCTCGCTCCTCTTCGTCGCGTTCTTCGCGCTCTACCCGACGCGCCCCGCTTGGCGCAGCGCGCAGGGCATGGGCTACGCGCTCATGCTCGCCTGGCTCGCGGCGAGCCTCGTCGTCTGGCCGCTGGTCGGGCCCACGGCGGGCCCGGTCGCCATCGCGCTCTTCGGCCCCTTCAGCACCGCCTCGGTGGTGACGGGCGCGCTGGCCCTGGCGATGAGCGTGTCGCGCGTGCCGGCGATGCCCGAGACGGAGCGCGCGGGCGCCATGCGCATCCTCGCCGCCTCGGGCGGCATCCTCGTCTTCGCGACGTACTGGCTCGCCGGCGTCCTCCTGACGCGGGTCGGCGCGATCCACCACACGCGCTACGGCTTGGCGGTCGACCTCGTGGACGACCCGGGCATCGTCGCGCGCCTGGCCGTGGAGTTCGGCCTCTTCGTGCTGCTTTGCGCGCGCCATCGCCAGCCCATCGCGTGGCTCTTCGCGGGCGTGGGCGTCGCGGCCGTCCTGCTCGACCAGCTCTCGCGCCAGGACATCATCGACCTGGGCGTGACGAATCTGGTGCTTCCCCTCGTCGTGCTCGCCGAGGCGACGCGTCGCGGCGCGCTGGGCGTGCGCGAGGTCCCCGCGCGGGCCGCCCTGGGCGTCGCCGCCGTCGCGGGCCTCACCGCCTGGGTCCTCCTCATCGCGCTGGCGCAGCTCGTGGTCCCCGGCGACGGCTTCGTCCTCGCCGTCTCCACCGCCGCGGGGCTGCCCCTGGGCGCGGCCGTGGCGTACTCGGTGCGCCCCCGCGCGCTGGGCATCGCCGTGTATCGCATGACGCCCACGGGCGCCGAGGTCTTCCCGCCCCGGGCCTTGGCGCCCGCGACGCCGCGCTACCGCGTCGAGCGCAAGCTGGGCGAAGGCGCCCAGGGGGAGGCGCTCCTCGCGCACGACACCGCCCTTGATCGGCCCGTCGTGCTCAAGCGCGTGCCTCCCTCCCAGGCGCGCGAAGCGCGGCTCGTGGGCGCGCTGGACCACCCCAACGTCGTGGGCATCCACGACGTGGTGGAGGAGACGGGCGGCGCGACGCTGGTCCTGGAGTACGTCGACGGGGGCGACCTGCGGGGCCTCCTCGCGAGGCGCGGCGCGCTGGAGCCCCGCGAGGCGGACCGCCTGCTGGAGGGCATCCTCGCGGGGCTGGAGGCCGCGCACGCCAAGGGCATCGTGCACGGCGACGTCAAGCCCGAGAACGTGCTCCTCACCGCCGCGGGCGAGCCCCGGCTCGCGGACTTCGGCGCAGCGCGACGCGCGGGGCCCGAGGCGACGGCGGCCCCCGCCGGCACCCTTCTCTACATGGCGCCCGAGCAGGTGCGCGGCGAGGCCCCCGACCCCAGGAGCGACCTCTTCGCCGCGGCGCTCGTGCACGCCGAGATGCTCACGGGCAGGCCGGTGCGCGACGCGCGCGGCCTCGACGACTTCTCGCTGCGCGCCCGCATCCTCGCGGGCGACGAGCTGCCGGAGCTTGGAGCGCGCGCGGACTTCCTGCGGCGCGCGTTGAGCCCCGACCCGGCGGCGCGCTTCGCGAGCGCGGCCCAGATGCGCGCCGCCCTGGCCTCCCTCCGCGCGCCGGCCTGATGCGCTTCCTTCTTGGGCTCCGGCGGCGTTGGCGGCGCCATGGCCTACTTCACGAAGGAGACGCTCCGCTTCCTCGCGGACCTGGAGAAGCACAACGAGAAGGCCTGGTTCGAGGCCAACAAGGCGCGCTACGAGGAGCACGTGAAGGAGCCCAGCGCGCGCTTCGCCGCCACCGTGGGCGCGAAGCTGGGCCTGGAGCCCCACGTCATGCGCATCTACCGCGACGTGCGCTTCTCCAAGGACAAGAGCCCCTACAAGACCAACATCGGGATCGGCTTCGGCCACGGCCGCGCGGTCACGGCGCCAGGCTTCTTCCTCCACGCCGCGCCCAAGGAGAGCGCCATCTACGCGGGCGTCTGGCACCCCGAGCCCCCCGCGCTCCAGCGCATCCGCGACGGCATCGTCGCGAAGCCCGCGGCCTGGAAGAAGGCGCGCGCCGTCGGCCTGGACGACGACGAGGAGGCCCTCAAGCGCCCGCCGCGCGGCGTGCCGCCGGACCACCCCCACGTGGAGGACCTCAAGCGGAAGAGCTTCACCGCCAGCGTGCCCCTCAAGGCGACCGACCTCACCGCGGAGGACTTCGACAAGCGCTTCGTCGCGGGCGCGAAGAAGATGGCGCCGCTCAACGACTTCCTGGCCTCCGCGCTCGGGAGCGGGAAGTAGATGCTCCGCTGGGACGACCTCACCTTCACCGACTTCCGCGACCGCGTGACGGACCGCACGGTGGCCATCTGGCCCATCGGCATCCTGGAGGAGCACGGCCCGCACCTGCCCCTCGCCACGGACGCGATCCAGGCCGAGTGGGGCTGCGAGCGCCTCGCACGCCGCGAGGGGACGCTCCTCCTGCCGCCGCTGCGCTACGGGAACGGCCTCGCCACCGCGCCCTACCCGGGCACGATCTCCCTGAAGTTCGACACCGTGCGCGCCGTCGCCCGCGACGTGCTGTCAGAATTGGGCCGCCAGGGCGTGCGCCGCGCCATGGTCGTGTCCGGGCACCTGGGGGCGGACCACATGCGCGCGCTGCGCCTCGCCGCGGAGGAGGCGCTGGAGGAGCGGCCCGCCATGAAGCTCGCCGTGCTCAGCGACTGGGAGATCGTCTACGAGCTTCGCGGGAAGCCCGGCTGGGAGGAGATTCCCGCCGATGACGGCCACGCCGGCACGCTGGAGACCGCGCGCATGCTGGCCATCGCGCCGGAGCTTTGCCGCATGGAGCGCGCCCCGCCGCACGTGCCCAAGGCGGACATCCCCGAGTTCCGCGTCACGCTGGGGCTCGACAAGCACTACCCTTCGGGCGTGCTGGGCGGCGACGCGCGGCGCGCGACCGCGGCGCTGGGCCACCGCGTCAACGAGCACGTGATGCGCCGCATGGACGCGGTGCTCGACGGGCTCATCCGCGAAGGCTAGGCCAGGTCGCGACGACGTCGCCGCTGCGCGTCTCGGGGAGCCTGGCGTACATCGCCGGGTCCATCTTGCGGTGGTCGGAGCGCGGACGCGACATGGCGGCCGCGAAGCTCTCGCGGTCCTTCCAGAGCGACACGCCGGTGAGCTGGCCGCTCTGCGGATCGCGCAGCAGGTGGATCGCAACGAGACCGGGCGCGTCGGAGAGCCAGTCGCCGAACGCGCGCATGGCGGCCTCCACGTCCTTCTCGCGCCCGGGCGCCGCCTCGCCGAAGCCGACGTTGACGAACATTGCGCGCTCCACGGCAGGGGGCCTTCTTGAGCGCTTCGGCGGCGCGCCAGGGACGCTCAGGGGGCGGGCGACGCGGCAGGCCGCCCCATCGCCGAGCCGGTTCCGCCGCCATTGCGCGCCCCCGGCGCGGGGATCTCCCTGGTGACGCCCGGCGCGCGGGGGGCCTCGCCGCGGGGCCAGAGGCGCACGCGCGCGTCGGGCGCGACCGCGCCGCGCCCCGCGTCGCCCACGATGAGGGGGTTCATCTCGATCTCGCGCACCTCGGGCAGGTCGGTCACGAGCGCGCTGAGCCGCAGCAGCGCGTCCTCCACCGCGGGCACGTCCGCGGGAGCCTCGCCGCGGTAGCCCTCCAGGAGCGGCCAGCCGCGGATGGCGCGCACCATGCGCTTCGCGTCCTCGTCGGTGAGCGGCGCAAGGCGGAAGACCACGTCCTTGAGCACCTCGACGCGCGTGCCTCCGAGGCCGAACGCCAGGAGCGGCCCGAACTTGGGGTCCGCGCTCATGCCCACGAGAAGCTCGCGGCCCGGCGGGACCATCTCCTGCGCGACGGCGCCCGACATGGCGTGCCCGTGCCGAGCCACGTCCGCGCGCATCGCCTCGAACGCGGCCGCCGCCTCCGCGGGCGGCACCGCGAGGCGCACGCCGCCCGCCTCCGTCTTGTGGACGAGCCCGGGCGCCACGGCCTTGAGCGCGACGGGTCGGCCAAGCTCGCGCGCGAAGCGCGCGGCCTCCTCTCCGCTGGCGACCACACGCGAGCGCGCGACGGGGACGCGATAGCATTCCAGGAGGGCGAAGGCCTCGGCGGGCGGCAGCCACTCGTCGCCGCGGGCGAGGGCCGCCTCCACGATGCGCCGGGCCTCGTCGCGCCGCGCGTCCGCGAACGCGGGCACCTCGCCCTGGGGCCGCGCCTGCCGCTCGGCCCAGAGCGTGCGCGCCGCGAGGGCGCGCACGGCGGGCTCGGGGAAGACGAAGGTGGGCACCTCGGCCTCGCTGAGGCGGTGGAAGGCGGTGCCTCCGCTCTCCTTGCCCAGCACGCAGGCGACGAGGGGCTTCCCGTGGCGCGGAGGCTCGACGATGGCGCGCACGACGGCGGCCTCGTCGATGAACACCGGCGGCGTGTAGATGACGACGACGCTGTCCACGTTGGGGTCCGCCAGCGCCGCGCCCACCGCGACGCGGAACGATTCGGGGCCTCCGCCCGCGATGACGTCGACCGGGTTCGCGACGGTGGCCTCGGGGAGGAGCTTCGCGCGAAGCTCGGCCTTCGTCGCCTCGGAGAGGTCCGCAAGCTGGAGGCCCTGCGCGAGCAGCGCGTCGGTCGCCATGATGCCCGGCCCGCCGCTGTTGGTCACGATGGCGACGCGGCGGCCCCGGGGCGCGGGCCCGCGGCTGAAGACGCGGGCGTAGTCGAAAAGCTCCTGGATGGTCTGCGCGCGGACGACGCCGCACTGCTCGAAGAGCGCCTCCGCGGCGGCGTCGCGCTCCGCCAGGGCGCCCGTGTGCGAGCCCGCGGCCCGCGCGCCCGCCGCGGTGCGGCCGCTCTTCACCGCGACGATGGGCTTGCGCGGCGCGATGCGGCGCGCCAGATCCACGAAGCGGCGCGGGTTGCCGAAGTTCTCCAGGTAGAGGAGGATGAGCCCCACGTCGGGGTCGTCCTCCCACTGGACGAGGAGGTCGTTGGTGCTGACATTCGTCTTGTTGCCCAGGCTCACGAAGTACGAGAGCCCCAGGTGCAGGTCGGCGGCCTGGTCGAGGATCGCCATGCCCAGGGCGCCGCTTTGCGAGACGAACGCGATCCTGCCGTGCCGCGCCTGCGCGGGCGAGAACGTCGCGTTCATGCGCACGTCGGGGTGCGCGTTCACGACGCCCATGCAGTTGGGGCCGATGGCGCGCATGCCGTGGCGCGCGAGCAGCGCCTTCAGCTCCTCCTCGCGCCGCGTGCCCTCGCCGCCCACCTCGCGGAAGCCCGCCGTGATGATCACGAGCCCCTTCACGCCCTTGCGGCCGCACTCGTCGACGGCCTCCAGCGCGTGCGCGGCGGGCACGACGACGATGGCGAGGTCCACGGGGTCGGGCACGTCGAGGACGCTGGGGTACGCCCGCACGCTGCCCACCTCGCGCGCGGTGCGGTTCACGGGGTAGACCGGGCCCTGGAAGCCCCCGGCGAGGAGGTTGTCGAAGATGGAGCGCCCGACGCTGCCCACCTGGCGCGAGGCGCCGATCACCGCGATGCTGCGCGGACGGAAGATCGGGTCCAGGGGCGCGGGCTCGCCGGGCATCGCGAGGGGAGGCCGCGCGCGGTGGATCAGCCCATCGCCGGGGCGGGGTTTATCAAGGGGGTCGGGCACTCCCCGCCCGTGGTCATCCGAGCCATCAAGCGGCTCTTCGGCGGAAGCGAGGGTCCCGCCGGCCTCTCCCCCGAGCAGGCCGAGATCCGCATGAAGGGCCTCAAGTCCCAGGTCGCGAAGAACAAGGGCGAGGCGAAGCGCATCAGCAGCGAGCTGAACCTCGCCAAGAACGTCTCCCCCGAGCGCAAGGCCGAAGGCAAGGCCCGCCTCAAGGAGCTGGACGCCGAGCGCAAGGACCTCGTGCGCCAGATGAAGGCGCTCCAGAAGCGGCTGCCCAAGAAGTGAGGCCCCTTCGTGGGGTGATTCCCGGAGAAGCCTCTTCTCCTCCTCTGGGCACCACCCCCCGTGCGTCGACTCCACCCCGACCTCGCCGTCGTCCTCGTCGCCCTTCTCGCCGTCGCGCTCCTCGCGGCGCTCTCGCTTCTGCTATCACCGGCCCGCGTCGCCGTCCGCGACGCGCCGCTCCACGAGGGGAGCCGCGTCCTCGTCGAGGGGCGCGTGCTCCAGGCCTCGGGCACCGACCGCGGGCGCCACCTCGTCGTGGCGGACGACACGGCGCGCATCGGCGTCGTGGCCGGGCCCGGGCCGGTCCCCGCGCCTGGCGACCGCGTGCGCGTGACGGGGCTCGTCTCGCGGCTCGACGACGGGCCGGGGCTCTCCGCGGAGTCGCTTGACGTCGTGGAGGCGGCCGCGCCGCGCCCGCTCGATCCCGCCACGCTGGCGCGGGCTCCCGCGCTCTACGAGGGCGCGCGCGTGCTCGTGCGCGGCGAGCCGCGCGAGGGCGACCTCGTCGGGGGCGGCGCACGGGTGCGGCTCGCAGGCCTCGCGCCGCCCTCCGCGCCGGGCGCGTGGCTCGCCGCGGGCGCGTTCCGGTACGACGAGGCCCACGCCGCCTACGTCCTGAAGGTGGACGCGTGGAGCCGGCCCTCCTGATGGCCGCCGCGGCCGGCGCGCTGGCGGGCTTCGCGGCGGGCGCGCTGCCCGGCATGCACGTCAACGGCCTGGCCGCGCTCGCGCTGGCCCTCGCGCCGCAGGCGGGCGCGCCGGGGCAGGCGTTCCTCGTGGCGGCGCTGGCGGCGAGCCCCTTCGGCGCGGCCCTCCCCGCGACCTTCCTGGGCGCCTCGGGCGAGGAGGGCGCGCTCGCCGCGCTGCCGGCGCACGCGCTGGCGCGGGAAGGGCGCGGCGTCGAGGCCGTCGCGCTCCAGGCGTGGGGCGCCTTCGCGGGGCTCGCCGTCGCGCTGCCCATGGCCGCGGCTGCGCGCCCGATCTTCGCGTGGCTCGGCCCCAGGGTCGCGGCGTGGTCGCCCTGGATCGCGCTCGCCATCCTCGCGCTGCTCGTCGCGACCGAGCCCGCGCGCCCCAAGGCGCACCGGCGCGCGCTCCCCGTGCCGGTGAAGGAGGACGGCCGCTGGGTCACGCACGAATGGGCCGAGGGCCCCCTCTCTCCGTGGGCCGGCCGCGCGCTCGCGCTGCTCGTCGTCCTCCTCGCGGGCGCCTTGGGCTGGGCCGCGCTGCGCCTGGGCGCGGCGTCGCCCTTCGGCCTTCCCGCCTCCCCGCTGCTGCCCCTCCTCGCGGGCCTCTTCGCGGCGCCTGAGCTGCTGGCCGCGGCCCGCTCGCGCAGGCCCGGCTCGCGCGCTATCCTCGCCGTTGCGCCGCCCCGCGGCGTCCTCCGGCACGCGGCGCCCGGCGCGGCGGCCTCGCTGGTCGAGGGCCTCGTCCCCGGCGTCTCGCCCTCGCAGGCGGCGCTGCTCACGCCGCGGGCGCCCACGCCAGAAGCGCGCCTCGTGCGCCTGGCTGCAGTGAACGGCGGCGCCGTCGTCTTCACCCTCCTCGCGTGGCACGCCATGGGGCGGGCGCGCAGCGGCGCGCTGGTCGCCGCGCAGGCGATGGCGCGCCCCGCCGCGTGGAGCGCGGGTGCGCCATCCCAGGCGATCCTCGCCGAGGCCGCCCTCGTCGTGCTCTCCGCCGCGGCGGCCTGCCTGATGGCGCGCGCCCTGGCCCGCCCGCTCGCCCGGGCCGCGGCGCGCGCAGGGCCGGCCCGCTGGGGCGCGGGCGGCCTTGCGCTCCTCACCGTGGCGACGCTGGCGTTCTGCGGGTGGCTCGGGCTTGCCGACCTCGCCGCGGCCACGCTCGTCGGGCTGGTCCCCCGCCGCCTCGGCGTGCGGCGCAGCCTGGGCATGGCGGCGATCCTGGTCCCCGTGGCCCTTCGGATCTTGACCTGAAAACGGGAGGAGACTTTATTGGATACGAATGACATACGAACATCAGAAGAGAAGCCCGGTGGCAAGGCCGTCACCCTATCCAAGCACGCGGTGCGGGCCATGTACAACGAGAGGCCGCCCGTCAGCGTGGAGCAGGTGGCGCGCACGCTTGCCTCGCCGGACCTGCTCCAGCGCGCCGGCCTCCGCCGCGCCGCCTGGCGGCGCTTCGGCGCCCGCTACGTGATCGTCCGCTACCTGGAAACCGAGGAAGAGTATGACGTCCGGACAGTCTCCTGCGCCCGCCAGAGGCCTGCGCTGTAACCTCCACGACGAGCCCGTCGTCATGGCGGACGCCATCGTCGCGGTCCACTTCCCGCGCGGGACGCTCCCCGTGCGCGGCGGCCGGTGCCCCCTGGACGGCGAGGAGAAGATCCGCGCGGAGGATCTCGCCCGCGTCGAGACGCTTGCCCACGAGCTGGGCCTCTTCGGCGTCGAGAACGCGGTGGAGCGGAAGATCGGGACCACGGGCACGAGCGCCTCGGTGACGCTCCCGCCGGAGCTTCTCGCGCGCCTCGGCGTGAAGCCGGGAAGCTCGGTCGAGATCGGCGCGCTGGGCGACGCGCTGGTCATCCGCAAGGCCAAGAGGAGAAAACGATAGCTCACGCGCCCAGCAGGCGGCGCACGTCGGCGTAGCCCCGCGCGATGGCGTCGGGCGGGTGCTCGTCCTTGGAGACGTCGGGCACGTTGCGGCCCTCGCAGAAGAGGATGGTCCGGAAGCCCACGGCCTTTGCGGGCATGTCGAACTCCCGCGCATCGCCCACCATGACGCACGCCTCGGGCGCGACGCCGGCCGCCTTGGCCGCGGCGAGGAAGATGGAGGGGTCGGGCTTCGCGACGCCGAACTCGCCCGAGACGAAGACGAGGTCCTCGGGGAAGAAGTCGCGGTACTCCAGCGCCTCCAGCTTGGGGCGTTGCACGCGCGAGGGCCCGTTGGTGATGGCCCCCAGCACGCGCTGCCCCTTGAGGTCCAGGAGGAGGTCGCGGGCGCCCGCGTACATGGACGAGCGCCAGTGCTGCGGGCGGACCTTCTCGAACTCCGCGGTGAGGCGCCGGGCAAGGCCATCGGGGTGGCCATCGAGCCCCAGCGCCGCGAGGGCGCCCGCCCACATGGTGCGGCGGAAGAGATCGGGATCTCGGTTGATGAGGTCGCGCTTCGCGTGCTCGCCCATGCCGCGGTAGTGCGTCCAGTACGCCTCCGCGAGGCGGTCGACGGTGTGCTGGGCGAAGACGTCGGGGAAGGCGCGGTGCAGGTGCGCGAAGGCGAGGGACATGCTGCGGTCGAAGTCGTAGAGCGTGTCGTCGACGTCGAAGAAGACGGCCTTCGCGTCCGCCAGGGGCGCCACGGCGCGGATTCGGGCGGCCGGCAGAAAAGCGTTCGCCCCTGGGCCAGGGGGAGGACCCCGCTGGGGCGGTGGTTAATGGCGATCTCATCCACAGGAATTTCACAAGAATTCTCTAATACAACCAATGGCGTAGCCCTGGGTGGAGGAGGCTCGAAGATCCATGGTGGCGCTGGAGCACGTCCTGGTCGGGTTCGTGATCGTCCTCTCCGTCGTGGCGCTGGCCATGGCCGCGGTCACGGCCGTGCTGGTGCGGCGCATCCTGGCCGCGCCGCCGCGCAGGCCGCGCGCCCCGCCCGAGGAGCCCGACGCCGACGACGAGTCGCTCGGGGTCCGACGGTAGCGCTCACGACGTGCGGTGGCCGCTGCGGTCGAAACCCGGGGGAGCGCCCGCGATCTCCGTCGCGCGCCGGCTGCGCGACTCCTCGCCCGCAAAGCGCCACGCGACGGCGGCGCGGAAGGCCGCGCTCTGGGCCGTCTCCTTCCATTCCTGCTCGCCCGTGCCCACGCGGAAGTTCAGCATGGCGAAAAGCTCCTCGTAGAGCTGCGCGGCCTTCGCGTGGTGCGCCTTCGCCTCCTCGGGCGGGAGGGTCTTGTTGCGGGTCGCCGCGATGACGTTGCTGTGCGCGAGGGCCGCGAGGATGGCGTCGGGAACCAGCGCGGGCTTCTCGGCCTGGCCGATCCACGCGGCGTCGAACGCGGCGAGGAAGGCCTTCGCGCTCTCGGGCGTTGGGTCCGCGAAGAGGGCCTCGCGCGGCGCCTCCAGGGGGGCCAGCACGCGCCGCTCCGTGTCGTCCAGGTCCTCCTCCGCCGCGACGAGCCCCTCCGCCGCGCGCATGGCCTCGGCGGCCTTGCCCTCCAAGGCCTCGTAGGCGCGCATGAGGCCACGGAAGACCGCCAGGCGGTCGGGCGCCTCCTGGACGCCCGCAAGGTCCTCGTAGAGGTCGGCCGCCCACTCGTACGCGCCGAAGAGGTCGGACTCCAGGGTGCGGATCAGGTCGGCCATGAGGCTGGATCGGCGCCCCCGCGATTTGGCTTTCGCTCAGACCAGGTCGCGCACCCGCTCGTCCAGCCTCGCGCGGCGGCGGGCGCGGGCGGCCGCCCCCTCGCGGCGCGCGGCGTCGGCGGCGAGGGCCTCCGGCATGGGGTGGGGCTCGGAGGCGATGGCCGTGACGCGCAGCCAGCGCTGCATCCACGCGGGGGGTGCGTAGGCCGCGAGGATGGCGAGCATGCAGAAGATCGAGATGGCGAACGACGAGAGCGCCAGCGCGTCGCTCTCGACCGTGGTGCCCGAGAGCGCGATGGAGCTGGAGAACCAGACGAAGATGCCCAGCGAGACGACGCCGATGCGGAAGCGCCGCGTGCGCCCCTTGGCGCTGAAGAAGAGGGTGCCATAGGCGAGGGCGCCCAGGATGGGCGGCAGGAGGAAGAAGACGGCGAACGCAAGCGCCTCGCCCGGGCTGGGCTGGTTCGCGTAGGCGATCTCCCCGCCGTAGGGGCGCGGCGTCACGCCGATGGGGTGGAGCGTCGCGATGAACGCGGCGCCCGCCAGGAAGGCCACGACGTAGGCGGCCGCCACCGGGAAGAACGCCCCGGCGCGGCCCGTGAAGAGGTAGACGAGGTACTCGACGAGCCCCCAGAGCATGACGGTCACCGCCGCGAGGGCCGCGTAGGTGAGGACGGCGGTCAGCGTCTCCGTCGCGAGGCCCAGCGCGCCGGCCAGCCAGGTGACCGAGTTGATGGTGGCGTCGACGCCCAAGGCCATCCACCAGACGGAGAAGGCCATCGCCGCGCGGCGCGCGGGCCCCTGGACGTCGCGCCGCGCGAGGCGCGCGCCCACGGCGAGGCAGAGCCCGGCCGAGGCGAGGTTGAGGATCGTCCCCACGGTCAGCCTGGCCGTGAGCATCGAGAAGGCCTCGCTTCCTCGCCTATTTAGAGGGCGAGCAGACTCCGCGGCGCCGCCAGAAGGAAGAAAGCGGGGAGGCGCGTAGCGGAAGCCCGTGGAACTCGCCGGCCGGAGCCGCGTCCTCGTGCTCGTGGGCATCCTCTTCACCATCGGCCTCGCCGGGGTGGACGGCACCGTGGTGGGCACCGTCATGCCCGTCGCCATCCGCGAGCTGGGCGGCAGCGGGCTCTACGCCTGGGCGTTCGCCGCCTACATGCTCGCGACCGCGGTGTCGATGCCCGTGTGGGGCCCGGGCAGCGACCGCTGGGGGCGCAAGCGCACGTTCCTCGTGGGCGTCGCCGTGTTCGTGGCGGGGAGCGCGCTCTGCGCGGCCGCGCCCACCATGCCGGTCTTCATCGCGGCGCGCGCGCTCCAGGGGATCGGCGCAGGGGCAGTGACGAGCCTCCCCTTTATCGTGCTGGGCGTCGTGTTCCCGCCCGAGAAGCGCGCGAAGGCCCTGGGCATCGCCGCGTCCGCGTGGGCCGTGAGCAGCGTGGGCGGGCCGCTCCTGGGCACGGCCATCGTCGCCAACGCCTCGTGGCGCTGGGTCTTCCTCGTCAACGTGCCCATCGGTGCCTTGGCCACGGCGCTCGTGCTCTCGGCCATGCCCGAGTCGTTCGGCCACCGCGCGGGGCGCTTCGACATCCTGGGCTCGGCCTTCGCGGGGCTCGGGGGCAGCGCCCTCATCTGGGCGTTCGTGGACTTCGGCGAAGGCAGCGTCGGCGCGCTGGAGTGGACGCTCGTCGCGGCGGGGCTCGCCCTCCTCGCGGCGTTCGTCTGGCACGAGGGGCGCGCAGAGCACCCCATCCTGCCGCTGGCGTTCTTCCGGCACCGCGGCTACGCGACCGCGATGGCCATCTCCTTCCTCACCTCCTTCAGCGCGTTCGGCGTCTCGGCCGTGCTGCCGCTGCGCACCAGCGAGGTCTTCGGCGCGCCCGCCGCCGTGGGCCTCGTCGTGGGCTCGTTCACCATCGGCTGGAGCGGCGCCGCGCTCGTCTCCGGGCGGCTCGTGCATCGCTGGGGCGAGCGCGTCTTCGCGCTGGTGGGCCTCATCGTCCACGCGGCGGGCCTCCTCGCGCTCGCGACCGTGTTCGACCGCGGGCTCTACGCCGTCGCGGGCGGCGCGGCGCTGGCGGGCGTCGGCATGGGCCTGCTCAACCCGGGCATCACCGTCACCGTGCAGAACAGCGTCGAGGTGCAGCGCATGGGCAGCGCCACGACGAGCCAGCAGTTCACGCGGCAGGTGGGCGCCGCGCTGGGCGTCGGGAGCTTCGTGCTGGCCGCCAACGTGGGCGGCTTCGGCGTGGGCATCGGCCTCATGGTCGCGGTGACGGCCGCGGCGCTCCTCTGCGCGTTCGGCCTGCCGCGGACGAGCCTCGGAAGCCGCGCCGGCTCGCCTAGCGGCGTCGCGCCCGAGCCTTGAGCATCGCCCGCGCGGCCGCGTGGGGCGCCAGCGCGTTGGCCGCGCGCCCCACTGCGCCCACGAGGGAGGGGTCGACCTCGCGGGGGCGCCTGCGCGCGGCGTCCACCAGCGCGGCGACGACGCGGTCCACGCTCTGCGAGCCGGGCACGCGGGCGCGCGCGTCGCCCCCGGTCCCGGGCGCGGCGAGGCGCCGCTCGCGGAACGCGGTGTCGACGCCGCCGGGCGAGAAGAGCGTGAGCGCGACACCGCGGGACTCCAGCTCGGGCCGCGCGCTGCGCGTCCATCCGGTCAGGGCCCACTTGCTGGCGGCGTACACGCTGGAGAGCGGCACGGGCGTCTTCCCCGCCTGCGAGCCCACGACGAGGACGTGCCCCTGAGCCGCGACGAGCGCGGGGCCGAAGGCGTGCGCGCAGCGCAGCACGCCCGTGAGGTTCGTCTCCAGCACGCGCTCCACGTCCTCCATGGGCGTGTCCAGGAACTCGCCGTACTGGCCCACGCCCGCGTTCGCGACGAGGACGTCCACCTGCGGGCCGCACGCGGCGGCGAACGCGCGCACGTCCTCGTCGCGCGTCACGTCGCACGCGCGCCAGATCGCGGAGGGCGCGCCAAGGGCCTTGGCGATCTCGGCCACCTCGCGCAGCGCGCCCTCGCTGCGGGCGCACAGGGCGAGGCGCGCGCCTTCGCGGGCGAACGCCAGCGCGGCGGCCTTGCCGATGCCGGAGGAGGCGCCGGTGATGGCCACGAGCTTGCCCGCCAGCTTCACGGGATCACCTCGCGGGGAGCATCTTCAGCGCGTGCGTCCACTTGCCCGTGCGGAAGCCGTGGACGATCCACACGAGGGCCATCGCCTCCAGCATGCGCGCCCCTTCAAGGCCGCCCAGGTCGATGACGTCATCCCAGCCAAGCTCGCGCAGCAGCCCCTCGACGACCTTCTTCGCGCCCTCGTCGCCCGCCACGAACATCGTCGGATTGCCGAACGCCTTGGGGTCCGCCATCTGCGCGTTGTTGACGACATTGAGCGACTTCACGACCTTGGCGCCGGGCGCCCACCGCTGCACGCGCTCCGCGCCGGAGTCCTCGCCCGACACCGCGAGAAGGGGCGGCGCGCCGTCGCGGTACGACAGGGGGTTCGTCACGTCCAGCAGCACCTTGCCTTGGAGGTTCGGCGCCCCCGCCAGCCGCAGCGCGTTCTCGGTGCCCGACCAGTCGGTGGCCAGGACGATGATATCACCGAACCGCGCGGCCTCCGCGTTGGTCCCCGCCCGGGCGCCGTGCCCCGCCTCCTTGAGCCACGCCTGCACGTCCTCGCGGGAAGGCTCGCGCGTGCCCAGCATCACGGGGTGCCCAAGCTTCGCGAACGCGCCGGCAAGCCGCTTGCCCACGTCGCCGCTTCCGATCACGCCGATCTTCGGCCTGCTCATCGGCGCGGCGAGCGGGGCGCGAGGGTTAGGTTCTTGCGGCGCGCGCCCGATGCCAACGCCGTGCGAGCCTTCCCTCTCCTTCTGGCCTCCCTCCTGCTCGCCGGCTGCGCATCCACCGGCGGAACGCCCTCGACGCCCACGGACGCAGGGACCACGCCCACCGGCACCGCGGGCTCCGGAACGCAGGCGAGCTTCCTGGGCGCGCACGTCGAGCACAACTACACCGCCGCCGACGAGACGAAGGCGATCGATATCCCCGCGGGCGCGGGCCCCGTGAACGTCGACCTCCACTACACCGGCGCGGGCACGGGGAGCGCGACCGTGTGCGTGACGCAGCAGAGCGATGCCGTGATCACGCTCGTCGCGCCCGATGGCCAGACCTTCCTCCAGGACAAGTACGACGCCAACGGGATCGTGGGCGCGAACCCCAACGGCCACTGCAGCGGCGACAAGCAGGCCAAGGGCGTGACCCTCCAGCCGGGCACGTGGCGAGTCGTCTTCAACGGCACCGCCAACGGCTACCTCATCGGCGTGCTGGACATCGGCAAGGCGACCTGAGCGACCCGAAGAAGGCGCGTGGAGGTTCGCGCGCCCGCGCGTGACGAAGGCCCTCCACCAGAAGCGCGAGCAAAGGGCAATCACGAGCGCCCGTTTTTTCGCAGAAATGCCGGATGCCTTGTAGGGGCCGCGGGCGCCGCCGAAGGCGGCGCCGGAGCGCCCCTAAGGGCATTTCTGCGAAAAAGGGGCGCTCGCCGGGGGCCCGAAGGGCCCCCAGCCGAGTCGGTCCGCGCCGAAGGCGCGGGGAGGACGCGAAGCAAGCGAAGCGAGCTTCGCGTTCTCAGATCTTGGCGAGGTACATGTCCAGCTCGTGCGGGTGGACGCGGAGGCGGAAGCTGTCCCACTCCTTCGTCTTCACCGTGTTGAACTGCTCGAAGATGTGCTCGCCGAGGACCTCGCGCACGAGCTTGCTGTCGTTGGCCAGGTCCAGCGCCTCGCGGAGGCTGCCGGGGAGGCTGCCGACGCCGTTCTTCTTGCGCTCCTGGGGCGTCATGTGGTAGATGTCCTGCTCGACGGGCTCGGGGGGCGTGAGCTTGTTCTTCACGCCGTCGAGGCCGGCGGCCAGCATGACGGCCGTCTGGAGGTAGGGGTTGCCGGCGGGGTCGGGGCAGCGAAGCTCCAGGCGCGTGCCCTTGCCGCGGGCGGCGGGGATGCGGATGAGCGCGCTGCGGTTCTTGTTGGCCCACGCGATGTAGCAGGGCGCCTCGTAGCCGGGCACCAAGCGCTTGTACGAGTTGACGGTGGAGTTGAGGACCGCCGTCATCGCGGGGACGTTGGTGAGCAGGCCGGCCATGTAGTTGTACGCGGTGCCGGAGAGCTGGAAGCGGCCCTTCTCGTCGTAGAAGGCGTTCTGGTTGCCCTTCCAGAGGCTCTGGTGGACGTGCATGCCGCTGCCGTTCACGCCGAAGATGGGCTTCGCCATGAAGGACGCGTGGAGGCCGTGCTGCTGCGCGACGACCTTCGTGACCCACTTGAGGGT